>CABZGO010000007.1 GCA_902525355.1 uncultured Pelagibacteraceae bacterium | reverse complement strand
TGATGTTGGAACGAAGTTACCTGGCCCAGCCTCTTTAACTGATGGTAATAAAAATGATACATCTGCATTCCTATATAAAAGTGAGTCTTTTTTAGAAGTGACACCAATTAATTTTATATTTTTATTACGTGATGAATATTGAATTATATTTTTTAGTTCTTCACTTTGCCCACTCAAGCTAATTAATATTACAATATCATTTGATGTAACCTGCCCCAAGTCACCATGACTCGCGCTTGAAGCATCTAGAAAGAAAGAAGGAGTACCTGTAGAGGATAGTGTTGCTGACCACTTTCTTCCTATAATTCCACTTTTTCCAACACCTGAAACTATAACTTTGCCGTTCTTACAATTAACAATTGTTTTTATAATTTTTTCAAAAGAATTTCCTATACTAGAGTGTAGTTTTTTAAGAGAAGCTGTTTCAAGTTTAATTACGTCCTTAGCAATTTTTAGTAATTTTTTATCTTTCATTTCAATGTGACCAGACATCATCTTTAAAAGATGCAAAATCTAATTCAACTCTAGTATTTATAAATTTAATTGTTTTCTCATAAAGATGTAATCTTTTTTCTCTCTCTAATATATCCTTTAATCCATCAAAAATTTTATGCAAATAAAGAACATCCTGAGCACAATATTTCAATTGCTTATCTGAAAGTTTCCCTCCAAAATAAGATGTCTGCAACTGTTTACTTATGTCTATACCTATAAATTCTTTAATTAAATCTTTTAAGCCATGCTTATCAGAATAACTTCTAGCAATTTTACTCATTATTTTTGTGCAATTTATATTTTCTACGTTTACTTCTAAATATTTTTTAATAAACAAAAGATCTGCTCTGGCATAATGGAATAATTTGCCTATTTTATCATTTGTTAAGATTTTTTTTAAATTTGGAGCATTATAATTATCTTTATCAAGTTGGATAATATGAGCATCGTTATTACCTGATGATATCTGAAGCAAGCACAGTCTATCTCTTTCAACATTTAATCCTGTGAACTCACAATCAATGGCAATCTTGTCACTGAACTTTATTTCATCTGGTAAATCTTTTTTATGTAATTTAATATCTAAATTCATAAATAGATATATATATATGAAAAATCAGGATTCAATTTTAATATTTGGTTCTTCCGGACAAATTGGGAAGTCATTAATAAGAATATTTACTAAAAACAACTATAGAGTTATTGCAGTGACCAGAAGTATTCATCAAAAAGGCTACCAAATAAAAACGCAGTCTAACTATGGATACCTCGAATTAGAGGAAGTAAATTTATTTAATGAAGAAAATATATCAAGATTAATGAAAAAGGCCTCTATATGTATTAATTTAATCGGAATTTTATATGAAAAAAAAGAAAACCAATTTGATTTAATACATTCACATTTACCATCTTTACTTTCAAAGATTGCTTTTAAAAACTCACTTAATCAATTTATTCATTTATCTGCTTTAGGAATAGAGTCTGCTATTGATAGTGAGTATGCAAAAAGTAAATTAAGTGGTGAAAAAAAAGTAAGACAAAATTTTTCTAACTCTGTAATTTTGAAGCCATCAATTGTATATTCAGTAGATGATAATTTTACAACAAACTTTATGAGTTTATTAAGCAAACTCCCAATAATGCCACTATACTATAATGGAAAAACTAAATTCACTCCTATTCATGTTACCGATCTTTCAAATATAATTTTTGAAATTGTAAATAATAAAATTATTGGTGAAACTATTGAATGTATTGGTCCTGAAGTATTTACATTTAAAGAGATATTATTAAAAATCTTAAAATCAATTAATAAAAAAAGACTTTTATTTTCACTACCTTTGCCTTTAGCAAAGTTTAATGCTAAGTTATTTCAATTAATGCCAAAACCACTACTTACTCTTGATCAATTAAGATTACTTAAATATGATAATATTGTTTCGAGAAAATATAAAACTAACTTTGATTTAAAAATGTATGCTAATAAAAAATTTGATGAAGAAATAAATCGTTACAGTTATAATTGGACAATTGGAGGTCAATTTTCAAAAAAAAAAATTGACAAAGTAAATTAATGTTAGCAAATATCATTTATTTATTAGTATTTGTTATTTTAGCTTTTGTTTTATCTATTGCTGTAAAAGCTATAACTAGAGGAGTTGAAGCAAAGCAAACATTGAAAGAAGAAAAAAATTTGGAATTAAATAAAGTAGAAAATGAAACTTCAAATATAGAGATAGTTAATCAATTAAAAGAATTAAAAGATCTTAATGATAAAGGCGTTATTTCTAATGATGAATTTCAAAAAGCCAAAGAAAAAATATTAAACTAAGCAGATTTTACTTTTTTTTCTATAAATTTAGGAACATCGTCATCTTTGTCAACAACTTCCTCTTTCTTGCCTTTAGGTTGAAAAACAATCATTAGGTGTAAAGGACAATAAGAAAATTTTTCAACAGTTTTTCTTCCACAAAATGAGGAGTTTATTTCATCTGGATGACCTTCCATATATTTACAAGTTTGCTCATTTAAATCCTCTAACTGAAGATTTTTAGCTGTTTCAAAGTTTTTATCTAAAAGTAGAGTTCTAAATTTTTGCTTCCTGCTTCCTTTTTTTAGGTTGTTATTGCCTTGATGCGCCTCTTTAGCATTATGTGATATTGTTGATCTTGTTTTAATTTTTGCCGATAAGTTTAATCTATGAGCTTTACCAATAACTGCGTTTCGGCTTACTCCACCAATTATTTCTGCAATTTGACTAGCTGTCTGACCTTTACCCCAAAGATCTTTAAGTTTATTCACTTTCTCTTCTGTCCAGCTCATAATACTATATTTAGTATAATTAAATTTAATTGTAACATTATCTTGAGACCACAATTGATACTTTAAAACAAGCATTTTTTTATGTTTTTTAACAATTATCAAAAAAAAAGTTTATTAATAAATACTCATGGTTGAATTACAGAAAAAATATCAGATTGGTGTAAGAAGATTTGGAATTATAAACTGGGTAGGGACTTATTCTTTATTTAAAAAAGAAGTTCTTAGATTTCTAACAGTATCCGGCCAAACTTTGTTTGGTCCGATACTTACTAGTGTATTATTTTTAACAGTTATTTCTTTAGCGATTGGTGATCAAAGAGCTAATGTACTAGGAGTTCCATATATAAAGTTTTTAGCTAGTGGTTTAATAATGATGCAAGTAATTCAACAAAGTTTTGCGCATTCTAGCTCTTCATTAATGATGGGTAAGATGATGGGTACAATTACTGATGTTGTCCATAGTCCATTATCATCCTTGGAGGTAGTTTTTGCAATAACATTTGCTTCTGCCACAAGAGGCTTGCTAATTGCATTGTCTTCAACTTTAATATTTATATTGTTTATAGATTTATCCATTCAAAATTATCTTTTATGGTTTGTATATTTGTTATTAGGCGGATTAGTAATGGGATCACTTGGGATTATAGTCGGCCTATATGCTGATAAATTTGATCAAATGAGTACAGTTACAAATTTTATTATCGTACCATTAAGTTTTTTAAGCGGCACTTTTTACAGTATTGATAAATTACCTAATTTTTTAAAAGTTCTAAGTAATTATAATCCCTTTTTTCATATGATAGATGGATTTAGATATTCGTTTATTGGTCAATTAGATGGATCAGTTACATTTGGTATTATATTGCTAACTATTTTAAGTTTAGTTATTACTTATTTAGCATATTTTCTAATACATAAAGGTTATAAAATTAAATCATAATATTAATATGAGTTCCTTAGCTAAAAATTATAAAAGAAGAAACTTATCTTTCATTAAAGGCAAAGGATCTTTCTTGTATACAAAAAAAGGAGTAAAGTTTTTGGATTTTGTGCAAGGAATTGCTGTTAATTCTTTGGGTCATGCAAACACAAATTTAGTAAAAGCAATAAATAAACAATCAAAAAAACTTTGGCACGTTTCTAATTCTTTTATTATTCCTGAGGGTGAAACGCTAGCAAAAAAATTAACGAATAAAACTTTTGCAGACTCAGTGATTTTTCAAAATAGCGGTGCAGAAGCTACAGAAGCTGCTATAAAAGTTGCTAGAAGATATTTTTATTCTCTAGGTAAACCAAAAAAGAACAGAATTCTTTGTATTAAAAACTCATTTCATGGAAGAACTATTGCAGCAATAAATGCAAGTGGGTCAAAAAAAATGATAGAGGGATTTGGTCCAAAAGTGGGGGGATTTGATCACTTTAAATTTGGCAACCATAATGAACTAAAAAGAAAAATTTCAAGCAAAACTGCTGCTATAATGATTGAACCAATAATGGGTGAGGGTGGAATTAAAGTAATACCTACTTGGTGTTTAAGGGAAATTAGAAAGATTTGTAATAAAAAAAAAATTCTTTTAATTTTAGATGAAGTTCAGTGTGGAATTGGAAGATCAGGTAAGTTTTTTTCATATGAATACGCAAATATAAAACCAGACATAGTCCCAATAGCAAAAGGAATTGGGGGTGGATTTCCAATTGGTGCAGTGTTAATGACAAAAAAAGTTTCAAAGGTTATGGTCCCAGGTACACATGGATCCACTTTTGGTGGAAACCCTTTGGCAATGTCAGTTGGTAATGCTGTTATGGATGAAATTTTTAAAAAGGGCTTTCTTTCAAAAGTAAGACGTAATTCAAAATATTTCATTACAGAATTAAATAAAATTAAAAATAAATTTCCGAATATTATTAAAGAAATAAGAGGAACAGGATTAATTCTGGGAATACAATTACATAATGATCAGACAAAGTTTATACAGAGTTTATCAAATAATAAATTATTAACAATTAGAGCAGCTGAAAATGTTATAAGAATTTTACCACCATTAAATGTTAAAAAAAATGAAATAAATATAGCTTTAAAAATTATCAATAAAGTTTGTGAACAGTATAAAAATAATGAAAAACTTTCTTAATATTAGAGATATTCCCCTAATAGACTTAAAAAAAATTATCTCAGACGCAAAAAACAGAAAAGCTAAAAGAAGAAGATTAAAAACACTTGATCCGGACAAAGACGAACCTTTAAAAGGTAAAATCCTTGTACAGATGTTTGAGAAATCTAGCCTCAGGACTAGACTAAGTTTTTATTTGGCCATTAAACAATTAGGTGGAGGATCTTTAACGTTAAGACCAGAGGAGTTACACCTAGGTATTGGTAGTGAAAGTATAGCAGATACGTCTAAAATTTTGTCAACTTATGGAAATGCTTTTATGTTGAGAACAGATTCAGATAAAAAATTAGATCAATTCAAAAAATATTCAAGTATCCCGATTATTAATGGATTAAGTCCATCCTCTCATCCCACTCAAGTTTTGTCAGATATTTTTACTATTCAAGAAATTAAAAAGAAAAATATTTCAAAATTAAAACTATGTTGGATAGGAGATGCTAATAATAATATGATGAATAGCTTAATAGAAGCTTGTATAAAATTCTCTGTTTACCTAAATATTGCATGCCCTAAAAGCTATCAGCCAAATAAAAAGCTAATTTCTTTGATAAATAAACAAAAAGGAAAAATAAAAATTTTTAATAAAAAAGAAATAGCTATTAAAAATTCTGATGTTGTAATGACAGACAAAATCATTTCTTTGAACGATAAAGTGAACAAGAAAAAGAAACTTAAATTATTTAAAAATTTTAAAGTGGATAAAAAAACAATGAATTTAGCCAAGAAAGATGCAATATTTCTGCATTGTCTGCCAAGAGGAAGTGAAGTTACAGAAGAAGTATTTAGTGGGAAACAATCTAAAGTATGGCAACAAGCTCTAAACAGAGTTTATGTTCAAAAGAGTATTTTATTATATTGTTTTGGCAAACTAAGGTAGTTGTAAAGGATTATCAGCATTAGCATTCATGTAAAGTATTACTGAGGCTCTATCTTTCTCTTTTTTTAATCCTGCGAAAGCCATTTTGGTGCCCTTTATATATGAAGCAGGTTTTATTAAAAAACTATTCATCTCCTGGAATGTCCAATCTTTTCCAAATGCTATTAAGGCTTTTGAATATTTGTAATCTTCCAGAGCACCCATATTTCTACCTAGCACATTATAAAGTGCTGGGCCAATGTTGTTTCTTCCACCTTTTTTAATCGAATGACATGCACTGCATTTCTTAAAAACTTTCTTTCCATGATCAACACTTCCCATGGCTAATAGAGCAGATATATCAACTGTTTCAACCGCTGTGGAAGCTTTGGCACTATCTGTTTCAGCAAATTCAACTTTATAAGCTGATTGACTTGGCTTCTCTACGTAATAGATAATGTCTGAAATTTTAGTTATCCCAAATATAACAACAAAAATTACCACTATTGCTGCTATAATTTTATTAATTTCAAATGAGTCCATGATTTTTAATTATTAACCTCGTATAACATGTTAAACAAAAAAAAAACTAAATTTAAATTTAATCATTGCGTCTGAAAGACGCATAATACTTAGTTTATGAGCAATACAGTAATTTTAATCCCTTCAAGATTGGCTGCAACAAGGTTACCAAATAAACCTTTATTAAAAATCAATAATATTTCAATTATTAATCATGTTTACAAAATTGCAAAATCATCTCTTATTGGAGAAAGTTATGTTGCAACAGGTGATATAGAAATATTTGAAGAGGTCACTAAGCTTGGAGGAAAATGTATTTTAACAAAAAAAGATCATAAAACCGGAACTGACAGAATTTTTGAGGCTTATCAAGAATTAAGAGATGACAATATTGAATACGTAATAAATCTTCAAGGAGATGAACCAATGCTTGATATTGAGGATGTAACCAATCTTTTCAAAAAAACTATTAAAAAAAAATCTAAAATTTCAACATTAGCTTGTCAAATTGAAGAAGAAAAATTTTTCTTAAACAAAAATGTTGTAAAAGTAACTACAAAAGAAGAACTTCATCATAACAATTTATCAATAGCAACATCATTCACAAGAGAAATTAAAAATACTCAAAAAAACATTTACCACCATGTTGGAATCTATATTTATAATGTTTCATATTTAGAAAGGTTTGTTCAATTAGAGCAAACCCAGAATGAAAAATCGCAAAAACTAGAACAATTAAGATTAATGGATAATAATATTGAAATAGACGTAGGATTGGCAAAAACTAAACCAATTGGTGTAGATACAGATAAAGATTATCTAGAAATAAAAAAAGTTATGGAATATAAAAATTAAATTATGAAAATTGCTTATCAAGGTGTTGCAGGAAGTTACAGCGAAAGTTGTGCTAAAAAAATGTATCCAGAGAGTGAAACAATACCCTGCAAAACATTTGATGAATGCTTTGAAAGGTCTAGTGAGGATAATTCAATAAAATCTTTAATCCCAGAGTCCAATAAAACAACAGGAAATATTGGCGTCGAGTATTTAATCTTTAAATACAGATTAAATATTTATGCAGAACATTTTTTTCCGATTAATCATAATCTATTAGGACTAAAAGATTCAAAAATAGAAGACATAAAAGATGTTTACTCACACGCGCAGGCATTAAGCCAATCTTCAAGTTTTATTAAGAAGAAAAAATTCATAGAAAATGTAAGAGCAGATACAGCTGGTTCAGCGAAATTTGTCTCAGAAACTAAAGACAAATCTAAAGCTGCTATAGCATCTAGTCTTAGTGCAGAAATATATGGTCTTAAAATTCTACAAGAAAATGTCCAAGATGATAAAGATAATGTGACTAGATTTTTATTACTTGGTAAAGATATTTTTCAGCCAGATTTTTCTGATGATAGTCATATAACATCAATACTTTTTAAGTTGAAAAGTAAACCCGCGGCCCTTTACTCTGCACTGTCAGGATTTGCAATAAATGGAGTTAATATGAGTAAACTACAGAGTTTTCCTGAAAAGAACTCATTTTCCTCATATTTTTTTCTATGTGATGTTGATGGACATATAGAATCTCCCAAAATCAAAAACTCACTTGAGGAATTGGGTCTGCATTGTCAAGATATGCACGTTCTAGGTGTTTATAAATCTGATAAATTTAGACAAGAATAAATTTATAACTTTCTTGTAGAATAGAAATTTTTATTGATATAATAAAGCTGGAGGCCAATCAGGTGGTGTTACCACAAATCCCCTAGGATCGAAAGATAGCAAGGGTAGTGAGTATTTTCCAGGTTGGTTGGTCTCCTTAAAAATGACAGAAAATTCGAAAGTACTTGCTTTAAAATACAGACCTCAAGTATTTGAGGACTTAATTGGCCAAGAGGTTATTGCTGAAACAATTAAAAATTCAGTTATCTCCGATAAAGCTGCGAACGCATTTTTATTTACTGGTATTAGAGGTGTTGGAAAAACTACTTTTGCAAGAATAGTTGCCAAGGCATTAAATTGTGAGAATGGTGTTGAAAATCTTTGCAAAAAAATTTTTTGTGAACAATGTAATTCTATTGTTAAATCAAATCATATTGATGTTTTAGAGATGGATGCTGCAAGTAAGACCGGTGTTGATGATGTAAGGGAGCTTATTGAATTTTCTAGATATGGACCAACAATTGCTAAATATAAAATATTTATTATTGATGAAGTTCATATGTTAAGCAAACAAGCATTTAATGCACTTTTAAAAACTCTTGAGGAACCACCAAAATATTTAAAATTTATTTTTGCAACAACCGAAATCAAAAAAATTCCTGTAACAGTAATATCGAGATGTCAACGTTTTGATCTTTCTAGAGTCAAATCTGAAGAGCTTTTTAACTATATAAAAATGATCAAAGACAAAGAAGGAGGGAAAGTTTCCGATGATGCCTTAAAATTAATTGTTAAAATTTCAGAAGGATCTGTTAGAGATGCATTATCATTATTAGATCGTGGACTTATAGCCAATCAAAATGATGAGGAATTAAATCTAGATAAAGCACAAAGTATCTATGGATATTTTGATAAAAGTTCTCTGATAGAATTAATAAAAAATCTGTTAAGTGGTGATGAAAAAAAAGTATTTGAGTTGTATAGAAAAATTTATGATTCAGGTGTAGATCCCAAAATTTTTTTGAATGATTTTCTTGAGGTTTTATATTACTTAAAAAATATTAATTTTATAAAATTAGACGGAAATAACTTTTCTTTAAATGATCAAGATTTTAGTAATCTTTCCAAAATATCTGAAAATTTAGATTCTAGAGATATAATCCTTTTTTGGCAATTTACACTTGATACAATTGAGGAAATTAACATAGTTTCAAACCCACATTTATCAGTCGAAATGTTCCTTTTCAGATTAATGAGAATAAAAGGTTTTAAGGAGAAAGATGTTGTGGAAAGCTTCACTGGAAAAAATCCTGATACTTTAATTAAAGAACCTGAAAAAAAAATTGCAAGTAAAACAATAGATCAAATCAAAAACATTTCACAACAAGAAAAAATTGAACCAAATTTAAATAAAGATGAAGTAATAAATGAACTAAAAATAGGTTCATTTGAAAGTTTGATAAATTTATGTGCGGAAAGGAAAGAGGCTAAGCTTAAATATGAGCTTGAAACTAATACAAATTTAGTTTCATTTTCTGAGGGTTTAATAGAAATATCTTTTAATGAAAACTCAGATAAAGACTTTATTAAAAATCTATCTAACAAGCTGTACGAATGGACATCCAAGAGATGGATTATCTCGCTATCAAAAAACCAAGGACAAATTTCAAAAAAAGAAAAAAATAAAATTGATGAGAAAAAAATATTTGATGGTGCTAAAAAGTCTGAAGTATATAAAAAAATGATCGAAGCATTTCCTGATGCAGAATTAATTAATGTTGAGTTGAAAGAGGATTAGAATGACTGATTTTTCAAAATTAATGGAAAAAGCTAAAGAAATTGAGAGCAAAATGAAAGAAAGCCAAGAAAACATTAAAAAGATTGAGGTTGAAGGTGTCTCAGGAGCTAATGATGTAAAGGTTACGCTAAATGGAGAAGGAACTATGATCTCAATTAAACTTAGTGAAAGTGTTTTAAAAGAAGAAAAAGTAATACTAGAAGATCTTATCACTGCTGCTCATAATAACGCAAAATCGCAACTTAAATCAAAAACAGCAGAGGAGATTTCTAAGGCTTCAGGAAATTTTGGAATACCTGGATTTAAGTGGCCTTTATAATTTAAATGAAAAATATTCCTGAAATTGAAAATTTAATTAAACTAATATCTAAATTGCCAGGGCTAGGACCTAAGTCTGCAAAAAGAATGATTTTGAAAATGATTAATAATCGTCAAGAACTATTAAAACCATTGGCTCAAAACTTAAGTGAAGTATTTAAAAATGTCATTAGATGTAAAATTTGTGGAACCTTAAAATCAAATAATAGTCCATGTGATAATTGCGAAAATAAGAGTAAACAATTTAATAAAATTTGTGTTGTAGAAAATATTTCAGACCAATGGGCAATAGAAAGTTCATCTATTTTTCAAGGTTACTTTCATATTCTTGGAGGAACACTTTCAAATAATAGTCAAAACAAGGAAGACCTGCTGATCAATTCCCTTGTAGAAAGAATAAGTAGGGATAATATAGATGAAGTAATTTTGGCAACGAGTGCGACTGTGGAGGGCCAAACTACTGCGTTTTACATTCAAGATACTCTAAAAAAAACAAAAATCAAGATTTCAAAACTAGCTCAAGGTTTACCAGTAGGTGGGGAAATCGAAAATTTAGACGACGGTACTCTTATATCTGCTTTTAAAAACAGAAAAAAATTAGAGGCTTAATTAACTTTTTTTAATTAATCTGTTTAAGTGCAAGAGAGGTTCTGTATAGCCAGAGGGCTGTGACTTTCCATGAAAGATTAATTCACATGCTGCTTTAAAGGCAATAGATTTATCATACTCTGGAGACATACTTTGGTAGCTACTATCGTCTTTATTCTGTTTATCAACAACTTTTGCCATTTTTTTTAAAATTTCAAGAACCTGTCTATTCGAACATAAGCCATGATGAAGCCAATTGGCAATATGTTGAGATGAAATTCTTAAGGTAGCTCTATCTTCCATTAATCCAATATCATTTATATCTGGGACTTTGGAACAACCTATACCTTGATCAATCCATCTGACTACATAGCCTAAAATAGTTTGAGCAGAATTTGAAATCTCAGTATTAATTTCATCGATAGACCAATTAGGACGATCTGCTATTGGAATAGTAAGAAGATCAGATAACTTTGATGGCTTTCTTTTTAATATTGCTTTTTGTTTTTCAAAAACATTTACTTCATGATAGTGCATAACATGCAATGCAGCGGCAGTTGGGGAAGGAACCCAAGCACAATTTGCGCCTGCATTTACATGTCCAATTTTTTGTTCCATCATTTCCTTCATTTTGTCAGGCATTGCCCACATTCCTTTACCTATTTGAGCAACTCCTGAAAACCCACATTTTAAACCTATATCTACGTTATTGTCCTCATAGGTTTTAATCCATATAGACTCTTTCATATCTCCTTTTTTGATCATTGGTCCGGCTTCCATTGAGGTGTGCATCTCATCACCAGTTCTATCTAAAAATCCGGTGTTTATAAAAAATACTCTGTCTTTAAGTGTTCTAATACATTCTTTAAGGTTTGCAGATGTTCTTCTTTCTTCATCCATAATTCCGCACTTAATTGTATTTTTTTCTAATTTTAAAACTTCTTCAACTTTTGTAAAAATTAAATTAGTAAATTCTGTTTCCTCTGGACCATGCATTTTTGGTTTAACAATATAAATTGACCCTTCTCTCGAATTACCTTTTCTTTTTAAATCATGAATACAAGCTGCTGAGGTTATGAAAGCATCCATTATTCCCTCAGGAACTTCTGATCCATCATTTAATGTGATTGCAGGGTTTGTCATTAAGTGTCCAACGTTTCTCACAAGCAAAAGACTTCTTCCGTGAAGTTTTAACTTTTCACCATTCAATGAAGTGTAACTCCTATCTGGATTAAGTTTTCTTTCTAATTTTTTACCATTTTTTTCAAATATTGATTTTAAATTTCCTTTCATCAATCCTAACCAATTTCTATAACAAGTTACTTTATCTTCAGCATCTACTGCAGCTACACTATCCTCATGGTCACAAATAGTTGATACTGCAGACTCAATTATAATATCGCTTATACCAGCAGCATCTCTTGCAGCACTGAATGCTCTAGGATTAATTATTATCTCAAGATGAAGATTATTATTTTTTAAAATTATAGCATTTGGTTTGACTGCATCTCCTCTATGACCAATAAACTTCTCTAAATCTGATAAATTATATTCATCATTTTCTTTGTAAATTGAAAGTTTTTTATCATTTACTGCAAAGCCAGTAATATCTTTCCAGTCAAGATCATTTATTGGAAAATATTTGTTCAAAAAGTTTCTAGTGTATTTAATTACCTCTTGTCCTCTTAAAGGATCATATTTTTCACTTCCACTTTCTTCAGACTCTATTATATTTGATCCGTATAGACTGTCATATAAGCTTACCCACCTTGCATTCGCAGCATTCAAGCTATATCTAGAGTTCATTATTGGTACAACTAATTGTGGTCCAGCTATACTAGATATTTCCTCATCTAAATTTCTAGTTGATATTTTAAAATCCTCACCTTCTTTTTTTAAATAACCTATTTCTTCCAAAAAATTTTTATATTTATTATGGTCAATCTCGTGGTTTCTATTTTTTTTATGCCACAGATCTATTTCTTGTTGTAATGTTTCTCTGATTTCGATTAATTTTTTATTTTTAGGTGCTAATTCATGCACTACTTTGTCAAAGCCTTTCCAGAACTCATCAGGGTCAACATTAGAATCCAGTAAAAGCTCATTTTTGACAAAATCAGCTAGATCTTTTGCTACAGATAAGTTATGGATTTTGATGTATTGCTCTCTCATAAATTGAAAATCTTATAATAAATTGTCATTTTTGCGCAATCAAAATTACTTATTTTAACAACTTATCGCCTTTTTTGTTTATAATACATATTTTAAATGAAAAATTACTTAAATTTTGAGACAGATATCAAAAATCTTGAAGAGGAATTAGATAAACTAAAAGACCCCTATAATCAGGAAGGTTTATCTGAAGTCGACACTTCAAGAATAAGCAAAGTTGAAAAAGAAATAAATGAAAAGTTAGAGAAAATTTATTCTAATTTAGATCCATGGCAGACAGCATTAGTTGCTCGTCATGAAGATAGACCTAAAGCAAAATTTTTTGTTGAAAATCTTTTTGACGATTTTATTCAACTTTCTGGAGATAGATATTATGGTGAGGACAGAGCTGTTATAGCTGGTTTTGCGAAATTCGATGGTAAATCTGTTTTAGTAATTGGTCAAGAAAAGGGATCAGATCTTAATAAAAGAATAGATCACAATTTTGGAATGATGAGGCCAGAGGGTTACAGAAAAACAATTAGACTTATGGAGTTAGCTAACAAGTTTAAAATTCCAATTATTTCTATTGTAGATACTCCAGGAGCGTATCCAGGAGTTGGCGCAGAGGAAAGAGGTCAAGCTGAAGCGATAGCAAAATCAATTGAATGTTCTATGAAGTTAACTGTCCCTACAATAGCGATAATAATTGGAGAGGGTGGATCTGGAGGAGCAATAGCTCTAGCATCATCCAATAAAGTAATTATGCTCCAAAACGCAATTTACTCTGTTATTTCCCCGGAAGGATGTGCCACCATTTTATGGAGAGACCCAAAAAAAACTTTAGAAGCTGCAACTGCAATGAAAATGTCATCCAGTGATCTTTTAAAATTAAATATAATTGATGAAATAATTCCAGAACCTGTTGGAGGCGCTCATCGAGATAGAGATCTAATATTGGATAATGTAAGAAACTCATTAAAGAAAAATTTAGATTTTTTTGAGATAATGGATAAAGATGAAATTCTTAATCATAGAAAAAATAAATTTTTGTCAATTGGAAGAAATAAAGGATTTACGACACAATCAGAAGACGGAAATAATCTATCTATGAAGGCAAGTGCACTTGAAATTTTTAATCAAAACTTTAAAAAGAATTCTAAAATTTATTATGGTATTTTTGCCATAGCTTTATTAATTTTGCTTTTAAGTATTATTTTATAAAGCTCCGTGACAATGTTTGTATTTCTTTCCAGAATTACAAGGGCAGGGTTCGTTTCTTCCAATCTTTTTTGTTGAAAACTCGTCAAATTTTTTACTTAAATTTTCATTGGTTTGTTCTTCTTGGTTATTTTCTATAAGCTTTAAATTAAACAAAATTGTAATTAGATCATACTTGAGTTTACTTAATAAATTTTCAAAAAGTGTAAATGCTTCTTTCTTATATTCTACCAAAGGATCTCTTTGTCCATAAGATCTTAAACCAATGACTTGTCTTAATTGTTCTAAATATTGGATATGTAACTTCCAATTTTGATCTATCAGTTGTAAAAAAATTCTTTTTTCTATTTCGTTATATTGCTTTTCATTCAACATTTTTATTCGCTCTTCTCTTGAACTTTTAAATTTATTTTTTATTTTTTCTTCGAAAACCTTATTTTCAAGATTAACTAATTCATTAATTTCACTTTCTTCAAATGATTTTCCAAACAAAGATTTTAATTGCATATTGATTTCATTTGATCCTACATTGGCTAATTTTTTTGTTTTCTTGAGTTTTAAATCATCTAGAATTTCATTTAGAAAATTTTCAGAATATTCCTTAGAATCTTTATTTTCTATTACTTCATTTCTTTGAGAAAATATTACTTGCCTTTGATCGTTTAAAACATTGTCAAACTTCAAAAGAGTTTTTCTAATATCAAAATTTCTTGCCTCAACTTTTTGTTGTGCTCTTTCCAATGCTTTATTTATCCAAGGATGATCTATACTTTCTCCATCTTTAAGTCCAAGTTTTTCAAGTATATTATTCATAGACTCAGACCCAAATATTCTCATTAAATCGTCCTCCAAACTTACATAGAATATAGAACTACCTTCATCACCTTGTCTGCCTGATCTTCCTCTCGCTTGATTATCCACTCTCCTACTTTCCATTCTTTCTGTACCAATAACAAACAATCCTCCCAATTTTTTTATTTCTGCCTTGTCACTTTCATCTTGACCTCCCAATTTTATATCAACACCTCTTCCTGAAATACTCGTTGTGATAATTATTGAGTTTCTTTTTCCAGCATCTGCTATAATTTCAGCTTCTCTTTGGTGATTTTTCGCATTTAAAACTGTGTGTTTTATATTTTTTTTATCTAATAGATTTGAGAAGTGTTCAGATTTATTTATACTTGAAGTGAATACTAATAATGGCTGTCCCTTTTTATTACATTCAACAATCTGACTAATTATTGCTTCATCTTTTTCTTTACTAGTTCTAAATATTTGATCATTAGAATCTTTCCTTATCATCTTTTTATTAGTAGGAATAGATACTACTGGCAGATTATAAATTTCAAAAAATTCTTCTGACTCTGTTAATGCTGTGCCAGTACAACCAGCTATTTTTTTATACAATTTAAAGAAATTTTGGTAGGTAATTGATGCTAAAGTTTGATTTTCAGCATTAATTTTTAAATTTTCTTTTGCTTCTAGACTTTGATGAAGGCCATCACCAAACCTTCTTCCTGGCAATTGTCTGCCTGTTTGTTCATCAATTATTATTATCTGTCCATCTTTTACAATGTAATCTCTACCATTTTGAAAAAGATGGATTGCACGTAATGATTGATTAACTAAATGAACAATATGAAGATTTTCAGGATCGTAAAAATTTTTATTTTTAAGTATACCAGCATTAGAAAATATATTTTCAACATTATCCACACCTTTATTAGTTAATAAAATATTTCTATCTTTTTCATCTATTTCAAAATCTTCTTCTTTTAAATTTTTTACTAGTTTATCAACAGAAATATATTGGTTAGTTTTATCCTCTGTTGCTCCTGAAATTATTAAAGGTGTTCTAGCCTCATCAATTAAACAAGAGTCTATTTCATCAACAATCGCATAATTATACTCTCTTTGAACCATAGTCTCTTTGGAAAATTTCATATTATCTCTTAAATAATCGAAGCCCAATTCACTATTAGTAGAATAAGTTATATCTTTTGAATAATTTTCTTTTCTCTCAAAGTCATCTTGCCCTGTATTAATATATCCACAAGTCAAACCTAAAAACTCGTAAATCTTACCCATATTTTCACTATCTCTTTTAGCCAAATAATCATTTACGGTTACAATATGGACACCTTTTTTTTCTAGAGCGTTAAGGAAAGCTGCAAGAGCTATAGTTAATGTTTTACCTTCTCCAGTTTTCATTTCTGCAATTTTATTCTCATGGATTACAACACCGCCAATTAGTTGAACATCAAAGTGTCTTTCATTTCTAATTCTTTTAGAGGCTTCTCTAACCATTGAGAAAGCTTCAGGCAATACTTCGTTTAGACTTTTGCCATTTTTAATTTCTTCAATTAGCTGCTCGGTTTTTTTTGGAAACATCTCGTCAGATAAATTTTCTAAATCTTTTTCTAAAAGATTAACTTTATTGACTATTTGTTGAATTCGGCCTAGTTCCTTTTCATTTCCGCTTCTAATTAGCTTTGAAAATATATTAAGTGGGTTGAACATTTTGATATAAAATTAAATATTAGAAATATATAGTAATTAATTAATAATTTTAAATATCATGAAATTTAATATAAATAATTTTATAAATACCAGCAGCCAAAGCTCTAAAATTGTTGATTTTCAGGATTTAGATCATATTGACGGAGTTTCAATTTCTGCAGTCAGTGCTGGCTTATATAAGTTTAAGAGAGATGAATTAGTTTTATTTTATTTTAGAGATGGTGCAAATTATGCTTCTGTATATACTCAATCAAAGTTAATATCAGAAAATCTAAAATGGAATAAAAAAATTAAAGCAAAGAAAATATTTGCATTATTAGTTAATACAAGAAATGCCAATGCATTAACAGGTCAAGAAGGCTATGATGCATTGAAGAAAATTTCTTTAGACTTATCTTCAAAATTAACTGAGATACAGAAAAGAGATGAAGATATTCCTAAAAAAATTTCTTCAAAAGAAATACTTTTTGGTTGCACAGGTACTATAGGAGAGAAATTTCCATTAAAAAAAATTCAAACTTCAATTCCACAGTTAGTTGAGAAAATAAAATATACACAAAATAAATTAATCTGGATGAAGGCTGCAATGGGCATAATCACAACAGATTTAAAACCCAAATTATCAATGGCTGAAACAAAAATTGGTTCATCAATAATTAAAATTTATGGAATTGCAAAAGGCTCAGGGATGATTTATCCAAATATGGCAACTACACTAGGTTATATATTTACTGATGCAACTTTATCCTCAGCAGTTTTGAAAGACATCTTAAAAAATAAAATAAAGACAACTTTTAATGCAATTTCATGTGATGGTGACACAAGTACAAATGATATGGTTTCAATATTTTCAACAAGCAAAGTTAATCATTCAGAAATTAAAAAATATAGTGACAGTAAACTTAAAAATTTTAACAAGGCAGTTCATGAAGTTTTATTAAATTTAGCTAAGCAAGTTGTTTCTGATGGAGAAGGAGCTTCTAAATTTATTTCTATTAATTGTATTAAATGCAGAACTGAAAAAGATGCAAAAAATATATCTTTTAAAATAGCAAACTCATTATTAGTCAAAACGGCAATTGCTGGAGAAGATCCAAACTGGGGGAGAGTGGCTATGGCAATCGGAAAAAGTGACTCCAAAATTAATGAACAAAAATTATCTATTTCTTTTGGACCATATAAAATTTATCACAAAGGATCTTTATACAAATCTTATGAAGAAAAAAAAGTCGCAGAATACATGAAACGCAAATCAATTGAAATTGAAGTTGATATTGGTCAGGGAATTAAAAAATTTAAATCGTACACTATGGATTTAACAAAAAAATATATAGATATTAATGCTGATTATAGGACTTAGTTGTATTGAAATTTTAGAGATTAATATTTAGATAATAAACATGATTAAATATTTACTAAAATGTAAAGATTGTGAGCAAGAATTTGAAAGCTGGTTTAGTACTTCTAACGAATATGATAGATTGCTAAAATTAAAACTTTTGAATTGTCAATCTTGTGAGTCAATAAATGTTGAAAAGACATTGATGTCCCCAAATTTACTGAAAACTAAGAAAAAAGAAAATTTAGAAGAAATAAAAAAATATAAAAAGGTTCGAAAAAAACTTTCTGATTATAAAAAATTTATAAAAGATAATTTTGAGTATGTGGGAGAAAATTTCACCTATAAAGCTAGATCAATTCATTATGACAAAAAGAAAACAAAAAAAGGTATTTATGGAAATGCTTCACTTAAAGATATTAAGGAATTAAGAGAAGAAGGAATAAATACCGATATTATACCATGGATTGACGAAGAAAAAAATTAAACTTTTTTGAATTCTGAAATATAATTTACAGATTTGTCAGATGTAACAGACCATTTATTTAAGATTGGATTAAAAGTCATTCCATCAATTTTTTTTAATTTTAGAGAATTTTTTTTACAAATGTCAGTTAAATACTCTGGATTAACAAATTTCTCCCAATCGTGAGTACCGATTGGTAGCCATTTTAAAACATATTCTGCTCCCACAATTGCAAATAAATATGACTTAAGTGTTTTGTTTAACGTAGCAATGAACATTACACCTGATTTTTTTAAAAACTTTGAACTTTCTTTAATGAAAAAATCAATATCTTCAACATGTTCAACTATTTCCATATTCAAAATAATATCAAATCTTTTTTTAATTTTTAAATTTTCTGGCGAGGAATTATAATATTTAATTTTAAGTTTACTTTTTTTTAAATGATACTTAGCCACTTGAATATTTTTAAAAGAAGCATCTATACCAACAACATCTGCTCCAAGTCTAGCCATGGGCTCTGAAAGTAATCCACCACCACATCCAATGTCTAAAATGCTTAAGCCTTTAAACGGCTGATGCTCTTTTTTAATTTTAAACTCAGATAAAATTGTATCTCTTATATATTTTATTCTGATGGGGTTAAATTTATGTAATGGCTTAAATTTTCCATTAGGATCCCACCATTCCTCGGATATTTTTGAAAATTTTTCTATTTCTTTTTTATTTATTGTGTTATTTTTCATTCTTTATTGACATTACAATCAAGATGTATTTTATCAATATATTTTAATTTATATTTACAGATATTATCAATGAAAATAATTGTATTAAAATTTGGAGGCACTTCAGTTGGTACAACAAATAGAATTAAAAAAGTTGTAAAAATTATTACTAAATATAGAAAAAAATACAATGTAATTGTACTTTCCTCTGCAATGAGCGGTGTGACAAATAATTTAATCAATTTATCCAAAAAAATTAGCAAAAATTTTCCAGACTCCGAATATGATGTTTTAGTTTCATCAGGAGAACAAGTGTCCTGTGCACTAATTGCAGGAGAATTGATTAATAAAGGTTTCAATTCCAGATCTTGGATGTCATGGCAAATCCCTATAAACACAGAGGGAAAATATAAATTTTCAAGAATTAATAAAATTAACAAAAGTCAAATTTTGAGTTATTTAAAAAAAGGAGGGATCCCCATAATCACAGGATTTCAAGGAATTAATAACAAAAATAGAATAACCACTATTGGCAGAGGTGGTACAGATGCAAGTGCAATTATGTTTGGTAAGTTTTTCAATGCTCAAAAATGTATAATATATACAGATGTGGATGGCGTCTATTCTACAGATCCAAATAAACTTAAATCAGCTAAAAAAATAAAAGTTATTTCTTATGAGGAAATGTTAGAAATGGCCTCCCTGGGTGCTAAAGTTATGCAACCCCATTCTATTCAGGATGCAAGATTAAATAGGGTAGATATAGAAGTGAGATCTTCCTTTTTAGATAAAGAAGGCACTTTAATAACAAAAAGAAAAAATATAATAAACAATAAGATTATAACTGGAATTTCAAATACAACGAATGATGCCAAAGTTACACTTTTAGGTGTAAGAGACAAGCCTGGTATTGCAGCAGCAATTTTTAAACCGCTATCTGAAAATTCTATAAATGTAGATATGGTAGTACAAAATATTTCTGCTAATGGAAAAGAAACTGATTTAACTTTCACAATAAAATCAGAAGATCTTATTAAAACAAAAAAAATTATTTTGCAAAATAAAAAAATAAATTTTAGAGATTTGATATTTGACAAGAATGTTTCAAAAGTATCAATAATTGGAGTAGGAATGGTTACTACTCCTGGAGTTACTTATAGAATGTTCCAGTCACTTGCTAAGCAAAAAATAAATATTCAAGTAATATCAACCTCGGAAATAAAAATTTCTGTGTTGATAAATAAAAAGAATGTTCGAAAAGCTATATCTGCTCTTCACAAAGAATTTAAATTAAATAAATAATTTATGAACATACGACCGTTTAGGCAAATAAAAAGAAGAAAAACAAAAGAAATTAATGTTGGTAGTGTAAAAGTTGGAGGAGATAATCCAATTTCTGTTCAATCAATGACTAATACTTTAACTAAAAATGTTAAAGAAACTGTAAAACAAATTAAACAAATTGAAGAAGTAGGAGCCGATATCGTAAGGGTATCATGTCCAGACGAAGACTCAACGAAAGCTCTTAAAGATATTATTAAAAATACCTCTATTCCAATAGTTGCTGATATACATTTTCACTACAAAAGAGCTATAGAGGCAGCAGAAAGTGGAGCTGCTTGTCTTAGAATTAACCCTGGAAATATAGGAGATAAAAAAAAAATTAAAGAAGTTATTTCTGCAGCAAAAAATAATAATTGTTCAATAAGAATTGGTGTTAATGCTGGATCTCTAGAAAAAGATTTATTAGAAAAGTATAAAGAGCCTTGTCCAGAAGCTCTAGTAGAGAGTGCATTAAGAAATATTAGTATTGTTGAAGACTTTGACTTTAATGAATTTAAAGTGAGCGTCAAATCCTCTGATGTATTTTTGTCTATTGAAGCTTATAGACAACTTTCTAAAGTCACTGATTATCCATTACATCTGGGTATTACTGAGGCAGGAACATTTTTACCAGGTAGTGTTAAATCTTCTATTGGCTTTGGATCACTTCTTATGAGTGGTATTGGAGACACTGTGAGAGTTTCTTTATCTGACGATCCGGTAGAAGAGATAAAAGTTGGAAATGAAATACTTAAATCACTCAATTTGCGAAATAGAGGGGTAAAAATTATTTCCTGCCCATCTTGTGCTAGACAAGCTTTCAATGTCATAGAAACCGTTAAAAAGCTAGAAGATAGACTATCTCATATAAAAACCTCCATTTCTTTATCTATAATTGGATGTGTAGTGAATGGACCTGGTGAGGCAGCACAAACAGATATAGGTATTACTGGGGGAGGAAAAGGTAATAACATGCTTTATTTAAATGGAGTTGAGAGTGAAAAAATATTAAGTGATGAGATGATTTCCAAGGTTGTTCAATTGGTTGAAGAAAAAGCAGAAGAAATCGAAAAAGCAAAATAATGTTACCTTTATCAAAAGTTCAAGACTTAATATCTAAGCATTCCAGATTAGAAAAAGAACTTTCATCTCAAGAAATAGATAAAAAAAAATTTGCAGAAAAGTCCAAGGAATACTCGGAATTAAATGATATCATTAAAGAAGCTACTTCATACTTTAATTTTCAAAAAAATAAGGATGAATTAGAAAAATTAATCAACGATAATAATTCAGACAATGAGATGAGAGATTTAGCTATAAGTGAGTTAAATGAGCTTGAAAAAAACAATGAAATTAACGAAAAAAAAATAAAATTATTTTTGTTACCAAAAGATGAGGCTGATACAAAAAATGCAATGATTGAAATAAGAGCCGGAACAGGAGGCTTGGAAGCGAGTTTATTTGCTTCAGATTTGTTTAAGATGTACGAAAAAGTAAGTCACAAAAAAAAATGGTCATTAGAGGTTATATCGATTTCCAAAAGTGATGCTGGAGGATTAAAAGAAGTTATTGCAACTATAAAAGGTAAAAATATTTATTCTTCGTTAAAGTATGAAAGTGGTGTTCATCGTGTTCAAAGAGTTCCAGATACTGAAACTCAAGGAAGAGTTCATACATCTGCTGCTACGGTCGCAGTGATGCCAGAAGCAGAAGATGTTGACGTAAAAATTGAGGACAAGGATTTAAGAATTGATGTATTTAGAAGTAGTGGTCCTGGAGGTCAAAGTGTAAACACAACAGATTCTGCAGTAAGAATTACCCATATTCCTACTGGAATAGTTGTTAGCCAACAGGACGAAAAATCGCAAATAAGAAACAAGGAAAAAGGTTTAAAAATTCTTAGATCAAGAATTTATGAATTAGAAAGACAAAAAAAAGATGAAGAAAGATCAAAAGACAGAAAAAGCAAAATTGGAACTGGAGATAGATCAGAAAGAATTAGAACATATAATTTTCCTCAAGGAAGAGTAACTGATCATAGAATTAATTTAACTTTACATAAATTATCTGAATTTATGGAAGGAGAAATATTTGATGAGATGATAGAAAACTTAGTAATACAGGCTCAAGAAAATGAACTCAGCGTAATATAAATATGATTTATAGGGAAATTATCAAAAAAGGGAGCAAATTTTTAAAAAAAAATAAAATAAAAAATCCATATCTGGATACTGAATTAATTTTATCAAAAGTAACAAAGAAAAAAAGAGAAGAAATATTATTAAATGTTAATAATCAATTGAAAAATAAAGATATTAAAAAATTTAATAAATATTTATTCAGGAGATATGAAAAGGAACCAATGGCGTATATTCTTGGTTATAAACATTTTTGGAAATCCAAGTTCTTAACTAACAAATCTGTTTTGATTCCAAGGCCAGATACTGAACTCATTGTTGAGGAAACTTTAAATTACTTACCAATGGAAAAGTCAAAAAAAATTTTAGATGTAGGAACAGGATCAGGTTGTATTATAGTTTCTCTATTGAAAGAGAGACCAAAATGTTCAGCAACAGCAATAGATGTATCTAAAAATGCAATAAATGTTGCGAAAACTAATGCAAAATTGCATCAGTTGGAAAATAAAATTAACTTTATTAATATCGATATTGACAAATATAAATCTTATAACTATGATTTAATTATATCTAATCCTCCATATATAAATAGTATTGACTTAAAAAGATTAGATGATGATATAAAATTTCATGAACCAATGCTAGCAATATCAGGAGGTTCTGATGGATTTAAAGTTTTAAAAAAAGTAATTATAAAGAGTAAAAAATTGTTAAAAATTAACGGAAAATTAATTCTTGAGGTTGGTCATAGACAAAATAAACAATGTTCTAAAATACTTTATGAAAATGGTTACTATATAAATAAAATTTCAAAAGATTTTTCGGGAAAAGACAGATGTATCGTAAGCACTAAATTGCAATAATGAGTAACTTTAAAAATAATAATAGACGTGGTCGGTTCAAACCAAATGGTGATAGGAGTTTTAGAAGAAACGGAAATGGGCATAAACCAAATGGAGAATTTAGTAATGGATCTGCATTTAAAAGAAGACATCCAGGTAAAAATAATCAAAATGCTGCAAAACTTGTAGAGAAATACAACGATTTAGCTAGAGAGGCCCTATCAAATGGGGATAAAATTTTATCTGAGAACTATTTACAACATTCAGAACACTTTTCACGAATTCTTATATCTCAAGAAATTTCAAGAATTCATAACGTAAATGAATCAGAAGTAGACGCTAGCAATCAAATAAAAGTTGAGACCAAAAATAAAGAAACAGAAGATACTACCTCAAAATAAATTACATTTTAGATATTAGATTGGATTTAAGAACGTCAATTTTAATCTTATTTACTTCAAATATTTTACGTTGATCACCTTTTAATATTTTTCCTGATGGCAGCTTAAGTTTTTGTGAATTAATTTTTTTTCCATTTTCAATAACTTCATAATGTAAATGCGGACCGGTAGAAAGACCTGTGGAACCAACGTAGCCAATTATTTGTCCTTGTTTAACTCTAGCACCTTTCTTTATACCTCTACCAAATTTTGACATGTGTGCATAAACAGTTTGATAAACTCTATTATGTTTTATTTTTACACAATTTCCTCCTCCACCACACCATTGGGCTCTAACTACCAAACCATCACCTGATGCAAGTATAGGTGTGCCAGTTGGAGCGGCAAAATCAGTTCCAGTATGCATTTTTGTAAAACCTAAAATAGGATGCTTCCTTTTTCCAAATGAAGAGGATAATCTAGCTCCATTAATTGGTGTTTTCATTAAAGTTTTTCTCATACTTTTCCCGCTCTCATCAAAATAATCTATTTTATCTTTTTCATACTCGTGTCTGTAAAGTTTAAGATCTTGATTTTGTAAATTTAAATTAGAAAAAATAATGTTGCCTGTTTCAATCACTTTTCCATCTTTGTTCAAAAATTCCTCATAGATAATTTGAAAACTATCATTTTTCCAAATATCTCTTTGAAAATCTACTTGAAATCCGTACAACCTTGCGAATTCAATAATAACATTTGGCATTATTTCTAATCCTAAAGCAGTTTGATATAAACTGTTAGTAATTATACTTTCTTTATAAGTAATAACTTTAGTAAGATCTTTTTGTAATATTTTTGAATAAAAAATATTTTTTTCATAATCTCTTGTATATTTTATCTCTTTTTTTTTGCTTACCTCAATTACAAAATTTTCAATCTTAGGGTTATTTTTTTTATCTATCTTAAAATAAATTTTTTGGCTTGGTCTGAGTATTTTTATTTTTTTATTTTTATTTACTGTTTCAAGAAATAATTTTTTTTCTTTGTTAGCTATTTGAATCTTATTAATTATACTCTCATAATTATCTCCCTCTTTAACAATATATTCAAATTCTATGTATCTATTCTCTAATTTAGAGCTTATTTTTGCAAAAGTTTTTTGAAAGTAAATATTGTTGAGTGTTTTTTTTATATTTTTATATTGAGTGTCTCTATTTAATTCATAAAAATATGTTACTAAACTTGTAATTATTATTAATAAAGTTAACCATATAAAATGTGAAAGTGATTTTATTTTTCTCTTAGTTTTTGTTAACACTGTTAGATCAATAGATTAAAAATGTTGATTTTTATGACTTTTTACCACATTTTTTGTTTATCTAAAAACTTGATTTATAAATTATTTCTAATATAAGCGTCAAACTCAACATATAAAAAAATGTTATTTATTGGGCTTAATAACTCAATTAGCTATTTGAATTGTCAATATTTTAAGAAGAGAAGTGTGGACGGTTAAGGTTACCAAAATTTGTCGTACACACTTCAAAATTATACAAATATTATTCTTAGTATTTGTATAGAAGCTAGTGTGCGCCGTTTTTAAACTTGAGAGTTTGATCATGGCTCAGAACGTACGCTGGCGGCACGCCTTATACATGCAAGTCGAACGAAGTAGCAATACTTAGTGGCAGACGGGTGAGTAACATGTAGGTATCTTCCCTTTGGTGAGGAATAACACGAGGAAACTTGTGCTAATACCTCATAAGTCTTTACGGAGAAAGCTTTATGCGCCGAAGGATGAGCCTGCACTTGATTAGTTTGTTGGTGGGGTAATGGCCTACCAAGACTTTGATCTATAGCTGATCTGAGAGGATGATCAGCCACATTGGGACTGAGACACGGCCCAAACTCCTACGGGAGGCAGCAGTAGGGAATATTGCACAATGGAGGAAACTCTGATGCAGCGATGCCGCGTGAGTGAAGAAGGCCTTTGGGTTGTAAAGCTCTTTCGTCGGGGAAGAAAATGACTGTACCCGAATAAGAAGGTCCGGCTAACTTCGTGCCAGCAGCCGCGGTAATACGAAGGGACCTAGCGTAGTTCGGAATTACTGGGCTTAAAGAGTTCGTAGGTGGTTAAAAAAGTTGGTGGTGAAATCCCAGAGCTTAACTCTGGAACTGCCATCAAAACTTTTTAGCTAGAGTATGATAGAGGAAAGCAGAATTTCTAGTGTAGAGGTGAAATTCGTAGATATTAGAAAGAATACCAATTGCGAAGGCAGCTTTCTGGATCATTACTGACACTGAGGAACGAAAGCATGGGTAGCGAAGAGGATTAGATACCCTCGTAGTCCATGCCGTAAACGATGTGTGTTAGACGTTGGAAATTTATTTTCAGTGTCGCAGCGAAAGCATTAAACACACCGCCTGGGGAGTACGACCGCAAGGTTAAAACTCAAATGAATTGACGGGGACCCGCACAAGTAGTGGAGCATGTGGTTTAATTCGAAGATACGCGCAGAACCTTACCAACACTTGACATGTTCGTCGCGACTCTGAGAGATTAGAGTTTTCGGTTCGGCCGGACGAAACACAGGTGCTGCATGGCTGTCGTCAGCTCGTGTCGTGAGATGTTGGGTTAAGTCCCGCAACGAGCGCAACCCTCACTTTTAGTTGCCATCATTTAGTTGGGCACTCTGAAAGAACTGCCAGTGATAAGCTGGAGGAAGGTGGGGATGACGTCAAGTCCTCATGGCCCTTACGTGTTGGGCTACACACGTGCTACAATGGCATTTACAATAGGAAGCAAGATGGCGACATCAAGCAAATCCTAAAAAGATGCCTCAGTTCGGATTGTACTCTGCAACTCGAGTACATGAAGCTGGAATTACTAGTAATCGCGGATCAGCGCGCCGCGGTGAATACGTTCCCGGGTCTTGTACACACCGCCCGTCACACCATGGGAGTTGGTTCTACCTTAAGGCAAGGTTTTAAACCCTTGACTACGGTATAGTCAGCGACTGGGGTGAAGTCGTAACAAGGTAGCCGTAGGGGAACCTGCGGCTGGATTACCTCCTTTCTAAGGATGATTAAGGATTATTTCTTAATCTAAATAATATAACAGGTTAATGTTGACCGTCCTCATTTCTCTTTTTAAAATTGTGTTTCTCCTTTTGCACAAAGGGGCCGGTAGCTCAGTTGGTTAGAGCACACCCTTGATAAGGGTGGGGTCGAAAGTTCGAGTCTTTCTCGGCCCACCAATTTCTGGGGGATTAGCTCAGCTGGGAGAGCGCCTGATTTGCATTCAGGAGGTCAGCGGTTCGATCCCGCTATCCTCCACCAAGAAACACTTAGTTATTAAAATCGTAAATTATTTTTATATTATCAATATCTATATCCGATTGTTCATTTAAGGTTATTTGAACAATCAACAAATATTCGAAAAGATGAATATTTTATAAAAATTTGATTCAACACAGAATTTTTTTCTGTGCATAAATCAAGCGTTTAAGGGCGTGTGGCGGATGCCTTGGCACTGAAAGCCGATGAAGGACGTGGTATACTGCGATAAGTTACGGGGAGCTGTATGCAAGTTTTGATCCGTAAATTTCCGAATGGGGAAACCCACCACTTTATGTGGTACTTTAAACTGAATACATAGGTTTAAAGAGATAACCCGGAGAACTGAAACATCTAAGTAACCGGAGGAAAAGAAATCAATTGAGATTCCGTTAGTAGTGGCGAGCGAAACCGGAATAGGCCAGTAGATTTGTTAAAAAAATTTGAATAGTTTGGAAAAGCTAACCACAGAGGGTGATAGTCCCGTATGAGTAATGTTTAACAAATTTCTTGAGTAAAGCGGGACACGTGAAATCCTGCTCGAATATAGGGGGACCACCCTCTAAGCCTAAATACTCTTCAGTGACCGATAGTGAACTAGTACCGTGAGGGAAAGGTGAAAAGAACCCCTATTAGGGGAGTGAAATAGAACCTGAAACCGCATGCCTACAATCAGTCGAAGCTCTTTTTAGAGTGACGGCGTACCTTTTGTATAATGGGTCAGTGACTTAATTTATAAAGCAAGCTTAAGCCATCTAGGTGTAGGCGTAGCGAAAGCAAGTCTTAATAGGGCGATTAGTTTTATGAATTAGACCCGAAAACGAATGAGCTTACCATGAGCAGGTTGAATGCAAGGTAACACTTGCTGGAGGACCGAACCAGTTGACGTTGAAAAGTCTTTGGATGACTTGTGGTAAGGGGTGAAAGGCCAACCAAATTCGTAGATAGCTGGTTTTCCGCGAAAACTATTTAGGTAGTGCGTTGAATAAATATGCGTTTAGAGGTAGAGCACTAAATGGGCTAGGGGGAAGAGATTCTTACCAAACCTAATAAAACTCCGAATGCTGAACGTAGTTCTTCAACAGACAGACTGTGGGTGCTAAGGTCCATGGTCGAGAGGGAAAGAGCCCAGACCACCAGATAAGGTCCCAAAATTGTGATTAAGTGTGAAAGGATGTGGAAATTCCATAACAGCCGGGAGGTTGGCTTAGAAGCAGCCATCCTTTAAAGATAGCGTAACAGCTCACCGGTCTAATAGAGTTTCTGCGCCGAAGATGTAACGGGGCTAAAATCACATACCGAATCTGTGGGTTTATAAAGTTTTCGAATTTTATAAGCGGTAGCGGAACGTTCTGTAAGCCTGTAAAGGGATACCCGTGAGGGATCCTGGAGGTATCAGAAGTGCGAATGCTGACATGAGTAACGATTAAAGAAGTGAAAAACTTCTTCGCCGAAAATCCAAGGGTTTCTGCGCAAGGTTAATCCGCGCAGAGTTAGTCGGCCCCTAAGACGAGGGCGAAAGCCGTAGTCGATGGAAATAAGGTTAATATTCCTTAACCAGATGGTAGTGACGGATTTTGTAAGTTGTATGTTCTTAATGGATTGAACATGCTGCGAAAAAGTCCCAGGAAATAGCTCCATCATTAGACCGTACCCTAAACCGACACAGGTGGATTAATAGAGTATATTTAGGCGCTTGAGAGAATGATGTTGAAGGAACTCGGCAAAATGCTTCCGTAACTTCGGAATAAGGAAGACCTATTTATGGGCAACCATCAATAGGTGGCACAAGCCAGGGAGAAGCGACTGTTTATCAAAAACACAGGGCTCTGCTAACACGTAAGTGGATGTATAGGGTCTGACGCCTGCCCGGTGCTGGAAGGTTAATGCGATGGGTGCAAGCTCATTTCTGAAGCCCCAGTAAACGGCGGCCGTAACTATAACGGTCCTAAGGTAGCGAAATTCCTTGTCGGGTAAGTTCCGACCTGCATGAATGGCGTAACGATTTCTCCGCTGTCTCCAACATCAACTCAGTGAAATTGAATTCTCCGTGAAGATGCGGAGTTCGCGTAGTTAGACGGAAAGACCCCGTGCACCTTTACTGCAACTTTACATTGGTGTTAGAAAAAACATATTTAGCATAGGAGGGAGACATCGAAGCGTTGGCGTCAGTTGACGTGGAGTCATCAGTGAAATACCTCTTTTGTTTTTTTTGACATCTAACTGATAGCCGTTATCCGGCATCAAGACATTGTATGGTGGGTAGTTTGACTGGGGCGGTCGCCTCCCAAATAGTAACGGAGGCGTGCGAAGGTAAGCTCAGAACGGTCAGAAATCGTTCGTAGAGTGCAATGGCATAAGCTTGCCTGACTGTGAGACTGACAAGTCGAGCAGAGACGAAAGTCGGTCATAGTGATCCGGTGGTTCTGAGTGGAAGGGCCATCGCTCAACGGATAAAAGGTACGCCGGGGATAACAGGCTGATACTGCCCAAGAGCTCATATCGACGGCAGTGTTTGGCACCTCGATGTCGGCTCATCACATCCTGGGGCTGGAGCAGGTCCCAAGGGTTTGGCTGTTCGCCAATTAAAGTGGTACGTGAGCTGGGTTCAGAACGTCGTGAGACAGTTCGGTCCCTATCTGCTATGCGTGTAGAAGAATTGAGAGGAGTTGACCCTAGTACGAGAGGACCGGGTTGAACATACCACTGGTGGACCTGTTGTGGCGCCAGCCGCAGTGCAGGGTAGCTAAGTATGGACGAGATAACTGCTGAAAGCATCTAAGCGGGAAACTCACCTCAAAACTAGTTCTTCCTATAGAGCCGTGGTAGACCACCACGTTGATAGGCTGGGTGTGGAAGTGCGGTAACGCATGTAGCTGACCAGTACTAATAGCTCAATCGGCTTGATTTATGCACTGAAAAAAATTTTTATAATACGTTTAAATATAATTTTAATTTATTAGTTATTGTCAATAATACTATCAACTATCTTTTATAAATTTACGATGAATAAAATAAAATAAATGAAGATTTTTGACATAAACTATCTTAGCGAGTCTTCAATTTGCTTAATCGAAAATGAAAAAATTAAATTTGCAATAAGCGAAGAAAGACTTAATAGAAAAAAAAATTGGTATGGCAACCCTTTTAAATCTGTTAAACATTGTTTAAATGAGAGTAAAATAAAATTTTCTGATAAGATTATTTATCAACTCATGGAACATCCTCATTTTCGATTAAATCATCAATTCAAGAACAAGAGTATAATATTGCAATAAAAGAGGTTGAAAAATCTAAATTAAATAAAAATGATAAAAAATACCAAATTTAATCAATACAAGCTTTAATATGCATGAAGAGCCAATAGTTTACACACCTTATGATGCATTAGGAGGTTTTATACAAAGTAAAATTGATTATTTATATATCGGAAATTTTTTAATATCTAAAAATTAATAAATTTCATGGATAAGATAAAAACAAAAATCATATTTTTAGGTTACAACAGTAAAAAAACCTCTTTAATAAAATTTTTAAAAAAAAAAAAATTTAAAGTTATATCTTGTAATCAAAAGAATATAGATGATATTAAATTAAACTTTAGTGATACGATAATATCTTTTGGTTACAAAAAAATATTAAGTAAAAATCTTTTAAAAAAATTAAACTTTCCTCCTATTAACTTACATATGTCTTATCTTCCTTACAACAGGGGTAGTCATCCGAACTTTTGGTCATTCATAGACAAAACTCCCAAAGGAGTTACTATTCATGAGATAGACGATAAAATTGATAATGGAAAAATAATATTTCAAAAAAAATTTTTTTTTAAAATCAATCACAAAATTACTTTTAAGTATACTTACGATTATCTTTTTAAAGAATTGGAAAAATTATTTAAAAAAAATTATAAAAAAATTTTAAGTAGAAGATATATTGGCAAAAAAAAAAAAATTAAAGGATCAATACATTTTAAAGCAGATTTAAAAAAAAAAGTAGTTTGGACAAAACCTATTAAAAAATATATTAAATTATATCGTTAGCTTTTATTGGTGAATTTGCTTTAATAAACTTTTTAGCAGTTTTTCCAAGAGTATCGAAGTATTTAGATGCATCGATACCAATTTTTGGTCTAAAAGTATCAATATTTTGTGATGTTAATAATTCACCTTTTAAAATTTTTTTTGTTGAAAATATTGATCTTCTTAATTTTTTATTAGTTAGATCTGTTTTTTTAAATTTACTATTAACTGAAAGAAATACTTGTTCTGAAATATCTCTTAAATTTTTTAATTGTGACGGAGTAATTGAAAAACTTGAGTCATGCGATTTTGAATTCGAATTTAATTTAAAATGTTTTTCAATTGCAACCACACCTAATGGGATAGATACTAAAGATGAAGTTATATCTTTTGTATGGTCAGATAATCCAATTAAATTATTTTTATAATATTTTCTCAACCTTTTAATATTCTTTAAATTTGTATTTACTAGTTTTGTTGGATAATCAGATACACAATGCATTATTATAATTTTCTTATGAAATTTTCTTATTTCTTTGATAGCTCTATTTATTTCATTTTTTGTGGCCATTCCAGTTGATAAAATAATTGGTTTTTTTTTTGAAGCTATATATCTTATAAGTTTAAGATCAGTAATTTCAAAAGATGCAATCTTATAAATTTTAACATTTAATTTTTCTAAAAGGTCTACTCCTCTTAAACTAAATGGGCTACTAAAAATAATTTTATTAAGATTTTTAGCTAACCTAAATGCATCTTTATGCCAGGAGAATGGAGTACATGCATCTGAATACAAATCCCATAAATGTTTATTTTTCCAAATTCCTTTTTTTACATAAAATTCGTTATTATTATTTTTGAGCGTAATGTCTTTAGGCTCATATGTTTGAATTTTTACTATATCTGCGCCATTTTCAAACGCAGATTTTATTAACTTTAAAAACTTTTTCTTACTTCCTTCGTGATTACCAGATACCTCAGCAATTATTTTAGGTCTTTCATTAAAATTAAATGATAATTTGTTGGTTATTTTCATAATAATTATATTATACAAGAATTGAAAATGAATAATAAAGATAAAATAATTAATTCAATTGAAAAAATTAGAGCCAAAAACAACAAAAATTGGATGGATATTATGAGATTGGCATTTAAATATGCTCCCAAGCAAGCTTCAAATTTAGTGAAGAAAATTAACAAATACGACAAAGAAATCTCAATCTTGATTAAAAAATTATCTAAATAGAAATTTTTAAAATGAATAATATTATTAATTATGGTTCACAAAAAATTGACAATAATGACATAAATTCTGTAGTAGACTCTTTAAAAAAAAAACTTCTTACGACAGGACCAATAACAAATTTGTTTGAAGATAAATTAAAAAAAAAATTAAGTGTTAATTATGCGCATGTGTGTAATAGTGGAACCTCAGCATTATATCTAGCCTTGAAATCAATTGGAATAAGAAAAGGAGATGTCATAATTTCACCTGCTATTAATTTTATTTCGACTGTAAATATCGCAAGTTTGCTTGGTGCTAAAGTTTATTTTTCAGATGTTGATCCTGCGACCTCCCAATCAAGCCCTAATCAAATTATTGATTGTATTAAAAAAAACAGAATAAATAAAATAAAAGCTTTAATAATAATGTTTAATGGTGGATACCCTAGAGATATTTTTGAATTACATAAACTTAAAAAAAAATATGCTTTTTATTTAATCGAAGATGCATGCCATGCATTTGGAGCAAGATATATTATTAATAAAAAAAAATATTTCATTGGAAGTTGCAAACATTCAGATATTTCAACGTTTTCTTTTCATCCACTTAAGACAATTACCACATGTGAGGGTGGTGCAATTACTACAAATAATTATAAAATTTCTAAAAAAATTCAACTACTACGTTCGCATGGAATTAAAAGAAATATTAAATATTATTGGAAATATGATGTTCTAGAAAATGGTTTAAATTTTAGATTGAGTGATGTGAATTGTTCACTCGGCATATCACAATTAAAAAAAATAAACCATATTTTAAAATTTAGAAAAAAAATTTATTCTAATTATGTAAATGAACTTGATAAATATCAGAATATTATAAAGATAATCAAAAAAGAAAAAAAAACTTACCCGTCATATCATTTAGTCATAGCTCTTTTTGACTTTAAAAAACTTAAAATTAGTAGAGATAAATTCATGATGATAATGAACAAAAATAAAATTTTTTTACAAATTCACTATAAGCCAATTTACAAATTTAAAATATTTAACAAATTTAAAAGTCTGAATGGGAGTGAAAAGTATTATAATTCTTGTATATCTCTTCCTATTCATTTAAATTTGAAATCAAATGATATTTCAAGAACTATAAAAATTATAAAAAAAACAATTGATAAATGGAAAAAAAATTAAATAAATTTTTTAAAAATAAGAGTATTTTAATCACTGGTGGAACTGGATCTTTTGGCAATAAAGCAGTGGAAATACTCTTAAAATACAATCCAGAAAAAATAATTGTTTTTTCAAGAGATGAATTAAAACAATATGAAATGAGAAATAAGTTTCCTCAAAAAAACCTTAGATTTTTTTTAGGAGACGTAAGAGATTTAGAAAGATTAAAATTTGCTCTGAAAAACGTAGATTGTGTAATACATGCTGCAGCATTAAAACATGTCCCTAAAGCAGAGTATGATCCTTATGAATTCGTAAAAACAAATATAATTGGCACTCAGAATCTAATTAGTGCAGCTATCAGTAATAATGTTAAAAAAGTAATGTTGGTATCAACTGATAAAGCTGTAAGTCCTGTAAATTTGTATGGATCTACTAAACTGTGTGCTGAAAAAATTATCGTGTCTTCCAATAACACAATAGGGCATGAAAATATAAAATTTTCTGTTTCAAGATATGGAAATGTAATTAATTCTCGTGGTTCATTAATCCCAAATATAAACGATAAAATAAATAATAATAAAAATTTAAAATTAACACACAAAGATATGACACGTTTTTTTATTACTCTTGAGGAGGGAGTTTTATTTACTTTAAAAAATTTTTTGAGAATGCAAGGTGGCGAGATATTTATTCCTAAAATTAAATCATTTAGAATTAATGATATACTCAAATTTTTTGCAAAAAAAAATAATCTTAGAGTAAATGTTATTGGAATTAGAGAGGGAGAAAAAATACACGAAGTATTAATCAGTGATGAAGAGTCTAAATATACAATTAATTTTAATGATTTTTATTTGATAAGACCTGCCGTTCTTCTTTCTAAGAAAAAAAATTATCTTAATAGTCTTATAGGAGAAAAAGGAAAAAAATTAAAAGAAAATTTTTTATATACATCAAAAAATGTATCTACTTTAACTGATAAAGATATAAGATATTTTCTTCAAGTGAGTGAATAAATGATAATCAAAACTTACGTTTTGATACAAGCAAGATTAGGCTCATCTAGATTGTATCAAAAAAACTTATTACCTATTGGCAAATCTTCACTCATTGAATTCTGTTATAGAAATGTTTGCTTAAACAATGAGAAATTTAAAACAGTTGTTCTAATTCCCGATGACAATAAAAATAAATTACTAGAAGAAGAGTTAAAAAAAAAAAAAATAAAATATTTTAAAGGTAGTGAAACAAACGTACTTTTAAGATTTAGTCAATATTTGATAAATAAACAAGAAAATTGTAATGTTGTTAGACTTACCTCAGATAATCCATTTGTAGATAGAGGATTTATTAAATTCTGCCTCAAAATTTATGAAGAAAATAACTTAGATTATTTCTTTTCGCATGATAATTTAAAATATAACCCATACGGACTTAGTGTGGAAGTATTTAAAGCTTGTAAAATTTTTGAATCAATTAAAAATTCAAAATCAAAAAAAAACCAAGAACATGTAACAACATATATAAAAAAAAAATATTCAAAGAGAACAAAATTTTTTTGTAGATATTTTAAAAAATCTTGTAGCAAATTAAATTTAAGTATTGATAATCATAATGATTTTAGAGTAATAAAGCGAGTATTAGAAAAAAATAAATTCATTAATTATAAGAATATTTCAAATATATCATTTGATAAAATTCAAGACCAAAAAGGCAATAAATCAAAGATTTTAATTGGAGGAGTTCAAATTGGCAAAAAGTATTTCTCAAATGAAAAAATTACTCAAAAAAGAGCCAATCAAATATTAAACTCAGCAATAAAAAATAAAATTAATTTTATTGATACTGCTAGTGATTATGGAAAGTCTGAGCAATTTATTGGAAATTTTTCTTTAAAGAAAAACTTTTCTTTTTATATTTCAACAAAATTAAATTCTCTCAAAGGGCATAAAAATCATAATTATATTAGAGATAAAATTACAAGAAGTGTTATAAATAGTCTCAAGTTACTAAACGTTGATCAATTAGATTATTTTTTCATTCACAATCCAAAGGATTTAAAAAATAAATTAATAATTGATGAATTGCAAAAGTTTAAAAAGACAGGATTAATTAAAAAACTTGGTATTTCTATTTATGAGACAAAAGATTTAAAATTTTTAAAAAAATCCATTTTTGAATCTATTCAAATACCATTTAATTTATTTGATCATCGTTTTATATATTTTATTAAAAAAAATAAAAAATTTAAAATATTTGTTAGATCATTATTATTGAGGGGGAATATAAAAAAAAATAATATTCTACTACCAAAAAAAAATAAATATTCAACCTTATTAAAAAAAATAGAATTATTTAGAAAAGAATATAATTATAAAAATTATTTTGATCTCTCTTTTTCGTTTATTAATTCTTTTAAATCAATTAGCTATTTCATATTAGGTTTCCAGAAAGCGAAGCAATTAAAATTATTAAGATCTTTACAAAGAGCTAAACCAATGAATAAAGAAAAATTAAAAAAAATTTTATTTATAATTAAATCATCGTCAGTTTCTGAAAATATAGATCTTAGAAAGTGGTAGTTAAGTATAATTTGCAATTATTAAATCTTTTTTATCATCTATATTTATACTTTCTTTTGCAGTTAATATTAATCCATAGCAATTTTGACCTACAAATGATTTATATTTAAAGAAAGATTTTCTTTTTATCAAATATATAGAACCTGATCGTATATAAACTTTCTGCAAGCTTTGGCGTGGTTTTAAATTTTCATACTTTTTTTTTGTATAATTGATAAGTTTATTATTCTTAATTATTTTCATTCTTTCTGGATGATTTGCACCTACATCAGAGATCGATAAAACGCTATCATATCTTTTATTATTTTTAATAATTCTAAGAGCTTTTGTTATTTTTTCTCTCGATCTAAATGGACAAGTAGGTTGGAGTAATAAAATATAATCATATTTTTTTCCAAATTTTTTTTCTGTTAATAATATTTCATATTTTAAAACATCATAAGTAAGAGCTTTATCCCCGCTAAGATGAGCTGGTCTTAATCCATTATTGTGAATTTTATATTTTTTCGAAATACTCAAAATTTTTTTGGAATTTGTAGATATAACGCTAAAAAAATCATTTTTAAAATATTTACATATGTCTAGAGTATACTTTATCAGTTCCTTTCCCTTTATTTTTGTCAAATTTTTATGTTTAATTGACTTAGAGCCTTTTCTAGCAGGCACAATACAAATTGTTTTATAACTCATTAGTTTTTTCAAGATGATACTATCAATATTATCTGCTAAATGTAATTTAAAATAATTCCAATTTGATCATATTATGAATTTATCTTTTTTTGAAATACTTAATAAAGATTTTAAATTTAGATATCTGTTTGTATTTATCTCGCTTTTCATTATTGGATTGGTTGAGTTAATAAGCATTGGTTCAGTTCCTGTTTATGTAATGTTGTTAGTTGAAAGAGACATTATAATACCGTATTTACCTACATTCATTCAAAAAACAATCCAAGAGAAAACTTTTTCTGAACTTATTTTATTTTCATCATATCTTTTAATATTAATTTTTTTTTTAAAAAATATAATACTTTATTTCATAAATTTATTTCATATTCATTTTCAACAAAATTTAAGAAGTTTTTTATCTGAAGAGATATACAAAAAATATCTACTTTCAGATTATATAAATTTTTTAAACTTAAATTCCTCAAATTTGATTAGAGGAATAGTAAATGACACTGGTATAACTGCATTATATTTTAAGGAATTTGCAACTTTAATTTCAGAAATTATCACGATAACATTTTTATTAGTGTTAATCATCGTTACAAGCGAATTACAAATTGTCTTTTTACTATTTTCTCTGATATTTATCGTTTTTGCATTTTATTTTTATTTTAGGAAAATTTTAAAAATTAAAGGTGAGGAGACTCATAAATTTAGAGGAGAACTAATAAAAGTTGTTTCTTACTCCTTTAATGGTTTTAGAGAAATAAGAATATTACAAAAGTTTAATTTTGTAAAAAAAATTTTTAATTCAAAATTGTTAGGTGAAATTAATAATTCAACTTTCCAAAAAAAAATTAACCTTTTACCAAAGTATATTTTAGAGATAGTTTGCATATCGGGTGTTCTGATGATAATTTATTCTATGAGTGGAAGTAAACAAATGCTTATTATTTCTTTACCAACACTGTCTCTCTATTTAGCTGCAGTTATAAGATTTATTCCATCATTTAATAAAATAGTTAGTGTTGCTAATAAACTTAAGTATGACGCACCTGTTGTCTCAGATGTATTAAGAAAGTTTAAATCGAATAATAATTTAAATAAAATAGAATTAGAGGAGACTAGCAAAAAAATTGAAAAGTCGATAGTATTCAAAGATATTTCTTTTATTTATGACAGTAGAGATCGACCAGCACTAAATAATTTAAATTTAGAAATTATAAAAAATAAAACTCATATGATTTATGGGGAGAGTGGTTCTGGGAAAAGTACATTCATAGATATTTTTACTGGATTATTAGAAATAACTTCTGGAGATATTTTTGTTGATGGTAATAAAGTTGAATATTTAAGGCCTTATGTAAATAGTATTGGTTATGTTCCGCAAGAAATATTTTTATTTGATGGAACTTTAAGGGAAAATATTGCTTTTGGATTTGAAAACAACGAAATAGATGATGAAAAAATAAAAGATGCTCTAAAAGCATCAAATCTGTTTGAATTTTTTAGCAATATACCAAATTATATGGATGTAAACTTAGGAGATAATGGAGTTAAAATTTCTGGAGGTCAAAAACAGAGAATAGCAATAGCAAGAGCTCTTTATACTAATTCAGAATTTATTATTTTTGATGAACCAACAAGCTCTCTAGATGAAAAAAATGAAGAGGAAATTTTAGAAACAATTTTAAATTTAAAATCTAAAAAAACAGTTATTGTTGTTACCCATAAAACTAAATTAAAAGATAAATTTGACTACACTTTCCATTTTAATAATTAAAGTTTTTATAAATGAAAAAAAAAATTTATTTTGTTATTAATAATAATATTTATATCAGAAATTTTATTAAAACAAAAATTATAAAAAAATTAAATCACAAATTTGATGTCAGCTTAATTTTTAACAAAAATTTATACAAAGATAAAAGTATTAAAAAATATAATAAAAATAAAACATTTTTTTATTCAAGCTCAAATAATAATAATTTAATGCTAAAATACCATGATATAAAATCAACTTATTATAAAAAAAATTCAAAATTTTTTCAATTTAGGCTTCTTAGACTTTATCGATATGATATTAGATATCTAAATGAATTATTATTATCCAAAGGAATTAAAAACAATATAATAAATAAAATTTTTAATTTTCATTATTTGATAAAAAATTTTACTCTCTTTTTAGTTTTTAAAATTTTATCAACTTTTGTTTTTTTTCCAGTTGTTAAAAAATATATTACTAATCTTCCTAAAAATGACTCAATTGAAAAAATAATTAAAAAATTAGATGGTGAAATATTTATAATTCCAACAAGTGGTTACGATGCAGATACAATACATTTTATTGATTTGTTAAAAAAAAATAAAAAAAAATCTTATTTAATCGTTGACAATTGGGATAATTTATCAAGCAAAATAATACTAGATAATTTACCTGATAGAATTGCTGTATGGGGAGCTCAAACAAAATTACATGCTAAAAAAATCCAAAAAATGAACGCAAATAAAATTAAAATTTTAGGTTCAGCGCGAAGTGAATCATTATTTTCTGAAAGATACAAAAAACATAAATCTGTATACAAAAATTATATATTATTTTTAGGATCAGCGTGGGCTTGGGACGAGGAAGGAGTATTGACAAGGATAGATAATTTTTTAACGAAAAACAAAATTAAAAATTTACAAATTATCTATAGACCACATCCATTTAGACAAAGAAAAACTTTAATTTCAAAGTTTTGGAAATATATAAAAGTTGATAAACAATTATATGATAATAAAAGTAAAAAATTTCTTAAAAGATCTTGGCCAGATTTAAATTATTATCCATCATTGATACAAAATAGTAAATTTATTATTGGAGGACTTACTTCGATGATGATTGAGTCAACTATTTTTTGGAAAAGTTATTTAGCAATAGGTTTTGATGATAATTTTAGCCTTATGAATCAAAAAAATGCATTAAAATACTTTACTCATTTAGAAGGTATAGAGAAATTACCTAATATAAAAATTTGTAAAAATATTAATAACTTCGATAAATATCTCCACAATATGATTAAAAGTCATGTGAAGAAAATTCCAAGTAGTGGAATTAGATTAAATATTGACAAAAAAAGAGAATTTTTTTTAAGTGGAAATGAAGGAACTTATACTGAAAGATTAATTAATGACGTGAATAAATTTTCTAACGTTTTTTGAAAAAAGGTCTATTTGCTTTTCCCAATAAAATTTGTCGTAGGCTCCGATATGTGGGGTAATAATATTTAAAAATTTGTTTGAAAAATAATAGTTTTTTTTTATTGGTTTATATGGATTAACATATTGGCTACTATTGAACACGTCTAAGCACAAAACTAATTTTTTCAATTTAGCATATTTTTTTAAATCTTTAAAATTTACTGTATCCCCTCTACCATAATTTATGAATATACTATTTTTTTTAAAATTTTTGAAAACTTTTTTATCAAATATATTTTTTGTTTCATTAGTTAGTGGCAAAGTATTAATAATAAATTTTTGATTTTTAACTGCTTGATTAAGTTTTGTTAAATAAAAAAACTTTTTTATATTTTTATTTATAATTATCGATCTGTTTATAATTGAAATGTTTTTACTAAAAAGTTTTAAAACATTTAGAAGTTTTTTATTAATTTCTCCAAAGCCAACTAATAGAAAATTTTCATCATAAACATTATTCATGTAATCATTAAAGTTGTCAGCATTTTTTCTGTCATTTTTTTTATTTTGACGTAAAAAATAAGAAATATTAATTCCCCTTGAACTTGCAAAAATTGAACTCAAAATTGATGATACCATTGGTTTAACAAATATTTTCTTTGTATTAGTATATTTAATCTTTTTTTTTTTTAGATATTTAGATAAATCTTCATTTACTCCTTTACTTCCAAAATGAACATATTTTAAATTCTTCAATTGATTTATTATTTTTATATTAAGTCTATTTCCCCAGAAAATTTTAACTCTCAATTTTTCGGTTTTAGAAAGATTATCGAAATTTTTAATTTTAAAACTTTTTTTTATAAATTTATTTTTATTTAATATATTTTTATCTAATTTATACATTTTTAAATCTAAATTAAAGTCATGTGCAATGAGAATTTTTTTTGTCACAATTTAAAACCACTATTATTAATAAATTTATATTTTTTTAAAAAACTATTGTTTAGATCAAAACCTAAACCAGGTTTTTTGTTTTTTAAACTAATTTTATTTTTTGATATTCTAATGTTTTGATCCATTAAATTTGATAAAAAATCTAACCTAACTAAAGGGTATTCAATAATATCTACCTCTTTATGAGCTAAAGCAAAATGTAAATTACACATTAAAGATATGGGAGATCCCCAGACGTGAAGCGCTACTCTTTTTTTAAATTTCTTTGCTAACTTCACAACTTTTGTTGTATCTTTTATACCTAGTTGTGTTAGATCTGGCTGCACAATATCACATAAATTATTTTTGATCACATTTTCAAACTCATGGAAATTTGTAAATGCTTCACCTATAGCAATAGGATTTTTAGAAACTTCTTTTAACTTTTTATAGTCAAAAATTTTTTCTGTAGGAAAAGGCTCTTCTAACCATTGTAATTTAAACGTATTTAAAACGGTAATTTTTTTTTTTACTTCTTTAAGATTCCATTTGTTTAAAGTACCCATTATTGAGTCGATCATTAAATTTTTATTTCCAATTTTATTTTTTACAAAATTAATTCGATTGATATCTTGTTTAAATTTATAAAAACCAATTCTCATTTTATATAAATCTAAACCTATTTTTTTTATTTTATCTAAGTCTTTTTTTAAATCTTCAGTTTTAAAAACAACTGATCCTCCACTAGCGTAGGCTTTAACTTCATTTCTATTAAATCTTCTATTCAAATATTTTGAAAAGGGTATTCCCAATGATTTAGACTTTGCATCGCATAGAGCTATTTCAAATGAAGAGAGAATACTTTTAACAAATCCGGACTGAGATACGAATGGTATTCGAAAGTTTTTGATGATTTTTAATGCGTCATTAATACTTTTTTTTTTGAAAAAAATTGCCAAGTATTTAATTGTAAAATCAGCTAACTCAGGAACATATGCAGATTGGTAGCTTTCTCCATATCCTTTAATACCGTTTGTTAGTAAAATTTCTACTATCACGAAACTTCTAACATTTTTGGGTTGTCCAAAAACTTTATTATTTCCGTAAGCTGATGACAATTTATAACTTTTTATATTCTTAATCTTAACCAAGCAATTCTAACCTATACCCTTCCAGGTATTTCCAGCAGCAGTATAATGATGTTTGGCTTCTAGTGCTGGATCATATAAAAATTTTGTAGATTTTTTATTCATCATCTTATTAATCCAATATCTATCTTCTTTACCTTGTAGATTTTCATCAAAGAGGTTTTTTTTAAGAGTTTTTTTATGATACATACATAAAGCATTATGAATGAAATATCTTTTTTCATGAGCCGAAAAATAGTTTTCTTTTGGAGTATCACCAAAATTACTCCAAATATATCTTTTAGTAATTTTTTTTCCAAAAAATATGGGTATTTGGTTGCCGAAAATACATTTGTATTTCCTCAAATCCTTTAAATGTTTATTAATTTTAAAATTTGTTAATTCACAATGAGCTGAAATTATTAATATATTTTGATTGGAAGCATTTTTTACAGCCAAATTTAGTGCTTTTCCTGGCGTATAATCATTAATTCTAAAAACTTTAATATCTGTATAATTTTTTTCATTTTTGCTCTTTAAAAATGGATCTTGCATGAAATATCTGACAACTTCTAAAGTTCTGTCATTTGAATTATTATCAACGATAATTATTTCTGGTTTAAAAATATTATCTAAAACAGATTGAATGCAATTACCAATAAACTGCTCTTCATTTTTAGATCTTATAATTACTGTTATTTTTTCTTTCATTTTTTTAAATGTAGTAGTCCTACTCCAAGTGAAATTTTATGTGGATAATCTGATTTATACTCAATTATACTTAAATTTTCATCAATAAAATCATCAGTTTTTAAACTAAGGTATTTATTAGCTTTATGGTGAAGAAATTTTAATCCAAAACTATTTAAATTTTTAAAAGGTTCTATCAAAACTATATGTTTTGCAGAACATCTTTTGATTTCATTGTAAACATCCTTTGCTATGTTGTCCATTTGTTCTAAAGCTAAAACTGAAAATACCAAATCAAAATTGTCTTTTTTAAAAGGCAAATTATTAGCATTTGCATGGTAAAAACTTAAATTATTAGAACTTAAATTTTCTTTATTAATTTTTAATGGTCTATGTAAATCTTCAAGTAGCTCCAAATGTTTCAGCTCATTGGACTTTTCTATTCCCTTTTTGCTATAATCGATGCCTACAAAATCGATTTCAGAAAAATGTGTAGATAATATTTTTAAATTTATTCCATTTCCTGAGCCAATTTCTAAAACATTTTTTGGTTTAATTTCATGAATTTTTCTTATCATTTCATTTTGCCAAATTCTTTGTGTCAGACCACTACCCGCAAGGTATAGTTTATAGCCATAGTGATGAATTTTAAGATTATTATTTGGTGAAAACCAATCGGTGTTATTTTTTAATGCCCAGTTATTGTCATAAATTTCAATTGTTTTTTTTGTCGTCCTATCATATTTAAAAAAAAAACGAAAAAAATTATTAATTCTATTTCTAATTTCTGAAAGTAAAACTTTGAATAGTCTAAGATTATTTTGACTAATTTCATTTGTATAAAATTTTAATATATTTAAAATTTCTTTATCTTTTATGCCCCCCATCTTCCCCTGTAGTTTTTAAATATATCATATTCTGATTTTTGTAGATTTAGACCTTTATATATTGTCATTTCAGAAAAAATATCTCTAAACTTGCACAATCTATTTAAATCCTCTGGCAACAAAGCAAATTTATTATCTCTTCCTGGTAAATCATTATCTACTGTAAAATGTTTTTCAACATATGTTGAACCCATAACTATTGCAATTATAGCATCGTCTATACCCTTAAAATGTCCACTAAAACCAACTTTTGTTGTTAGTTTTTTAATTTCATTTAACCTTGGCATATTTATCATATTTGGTTCTGATGGGTATGAAGAAACGCAATGCATTAAAAATGCTTTTTTTTTAAAATTTTTTAATTTTGTAATTTTTTTAATTTCTTTCCATTTTGAAGCGCCGGTTGAAATTAAGACAATTTTATAATTTTTTAAACAAAACTTTATTAGTTCCAAATTATAAGTTTCATGGCTAGGAATTTTAATTACGTTAAATTTACATTTCTCAATTTTTTCATAATCTTTTAAATTAAATAAGGATGTAAAAAGTTCAATATTAAACTTTTTACTAAAACTTTTAAGCTTTAAATAGTCAGATTGATTAAGTTCTGCTTTTTTATAAATCTCCCTTCTTCCATCTCTATCCCAAGGTCCATTTTTCAAATTTTTTTCAGACCATGTTTGTAATTTAACCATATCAGCACCACTCAAAGCTGCACTTTTAATCATTTTTTTTGCTAGACTTAAGCTTCCCATGTGATTCCATCCGATTTCAGCTATTATCTTTACTTTATTTTTCTTCATTATTTTCAATTAATGTATATAAATATTTTCCAACAGTTTCACCAACAACTTCATGACCAACAGCTGTTAAATGTAAGTTAGACGGAAAATGAGTTAATTCATTATTTTTTTTATTATAATCATACAAAGATTTTGTAGTATTTAAACAATTTAAGTTATTAATCTCGCATATTTCACTAAAAATTTCTGTTTGTACTCTAGCCATATTTTCTAGATATTTTTGTGAGATTTTATTCTCAAATACTATGTCGTCTTTTATTACATTATGTGCCGAGGGTATATAAATAAATATTAAGACTGAATCGTTATTATACGAAAAATCTTTAATTTTCAACATTGGTTCAGAAAAGGCTTTTTTAATAAAATTTTCACTTATATCTTTATCATATATTTTTTTTGCAATTCTTATTTCATCTTGATCTATATTATTTATATTAAAGTCCATATCTCCATTCAAATATTTGTACCTAAAATTTAAATTATGTTTATCCTTATTTTTTAAATTTAGATAATTTTTTGTACCAGCAGCGAAGTTAAACGTATAAGATTTGGAGAATATTTTTTTTAAAATACTTTTTATAAAGTTTTCTTTATTAATTTTTTCTTGGATTTTATTTAAATGAGATTTACTGTCCGTTATATAATTTAAATGCTTTATAGAATCTCTTAAATCATTACCTTCATAGATTGCTGAAACTATTATTTTATCATTTTTATTTACTAATTCTCTCATTAGCCTGTATTGTTCATATAAGCCAATACCAGTCATTCCATAGTTAATTGAAAATATATCTTTACTTAATTTTTTTGACCAGGCCTGATCTGGTTTAACAAATGTACAATAAGTAAAGGAATCACCAAATGTTACGATATTTAATGTTTCTCTATTATAAGTCTTATTACAAAATCCTTTATTATAATAAAAATAATTAACTGCTCCATGATCTACGTCTTGTATATCAGGCCTCCTGTTTATTGTGTTAATTGGGACAGATAATTCTCTACTAAACTGATTTTTATTAAAAATTCTCTTAATATTACTAATTCTTTCTTCTGAACCTCTCATATTCCTGTTTATCAAAAGGTTTGTTTTAAGTTTTGTATTTGGTAAGTAAAAAAGAAAATTGCTATTAATTTTTTTGCTATAAAAAAATAAAAATATCTCTAGAAAAGTAAAAATTATAAATACATTTACAAAAAAAATAGATGTCAATTTTTTCATATGATTTAATTTGCGATTTAACCACCTGTTAAATGGTCTACAGCAATTGTTCCATCTTGATTACAATATAAAAAAGATCCATTTATATTATTATCAAAACTTTCGATTTGAATAACTGCGTTTTTATAATCTAAGTTTTTTAAAATACTAAACTCTTCTTCCATAATAAGCAACAAATGTGGTTTGGAAAAATCAATTTTTTTTTGGATTAATTGCTCAACTCCATTATCTACCAATAATCTAATATTCAAATTAATAGAATTTTTATTTTTAATTTTATCAATATTTAGACTTAAATAATGAAAGCAATTTTCTTTGTATTTGTTTAGATAAAAAAATTTTCTAGTGTTACCTGCTGAGTCAGTTTCCTGAGAAACAAGCTTTGAATCATTTACTATCCATTTTGTTTCATGAGAATGTACCAAATCACCATAATTTGAAAGATTACTATAAGCAATGTTAAAATAGGAATGACCATAAGACAAAAATTTTATATAAACTAAATAATCACTTTCTATTTTGGGAAAAATTCTACTAATTTTTTGAAAATAGACTCCTTTATGATCAAATTCTTTTTGATAAATTATTTCATTATTGACTATTAAGGCAATTAGTATTCTTTGGTTTTCAATTCCAGTTTCTATATTATCTATAAGTATGCAAGGATCTAAAATTTTACTTTGTGGACACCAGGCTAGTTGAGAAATTTCTTTTTTTTCTTTTTTTTTATCATTAATAGGTGCTAAGTGCCATGTAGAAACAAAGTTATTAATTTTATTTGAAATTATTGCATAGCCGTAAAGATTTATTCTTTTTTTTTGCGAATTTAGTTTTGACTTTAAAAAATAATTTTTAAAGTCATAATTTTCATTTAATTCAAAATATGATCTTGAAAAATTTTCCTCCGATAAGTAATTATTTCCATAAGATAGAGGCATTGAGTGAGTTGTTGAAATTATATTTTTTTTTTCATCAAAATATTTCCCCCAAAATCTTAAATGTCCATCATGGTTACCATGATTTTTTTTTAAATTTGGATTAAATAATTCAATAATTATACTGTCGCAATTACCTTCAAAATTCAAATTTTCACTTATAAAATTACAAATTGTATTTGGTTTTATCCAAAATAGCTTTTGTAAAATTATATTTCCATTAAATACTAAAGATACCCTTAATAAAAAATTTCCTCTCAAAGAATAGTTTTGAGAAAAAAAATTGTAAATTACTGCAGATGACTTACTTTTAGAAAAGGGTACCCAACCCAGAACAGAATTTATATTTTTATCAATTTTTATATTTTTTATCTCGTTAATTTGGTTATTTAGTTTTTTAAAAAAATTTAAATCATTTTTTTTTATTTCAATTTGTGAATCTGAAAATTCAAATAAATCTTCTCTATTAAAATTTTTTGTCTTTTTAAATATTTTAATGTAAATTTCCTCTAAAATATTTATATTTTTTATAAATTTTTTTGCTATATTTTTAATATTCATATGAATTCATATTTAAAATATAACATTTAACAAAACAATATAAATTTGGAAAAAATTTTATTCAAAGTTCTGAGACTACTTATATCTAAAATCAGATTTTATAATACTGATCTCTTGAGAAAATTATATAAATTGTATTTTAAAAATAATAATGAAATTAATGAATTTTCTAAAAGTCAACTTCAACCAGATGGTTTTTATATACTATCAAAAAATGATCTTCATGATCTTAAGTCAGATTTTGACTTAATCGGGTTAGCAGCCGAAGATGTTATAAATAAAAAAAAAAATAATATAGGAACTAAAGAATATCTACAAAATATTTTAAGAGAAAATGATGAGAATAATATTAAAGTATTTCTAAATTTCTTTTTAAATAAAAAATTTTTATCAATTGTAAAAAGTCATCTGAATGAACTACCTCTTCTTACTGAACTTAAGGTTCTTTATTCACCCTCTAATATCAACAATGAACATATAGGCTCACAACTTTTTCATAGAGATTTTGATGACACTAAGATAGTAAAAATTTTTGTAAATTTAGTTGATGTTGACCTAAATACTGGACCTTTGGAAATAATAAAATTAGAAAAATCAAACAGTATAAAAAAAAAAATTAATAAAAATTATGGCCTACACTCAGACATAATTGATAAATTTATTGATCATAAAAAAGACAAATATATATTTGTAGGAAAAAAATTTGATTGTTTATTTGTTGATACTTCATCGTGCTATCATAGAGGAAGTAGAAAATCACTTAATGACAGATATATATTGTATGCAAATTTCTCATCAAGATCTAGTTTTAGGTTTCCACCTATCTTTCTTAATTCAAATAGGTCTGAAATTAAAAATTATCACTCTCCAATGGGTAAGTATGCAAAATTAGTAGATGCAGATAAAATAAAATATATTAGAAATTTTAAATGAATTTTTTATCTTTAATTATTATTAACTTAATCAGACTTATTTGCTTTCCACTAAATTTTTTTTTTAATAAGAATATAGAACATAATATCTATCAGCTGCTTAGACAAAAAAAGAAAAAAATTATTATTAATAATAAGCCAGTATTATTTTTTGTTCCTAATAAAACTTTAGATTGGAGGATTAATACCTTTTTCACTAAAGAACCTGATACGCTCGAGTGGATAAAAAATTTTAAAAAGAAAAAAAATTCTATTTTTTGGGATATAGGTGCAAATATTGGAATTTATTCAATATATGCAAGAATTATTCATAAAAAATTATCAATATTTGCTTTTGAACCTTCTTTTCTTAATCTGTATTTTTTATCTAAGAATTTTTTTATTAACAATTTTAGAAATGAAATAAAAATCGTTCAGACTCCATTAAGCCAAAAAAAAAACAATTTTTTTAATTTTATAGAGGGAACAGAAAATGAAGGTGGTGCTTTTAATTCACTAACAGTAAATAAATACATGAAAATGACAAAAAATTCGTATAATATTATGAGTACCACTATTGAAGAGCTTATAAATTCAAATGCTTTAAAAATTCCTAATTATGTAAAAATCGATGTTGATGGAAATGAGTATGAGATTTTAAAAGGATTTGGAAAACATCTTAAAAATAAAAATTTTAAAGAAATTCTTATTGAGATAGATGAGGATCAAAAACTAGAAAAATTAAAAGTTTTAAAAATATTGAATAGAAATGGTTTCAGATATTATAAAAAAGTTTCAACAAAATTTGAAGCTATAAGTGATGAAAATACTTATAATTATTTTTTTAGAAAGAAATGAAAAAATATATATATATATCTTCAGGTGCGCTCGGCAAAAATAAAAATCTTAATAAAATATTTTCAATTTTAAAGAAAAACAAAATAAATTCTGTTGAGTTATCTGGCGGTAAGTATGAAAAAAACTTAATTAAAAATTTAAAATTAAATAAAAAATTTAATTTTATCTTCCATAATTACTTTCCCGTTCCGAAAAAAAATTTTGTGCTTAATTTAGCAAGTAATAATAAAAAAATAATTAACCAAAGCTTTTCTCACATTAAAAATGCAATTAGAATATGTAAGATATTTAATTTAAAATATTATAGTTTGCATTCTGGTTTTTTATATGACCCAGATCCAAAATTACTAGGTAAAGAAATGAAATTATGTAAGACTTTTAATAGAAAGTCAGCTTTATCAAGATTCATCAAAAACATAAATATAATAGGAGATTATGCTAAAAAGTACGATATAAAAATTCTTTTAGAAAATAATATTATTGAAAAAAAAGAATATAATTTATTTAAGAGAAATACAGTTTTAATGTCAACAATACGAGAAACTATATTTATTATGAAGAATACAAGAGATAACGTTAAATTACTAATAGATGTTGGACATCTAAATGTAGCTGCCAGAACTCTTAAATTTAATAGAGTTGATTTTTTAAAAAAAACCTTGAGTTGGACAGAAGGTTTTCAATTAAGTGAAAATGATGGAATTAAAGATTGTAACCTTCCAGTTAGAAAAAACTCTTGGTTTTGGCCATATATTAATAGAGAATTAAATTATTATAGCTTAGAAGTTTATAATTTAGATATAGATGTTATTAAACAGAATTTAAAATTAATTAAAAAAAAATTATTTAAATGAAAAATAAAGTAGCATTAATAACAGGTGTGAATGGACAAGATGGATCTTACCTTGCAGAGCTTTTATTAAGAAAAGGATACGTAGTTCATGGGATAAGACGATATTCAAGTACAAACTCACTAGTAAATCTTAAAGAAATAATTAAAAAAAAAAAATTTTCAAAAAAATTTCACCTACATTATGGAGATATTACAGACACAGATAGCATTTACCAAATTATTAAAAAATCAAAGCCCACAGAAGTTTACAACCTTGCAGCACAGTCCCATGTTCATGTATCTTTTCAAATACCAGAATATACCTCTCAAGTAGATGGAGTGAGTCAATTGAGAATTTTAGAAGTTGTAAAAGAAATTGATCCAAAAATTAAAATTTACCAAGCTGCTACTAGTGAGCTATATGGGGATACTAAGCTAAAATTTCTCGATGAAACTTCTGGGTTTAATCCAGTATCTCCTTATAGCGTGTCTAAATTGTTTGGGTTCTATATCTCGAAAGTTTATAGATCTGCTTATAATATGTTTATATGTAATGGTATATTGTTTAACCACGAGTCACCACGTAGAGGCAAATCTTTTGTTACAAGGAAAATAACTAGCTCAGTAGTTGATATAGTCAATGGATCTGGAGAGATTTTGAAAATTGGTAATTTAAATGCAAAAAGAGACTGGGGATATGCCAAAGAATACGTTGTAACTATGTGGAAAATGTTACAACAAAAAAAACCAGATGATTACGTTATTTCAACTGGTAAACAATATTCGGTAAGACAATTTATCGAGGAGTCATTTAATTATTTTGGTATTAAGATATTGTGGAAGGGAAAAGGATTGAATGAAATTGGATATGACAAAAAAACAAAAAAAATATTGGTAAAAATTGATCCTTATTATTTTAGACCAAATGAAGTTCCTAATTTAAAAGGAAATTCAAAAAAAGCAAAAAAAGTTTTGGGTTGGTCACCAAAAACAGATTTTAAAGAACTTGTAAAAATTATGATTAAAGCAGAACTAGACAAGTGATACCAGTATCTAAACCATTTATAAATTCTGATACAATAAAAAAAGTAAATAAAGCTTTAAAAGATGGATGGATTTCCTCAAGAGGAGAGTTTGTAAATAAATTTGAACAAGGGTTAAAAAAATATTTAAATGCAAAATATTGCACAACTTGCTCAAATGGTACCGCTGCTTTAATTTTAGGTTTAAAAGCATTAAACATTGGTAAAAACGATGAAGTTATTGTCCCTGATTTGAGTTATGCAGCAACAATAAATAGTGTAATTAATGTCGGCGCAAAACCAGTAATTTGTGAAGTTGATAAGCATTCCTGGTGTATAGACTCCAAAAAAATAGAAGAGAAAATTTCAAAAAAAACAAAAGCAATTATTGCTGTCCACTTATATGGACAAGCCTGTGATTTAAAAAATATATTAAAAATTTGTAAAAAATATAAATTATTTTTAATAGAAGATACTGCTGAAGCATTTGGAACTAAGTTAGATGGAAAATATTTAGGAACTTTTGGAGATGTTGGTTGCTTTTCTTTTTTTGGAAATAAAACTATTTCAACGGGAGAAGGTGGATGTTGTGTTGTAAAAAAAAAACATGTTTATGAAAATATCTTACTCTATAAAAATCATGGTATGAAAGATAAAAAGAAATATTTTCATTATGTATCTGGTTACAATTTTAGAATGACCAATATTCAAGCTGCTATAGGTCTTTCTCAATTAAATAAAATGAATTTTTTTAAAATCAAAAGAAAACTTATAGAGCAATTTTATATAAAAAAATTTAAAAATTATGATCAATTTATCTCTCAAAAAAATACAAATAACTGTAAAAGAATTAATTGGATTTTTACATCTTTATTTACAAATACAAATATCAAAAAACTTACAAATCAACTTAAGTCAAATGGCATTGAAACAAGAAGATCCTTTTACCCTTTTCATTCAATGAAACTTTATGAAAAATACATTCCAAAAAAATTTAATAAGAAAAATTCAATTTATATTTTTAAAAACGCATTATCATTACCCACTTTTGTTGAAATAAAAATAAAAGAATTGGAAATAATTTCTAAATCAATCAAAAATTTTTTAAATCAAAACTATGAAAAATAATTTAGTAAATAGTTCTAGACTTTTTAAAAAAATCTATTCTGAAAGTCCAGGTGGTGTTCTAGCAATTAGAAGGCCTTATAATTTTGTTAAAAATCGATATCCAATTTTTTTCGAAGAAGCTAAAGGATCAAAAGTTACTGACATTGATAAAAATACTTATCTTGATATGATGTGTGGTTATGGGCCGATAGTAATAGGTCATAGAAATAACTTTGTTGATAACAGGGTTATTAAACACATAAAAAATAAAGGTAACTGTTTAACTTTAACTCAACCTACTCAATATAAACTTATAAAAAAACTTAATCAATTATATGGAACAGATAAAGCTATAATATTAAAGACTGGTTCGGATGCCACATCATTAGCAATCAGATTAGCTAGAAGTTTTACCGGAAAAAAAATTATATTAAGGTGTGGTTATCATGGTTGGCATGATTGGTGCACAAATGATGAAAATGGAGTTTTAAAATCAGTAAAGAAAAATACAATAGAATTTAAATTTAACGACTTAACTCATGTGGAGGATTTGATCAAAAAATATAAAAATAAAATTGCAGGACTTATAATATGGCCTATTCATACTCCATTGGGTCAAAGAGTTACTTTTCCTACAGCAAAATATTTGTCTTCTTTAAAAACATTATGTAAAAAAAATAATATTGTTTACATTTTTGATGAAATAAGAAGCTGTTTTAGGGTAAGCATGAATGGTACACAATCAATCTATAAAGTTAAGCCTGATTTAAATATAATTGGAAAAGCAATGGGTAATGGCTACCCAATAAGCGCCGTTTTAGGTAATAAGTCAATAATGGATCAAGCAATATCAAAAGTTTATGTGAGCTCTACATTTTTTGCAAATAGTTTGGATCAAATTGCAGCATTATCTACAATTAAATATTTAGAGAGCAACAATGTAATAAAAAAAAATAATATCAAAGGAAAATACATTAAGAAAAAACTTGAAAAAATTGTAAAAAATCAAAAATTTAAGTGTTCATATTCAGGGGATATTTGGTTTCCATTTATTTCATTTCACGAAAAAAATGAGAATGTGAATAAAAATTTAAGAAATAAATTTTATGAATACTTAATTGAAAAAAAAATTTTTTTAGCACCGTATCATCATGCATATATAATGAATGATCATTCAAAAAATGATATCAAAAAATATATTTATGAAGTTGAACAAAGTTTTAAAAACTTAAATAAATTATGATTGAAAAAAAAATAATTATAATTGGAACAGGTCAACATGCAAGAATGCTTGTGGAATTGATAGAAGAACAAGGTAAATATAAAATTATTGGTTTTATAGCTAAAGATTGGAGCAATAAGAAAAAAATATTAGGATATCCAATTTTATGTATAGAAAAAAATCTCAAATCATTTCTTAAAAAAAATAATGATATTAAATATTATGCTTGTGGTGTAGGAGATAATGCGGGTGGGATGAAAGGAAGAGAGAAAATAATTAAACATTATGATAACCTTCTTACAGCACCAAAAATCATAAGTCCAAAATCTTATATTTCTAAATATTCTAAAATTGGTAAAGGATCTATAATTGAAGCTTATGCGAAAGTAATGAATGGAGCAACTATAGGTAAGCATTGCATGATTGAGAGTTTTACAGCTGTAAATCACGATCAAAATATAAAATCGAATGTTTTTATTGGAAATAATTGTGCATTAGCTGGAAAATTTATTGGAAAAAATACAATCATTGGAGATGGTTCTTCAATTGGTTATAAAGTTTCGATTGGATCAAATTGCATTATAAATCAAGGCACAGTGGTTACAAAAAGCCTAAAAAATAATAGGATAGTTTTTGGAAACCCATATAAAGTTTTAAAAAATAATACTAAATTCGTTGATGCTATTAAAAAAAAAAAAAATTAAATTTGAGGAATTAGAATTTCAAATATCAAATTATAGTTTTAAACCCACAGGAACATCTGAATTACTGTGTCAATCTGTAAATAAAATTATCAAAAGTAAAAAAAAAATTCTCGATTTTGGATGTGGAATTGGAGTTGTAGGTATTACATTATTTAAAAAATATAATATAGAATCAAATTTATATGCATCAGATATATCTAAGCATTCGATAAGATTGTGCAAGCTCAATGCAAAAAACCATAGAGTAAAAATTATAGCAAAAGTGGGAAGTCTTTTTGATCCTTGGGAAAACGAGAAATTTGACATTATTTTAAATGATGTTTCGGGTATTTCTCAAAAAATTGCAAAGATATCACCATGGTTTAAAAATACATCATGCGAAACAGGTGATGATGGAACAAATTTAACTATAAAAATAATTTCAGAAGCAAAAAATTTTTTGAAGAAAAATGGAACAATTATATTTCCAATATTATCCCTTTCTAATAAAAAAAAAATAATTAAACATGCAAAGTTAAAATTTAATAATGTAAAAAAAATTGGATTAAAAACTTGGCCGATGCCTAAAGAATTTTACAAACATAAAAAATTACTTTATAAATTAAAAAATAATAATTCAATTGATTTCAATGAAAGATTTGGTATTTTAACTTTTACTACAGAAATTTATCAAGCCAAATAATATGTTAACTGAAAATAAGGTAATAAATTTAATACAAGCTACTTTAGGCAAAAAAAATAAAATTACCTTAAAAAGTAGCTCAAATAATACAGAAAATTGGGATTCATTAAATCACTTAAATATCCTAGAAAAATTAGACAAGGCAACAAAAGGAAAAGTTGCTGAAATCGCTGAAATTGCCACTGCAACCAGTGTGAAAGAGATTGTAAATATTTTAAAAAAAAAAAAATTACTATCTAAATAATTTAAATGAATTCTAAAATTGAGCATATTGAATATTATCTTCCAAAGAAATATGAAACTTTAAAGGATTTGAAAAAAGATAACCCTTCATGGAACATAAAAAAAATCTATAACACCACTGGAATAAATAAAAGGTTTATAGCTTCAAATGAAAATATTGTTGATATGGCAGAAAAATCATGCCAGAAATTAATTAAAAAAAATAAAATAAAAAACATAGATTTTTTAATATTAGTTACCCAATCATCTCCCTCAGGTATTCCGACGAGTGCAAATATATTGCATCAAAAACTGAAATTAGATCAAAAATGTTTATGCTTTGATATTAATCAAGGTTGTTCTGGATTTATTTATGCTTTAGCAGTAGCAGCCTCACTTATTAAGGCAAATATCTGCAAATCGGGAATCGTAGTTTGCAGCGAAAAATACTCTAAATATATTGGGAAAAACGATTCATCATGCAGACCAATTTTTAGTGACGCATCGTCATCAGTCTTTGTAAAAAAAAGTAAAAAATCTAAAATTAAAGGTTTTGTTCTAGGATCAGATGGAAATGGTTACAAGAATCTGATTGTACCAAGTAAAAATATGAAAATTAGAAATAAGATCCTAAAAAAAAATAAAATTTATATGGATGGTAGCAATGTTTTTTTATTTACTTTAAATAAAGTTAAAGAATGCTTTAACCAAATTTTGAAAAAATCAAAATTGGAAAAAAATAAAGTTGATTATTATATTTTTCATCAAGCTAGTAAATTTGTATTAGAAAATCTTGTTAGAAAAATAGGTATCGATAAAAAAAAAAATATCGTAAATTTAGATAAAGTTGGAAACACTGTATCTGCATCGATTCCAATTGCACTTAAAATGGCTTTACAAAAAAAAAAAATTAAAAAGAATTCTAAAGTTTTGTTGTTAGGCTTTGGTGTTGGTTATTCGTGGGGTGGGTGCATAATTGAATGCTGACAAAAAATAAAACCTTTATAATTGCTGAGGCAGGTGTAAATCATAATGGAAAATTATCAAATGCTTTAAAACTTGTAAATCTTGCAAAGAATTGTGGAGCGGATGCGATAAAATTCCAAACTTGGGATACAAATGAAATTATAGTTCCAAATACTAACAGGCCAAAATATCAATTAAAAAATAGTAAAGAACTTGATCAATACAATTTTGCAAAAAGTCTTGAACTTAATCATAACGATTTTATTGATATATACAATTATTGTAAAAAAATTGGAATAATGTTTTTGTCAACTGCGGACGATATAAAAAGTATTAGATTTTTAAAAAATTTGCAAAGTATATTCAAAATCGGATCAGCAGAGTTCAATAATTATCAAATTATTAATGAAATAATTAAACTGAAAAAATTTATAATACTTTCTACGGGATTTTCAGATCTTAAAGACATCTCTGAAGTAATTAAATTTTTTCAGAAAAAAAAATTTAATTACAGAAAAAAGCTAGCTTTACTTCATTGTAACAGCGCATATCCAACTCCATTTAAAGATATTAATTTAAAAGTTATTCCTTACTTAGAGAAAAAATTTGGAGTTAAAGTTGGATTATCAGATCATTCAATATCTGACGAATGTGCAATTGGTGCTGTTTCATTAGGTGCAAAAATTATTGAAAAACATATTACCTTAAACAAAAAAATGCCAGGACCCGATCATTCCACCAGTCTTAATGGAAAAGAGTTTAAAAGTATGGTTAAAAAAATCAGAAATATTGAAATTGCATTAGGTTCAGAAAAGAAAAAAATTACCAAAAGTGCATTATTGAACAAAAAATTAATGATGAGAAGTATTGTGGCTAGAAAAAGAATTAACAGAGGACAAAAATTTACTTTCTTGAATATATGCTCAAAAAGACCTAAGGGTGGAATAGACCCAAAGTTTTTTTTTAAGTTAATCAATAAGCAATCAAAAAATTCTTACAATTTAAACCAGAAAATTAAAAGATCTGAATTAAAAAATTAATGGGAAAATTAAAATTATTGCTCAAAATTATTTTTTTTTCAAAGAAAATTCTCAAAAGACCAAAAAATGTGGAAATATTAATGTATGACGATATTCACCAATCAATTTTCAAAAGTTTTTTTAAAAATAATTCATTTGATGCTTTCGACATAAGATTTAATGAAATTAATATAATTATACTTTTAAAAACAATAATATTTAAAGGTATAAAAAATATACTATACAATTATTCTTTAGAGTATATTAAAATTGTTAATCCAAAAATAGTAATTAACTTTTTAGATACCAGAATTGACTTCTATAAATTGAAAAAAAATTTCAAAAATATGAAATTTGTTTCAATACAATTTGCTTATAGAGCTAACAAATATCCAGATATATTCCAAACCTTGAAATTAATAAAAGAAAAAAATTTGACTTGTGATTATATTTTCTGCTTTTCAAACTCTGTTGGTAAGGAATATTTAAAATATATTGATACAAAAATTATTTCTTTAGGATCATTTAGAAATAATATTTATCTTCCAAATTTCAAAAAAAAGGGATTGGAAATAAAAAAAAGAATTAGTTTTATATCTCAATTTCGAAGACCAATAAAAGACTCAGAGCGAAGCCTACATAAAATAAATATGATTGATAGAAATGAATTCTATTTACCCGAAAAAGTGTGTTTGCCAATCATTCAAAATTTATCTTTTAGGCATAATTTTGAGTTTAGTATTATTGGTTGTTCTAAAAACGAAGATGATCTCGAATTAAATTTTTTTAAAAAAATCTTAAATAACAATAACTTTAAGTTTTTTAAACCTAAAAATGACTATGATAGCTATAAAGAATGTTATGAAAGTGAAATTATTGTCTTTATTGACTCCACTCTTGGATATGAGGCTATCAGTGCTGGAAAAAAAGCTATTTCAATAAATTCAAGAAAACCTTTTTATGATGTTGTCTCAGGTTTTGGCTGGCCCTTTGAAAATGAACTTAAAGGAGAATTTTGGACAAATGATCATTCCTCTAGTGAAATAGAAAGAATATTTAATTATATTGTTAATGTTCCATCTGAAGAATGGAATATAAATGTAAATGAATTTAAAAAAAATATTTTGAATTTTAATGAAAATAATTCATTACTATTAGAAAAATTAGAATTATAAATGATTAAAAAAAAAATATATGCATTTATATGTGCTAGAGGAGGATCAAAAGGTATAAAAGATAAAAATATCAAATCATTTTGTGGTAAACCCTTAATAAGTTATTCAATTAAATCTGCATTAGAAAATAAATTGATTAATAAAGTTATAGTTTCAACAGACTCTGAAAAAATTAAAAAAATCTCAAAATACTATGGTGCAGAAGTTCCATTTAAAAGGCCAAAAAAACTCGCAAGTGATAGTTCTAAAGAGTGGTTAGTTTGGAAGCATTTAATTAATTACTTAAAAGATAATGACGATTTACCCGATATTGTCATTTCATTACCCGCAACATCACCTTTAAGAAAGGATACTGATATAAACAATTGCTTAAAAAAATTTATTAAAAATAAAATGTCTGATATGTTGATAACAGTAACAAAGCCTTATAGAAATCCTTACTTCAATATGATTGAAATTAAAAAGAATAAATTCGCAAAAATAGTAATTGATAATATATCAAATTATATTTCTAATAGACAAGACGCACCAATTGTTTATGATGTTGCAACTTTAGCATATGTAACTAGTCCTAAGTATATTTTAAAAGCAGATAAAATGTTTTCTGGTAATGTTGATATTCACGAAGTTCCAAAAATAAGAGCTATAGATATTGATAATAAAATAGATTTTCTGTATGCAGAATATTTACAGAAACGATACAAATGACGATATTAAAAATTTTTTCATTAAAAAATAAACTATCTTTAGTTACAGGAGCATATGGTTATTTAGGAAAGCAAATTTGTAAAACCTTGGCTGATGCAGGATCAAACATAATATTAATTGAAAAAGGTATCGAAACTAACAGTTCGAAACTATTTTTAAAAAATTTAAAGAAAAAATATAGAAATCAAAAGTTTTATTCATACTCTTGCAACCTGGCCTCCAGTTTAGAAAGAAAAAATTTGAGATTTAAATTAAAAAAATTCAATAAAATAGACATTTTTATCAATAATGCAGCCTTCACAGGAAAAGAAACTACTAAAGGATATGTTGAAAAGTTTGAAAAACAAAATCTTAAAATGTGGGCTGAATGTTTAGAAGTAAGTTTAACTGCTATATTTGATTTAACGCAAATTTTGTTACCTAAGCTAAGAAAAAGTAAAACATGCTCAATTATTAATATTTCCTCTATTTATGGTGTGTACGGACCTGACTGGAGTATTTATCAAGGTACAAAAATGGCAAATCCAGCATCTTACGCTGCAGCAAAAGCTGGTTTGATACAATTTACGAAATGGTTATCTAAAACAGTTGGACCAAGTATAAGAGTAAACTCTATATCACCTGGTGGTATATATAGGAAACAGCCAAGAAAATTTGTAAACGCATACGTAAAAAAAACTTCGTTAAAAAGAATGGCCAAAGAAAGTGATTTTGATGGAATTATTCTTCTTTTAGCATCAGATGCTTCCAATTATATAACTGGACAAAATATAATAGTTGATGGTGGTTGGGGAGTTTAATGAAAATTTTGGTAACTGGTGCTGCTGGTTTTATAGGTTATAGTTTATGCAAGCATTTACTTAAAGGAAATAACAAAGTTTTTGGATTAGATAATTTTAATAATTACTATGACAAAAAACTTAAATACAATAGATATAAGGATCTAAAAAAAGTAAATTCAAGCTTTAAAATCTATAAAATAAATTTAGAAAATATTAATAAAGTTAATTTTATATTTCAGAAACATAAGTTTGATTATGTTTATCATTTTGCAGCCCAAGCTGGTGTAAGATATTCAATAAATGATCCAGATTTATATTTTAAAACGAATATATTTGGATTTTATAATGTATTAAAATGTTGTGAAAAATTTAAAGTTAAACATTTGATATTTGCGAGCTCGAGTAGCGTATATGGTGATAAGCTTTCAAAATCATCAGAAAATGATAATACAGACCACCCTTTACAATTTTATGCAGCAACAAAAAAGTCTAATGAAGTTATGGCACATTCTTTTTCAAATATCTATAAGTTACCTACGACAGCAGTTAGATTTTTTACAATTTATGGGCCATGGGGTAGGCCTGATATGTCTCTTTTCAAATTTACTAATTCTATTTTGAATAAAAAAATAGTCTATTTATATAATAGTGGTAACCATAAAAGAGATTTCACATATATTGATGATATCGTTGTTCCCTTAAAGAAGCTGATGAAGAAGCAGTTAAAAAATGAAATACCATTTCAAATATTCAATATAGGAAATGGAGAAAGTGTGAGTCTAAAAAAATTTTTAAATGAATTAAAAAAAACTCTTAAATTAAAACCGAAAATTAAATATTTAAATAAACAAAAAGGAGATGTGAAAAATACATTATCTGATAATTTAAAATCAAAAAAAAAATTAAATTTTAAATCAAGCACAAACTACAAAAAAGGGATAAAAAAATTTGTAAAGTGGTACCTAAATTATTATAAAATTTATGATTAAATTAATTAATTCTGATAAAAACAAAAATTACTTAGTTACAATTGCAATTGGGAAAAAATTATTTAGCGATTGGAAAAAGTATGCTTATCCAAGTTGGAAATTATATTGTAGAAAAAATGGTCTTGGTTTAATTTGTTTCGATCATCATTTAATTGATAAAAAAAATATATATTTTAAAAAGCCTCATTGGCAAAAATATTTAATAGGTCATCATTTAAAAAATGAAAAAATTAATAATGTTTGTTATCTAGATACAGATTTTATTATTAATCCTCTTAGTCCAGATATATTTAAAAAACGCAACATGAAATTTATATATGCTAGTTCAAATATATATGGTTTACCTTATAATCTTGAGAAGGCACAAAAAAATGTGTCTTATTACAGAAAAAAATATATTAACAATAAATATCCTTTAGATTCTGCTATATTTGCTAGCAAAGAAAAAACATACAAATTTGCTAATTTGTCAGTCAAAAAAGATGATTTGTGTTCTGGACTTTTTGTTTTTAATTTAAAAAAACATAGCGCATTATTAGAAAGTTTATTTTTCAATTATTATAAAAACCCAAAATCTTTGACTGAAGGTGACCAGATACATTTTAGCTTCCATTTACTAAAGAGTAAAATTTTCAAAAGACTTGACTACAAATTTCAAGCTTATTGGATTTATGAAATGGCAATAAATTATCCTTTTTTATATTTTATTAAAAATAAAAAAGTTTTAAAAGAATGTGTTTTAAACACTTTAATGAACAATTATTTTTTACATTTTCCTGGATCATGGATTGAAGGCAGAATGTGGAAAAATTTTTTTATTGATAAAAAAAATTTAGTTTTTTACAAAAAACTTTATAAATATTATCAAAAAAAGGTAGTAGGTAAACCTGTAGGCAAAGTTCTTGAAAAGTGAGAAACAAAGTAATTATTTTATATCCATTTAAATTCCGTTATTTTGATTATCAAAGATTTGAAATAAATCATTTAAATAAAAAAAATGATGTTATAGTTTTTGAATTTATCCAACTTTTTTACAAACATTTTGAAAAAGCTTATGTATCTGAAAAAAAGAAAATACCAAATTTGAAAAAAATCTTCTCTTTAAAACAATTTTATTTGACTTTTGAAAAATTGACTGAGCACAAAGGAAAAAATGTTATTTTAAATTTTATTAATAACGATACTCTTAACGGGTTATTAATAAATTCTTACATAAATAAAAAAAATTTAAAAATCATAAACTTTTATAATCCTGGAGTATCAACATTTAATAATTCATATTCAAATCTTGAAACTAATATATTTAATAAATTCTTATTATTATACCAAAGAAAAAATGAAACAATTCAAAAAATAAAAGAGAGAATTTTAAATTTAATTTCAAACTTTATAAAAGTTAAAAATAAATATTATTTAGTTGCAGGCACAAAATGTTTAAGGGAGCTGAAAAAAAAAAATATAAATAAAAATTTAACTTTTATAAAAGGTAGCTCCTGGGATTATTCAAAAAGATTCATCCATACAAAAAATAAATTAAAAAAAAATAATTTTTGTGTTTATTTAGATGCGCCAGGGCCAAAATTTTTATCAGACTCTCATTTATATGGTGAAAAATTTCCAGAAACCTCAAATTATACCTATCCGTCCTTAAGACGTTTTTTTGATGATATTGAAAAGAAAAAAAAAATAAATGTTGTTATAGCCCCACATCCAAAGACTTCTATTAAGAGTAGGGATCCTTTATTTGGAAAAAGAGAGGTGATTTCTAATAGAACACATGATTTAATTATGAAATCTGATTTAGTTTTGACAAGAAATTCTACAGCAATAATTTTTGCAATAATATATAAAAAGCCTATAATTCTTTTTTATACAAACCAAACAATAAATAAAGA
>CABZGO010000006.1 GCA_902525355.1 uncultured Pelagibacteraceae bacterium | reverse complement strand
AGGACAAATCATAATGATTGCAACAAACCCATTTTTAGTTCTAGCAGATAGTGTGCCACCAATACTAATGCAATCTTTTGTAATTTTGATGGGTTTATTAATTTTAGTTGGAACTGTTATGGATATAATTCACAAAAAAAACGTAAAATATTTTTTTGAAAACGCAAAAAAAGCAAAATTGTCTGCTTCAAAAACTTTATCTACAGGTGAAAGAATTTCGGTAATATCTAAAACAATTGCAAGTGATATTGCAACTACATCAGAACTAGGGGCTGGAAAAAGAAGGATAGCTCATGTTATGGGAATGTATGGAACTATATTTTTTTGGATAGGTTCAGTTGTTATGATATTTTTTTACACATCTCCTGGATCAGTAACACCATCTGCATGGCCAATCATTTGGCATTTAGGTGCAGCATTAACTGTGTTTGGTGGATCTTGGTTTTGGTTTTTTTTAAGAGTTGATGTTTATTCTGAAGCACAACCTTGGTACAGAGTTATAAAAGCTGATTTATTTGTTTTAGCATTGATTGCTTCTTCCTTATTTGGATTAGTATGGTCTTATCTTCAATCATTAAATTCTTAGTTTTGTTTATTGTCGCTAATTTAGTTTTATTTGGTGGTGTATATTGGTCCAAATTTGCACATATGTTTTATAAACCGGGTGCAGCTCTACAGAAAAATTTAGCAGAAGCTGATGGCTCAAGAGATAATTTACCACCTGAATCTGATGCACCTGAGCAATTTGGTCTTGGTATTAAAAGAGAGGAGCCAAAACATTATTAATATGATAGAGAATATAAAGGAGAAAATATAAATTATGTCAACTTTTGTATATATGACCAGATGTGATGGATGTGGTCACTGTGTAGATATTTGTCCGTCAGATATAATGCATATCGATGAAACAATAAGAAGAGCAAAAAATATTGAACCAAATTTTTGCTGGGAATGCTACTCATGTGTAAAAGCATGTCCTAATCATGCCATTGATGTGAGAGGTTACGCAGATTTTGCTCCAATGGGTCATAGCGTAAGAGTTAGAAGAGAAGAAGAGAAAGGAACTATTTCTTGGAGGATAAAATTTAGAAATGGAACTGAAAAGAATTTTGTATCACCTATAACAACAAAGCCTTGGGGTGAATATATTCCAAATTTAGCTGAAGGTGACAAACCAAATCAAGGAGAAATCAATTCTCAAATCCTCTATTCAGAGCCAGAAGGACTTAATACAAACCAAGAATTACCTAAAGTTGATAAGAGTGCCTTTAAAAAAGGGGTTTATTATTAATGGCTAGAAAAACTATTGAAGAAAATTGTGATGTACTTGTAGTCGGTGGAGGTATGGCCGGTACTGGCGCAACATTTGAAGCTAGACACTGGGGAAGAGATTTAAAAATAGTCTGTGTTGAAAAAGCTAACATAGATAGAAGCGGTGCAGTCGCGCAAGGACTTTATGCAATCAATTGTTACATGGGAATGCAGTGGGGTGAAAACCAACCCGAAGATCACGTAAGATATGCAAGAAATGATTTAATGGGATTAGTAAGAGAAGATCTTGGATATGATATGGCGCGTCATGTAGATTCAACTGTACATATGTTTGATGAATGGGGTCTTCCAATGATGAAGAATAAAGAAACAGGTCGTTACCAAAGGGAAGGTAAATGGCAAATAATGATACATGGCGAAAGCTATAAACCAATCGTAGCTGAGGCAGCAAAGAAATCAGCAGATAAAATTTATAACCGAATTATGATTACTCATCTTTTAATGGATGAAAACAAAGAAAATAGAGTTGGGGGAGCTGTTGGATTTAATATGAGAACTGGTGACTATCATGTCTTTAAAGCAAAGACAGTTATTGTAGCTGCTGGTGGAGCCTCACATATTTTTAAACCAAGAGCAGTCGGTGAAGGAATGGGAAGAACTTGGTATGCCCCTTGGAGCAATGGTTCAGCATATGCATTACCTATTGCTGCCGGTGCAAAAATGACTCAAATGGAAAATAGAATTGTCCTTTGTAGATTTAAGGATGGTTATGGTCCAGTAGGTGCATATTTCTTACATCTTAAAACATACACCCAAAACGCAAATGGTGAGAATTACGAGAAAAAATGGTATGAAAAAACAAAAGAATTAGTGGGAGAGTATATTGATCATCATCCAACTCCCACGTGTTTACGTAATCATGCTTTTATTCAAGAAACTATGGCAGGTGGAGGACCTATTCATATGGTCACTAAAGAAGCTTTCCAAGATCCACACTTAGAAACAGTAGGTTGGGAAAATTTCCTAGGTATGACTGTTGGACAGGCGGTAGTTTGGGCATCTCAAAATATTGATCCCAAGTATACCAATCCAGAATTAACAACATCTGAGCCATACGTAATGGGCTCACACGCAACTTGTTCTGGTGCATGGGTTAGTGGACCAGAAGACTTATCACCACCTGAATATTTCTGGGGTTATAATAGAATGACAACAATAGAAGGCTTATTTGGAGCTGGTGATACCGTAGGAGGTAGTGCTCACAAATTCTCATCTGGATCATTTACTGAGGGGAGACTTGCAGCAAAAGCAGCTGTTAAATACATAGAAGAACAAAAAGCAGCTGATATTAACGTAAGTGATAAGCAATGTGAGGATTTTAAAGAAGTAATTTATAAACCCTTAGAAAATTACACAGTTGGACGAAACGAAATAACTGGAGGTACAGTGTCTCCAAGTTATATTTCTCCTATTCAAGGTTTACAGAGACTACAAAAAATTATGGACGAATATGTTGGTGGAATAAGTTATAATTATATGACTAACGAAAATACTCTCAAAAAAGGTCTTGAGTTGTTAGCATGGCTTGAAGAAGATTTAGAAAATGTAGGAGCTGAGGACTACCATCAACTTATGAGAGCTTGGGAGCTTAAACATAGGACATTAACCTCACAATGTGTAACTGAGCATACTTTATTTAGGCAGGAAACACGTTGGCCTGGATACTATTACAGAGGTGATTATATGAAACTTGATGATGAAAACTGGCATTGTTTAACATTATCTAGAAGAGATCCAAAAACAGGCAAATTTACAATGGAAAAGGCTCCTGTTTATCATATCGTAGACGAAAAAGAGCAAAAAGAAGCTTCTTAATTTTTAAGATATGTAAATGAGTCTTTTAGAAAAATCCGACGAGGAAATAATTAAAATTGCAGATCCTATTTGGGCAAACTTAGTAAAATCGTCAAATATTAAGGATTATGGAGGTTTTACTAGAGATCTTTCATCTCAAATGATGTACGGGGCTAACGAAGTTGAGCTAGGAAAGCAATGGGCAAGTAATAAATTAATCTCAAGTTTGGCAGAAGGATGTAAAGCAATTGGGTGTTTAAGACGAGGACTTTATATAACTGTGCTGTATAGACAGACAAGCACTGAGATACCAGGTGACTTTTTGGGAAGATTAGTGCTTGGAGAAGAAGGTGAAGAAGTAAAAGTTTTTGGAGCAACTATATTTTAAAAAATTATTTGCATTTCATATAACTTATGGTTATTTGGAGTATGCAGGTTAGTTTTAAAAAGAATTTCAAAAATATTCATTTAATCTTTCAAAATCAAATAAGTAAAATTATTAAATCATTTTTATATCTATTTATCTTTTTTGCGTGGGGTATAATACTTCTTAGCACTGCTCAAAATTTTGTCTAAAACTACTCATATTTATTGACTTTGTATTCCTAGAGGAATAATTACTTTAAATGGAATATTTTCTTCCAATTGCTCAAGTCGAAATAAATTTACTTTTTATATTTGGTCTAAGTTTAGTGGTAGGAATTTTATCTGGTTTGTTTGGAGTAGGTGGTGGATTTTTGATGACACCTTTCCTAATTTTTTTAGGTGTACCTCCTATTTATGCAGTTCCCAATGAAGCTAGTAACATTTTAGGAACTTCAGTCTCTGGATCTACAACCCATTATCTTAAGGGGACACTAGATTATAAAATGGGATTTATGATTGTGATCGGGGGTGCTGTTGGCACAATATTAGGAATTATCACATTTTCATATTTCAAAGATATTGGAAAAATAAACGTAGTCATTTCTCTAGCTTATATGTACATACTTGCAATTTTAGGAACCTTTATGCTTATTCAAGGTGTATCAGAGATAGATAAGGCAAGAAAAAAAATAACTGAAAAGAAAAAATTACACAAACATTACTGGATACATGGATTACCTTTAAGAGTACGTTTTAAAAAGTCACAACTATACGAAAGTGCATTCACTCCAATTATAATAGGTTTAATAGTTGGTTTTATTGCTGCAATTATGGGAATAGGTGGTGCTTTTATTTTAGTTCCAGCGATGATTTATATTATAGGGATGCCAACAAAATTAATTCCAGGGACTTCACTTTTTGTAACTATATTTATCAGTGCGATAGTTACAATTTTGCATGCATTAAACTATGGAACCATAGATTTAATCTTAGTTACTGTATTAATTTTAGGTTCTATAATTGGAGTACAGTTTGGGCAAAAAATTGGTGAAAAAATTGATAGTTCAGAGTTTAAAACTATTTTAGCAATATTGTTATTATTAGTTGGTATTGCAATTGCCTACGACACCTTTATTAAAGATGAAAAAATAGTAGATACTTTAGTCAGTGGTGCAGACAACTTAGGTCCATTAAGTGAATTCATATTAAATTTTTCAAAAGATTTACCTATATTTTATGGTCTAACCTCTGTACTTCTTGCAGTGGTACTCGGAGTTGGAGCAGCAATGATTAGAAGAATTTACTCTAATTGGGACGATAGAAGACTAGCTAAATTAAAAAAATAATTAAGCGCTTCTATATAATTTTGTCATAACAAACTCTTTATGACCTAGAGCTTCAGCACAAGTTAATCTTCCATTTGCAACTCTTATTGTTGATTTAATTAACTTATCTCCAGCTTGACTTAAATTCATTTCTCTTGATAAAATTCTCGACACATCCACGTCAATGTGTTCACTCATTGTTTTTGCCGTTAGAGGATTTGCAGTTAATTTTATTACAGGTTCTATTGGGTTTCCTATAATATTACCTTGTCCTGTTGGGAATAAATGAAGATTAAAACCTCCTGCTGCTTGTAAAGTAACACATTCTGCTGCGGCTGATGAAGTATCCATAAAATATAATCCTGCACCTTTTGTTGGTTCCTCTGCTGGCTCTAGAACATCGATAAATTGACATCCTCCAATTTTCTGAAAATTACCAAACGCTTTTTCTTCAATGGTAGTTAATCCTCCTGCAATATTTCCTGCAGTTGGTTGACTTTCTGATAGATCATCTGTTGCTTCTTTAAGAATAAAATCATTATAATCATTCCATGTTTTTTTAAATTTAGCCTGAGCCTCAGGAGTCTTGCCTCGTTTTTCACAAACTGTTTCTGCCCCTGTTAATTCAGAAGTTTCACCAAAACATAAATGCACACCTAATGGTTCTAATTTGTCCATAAGATTCCCAACAGTTGGATTAGACGCTAATCCTGATGTTGTATCAGACTCTCCACATTTAACTGAAATCCATAAGTCACTCATTGGGCATTCTTCTCTTTGTTTTTCTGATGCCCACATTGAAAATTCTTGTGCCTTTTTTGAAACTTTTGCAATTGTATCTATATCTCCAACACCTTCTATACTAAAACCTTCAACTGGTTTTCCTGTACTAGATATTGCATCTACGATTCTTTTTGTCCATTTAGGCTCAATACCAATAACTATGACAGCTGCAACGTTTGGATTTTTTCCTGTTCCAATCATAGTTCTAAAATGAAGTTCTAAATCAGCACCAAACTGTAGCCGACCATAAGAATGGGGAAGAGCTATGGTACCTTTAATATTATTTGCAACTGCTTCAGCACATGCATTTGATATATCGTCTACGGGAAGTATTATTACGTGATTACGTGTTCCAGCACGCCCATTTTCCCTTTTATATCCTAAAAAACTTTTTGGAATTTCCATAGATTACCATTTTTTTGTTTTAACATTATGAACATGCACATGTTCACCTTTTTTAATATTTTTAACTACTTTTCCAATATCATGACCATATTTTAAAATAGTATCACCTTCATTTAAATCTATCATTGCAATTTTATGACCCAAAGGTATTTCATCTTTTGATTGAATTGAAACGGACTTATCATTTTCCATTATCCAACAATTGCATTCCTGATCTGGGGTTATTTTCTCAATAACAACTACGCCAACATTATCTTTTTCATCATGTATTATTATATCTGTATTAGACATTGTGACGATTTCTTTATTTGAAATTTTTTAAATCTTATATATTAATCGGACACTTTGACAATTAAAAAAAGAATTAGAAAGGCTGTACTATGACTAAAATGACAACTGAAGAAGCATTTATAAAAGTTCTTCAAATGCACGGCATTGAACACTCGTTTGGAATTATAGGATCAGCTTTTATGGCAATATCTGATTTATTTCCAAAAGCAGGAATTAAATTTTGGGATGTTGCTCATGAGACTAATGGTGGATTAATTGCTGATGGATATACAAGAGCCACTGGAAAAATGTCGATGGTTATCGCTCAAAATGGGCCAGGAATTACTGGATTAGTTACACCTATTAAAACAGCTTATTGGAACCACACTCCATTATTATTGGTAACACCTCAAGCAGCAAATAAAACTATGGGTCAAGGTGGTTTTCAAGAAGTTGAACAGATGAACTTATTTAAAGATATGGTTTGCTATCAAGAAGAAGTAAGGGATCCTTCAAGGATGGCTGAAGTATTAAACAGAGTAATTGAAAAAGCATTTAGAGGTTCAGCACCAGCACAAATAAATGTACCTAGAGATTATTGGACACAAGTAATAGATATTGAGTTACCACCAATTGTAAGATTTGAAAGACAAGGTGGAGGAAAAGAAGCAATTGAAAAAGCTTCAAAACTTTTATCAGAGGCCAAATTTCCAGTAATATTATCTGGAGCAGGTGTTGTAATAGGTAATGCAATTGATGAATGTAAACAGTTAGCAGAAAAGTTAGATGCTCCTGTGTGTAATGGTTATCAACATAATGATAGTTTTCCTGGAAGCCATCCTTTAGCAGTAGGCCCACTAGGATACAATGGTTCTAAGGCTGGAATGGAGTTAATTTCAAAAGCAGATGTAGTTTTAGCCTTAGGAACCAGGTTAAACCCATTTTCAACTTTACCAGGGTATGGAATTGATTATTGGCCAAAAAATGCAACCATTATTCAGGTTGATATGAATCCAGATAGAATTGGTCTTACCAAAAAAGTTACAGTTGGTATTTGTGGAGATGCTAAGATGGTTTCACAGCAGATTTTAGAAAAACTTTCTCCAACAGCTGGAGACAATGGTAGAGAGGAGAGAAAAAATTTAATTCACAAAACGAAATCTGCATGGCTACAAACTCTAACAAGTTTAGATCATGAAGATGACGATCCAGGAACTGTTTGGAACAAAGAAGCAAGAGAAAGAGACTCAGATAGAATGTCACCAAGACAAGCTTGGAGAGCAATTCAAGCTGGTATGCCTGATGACGTAATTATTTCAAGTGATATTGGAAATAATTGTGCAATAGGGAATGCTTATCCAACATTTGAGAAACCAAGAAAATATTTAGCACCAGGTTTATTCGGTCCATGTGGATACGGTTTTCCATCAATATTAGGTGCTAAAATTGGATGCCCAGACACTCCTGTAATTGGTTTTGCTGGTGACGGTGCTTTTGGTATAAGTATGAATGAGATGAGTTCTTGTGCTAGAGAGGAATGGCCTGCAATAACTATGGTAATATTTAGAAATTATCAATGGGGAGCAGAAAAGAGGAATTCTATCCTATGGTTTGATGATAATTTTATTGGGACAGAACTTGATCCAGATTTAAGTTACGCTAAAGTTGCAAATGCATGCGGATTGAAAGGTATAGCAGTTAAAACCATGGAAGAAACAACAGCAGCAATAAAACAATCTTGTGAGGATCAAAAGAAAGGAATTACAACATTTATAGAGGTGATTTTAAATCAGGAACTTGGTGAACCGTTTAGAAGAGATGCAATGAAGAAACCAGTTGAAGTAGCAGGAATTGAAAAAAGTGATATGAAACCACAAAAATCTTTGGTGAACTAAGTTAGGTGCATTTATTTTAAAATTATAATTAAAAAAAATTAATCCGTTTCAATAATTCTTCAAATATAATTTTAGTACCTTTATTATTCCAGTGAACATCTCCATATATAAAGTTGTCAAATATAAATTGTTTATTATCCTCAGACTTAAATACGTTGTAAGTACTTAAAAAGTTGATCTTGTTTATTTGTGCAAATTTTTTCCAATGTTTTTCGTGATATTTATCACCATAGAAAATTTGAGTTGGCCAAGGATAGATAATCAATGTAGATTTTACATTATTTTTATTTAATAAATTGAATAATTTTATTAGATATTTTTCAGATTGCTCAAGTCCTTTTGATATTTTGCTAAATTTTTCCACATTATATGTCCAAAAACCTCTATCAATATGAGTCATTCTGTAAAATATTACTTCATCCCTTGTAGTATTGAAAAAGCTTTTATTTAATTCTTTAGATGTTTTTAATTTTAATTTTATATAATTTTTAATTATTTCAGTTCTATCGGATAGCATATAAACAAACCTAAATATGGAAAAGTTATCCCTTAGTATTTTTCCGGTTGCATAAAATAGTTTTTTTGGAACACTTCTTTGTTTAGTTTCCTCATAAGTAAGTATTTCTCCATCCGCATTAAATTTTATAAATAATTCATCAAATACATCTGAAACATCTAAAAAAATTAAAGCTTGATCAAATTTATAACCTTGGTCGAGGTAATGCTTAGTTTTTTTATAATAAATACTAGGAGAATATGAACCAACTGCAGAATTCAGAACCTCATAATCATCTTTTAAATATTCATCTAAAAGCCCAGAGATTGTATTTTCATAGTTTAAGCCAACACCCTCAATAAATGAGTCTCCAATTAATAAAATTCTTTTTTTATCTAAATTAACTTTTTCAATTTTTCGGACCTCTTTATCGCGAAAACCAATTGAATTGGTAATTAGTTCTCTTTCAATTTTGCCTCCCCATTTCTCCTTTTTTTTAATATTTGGAAGTATTTTATGATGATAAACTTGAGATGATATTCTCCACCACTTATTTTCCCAAGAACTATTTACCCAAAATTTAGTTTTTTTTAAAATAAGACTGCTTAATATTAAATCAATTAGAAGAACAGAAATAATAAGAAGAATATATTTTCTCATAAAATAAAATATTTTATTAAATTTTTATTACTATATAATTTAAATATTATAGATAAATTAATTAATTATGGACGTTAAATTAGAAAAGTGGTTCAGACCTAGCATTGATCAAGATATCTTAAAAGAGCTTACAAAAAAATCAGATATCAAAGGACTGATACACGTTGGTTTTTATTTTAGCTTATTAAGTTGTGTTGGAGTTTTAGCTTATCTTACTTGGGGCACTTGGTGGTCATTATTTTGGTTTTATATTTATGGAAATATTTTTTGTTTTTGTAATCCAATTTGGCATGAAACAGGTCATAAAACAGCATTCAAAAGTAAATTTTTAAATGAAATATTTTATTATATTTCATGTTTCATGGCTTATTTTGAGCCTACGAGATGGAGATTTACCCATTTTGTTCACCATGGAAATACATATTCAACAAAAAATCCTTATGACCATGAAATTGAATATGACAATAATCATAAAGATACTCCCAAAAAATTAATAATGAATTTAATTCCCTTTGGTGAATTGTTATTTTTTAAAAAAAGTATTGCTTTCGAAGTTGTTAAACATGCTCTTGGTATAAAAACTAAAGTAATGATTGATAGTATTCCTGAAAACGCAAGACCAAGAGCTATTTTGATTTCAAGAATTTATGTTGGTATTTGGTTTTCTATAATTATTTGGTCTCTCCTAATATCATCATGGCTTCCAGTATTATATCTCTTGTTACCACATTATTATGGTAAGGGGTTACACAAGTTAGTTGCATTTACACAACATGCTGGATTAGCGAGAGATGTAAAAGATCATAGATTGTCAGCTAGAGATATGAGATTAAATCCAATATTGAGCTTTTTATATTGGAAAATGGAATATCATTGTGTACATCATATGTTTCCAACTGTTCCAGCTTATAATTTAGAAAAATTACATTATCATTTAAAAGATCAGTTACCTGAAATTAAAAATGGATTATTTGATACTTATAAAGAGATAATTCCAGCTCTTAGAAAACAAAGAGATGAGCCTGATTATCATTTAGATATTTCTTTACCAGAAAAACAAGCTTCTTAATGTATAAAAACTATAAATTATTATTGTTCTTAGGTGCAGCTGTAATTTTTCTTTATTTAAGTGTAGGAAAATATGAAGAATTTAGTCTTCAAAAATCTATATCAGCCTGTGTTATAGCCAAAGGTAAAATACTTAAAGAAATCACTCCACAAGAAGCTAGAATTATTTGTGAAAAGGAAATTAGGGAACGACTAGAATAATTAAAGAAGACTTGGTAACCAAGTTGAAAAAAATGGAAATAAAATCATTAATATTCCATAAATAATACCAACAATTGTAAATAAAGGGACTTCCTTAAACGCATTAGCAGGATTTTCTTTAATTACACCTGCAGCAGTATATATTCCTACACAAACTGGTGGAGTAATCATACCTATCCCAGCAAAAGCAACAAATACTACATATAAGTGAAGCAGGCTTTGATCAAAAGATAATGTCAATGCAGCAAATATTGGAACAGTTAAATAAAATACTGGAACTATTTCTATAAATGTTCCTAAAATTAAACATATCGCTCCCAACATTATCCAGAATAAATTCACACTTACTCCCATATCTGTAAAATAAGTTATAATTTTTTGAGGGGCTTGAGTATAGGTAAGAACAACACTTAAAAAAGTAGCTGTCGCGATTATTGAAAAAATAACAGCGGTAATTATTGCGGTATCTTTCAAGCAACTTAATAGAGATGAAAAAGTTAATTCTCTATAAATTAAAAATCCTATTGTTACTGCATAAACTCCAGCAATTGCTGCAGACTCTGATGGTGTTAAAAAACCTGCATATATACCACCTAAAATAATTATTGGGGTTATCAATGCTGGAAGTGCTGCAATAAATGAATTTATTCTTTCTTTTAATGTCGCTTTTTTATCTGCTCTTATATGTCTACATTTAAATAGGACCAATAGAACCATTAAAATTAAAAGTATAATACCTGGTATTACACCTGCTGCAAAAGTTTTTGAAACTGGCACGTATGTAAGCGCACTAAATAATATTGCTGCGTTAGATGGAGGTATTAAGGCTTCAAGTAAAGCTGCTGATGCAGCTAGTACTACAACAAATGGAGTAGGGTAACCTTGTTCAATCATTTTAGGCATCATGATTGTACCAATTGCAGTTATTGCAGCTAATATAGATCCACAAAACGCTGCGAAGAAACCCATAGCAATAACCATTGCAACACCTAGACCTCCTGGCCAATGACCAACTAAAGTTGTTGCAAATCTTACAAGCCTAAGTGCTGCACCACCTTTAAGCATTGCCATCCCACTAAAAATAAATAATGGTACTGCTATCAGCACATGTTTTGTTAGAGCTCCAAAAGATACTTGAATTAAAACAGACCAAGGAAGATTTAGTCCACCAATAGCAGCTATAGAGCTACCTAAACCAAATACCAAAAAAATAGGAACAGAAATTATTAATGCTACCAAAGAAAGAATAGATGCTAATGCAAACATTTAATTTTTATTAAATTTGAAATGTTATCGAATAGTAACTCCAAAGAAGTTAAAGCTAATATCAAGAAACCTATAGGGAATGCTAAAAACATCCACCATATAGGAATGCTAATTTCAATTTCCATTACTTGACCTAAATTGAAATACATGATTGTTGCATCAAGACCAGCTTTAAAGAATATACAAGCAGATATAAGTGCAACTATATTTACAATTAAAAACAATATCTCCTTATTTTTTTTTGATAATAAAGGAGTCAAAAAATCAACTTTTATATGTTGTCCTTTTTTTAAAAGAGGTCCTAATAATGGAAATACTAACCAACTAACTAATACAGGCGGTAATTCTATAAACCAAGCAAATCCGGTTCCAGTTATAAAACGTGTGGCTGCACTTAAAAATAAAGCAGCAACCATTATAAAAATGATGAACATTGCGAGAGCTAATGAAGCCGAAGCTAAAAAATTATTAACTGCTCGCAACGCTTTCATTTTATTAGATTAAGCAAATAACTTTATTCTAATTACTTTTTGCGTAATCTTGTGCTGCTTTTAAAGCATCAGCATCAATCATTTTAGCCATTGCAGGCATAACTTTATCTTTCATTAACTCGTCAAATTTTGCTTTCTCAGCTCCTGAAAGAGTTGTTACTACACCGCCTCTGTCTTGGAATTCTTTAAGAACAGTTTCACCATGATCCATAATTCTGTCTGTTGAAAGTGTTCCCACTTCTTTACCAACATCCATAATTATTTTCTGTAAGTCAGCTGGTAAGCTATTAAACCAGGTAGAATTTGCCATTATATAAGCGTCAGCATAATACTGATATGGTTTTTGTGCGTACTTTAAAAATTCCCACCAACTATAAGCTTTAATACTTCCTGGGGGACTATTAATCGTATCAATCATCCCAGACTGTAAAGCATTGTATACCTCTCCAGTCTTTAAAGATACACGGTTTGCTCCAAGAGCATCCCACATAGGTTCTTCACTTTTAAGTAGTCTTCTAGCTTTAAGACCTTTCATAGCATCTATACCTGTTAATTCTCGCGCACTTGAAATTGACATTACAGGTCCAACAGGGTTGTACATGACCAAAGTTGAATTTGTTTTTTTTGTTAATTCACCCCAAATTTCTTTTCCTTTTGAAGAATTTTGAAAAAAACCTCTTTGTTGTTCCCAAGAATTAAATAGTCCAGGAAAAGAGGCAACATTAAAGTTCTTATTAATTGGTGGAAAACTTACAACACCAACAATTCCTCCTAATTCAACAGCTCCTGAAGTTACTGCGCCCATTACTTCTCTAATTCCGAAAAGTTGTTTAGATGGATACACCTCGATTTTAAGTTTTCCATTTGCTCTTTTATTTACTTCATCTGCAAAAATTTGAGCATGCTTTGCACTGTGATGTTTTGGACTCCAATGAACAGATAGACGTCCAACAATCTCAGCAAAAGCTACAGTTGAAGAAATTACAAATGAAATAACTAATAAAAAGCTAACAAAACTTTTTGATAATATTTTTGTTTTATTCATATTTTCCCTCTCTTTTTTTTAAATAATCTTATTATTTTGAACCAATTAAAACAATCAAAATAAAACTGCTTAAATTTGAATAATAAGGTCTAAATGTTATATTGATCGAAACCATGATTCACAAATTATCAAAAAGCCTTTTTGTGCTTTTTTTTCTGCTTTTATTCTCAAATTATTCTTATAGCGAAACCAAAATAGATGAAGCTGTTGACAAAACTACAGATTTTTTAAAGTCTGTTTCAAAAAGGGGACTAAACAAAAATCAAACTGCTGAATTTTTAAATAATTATGCAATTACACTTAAAGATGAAAGGACCGACGGGGAGGTTACCTATATTTTCGATAGTGAGAATTACAAAAGATATAAGAATGGCAATATCATATCTGAAGATGGATGGAGATTTTCAAAATTAGGAGCTTTAAGATTATTTAATGGTGATGTAAAACTCACCTGGAAAATAAAAATAGGAAAAGAAAATTTAATGGTTATTAAAACAAAATTTCAACCAATCGGAAAAGAATATCCTTTTACATACAAACAAAAAAAATTATTTTTTGATGAAATCCAATGAACCCAACTGATATTCTGCTAAGTATTGCAATCGTTGGAATATATACAATTATTTATGTTTATTTAAAGTCTAAGTATGATGATAATAAAACTATCATAAAGTTATTTGTGATTGGTTTCATTTACGCAACAATAATCACTGGCATTCTCTATTATTTAATAAAATTTATAGCTTCCTAAAAAATTCATATGAAACATAAATTGGAATTAATTTATTTCAAAATGAGAGCACTAGCAGAAGCTCCTCGTTTATTATTTCATTACACAAATATTCAATATGAAGATATTATGTCATGGGATTATTATGATAAGGAATGGTATGAGGTAAAACCTAATATACCATTTAAACAATTACCTATGTTGGTTATAGATAAGAAGCATGAGATTTGTCAAAGCATGGCAATCATGACATTTATTGAAAATTTAGCAGGTATTAATATTACTGATCCAATATTAAATGCTAAAGCAAATGCTATCATGCAGAGTGCACAGGAACTTTTTATGCCTCTTAACCCAACAGTAAATTTTGCAATAGGTGAGAAATTTATAAAGAAAAAAAATGACATGATGCCATTTTTATTGTCAAGATTTGAAGATCTTGAAAAAGCCATGAATAATAATGATAAAAAATTTTTTATCTATGATGAGCCTAGAGCATGTGATTTTGTTGCGTTTCATCATTTAGATTTATCTAAAATGCTTGATCCCTCAATAATAAAAAAATTTCCTAGGTTAGAAAAATTTTTGCAAGACATAATGCATATCGAAAGTGTTAAATCTTATTTGGATAAACGCCCTGAATTGATTGATGTAAGTGTTGAACCGAAATTAGTAATTGATGGGTTTCCACATCCAACAGGAGTTAAAAAAACCTAATTTTTAATAGTTGATTGCGTTATATAAAATTTCTATTATAACACTCAGGAATTTATGGCGGGGTAGCTCAGTTGGTTAGAGCGCGGGACTCATAAGCCCGAGGTCAGTGGTTCGATCCCACTTCCCGCTACCAAACTAATGACCTGGAAAATCCATTAAATTTTCAACTTTATATCCCTTTTTTATAAGATTATCACAACCGCCTAAGTCAAAAAGATTTATGACAAATATAAAAGCTGCAACATTTCCGTCAGAAATTTCTATAAGTTTAGCTGCAGCTTCTGCGGTTCCTCCTGTTGCTATCAAATCATCTATTATAAGAACAGAATCATTTTCTGAAATTGAGTCTTTATGAACCTCTATTGTTGCTGTTCCATATTCAAGTATAAAATCAATTGAGTGCACATCAGCAGGAAGTTTGTTTTTTTTTCTTAGCATTATAAATGGTTTTTTTAATATGTAGGAAACAGCAGATCCAAATACAAAACCACGTGACTCAATTGCAGCTATCTTATCTACCTTAAATTTTTTGGATCTCTCAACGATTTGATTAATTGTTTCCTCAAAAGCAGTCTCATTTTTTATTAAAGTAGTTATATCTCTAAATAAAATACCCTTTTTAGGATAATCTTTAATTGAGCGAATATAATCTTTTAAATCCATAATAGTTATTTATAAATACAATATAATTACTTTTTACATGGCAAATAATAAATTAGCAATAATTGGAGGAAGTGGTCTTTACGATGTTGAGGAGTTTAAAGATAGAGAATTAATAGATTTAAACACTCCTTGGGGAAAACCATCAGATCAGATTTTAAAAACAGTTTATAAAAATAAAGAAGTTTATTTTTTACCACGACATGGTAGGGGGCACTTTATATCACCATCAAAGATAAATTTTAGGGCAAACATCGACTCATTAAAACAATTGGGTGTAACAGATATTGTCTCTGTCTCTGCGGTTGGTTCTTTAAAAGAAAATTTGCCTCCTGGTAAATTTGTTATTATTGACCAATTTATAGACAGAACATTTGCTCGAAATAAAACTTTTTTTGATGAGGAAATAGTTGCTCATGTATCAATGGCACACCCAACTTCTAAGGGTTTAATGAATGCATGTGAGAATGCAATTAAAAAAGAAGGAATAGATTATCAAAAAGGAGGAACTTATGTGGTAATGGAAGGTCCACAATTTTCAACATTGGCTGAGTCGAATCTTTACAGATCATGGAAAGCCGATGTGATTGGAATGACAAATATGCCGGAAGCCAAATTAGCAAGAGAAGCAGAAATTAGATATGCATCTGTCTCTATGGTGACTGATTATGATTGTTGGCATCCAGATCATGAAAATGTTGATGTCCAACAAGTGATAAAAGTATTATTAGATAATGCCTCTAAAGCAAAAAGTATGATTAAAAATCTTGTTGATAATTTTGATAATCATATTGACCCAGATGACCCAACAAATAATTGCTTAGATGTTGCTATAATTACTGATCCAGAAAAAAGATCACAAAAAACAAAAGATAAACTAAAAACAGTAGCAGGAAGAGTTTTAAATAAGTGACAGTAAAACTATCTGATATACAAATTTCAAATTATAAAAATGATGGTGTAATTTTAATCAAAGAAGCTTTTTTACCTTGGATTGATAAACTTAAAAACGGATTTCAGAAAGTATTGAATAACCCAAGTCCATACGGAAGAGAAAATATTTCAAATCCACAGGAAGGAAGATTTTTTGAAGATTATTGTAACTGGGAAAGAATTGAGGAATTTAAAGATTTTATTTTTAATTCTCCAGCAGCAGAAATTGTTGCTCAATCAACTCAATCCAGTAAAATTCAAGTTTTTCATGAACACATTTTCTTAAAGGAACTTGGAACAAAAATGGAAACACCATGGCATCAAGATCTTCCTTATTATTGTGTAGATGGAAATGATACAGGAAGTTTCTGGATACCATTAGATAATGTGTCAAAAGATAACTGCCTGAAAGTTTTGAAAGGATCCCATAAATTACCAATGCTAGTAAAGCCTACCAAATGGTCAAATGACTCTTCTTGGTATAGAAATAACAAAAATTTTATGGACGTGCCAAATATAGATAAAAATAATATTTTTAGTACAGAGATGAATATAGGAGATGCAATATTATTTAATTTTAAAGTTTTACATTCATCTTCAGGAAATAGTGACAAAAAAAGCCGTAAAGCTTTCTCTGCAAGATTTATTGGAGACGATGTAAGATACATTGATAGAAAAGGAGAAACTTCTCCACCTTTTGAAGGAATAGATTTAAATTCAGGAGATAAAATGAGAAAGGATTGGTTTCCTGTGGTTTGGGGTAATTAAATGAAAATAAATGGAAAAAAATATAGAACAATTTGGTATGAAAATAATGTAGTAAAAATAATTGATCAAACCAAACTTCCACATCAGTTTATTATTAAAGATTTGAAGACAATAAAAGATGCAGTAAAAGCAATAAAAACTATGGAGGTAAGAGGAGCACCTCTTATTGGTGTAACTGCTGCTTATGGAATAGTGTTGGCAATACAAGAAAATAAAAATTTAGATTTCATTAAAAAAAGTTCAGAAGAATTAGTTAATTCAAGACCTACAGCTATAAACTTACAATGGGCAATTCATAGAATGAATAATAAATTATCATTTGTGAAGTCTGATAAGTTATTGGATGTGGCATTAAAAGAAGCAAAATTAATATGTGATGAAGATGTCAAATTTTGTGAGAATATAGGATTTAATGGGCTTAAAATAATTCAAGAAATTTTTAATAAAGACAATAAAACTGTTAATATCTTAACTCATTGTAATGCAGGTTGGTTAGCAACTATAGATTGGGGGACAGCAACATCACCAATTTATCAAGCACATAGAAAAGGAATACCAATTCATGTATGGGTCGATGAAACAAGACCAAGAAATCAAGGAGCAAATCTTACTTCATTTGAATTAAATGAAGAGGGTATACCAAATACAATTATTACAGATAATACTGGTGGTATTTTAATGCAAAGAGGTCAGGTTGATATGTGCATAGTTGGAACTGACAGGACTTTATCAACTGGAGATGTTTGTAATAAAATTGGTACATATTTAAAAGCATTAGCAGCACATGATAATAATGTGCCCTTTTATGTGGCTTTACCAAGCTCCACAATTGATTGGGAAACTAAAGATTATAATAAGATACCTATTGAAGAAAGAAATTCTGAGGAACTATCCCATATAGAAGGAAAAGACGATAAAAATAATATCAAGAAAGTTTTAATCTATCCTGAAAACAGTAAATCGATGAATTTGGCATTTGACATAACTCCAGCAAAATATGTAACAGGCTTAATTACTGAGAAAGGTATATGTCAGGCATCAACTGTTGGTATAAATCAAATGTTTAATAGATAATGAATAAAGTTAAAAATATTTTATTTATAATGGCTGATCAACTTAGATTTGATTATCTTTCTTGTTATGGTCATCCGCACCTTAAAACACCTCACATAGACGGTTTAGCAAAAAAAGGAGTTATATTTGAGTCGGCTTATGTTCAAGCTCCTGTTTGTGGCCCATCAAGGGCATCTTATTATACAGGAAGAACAGTATTTAGCCATGGATCAACTTGGAACCAAATACCCTTACCAATCGGTGAATTAACTATTGGAGATTATCTGAGGCAATCCGGAATTAGGACTGGAGTTGTTGGTAAAACACATATGAGACCCGATATAGAAGGAATGAATAGACTTGGAATTTCAAAAGATACAGAAATAGGTCTGACGGTTAGTGAACCAGGATTTGATCCTTATGAGAGAGATGACGGACTTCATCCTAATAACCACATTAAAAATTCAACTAAAAAACTATCTTACAATGATTGGTTAAACAAACTTGGATATGAGGGTGATAATCCCTGGGATAGTTGGGCAAATTCATCAGAGGATGAAAATGGAAATATTTTGAGTGGGTGGAGGTTAAGAAATTCAAATAAACCAGCAAGAGTTAAAGAAGAACATTCTGAAACTGCATTTATGACAAATAGATCAATGGAATTTATTCAAGAAAGTGGAGAGGGGGCTTGGTTTTTACATTTATCATATATTAAACCACATTGGCCATACATTGCTCCTGCCCCTTATCATAATATGTACTCCTCAAATCAATTTTTACCAGTTCATAGAAGTGATGCTGAAAAAGAAATAAATCATCCAGTCTATAAAGCTTTCATGGAAAATAATATTTCAAAAACTTTTTCAAGAGAAGAAGTGAGAAACACTGTTCTTTCAGGATACATGGGATTGATAAAGCAAATAGATGATAATCTTGGAAGACTATTTAATTTTCTTAAAGAAAAAAATTATATGAAGAATACAATGATAGTTTTTACATCAGATCATGGTGACTATCAGGGCGATCATTGGCTAGGAGAAAAAGAGCTTTTTCATGAACAAATTGTTAAAGTTCCAATGATAATTTATGATCCAAGCAATTTGTCAGATAATAACAGGGGAGTAAGAGAAAAAAGGTTTGTGGAGGCTATAGACTTACTCCCAACTTTTTTGGAATCTGTAGATAGTAAAGTAAGCAAACATCGTCTTGAGGGTCAATCATTGCTACCAATTATAAGAGGAAATGAAGCCCCTAATTGGAAAAACAGTGTGTTTAGTGAAATAGATTACTCATTTAATGAAGCAAGAAAAATTCTTAATATAGGAGCATCAGATGCAAGAGCATATATGATAAGAAATGATAGATGGAAGTATATTTATTACAAAGGTTTCCCATCTCAATTATTTGATTTAAAAAATGATCCAGATGAATTCAATGATTTAGGACAATCACCAGATCATAAAAAAATTATTGATGAAATGAAGGATATTCTACTTAAAAGAATTACCGATAGAAAAAATAGGGTTGCAGCAACAGATGAATTTGTTTTAAAAGAAAGAGATTATACAAAAGATGATGGAATTATGATAGGAGTTTGGTAATGAACCCTTTAATATTGTCGCTAATTTGTCTAGTTTCAGTCGGAGTATCTGCAAATTTAATAAAATTAATTCGTGGAAATAGAATTTTATTAATTATTTCTTTATTGCCCTGTATTTATATATTTATCTTTGGTTTGTATGCAACTTTAGGTCCAATGGATTTATATAAAGATGGTACAGATAATTTTTATGCCCAGAATCCAGGTAAAGAACTGCCAATAGTGTTTGTATTATTAAAATTTTATCAATATATTTTAATGATTGTAGGTGCAGTTTTTGGCTTTATTTATTTTAATTATATAAAAAAAATAAAAAATACTATTGAGCCATCAGACTAGGCAAATACAAACAAATTGCAGGAAAAGAAATAATTAAAGCGAGTCTAATTACATCAGTCATTAAAAATGGAAGTGTCCCAAACCAAATAGTTTGTAAAGGTGTTTTTTGCATTACACCTTTAATAACAAATAAATTCATTCCTACAGGAGGTGAAATCAATCCAAATTCAACAACTATTACTGCAAATATACCAAACCATACTGGATCAATTCCAGCATCTACAATTACAGGATAAAATACTGGAATAGTTAAAAATAACATTGCCAAAGAGTCCATTACAGTACCAAGAACTAAATAAATTGCACAAATTACTAAAATTATTCCTAATGGAGTAAGCTCAAGATAATTTATAAAATCAACAACTGCAAAAGGTAATTGTGTGACAGTTATAAGATAATTAAATATACTTGCACCAATAACAATTAAATACAAAGAACCAACAGTTTTTATAGTGGTCCATAAAGCATCTTTCAATAATCTTAATTTTAATTGACCTCTAAAAAAAATAAATATTAAAACTAATATTACACCTACAGCAGCACTTTCTGTCGCTGTGAAAAAACCTAGATAAAGTCCACCCATCATAATTGTAAATATTAAAAAAATTGGAAAAACTTTTGATAATGCTGAAATTCGTTCCTTCAAAGGCATTTTTGTTCCATAACCACCTTGTGACGGATAAATTAAAAGATAAATTCTAATAGCCATCATATACAGAACTACCGCTATTATTCCAGGTATAAGCGCTGCAAAGAATAATTCTTGAACAGATTGTTCTGTTAAATAAGCATATATCACTAAAATAACACTAGGAGGAATTATTATTCCAAGTGTTCCGCCAGATGCAATTGATCCACTTATTAATGCATCACTATAACCATGTCTTCTCATTTCGGGGCCGGCCATTTGAGACATCGTTGCAGCCGTTGCAATTGAAGATCCGCAAATCATTCCAAATCCCGCACATGCTCCCACCGTAGACATTGCTAAACCACCTTTGTAATGACCTACTATTGCATAGGCTGCGTCATATAAATTTCTTGATAAATTTGAACTGTTGGCAAGATTTCCCATTAGAACAAATAAAGGTAACACTGATAATGTATATTTTGAGACAGCATCAAAAGGAGCAGTTCCTAAAACAAATATTGCAGGATCAAATCCTGAAATCATTGCAAAGCCAGTAAAACCAACTACCAACATTGCAATTCCAATTGGTACATTTAACACCATCAAAATTAATACAGCAGCAAAAGACAATCCACCATTAATTACAGCTTCTAGTCCCATTATAAATTCTCAGATGAGTTATTTTTAAAAATAGTTTTAATAAACCATATGATGATAGCAAATACACTCAACCACATCCCAATAGAGCATATGAAATAAAAAGGATAAAAATAAAGCTCTAAGTCAATCGTTACTCTTTGATTGTTCATAAATTTATATGATGTTAAAGTAGTTGAGTATGCCATCAAAGACATAATCGTTATCATTAAAACAAATTTTAAAATTACTAAATAAGTTTTAAATATACCCAAATTTAAATTATTTATAAAATCTGCTGAAACATTAGCATTTAAATAAAATGCTCTTGGCATTGCAAGGAAAGCTACTAATGCCATTCCTATTTCAACTAACTCTATTGTACCTGTTACTGGAGAGTTTAAAAACCGTCTTCCAAATACGTCACAAAAAGTTAATACAGCTAATAAAAATAAAATAAGACCTGAAGCTATTGCTGAATAATCAAAAACTCTACTGACTTTAGAAATCATAAAAATCTTGCTTCAAATTATTTAAACATTAACATATAAGTAGTTTCAAAAATAGAAAGTATTAATTATGAAATTTATTTCTTTTAAACACAATGAACAACATAAGTTCGGTGTTATAAGTGATGATAAAATTACAGATCTGACTGGAAAAGTTTCGGACTCAAACTCTTTAAAAGATTTAATTTCAAACCAAGGAATTGAAGAAGCAAAATCTTATGCAAAGAACAATCCAGGTAATATTAATATTTCAGAAATTGAGTATTTACCATTAATCCCAAACCCTGGAAAAATTATCTGTGTAGGTTTAAATTATAGCGAACATGTTAAAGAAACCAACAGAACAGTAGAAGAAAATCCAGTAATATTTCATCGATTTCCAGAGAGTCAAACTGCGCACCTGCAACCAATTCAAAGACCCGTTGTCTCACAAAGTTTAGATTTTGAGGGTGAAATGGCAGTAATTATGGGCGAAGGTGGCAAACATATCAAACCTGAGAATGCTTTAAAAAATATTATTGGGTACTCTTGTTATAATGAAAGCACAATCAGAGAATGGCAGAGACATACTAGACAATTCGGAATGGGTAAAAACTTTGAAAAAACAGGAAGTTTTGGTCCACATATGGTTTTAGCAGAAGATATTAAAGATTATAAAAAACTAACTATTGAAACAAGATTGAATGGTGAAGTGATGCAAAATGCAAAATTAAGTCAGCTTATTTTTGATATTCCAATTTTAATTTCTTATGTCTCTAAAGCGATGGCTTGGAGAGCTGGTGATGTGCTTGTTACTGGTACGCCAGGTGGAGTAGGGTTTAAAAGAAATCCGCCAATATTTATGAGGCCTGGCGATAATGTTGAAATAGAAATTACGGAAATTGGCACTTTATCTAATACAATTAAGGATGAAATAATCTAATTTTCAAGTTAAACTTTCTTTTAATTATTTAATAATAAGAGGGGATTAACATGAAAAAAAAAATAATTGGTTTTGTTATAGGAATTTTTTCCTTAAGCATTATTAGCACGGCATCAGCTACAGAATTAAAGTTAGCAACTTTTGAACCACCAAAAGCATTTATAGCAAGTAAAATTTTAGCTGCTTGGGCAGATAAAGTTAACAAATGTTCAAATGGTGCTTTAAACGTAAAAATGTATGCAGGAGGAGTATTAGGAAGTCCTCCCAAACAATATGATATAGTAACCTCAGGTGTTGCAGATATATCTTGGACAGTTCTTGGATATATTGGTGGTCAATTTCCATTAAGTTCAGTTGTAGAACTACCATTCTTGACCAAAACTTCAAAAGCTGGATCTAGAGCTTTAAATACTCTTTTTGAAGAAGGCTACCTAGATAAAGAAATGGCAGGAATTAAATTGATAGGACTTCATTCGAACCCAGGATATCAAATCCATATGAAGGATACTAAAGTAGTTGAGCCCGCAGACTTTAAAGGTAAAAAAATGAGAGTTCCAAGCAAAATAGCGGGAACTATTCTTAAAACTTTAGGAGCAACTGGAGTTAAAGTACCAGCACCAGGGACTTCAGAAGCCTTAAATAAAGGTGTTATAGATGGAACACCGTTCCCGTATACTGCAATTGGTTCATTTAGATTATTTGATGTCACTAAATATCACACAGAAGTTAACATTACTAACGCTACATTTGGACTAATAATGAATGAGGGGAAATATAACGGTCTTTCTTCAGCAGCAAAAGGATGTGTTGATAAACATTCTGGTCAATGGTTTGGCGATTGGGCATCTAATTTAATTGATACTCAGAATGCCAAGATGAGAGTTCAAGTAGAAAATACTCCAGGACACGAGATAACTGTTGCATCAGACTCAGTTTTAGCTGAATACAAAAAAATATTGGCTCCAATCGAATCTGACTGGTTAGCAGAAATGAAAGGTAAAGGTCTTGATGGAGATGCTGTATTAAAAAGAGCAAGAGAAGTAATTTCTAAAATAGATGGTTAATAGTTAAATTCGAGCCCGCTAATTTCATAGCGGGCTCTTTCAAAATTAAGTATAATAAAAAAATGGCGGTAAAAGCTTTAAGTTATATTGGAGTTAATTCAGATAAATTTGAGGATTGGTCAGAATATTCTCAAAAATACCTTGGTATGCAACAGATAGACCATGGAAAAGAAATTTTATCTTTTAGAATGGATGACCAAAAACAAAGGTTAACAATAACTGGTGAAAAAGGAGATGGATTAGGATTTTTAGGATGGGAAGTTGAGAACAAGGAAGATCTTCAAACTTTTGCAAATAAATTAGAAGAAAATAAAATAGTAGTAAATCATGGAAAGACTTCTTTTGCTGACAAACGTTTTGTTGAAGATTTAATATATTTTAACGACCCACAAGGTAATCGCATTGAACTCGTTTATAAGCCTATGTTAGATACAGATCCTTTTAAACCAGGTAGGCCAATTTCAGGATTTAAGACTGGGGCACTAGGAATGGGACATGCAGTTGTACATGTTAAAAATATTGATGATTTAATTCCATTTTACAGAGATGTAATGGGTTTCAAGATAAGTGATTATAGTCATACTCCAATATCTTTATGCTTTTTTCATGTTAACGGCAGACATCATAGTTTAGCTTTATTTGGTTCAGGTGGAACTGGTTTCCATCATTTTATGGTTGAATACAATAACCTAGACGATGTAGGTCAAGGTTATGACTTGTTACAATACAAGGATAATGCAATTGCTTATACAATGGGACGGCATACCAATGATTATATGACTTCATTTTATTCAATTACACCTTCAGGATTTTTTATTGAAAATGGATGGGGTGGGAGGATTATTAATCCGGACACATGGGAGCCAATTGAAACATTTGAGGGACCTAGTTTTTGGGGGCACGAGAGACTTTATTTACCTGATGATGAGAGAATGAAATTTAGAAATAAAAGACTAGAAACTGCTTCTCAAGGAAAACAAGCTCCATTGTTAATTGATTGTCCTTGGTTATATTCAAATATAAAAAAAAAATAATTTTTAAAAATATCAATGAAAGAATTTGATGTCACAATAGTAGGATTAGGACCTACAGGTGGAACCTTAGCAAACCTTCTGGCAATGCATGACTTTTCAATATTAATTCTCGATAAAGAAAAAAGTTTTTACCCACTACCTAGAGCAGTTCATTTTGATGATGAAATAATGAGAGTATTTCAAACAATAGGAATTACAAAAGATTTTTTGAAACATACTATAATTAATAAAGGTACTAAATTTGTTAATTCTAAAAATAAAGTAATATTAGATTGGCCAAGACCAAAAAAAATTACTGATAATGGATGGTATCCAAGTTATAGATTTCATCAACCTGATCTAGAAAAAAAACTTAGAAAAAAATTAAAAAATTATACAAAAGTCTCAATAGAACAAAATTCCGAAGTTATAAAAATTAAAAATTCAAAAAATCATGTGGATATAACTTATTTAAATATTAATAATCACAATGAGCATCTCATAAGGTCAAATTATGTAATTGGCTGTGATGGTGCCAACTCTATAACTAGAAAACAAATGAAAACAAAAATGGATAATTTAGGTTTTACTCAAAAATGGGCAGTAGTTGATCTGATATTGAAAAAGAAAAAAAATAATTTACCAGATAGAACAATTCAATATTCAAATCCAAAACAACCAGCAACATATTGTAGAAATGTTGGTAGACGTAGAAGATGGGAGTTTGCAATTAAGAAAAATCATAGTGATAAAAAAGTTTTATCAGAAAATTATATTTGGAATTTTCTAAAACCTTGGCTAAATAAAAGTGAAGCAATTATTGAGAGAAAAACAATTTATACATTTGAATCTGCTATTGCTAGAAAATGGCGAAAAGGTAGAGTTTTTATAGCTGGTGATGCCGCTCATTTAATGCCTCCATTTATGGGTCAAGGAATGTGTGCTGGGATAAGGGATGCATCAAATTTAGCATGGAAAATTGCCAATTGTATAAGAAATAAATTTGATGAAACACTTTTAAATACATATCAATCAGAAAGATCTCTCAATGTTAAAGAATATATTGAAACCACTATGAGGATGGGAGAATTTGTAAATGCTGTTGAGTCCATTCAAATAACTGACAATATAAAATCTGATAATCAAGGTATTAAAAGGATGCAATCAATTAAACCTAAACTAGGAAAAGGCTTAGGAAACCTAAGGGATAAAAATAGAGGAAAAATATTTCCTCAATTTAAATTAAACAAAAATATAAGTTTAGATGATAATTTTTCAAAAAAAGGAATTTTAATATTGTCTTCTAATATCAAAACAAAGGCTTTAAAAAAATATCCTTTCATAAATTCAAAAAAATTTAAGAAATTGTCAGTCTACTTAAAAAATATAAATTCGAAGGCAATTATTGTAAGGCCCGATCGATTTATTTTGGGCTCAGCAAAATCAAATCATAAAATAAATTTACTGTTAAAAAAATATTCTGAAATTCTAAGATAATTTAAAAATTTCATTTACTGCTTTGATCTTTGAGTGATTATTTGGGGCTATCTCACCATTAGGCATAAATAAAGAATTTTCAAACCCAACTCTTATTTTACCACCTAGATTTATTGCTTTTTCTAGACAGGATATTTCCTCTTTTGCAAAAGCACAGATTGCCCAGTCTAAATTAATATTATTCTCTCTCATTTTTTCTAGAAACATTGGAATGTTTTCTGGGTAACTAATTTTACCTGAGTAGTGACCAATCACAAACAAGCACCAAGCACCATCTGAAGGGATCTCAGCTTTATTTAGTAAATTAACGAGCAAACTTATATCGTCTGGATTATATAAAAGATGTTGTATTTTAGTTCCAGCTTCTGTCAAATATCTGTATAATTTTATATCTTCATCTGTGGGATTTCTTGAGGGTATCATTTCAGCTATACCAATTGATGTTCCTGGTGGAGTAACATCATAAGCAAGTTTCCTCATTTCCTCTGGCGAATATTTTCCAACTGCTTCTGTAGTGACCTGAATATGCATTTTCGGAACTTGATATTCTAATTCATTTAACGCTTCTTTATAAAGTCCAGCATCTAAAACGTGTTCTCCTTTATCATTTCTTACATGTAGATGAATAGCCCCTGCTCCTGCCTTAAAACAGTTTTTAGCAACTTCAACTGTTTCTTTAATTGTTAAAGGTACCTCAGGGTGATCTTTCTTAACTTTTCTTGCCCCATTTGGAGCTACCATTAAACTAGGTAATTTATCTGGTTGAAAAAAGGCCATAAATTCAATCTAATAAAAATTAAAAATTTAGTATACTTAATAAAATGAATTCATCAAAAAAAGAAGTCATTAAATTTGCCAAAATGCTTAATGATAAAAAACTATCAGCATTAAGATCTGGTAATATTTCATTAAGATACAAAAATGGTTTTTTAATAACACCTTCAGGACAAAAATATTCATCGTTAAAGGAAAAAGATATTGTTTATATAAACCTTAATGGCGAATATGATGAGAATCAAAAACCATCATCTGAATGGAGATTTCATCAAGATATATATAATTCAAAAAAAAACGCAAAAGCAATAGTTCATTCTCATTCTACAAACGCTACTGCTTTATCAACTCATAATAAAAAAATACCTTCATTTCATTACATGGTCGCTTTAGCAGGTGGCACTGATATAAAATGTGCAAAATATGCAACATATGGAACAAGAGAACTTTCAAAAAATATCCTTAAAGCCCTGACCAATAGGTCGGCATGTTTAATAGCAAATCATGGGCAGATTGCATTTGGACAAAATCTTGCGGATGCATTTGAACTAGCTGAAGAAGTTGACAATCTTGCTAAACAATATATCAAATCTCTCGTTTTAGGACGACCTAAACTTTTAAGTTTAAATCAAATGAAAAAAGTTTTATCTAAAAGTAAAACGTATAAAAGAGATTAGTATGATTACAAAAGTTGGTGAACATATAACACTTGATATAATAGGTGCTAAAAAAGAGTATGATCCTGTTTTTTTTGAAAAATTAGTTTACAAAATTGCAAAAATTGCAAAAGTAACTGTATTAGAAATATCAAAATATAAGTTTGAACCACAAGGTTTTACTTTAGTTGCACTTCTTGCGGAAAGCCACATAAGTTTCCATACATTTCCCGAAAAAGGAATTATTAGTTTTGACTTTTTTACATGTGCAAAAATTTCACCTTCTGTTGCTTTGGATGTCATTAAAGATGAAATAGAGCATACTCATATAATTAAGAAAAAATTTAATAGAGATACAGTAGACCTCTATCATGACAATTATAGTTCACCTGGTTTAAAAAAATCGTATGTAGTAAATAATGTAATCGAAAACTTTAAATCAAAAGTAGGCCAACACATAGAGATACTCGAACTAGAACAATTTGGAAAAGCCTTGTTTATAGATAATGAAATTCAGGTATCAGAAAAAGATGAATATCTTTATAGCTCTATTTTTGTAAAATCAGGACTTGACTTAAATTCAAGTAAAGAAAAAGCAGCAATTATAGGTGGTGGAGATGGAGGTGTAGCAAGAGAATGTATATCAAAAAATTTTAGTTTTATTGATTGGTATGAGTTGGATCCTGAAGTAGTTGAGATTTGTGATAAACATCTAGGCAAAATTGGTGAGAAAGCAACAGAGAAAAATTCAGTTAAATGTATTTGGGGAGACGCATTTGAAAGCATTAAATCAGTTAAAGATGATACATATGATCAAATATATGTTGATTTAAATGATGACCAATACTGTATAGATTTGGCTGCTAAAAATATGAATTCACTTGTAAGAATTTTAAAGCCAAAAGGAGTAATTACAGCTCAGGTTGGAAGCCAAGATAAAAAACCTAAACAAGTAGAAAATTGGCTAAACATATTTAATGAAAATTTTGGTAATACTAAATTATCTAGAGTTTATATACCAAGTTTTGATTGTTCTTGGAATTTTTCTTCATCAATAAATCACTAGAAACTTCTTTTTAAATCTCAAAAATTATGAAATAATTATTGTTTTAATGGAGGAAATAATGAATGTAATAAAAAATATATTTTTAACAGTTTTGTTATCTTTATTTTTAATTAGTAATTCTAATGCCGATAAAATTAAGATTGGAACGGAGGGAGCATACCCACCCTGGAATTCAAAAGATGCTTCAGGTAAACTTATTGGATTTGAGGTAGAACTTGCATGGACACTTTGCAGATACATAGGACAGCAATGTGAAATCGTTGAGCAAGATTGGGATGGCATGATACCAGCTTTAACATCAAAAAAATTTGATGCTATAATGGCTGGAATGTCAATCACTGATGAAAGAATGAAAACAATTAATTTTTCACAAGGATATGCTGATGAAGTTGCATCTTTGGCTGTCATGAAAGGTTCAGACTTAGAGGGAATAGATACCCCAGAAGCTGTGAATTTAAATTTAGGTGGTTCGTCTGTAAATAAAGCTATGAAAACTTTAACATCAGCTTTATCAGGTAAAACAGTTTGTACTCAAATTGGAACAATCCACCAAAATTTCTTAGAATCTGGTGATGTTGGAAAAATAAATTTGAAAACTTATAAAACTCAAGATGAGGTTAATCTTGATTTAAGTAATGGTAGATGTGATGTTGCTTTAGCTGCTGCGGTAGCATTTACTGACTATGCAGAAAAATCTGGTGAAGCGGTTGTACTTGTGGGACCGACTTTTTCTGGTGGTGCATTTGGTAATGGTGTAGGGGTAGGTATTAGAAAAGACGATACTAAACTCTTAAAAGCTTTTAACAAAGCAATCGATAAAGCAAGAAAAGATGGGCACATAAGCAGAATTGCCATTAAATGGTTCGGCTTTGATGCTTCTATGTAATTAATTTTAGATATGGCGACTATAATATATAGTCGCCAATCTTTATGGAACTTCTATCATTTGGAGATACTGGTTGGGGAGACGAACTGTTTTTTGCAACCCTAATTACGATTGCTGTATCTATTGCTGCAATGGCAATCGGATTTGTATTTGCTTTAATATTTACTCCTTTAAAATTATCTAAAAATAAAACACTAAATGTAATTGGAAATTGTTACACTACTATTATTAGAGGTGTTCCAGAATTATTAGTAATATACTTGTTATTTTTTGGAGGAACAGGAGCTGCTATGTATGTGGCTTCAATTTTTGGGTATGATGGTTATATTGAAATAAATGCATTTATAACCGGTGCTCTTGCAATTGGAATTATTTCTGGAGCCTATTCCACTGAAGTTTTTAGAGGTGCAATTTTATCAATAGATAAAGGTCAATTTGAGGCTTCAAAAGTTTTGGGTATAAAAAAACATATTCAATTTTACAAAATTATTTTCCCACAAATGTTGAGGTTATCAATTCCAAACCTCAGTAACGTTTGGCAAATAACTTTAAAAGATACTTCTTTAATTTCTGTTACAGGATTAGTAGAAATAATGAGGCAGTCTTATATTGCTGCTGGCTCAACTAGAGATCCTTTATTTTTTTATTCAGTAGCAGCTGTATTATACTTAATGCTTACTTTCCTAAGTATGAAATTAATTAATAAATTAGAAATAAAATATAGCAAAGGATACTGATGGATATAAAATTAATGATTGGTATTTTTCCAGGCTTGTTAAATGGTGCAGTTATCACTCTTCAACTCTTAGTAGCTTCAATGTTTTTTGGATTAATAATAGGTTTAATTTTTGCAATTTTAAGAATTAATAAAAATCCAATAATTAATAATTTTGCTTATGGATATTCTTATTTTTTTAGAGGAACACCATTACTAGTTCAATTATATTTAATTTATTATGGATTAGCTAATATAGAGTTGTTAAGAAATTCATTTTTTTGGGTAATAATAAAGGAACCATATTGGTGTGCAATAATTGCATTTTCTTTAAATACAGGAGCTTATACGTCTGAGATACTAAGATCAGCATTTCAAACAATTAAAAAAGGTTACATTGAAGCCGCTCAAAGTTTAGGAGTAACAAAAAAAATAACTTTTTACAGAATTCAATTGCCAATAGCTATAAAACAATCACTTCCAGCATATGGGAATGAAATAATATTAATGCTTAAAGGAACTTCACTTGCAAGTGTTATAACTATTATGGATTTAATGGGTGAAGCTAGAAAAGTAAATGTTTTAACTTTTAAACCTTTTGAGGCTTTTATTACAGCAGGAATAATTTATTTATTTATTACATTTATAATTCACAATATTATAAAGTATTTAGAAAAAAAATACGGATTTCAAACATGAAAGTAGCTTGTATTCAATTGTCTAGCGGGGAAGATTATAATAAAAATTTTAAAGATATTGTAAAATATATATATCAAGCAATTGTAAATAAAGCAGACTTAATAATTACTCCAGAAACTTCTTCATTGATGTCTGCTGACAAAAATAATTTATTTAAATATTCATATGAAATGAAAAATGATCCAATAATAAAAAAAGTAAAAATTATAGCTAAAACAAAGAAGAAATGGATACTTCTTGGCTCAATGTGCATTAAAGAAAAAGGCAAATTAAGAAACAGATCAATTCTTATTGGACCTAAGGGTAAAATAATTACTTATTATGATAAAATAAATATGTTTGATGTAAAAGTTTCAAAAAAAGAACAACATAAAGAAAGCAAAGTATTTAAGGCAGGTAAAAAATTAGTATCGGCTAAATTACCCTGGGGAAATATAGGTCTTTCAATTTGTTATGATTTAAGATTTCCAGAACTTTATAGAAACTTATCAAAAAGAAATCTAAGTTTTATCACTGTTCCATCTGCATTCACTAAAACAACTGGTCAAAGACATTGGTTAACTTTATTACAAGCAAGAGCAATTGAAAACTTTTGCTATATTTTTGCACCTAATCAAACAGGAAAAAATACGATTAAAAGAGAAACTTTTGGGCATACAGTTATTATTTCACCCGATGGTAAAATAATGGCTCTCAAGAAAGTTGGTAAAGGAATTATATATTCAAATATAATTCCAAAAATAGCTATGGATTTAAGAAAAGTTATTCCAAGTATGCTTTAATAGTTTGTGTATTGTTTAATCTCTTTTATCTTTGAACCAGTTTTATTGTTTATTGCTAATTTAATTTTTGCTCTATCATCATTTAGAAAATGAACATCTCTTGATAGTTTTATAAAATTTTCACCAAAATCACTATCTTTTTCACACATTCTTTTTTTATCTTCAATATCCCAAAGTTTTGCATTTATTGCCTTTAATTCTTCATAAAGTTTTTTTAATTCATCTTTTAAAGTTATGTTTTCATCTAATTGTTTTGTTAAAACTAGATATTCATCATTAATAAATATTAATTTATCTGAGTCTTTAATTTTTTCTTTTTTGATTTCTAAAATTGAGATTTTATCTAAAAGTTCACCTACAGATACTTCAACTAAAATTTTATTCATATATAAACATAGTGTGTTAAGTTGTTAAAAATATGTCTAATATTCTTATAATTAAACATGGATCTTTAGGTGATATAGCCCAAGCGAGCGGTGCAATTCAAGATATTTCTGATTTTCACAAAGATGATAAAGTCTATTTATTAACATCAAAGCCTTACATTGATCTTTTCAAAAAAAATCCATATTTAGAGGACATAATTTTGGATAAGAGATTATCAAAATTTAATCTGATTTATTTATTCAATCTCATGCGCAAATTAAAAAAATATAAATTTATAAAAGTTTTTGATTTACAAAATTCTTCTCGTTCAAATTTCTATAAGAAAATATTGTTCCCAAATGCTAGTAATCTTGTTTGGTCGTCTTCTGAAACCACTTTGCCAAAATATAAATCCAAGGATGAATTTGATAAAAATCCCGTTTTAGACAGATTTAAACATCAATTAGAAACATCTGGAGTTAATACTAAAAACACTATGTTTCCTAATTTTAAGTGGGCTTGTTCCAATATTGAAAATATAAAAAAAAAATTTGATTTAAATAAATATATAATTTTATTTCCTTTTTGCTCTCCACATTTACAGATTAAAAAATGGCCTAATTATAATAAACTTATAGATTTAATTAAGAATAAATTTAAAGATGAATATAAAATTATTGTAGCTCCAGGTCCTGATGAAATTAATATGACAAAAGAAATTAATGCGATTTCAATTTTAAAAGAAAATAGATCTTTAGATATTTCTGAGCTTGCTACATTAATAAAAGACAGTTCTTTCGTTGTAGCAAATGACACTGGACCTGCACATATAGCAGCACACTTGGATTCTAATGGTTTAGCTTTATTCGGCTCTCATACTACTGCTTACAAAGTAAGTATAGAGAGAGAAAATTTTAAAGCAATTCAAGTAACAGACTTAAATAAATTATCTCCAGAAAAAGTATTTGAATATTTTATAAAATCTTTAAATTAATGGAAATCAATTTCCTTTTTTTCATAAGTGTAGTTCCAGCAATTATTTTGTATGGTATTGCAAAATCAGGTTTAGGTGGTTCTATATCATTAATATCAGTCCCATTGATGACAGTTGTAATGCCATTACAGCAGGCATTAGCAATTATTCTACCTATTTTAATTTTTTCAGACATGATTGCTGTTTACAGATTTAGAAGAGAGTTTAATTTTAGTATATTGAGAGTAATTATACCGTTTGCGGCAATAGGGATTGTAATTGGTTCCTTAACATTCAATCATTTTTCTGAGGATTTACTTAAATTAATAGTTGGAATAATGGGATTTATATTTGCTGGGCAATACTTCTTGTTTAAAAAAGAAAAAACAGTTCCAGCCAACCAAAATTTTTTGAAGGGTGCAATTTGTTCATCTATTGCAGGATTTTCTAGTTTTTGTGTGCATGCTGGTGGAACACCCACTAGTCTTTATTTACTTCCATTAAGGTTAAAAAAAGAAATATATGTAGGAACGAGAATTATCTTTTTTAGTTGTGTTAACTTAATAAAGCTACCTTTGTATATTTATCTATCAATGATGAATTTTGATACCTTATTTCAATCTGTCTCACTTTTTCCATTGGCTTTAATTGGAATATTTATTGGTTATCAATTGCTTAAAATTATAGAGGAAAATTTGTTTTATAACATTATCTATGGTTTAATTCTTGTCAGCAGTACAAAATTAATATTTGATTTTATTTGAACTTTGTATTTTTATTAGAGTTGTTCCCAAATTTTTTTAGCAAAAATGGTAAAAAAGCTACAATTATTAATATTCTTAAAAAATGATGATAACTTACAAAAATAGGATCAATATTATATGCAACGCTAATCACAACCATTTCATGAATTCCTCCTGGAGCAAAACTCAAAAAAGTTGGAATAAAATCAAATCCTAAATATTGAAGAAAGTAAGCTGTAATCATCGCAACAATAACTAAAATAGAACAAACAATTATTCCATGAAAAATATAAAAAAATAATTCTTTAAGTTTTAATCCATTTAATCTACTTCCAAGAGCAGTGCCCAAAAAAATAAAAGCTATATTTATTACCGTATCTGGGAATCTAGAGTTAACAATTTCAAAAGTATAAAATAAGCCAGATAAGGCCATTGCACCAACAAGTATAGGTGAAGGGATATTAAATTTTTTGAGCAATTTAGAAAATAAATAACAAATAACTATTAAAAAAATAATTTCTAAAAAATATCTTAGATCGTAAATATTTTCATAATTGTATCCTGCTATTTCAGAAAATCCTAACTTGCTAATAAATAATATAGGCACAAAACTTACAATAAAAATGACTCTTGTAGCCTGAGGAATTAAAACTTGTTTATGATTTTCTTTTTTTCCATACTCTAAAAGTGCTCCAGCTATTGGGACAAATGCCCCAGGTAGTGCAGCAAGTGTAGCAATAAACTTATCAAATTTACAAACTTTAATAAAATAATATCCTGCTAAAACAGTGCTGACTACAGTACAAACAATCATAGCCATAGATGAGAATATCCATAAATGAATTTTATATAATAAAGATACATTCAACGTTCCGCCTAAAATAATACCAACCATTAGAAAAACTGGATTAAGTAATTTTGTTGAAAATTTAATTTTAAAATTGGTGAAAGCAATGCAAAGATTTAAACCTAAAGCACCAAGTAACCATGGTAAAGGAAGACTAATCAGAGTTCCAATATAACCTCCTATTACCCCTATGATTAAAGCCTTATAACTAATGTTAAGCTCATTTAATAATCTTTTAAATGGAATCACGTTTAATATTTAAATAATAAATCCTCATTGACACTGAATTTTAATTTATGTTTAATAACTAATTATAATTATAATAGGAGAAAAAATAATGAAACTAATTAAATCTATAATTTCAGTTTTATTCTCTGCAATTCTTATACTTTCAGCAACAACAACTAGTTCAATAGCAATTGATAAATTGCACTTTGTAATTGGTGGTGGTGCTGGTGGTGGTTGGGATGGAACTGCTAGAGGTACTGGAGAAGCTTTAACAAAAGCCGGAATGTTAAAAAGTGCATCATTTGAAAATATGTCAGGTGGTGGTGGTGGAAAAGCATTAGCTTATATGATTAATAATAAGCCTGCTAATACAGTATTAGTTCAATCAACACCATTAGTTTTAAGATCAATTACAAGACATAAAGGTTATGTAAGTGGAAGTGGAACATTATCATACAAAGATGTTGTGCCAATAGCTGGCGTTATTGGTGATTACGGTGCGATAGCAGTTGCTAAAAATTCACCTTATAAAAATTTCAAAGATGTAGTTGATGCGTATAAAAAAGATGCAAGCTCTATTAAAATGGCTGGCGGATCAGTAAGAGGTAGTATGGACCATTTAATTGGTGCTTTAGCTTTCCAAGCTGCTGGTGCTAATCCAAATGATGTTGCTTATATTCCTTATGACGCTGGTGGAAAAGCTTTAGCCGGACTATTATCTGGAGAAACACAAATTATCTCAACTGGTTTAGGTGAACTAATGGGTGCAAGAGACCAAGTAAGAATTATTGGTATTACAGCTCCGTCAAGAGTTTCTGATGCTCCAGATGCACCAACTCTTAAAGAACAGGGTTATGATGTACAATTTGTTAACTGGAGAGGTTTCTTTGGACCTCCAGGAATGAGCAATGCGGATAAATCTAAAATTGCAAAAATGTTAGGCGATGTACAAAAGACTTCTGAATGGGAGGCTGTTAGAGCAAGAAATGCATGGGTTAATATTTACAATCCAGAGGGTAAGTTTGTCTCTTTTTTAGAAAAACAAACTGAAGAAATGACGGCTCTTATGAAGAAATTAGGAGTTATATAATCTTAACGATTATTAAATATTAGAGCAGTGAATATAAATACTACAAAAGTTATATCACTGCTCTTTTTTATATTTTCCGCATTTTATTTATACACAGCTTATCAAATTCAAGTTTTTGCATTCGATGAAAATGCTCCCTTTAATGCAAGAACATTTCCAATTTATCTAGGTTATGCAGGCCTTTTTTTTTCAGGATTAAAACTAATTTTACCAGATCCAAATACAATAAAAGTTCAGCATAAAACTTTAGAATATAAAAAGACAGCGCTACTTATTGTTATTGCGATAATTTATGGTGCTACAATTTTAAAAGTTGGTTATTTTTTAACTACATCATTATTTTTGTTCTCATCATATTATTTTTTAGGAGAGAGAAGATGGTTTTTAATGTTTTTATTGTCTTTCCCTTTTGTAGCTGCGTTTATGTATTTGCTTCATGGTGTTCTTGATATTTATCTAAGAGATCCATTTCTACAATCAATTGGAGTAATGGGATGATTGAAGGGATACTAATTGGTTTAACAACAGCTCTTACTCTTCAAAATATTTTAATGGTAATGATTGGTTGTTTTTTTGGAACAATTATTGGAATGTTACCTGGACTTGGTCCAATGACAGCGATAGCTTTAATGATACCAATTACTTATGGTTTTGATCCAGCAACTGGTTTAATTTTAATGGCAGGAGTTTACTATGGTGCAGTATTTGGAGGTTCTACATCATCAATACTGTTAAACGCACCTGGTGTTCCAGGAACTGTAGCAACATCATTTGATGGTTACCCAATGGCTCAACAAGGAAAGGCAGGGAAAGCTTTAGCCATAGCCGCCTGGAGTTCATTTGCTGGTGGTACGTTGTCAGCAATATATTTATTATTTATGGCTCCAAGTTTATCTAAAGTAAGCTTATCTTTTAGATCTCCTGATTATTTCGCGTTAATGATTTTAGGTCTGACTGCTATAGCTGCGTTTTCTTCTAAGGGACAGTTTTTAAAGGCTATGATGATGGTAGTACTTGGTTTAATGCTAGCATCTGTTGGTCAAGATAGCTTATCAGATATTACCAGATTTACATTTAATAACATGAATTTAACAGATGGAATTAGCTTTGTTCTTATTGTTATGGCAACATTTGCAATGAGTGAAGCACTTACAATTATATTAAAAAGAAATGATCCAACTAGCGCAGCTAAACAAGTTTCATTAACAGAACTTGGTTCGATTAAAATTAACAAAGAAGAAAGATCAAAAATGTATAAAACAATTCCTAGATCATCAATAATAGGTTTTTTAATTGGTGTATTACCGGGCGCTGGTGCAACAATTGCATCTTTCTTAGCTTATGGAATGGAAAGAAATGTAGTTAACGATGAAGAAAAAGAAAAATTTGGTAAAGGAAGTGTAAATGGTTTGTCAGCTCCCGAAACTGCAAATAATGCAGCATGCTCAGGCTCATTTGTTCCCATGTTAACGTTAGGTATACCAGGAAGTGGTACTACTGCAGTCATGTTGGGCGCACTATTAGGTTTTGGAGTTCAACCAGGTCCAAGATTATATATGACAAATCCAGAGATATTTTGGTCAATAATAATGTCAATGTATATAGGTATGGTTATATTATTAATATTAAATCTTCCTCTTATTCCATATATAGCAAGAATTTTAGCAGTTCCAAAAAATTACTTAATTCCTTTAATATTATTTTTTTCAATTACAGGAATTTACGTAATGTCATTTAATAATTTTGATATTTATTTAATGATTGGAATTGCAGTTGTTGCAACTTTTATGCGGCTTTATGATTTCCCAATGCCACCTTTAATACTCGCATTTGTACTTGGAGGTTTAATGGAAGAGAATTTAAGAAGATCTTTATTGTTAAGCAACGGATCATGGGAATTTTTATGGGGTAGACCTTTAACACTTATAATATTAATACTTACATTGAGTATTGTATGCTGGCAATTATTTAAAAGTTTAAAAAAATAAATTTGATTAATATCCGTAAATCTTATCAGCAAGCCCATAACATAAAATTGCGCTGGTTGCTGAAAAAAACAATGGAGCTATGATTCCTTCTCTGGCTCTCTCGGGTGATTTTATGCCAGTTTTATCAATCAATATTGAATATGAATTTACAAGATAAATACACAGATTTGTTAGAAAAACTAAATTAAAAAAGGACCCAGCTGCAACAACACCATTCCTTCTTAAAAATAATATATAAAGAGCCATAATTAATTGACCTAAAAACATTGCTCCAACAAATCTAACAATTGTAAATGCTGAATCATCAATTTCAAACTTTGTGCAAAATTTTCTAGTTTGAAAAATTGTTTGATAAGCGTAAGCTCCAATACCAATAAAATGGACTAGAAATATAAGTAAATACCAAACATTATTAAATTTATCTATCACAAATAAATTTTATAGGATTCTTTTATATTTTTCAATTGCCTTATCCCAGAGAAAGTTTACAGAATTATTTTTTGCTTCTCTGCCGAATTCTACATATTTATTTTCTTTAAAAAGAGAGTCTATACTTGAGTAAATTTCCTCTAGTTTGTTACCATCGCATATTAAACCAGTTTTTTCATGAATTATTGCATCCGAAGCTCCTCCATCTTTACCTCCTATAGATGGTATGCCATATTGGGCAGCTTCAACATAAGCTATACCAAAACCTTCTACAGATTTTTTGTGAATTATCGATGGCATTACAAAAATATTTGATTTAGCTACTAGAGCATTCTTTAAATTTATTGGTATATCTTTAAGAAAAGTTACTTGATCATTAAGATTAAGTTCTATAACTAATTTTTTTAATTTCTCTTCCTCATCACCATATCCTACACATGTATAAATTATATCTGGATAAATTTCTTTAAGGTTTCTAATAGCCATAATTACTTTTTCATGATTTTTTCTTTTATCAAATCTTGACACCGTAATTAGTCTATTTTTCTTACCTTTTAATATTTCTTCAGCTTCATCTAAATATTTTTTTGGAACTTCAACTACAGGATCAATCCCTGGGTTTATAACAACAATTTTTTTTTCATCTACTCCTAGATCAACAGCCAAATTTTTTGTAAAATTTGAATTAGCAACAATATGATCCACATTATTTAAAACTGATAAAACTTTCTTATTTAATATAGAACTTTTTGGATGATTGATTTCCTTAGAATGAATTAAACAGATTTTTTTTTTAATTGTTTTAATTAGTTCTAAACTTTTCCAATGATCAGCAATAATACACTCAACATTATTATTTTGTTCAAGATAATCATTAATTAAATAAGATTTTCTATATTTTCTAATAAGCTTCATTCCACTTACTCTTTCAATTGAAAATGAAACTGACCTATCAAACTCCTCATGATTTTCATGATAATCTGCAAAAACCTTTATAAGATTTAGTTTTGAAAGAGACCTTGTTAATCCCCACATGAGATTTTGCATACCTCCTAATTCAGGAGGAAAAGTTCTAGTTATTATTAAATACATTAATTATTTAAACCATTTAATACTACAGCCCATACTAGGAAATTGTTCATTTGGACCATTGTCAGTTTTTGCAATCATTTTCATAGCATTTTTAAGTTCACTATCACCAGTCTGAATAGGTTTTAAATTTTTTAATTCTCTAATTCTACCTCTGTATTGAAGTTCAAGATTTTTATTATAACCAAAAAAATCTGGAGTGCAGACTGCACCATAAATTTTAGCCACCTCTTGAGTTTCATCTATTAAATATGGAAAATTAAAATCATTATTTTTTGAAAATTTAATCATGTTATCAAATGAATCTTCTTCATATCTACTGGGGTCATTTGACATTATTGCAATAGATTTAATTCCATCATTTTCTAACTCTTTACAGTCTTCTACAACATTTTTTATAACAGCCAAAACATATGGACAGTGATTACAGATAAACATTATTAGTGTTCCATTTTCACCCCTTGCATCATTCAAGGAAATTATTTTATTATCTATAGATTTGAGTTCAAAGTTGTCAGCTTTTTTGCCGAAGTCACATATTGGTGTTTTAGTTAATGCCATGTTAAAAGACTATATAATTTATGTTTTACGATTTAAAAGATAAAAAACCAAAAAACCTTGGCGAAAATTGGGTAGCGCCAAACGCTGTTATAATTGGTGATGTAACATTAGAAAAAAACTCTAGTGTCTGGTTTAATGCAACATTAAGAGGTGATATAGAAAATATTCATTTAGGAGAGGGGTCAAATGTTCAAGACGGAAGTGTTTTGCATACTGACCCAGGTTACCCATTAATAATTGGGAAGAATGTAACCATAGGTCATTTAGTAATGCTGCATGGCTGCACGATTGATGACAATTCTTTAATTGGTATTGGAGCTGTAGTTCTCAATAAAGCAAAAATTGGAAAAAATTGTATCATTGGAGCTAAATCATTAATTACAGAAAATAAAGAAATTCCCGACAATTCTTTAGTAATGGGATCACCTGGAAAGATTATTCGTCAGTTAACTGATGATGAAATTGAAGCAGTAAAACAAAATGCTATTAGGTACCAAGAAAATTGGAAAAAATATTTAAAGTCTATATTTTAATGAAAAAACTTTTTTATAGTTTATTAATATTAGTTTTATCAACTCAATTCTCTCAGGCCTTTGAAAGATTTATACCTTTAGAGCTTTTCACAGGTGGAAAAATTAGAAATGATACAGAAATTAAATTTACAAAAGCTAATTTGATATTTGGCGAAAAGAAAAAAAAGGAAATTATAGGTCCTGAAGATTGGTATCATCCAGAAACTGGAGAAAAAATAAAAGTTTATAAAAGAACAAGAAAAGGGCAAAGTGGTCTCAAAACCCAGCTATTTACTATAACTAACGATGGACAATGCATAGGAAGAATTTGGGATAGTAGACGTGGTGGTAGAATAATTGAAAATGGATGTAAATTTCCCTTGGGAATTTGGAAAGAGGGAGAAACTAGGTCTTTTGAAGGGTCTTCTGGAGGGAAACCTAGAAAAATTGAATTAACAATTTTAAAATTAGGAAAAAAACAAAATAGCAATATTAAATTTAATTGGAAATTATATAATTTAAAAAATGGAAAATTAATGGATGATAATGATTATACTTTTGCTCCAGGAAAAGCGATGGTAGGCTTGAATGATAAAAACATATCTAAATGATTAAAATATTAATTATAGTATTTTCCCTATTTTCAAATGCCGTTTTTTCATCAGATGAAAAAGCTGGAAGATATTTTAAAGATCAACCAGATGTTACTAATGAACCTCAAGTTCATTTTATTTATCTCTTAAACAAAGATAGCGAGGATAGAGAATGGGACATCAATGGAAAAATGGAGAAAGAGTTATTAGAAGCAAATGAAAAAATGTTTGAAATGACAAAGGGTAATCAGAAGTTTAGGTATGACTTAAGGGAAGATGGAAAAATGGATATTTCTTTTGTTAGATTTGATAAACAATATAAAGGAAATTATGGAATGAACTATCCTGACGCTTATTTAACAAAATTAGGATTTAATAGTCCAAATAAATTGTATTTTGCATGGGTAGATGTAGGGCATAGGGATGGTGGACAAGGGAGCGTGCATCATGGATATATTTTTTTAAAAAGTAAACATAACCCAAGTAAAAATAAAAGAATTCTAATTACCTTACATGAATTAATGCATGTAAATGGATTTGCTTGGCCATGCACAAAAGGAGCTAAAAAATCACACAAGTCTGGAACAATAATTGGAGGGCCTGATGGGGGAGACAAGTATAATTTGGGCTCATCATTATATAATCATAAAGATCCTACTTGTCCTGATTTTAAAGACTCTGTTTTTTTAGAACCGACTTCTAGTACACCATTTAATCCTGTTTACTTAAAATGTGCAATGGCTGCAGAGGTTGGGCGAGGTATTTCTCCTGATAGTAATTATGAATGGAGAGATAGATATTCTCATAAAAAACTAAAAAAAATTAAAAAGAAAAGAACTTGGTGTACATATAATAGATATAAAGAGTTCAATAATTTCTAGAGATGAAAAAGATATTAATAATACTTACTTCATTTATTTTAATAATTTCAAATGCATATGCTGATAAATGTTATGATAGTAACACAACTCCAGTAGTCTTAGATAGCGATAAAAAACCGGGCAGATTTTTTGAGGATCAACCAGATGTTAATGATGATTTTCAAGTTCATGTTGTTTACACTTTATTAAAGGACTCTAAAGATAAAGAAGGGGATATAAATGGAGATGTAGAAAAATGGGTAGAAATTGCAGATAATTGGATTTTGAAGAAAACTGCAAAAGCAAATAAAAAATCAAATTTTAATAATGGTGAAGGTCAGAAATTAAAATGGGATAGACGTGAAGATGGAAAGCTAGATATTACATTTCTTAGAGTTAATAGAACCAAAAAAGATATGAAAAAATCAAAATGGGGAAGTTGTGCAAATGTATTCGGAAGATCTATAATTAACAGTGGTATGAATAATCCTAAAAAAATTTATTTTAACTTTGGAGATTTTAGTTATAAAGATTGGCCATTTTCCGGTGGGTTTCCAATATTCAATGTATTTTCTAAACATCAAAAAAAATGGCCACTTAATAAAAAAGAGGTTGGATATTTTATTTTACACGAGGTTTTACATGCTATGGGAGGAATTTATACATGTTCGCCAAATTATATTGAAGGACATAATACTAAAAAAACAAAAGATATGATGAGCAGGTCAGGCGATGGAACAAATCATACTTTAGATCCAAAGAATGATGATTATTGGGGTCATGACATTGAAAGTTGTCCAGATATGCAAGATAGTGTTTATTTTACTCCTACTTCAGATACTCCTTTTGACCCATTTGAAGTTACCTGCCTCTCAAAAGATAAATGGAAAGTTACCATACAAGACTATAATAAATTTGAACCTGAAGAAGGTATTGGATATCAATGTTTTTATGCTAGAAGAGATGTTACTGCATCTTGGGAAGATGAGTTAGAAATTTATCAGGAAAACTAATTTATCTAAAAAGCAAATCATTAACAGAATAAACAATTAATCCTAAAATAATTACAAAAAATATTAAAAAAGCTATTTGTTCACTAACTTTCTTAGTAACTCTAGTTTCACCTTTTTTAAACTTTCTGATTTGGAAAATACCAAATCTCATTACAGCTAAGCCACCTAATACAAGTGCTACAGCAATAATAAATCCACTTAACATTTTTATGGAATTAGCCAGTTTTGATTATTATTTGTAATATCAAATCTTGCTCTTCTATGACCTTTTGCTGCAAGATAAAGCCACTCAATACTTTCAATATTACATTGTATTACTGTAAAGTTTTTATAACCTTCTTCACTTTGCTCCATCGTAAAGCCTGATTTTTCAATATCTTCACTTAAACCTGAGCTTGGTTCATCCGTTTCTGTTCCTGGTCCATTGTTTACTAAATAACATTTTCGACTTACGTGAGCAGTTTTTGACCATGATTGCTCTGTGATTTCATTATCATGATTGACTATGCAATTAACTTTAACACGTAGCTGAATTTTTTCTTCTTTATCGTAAAATATTAGAGCAGCACTTTTATTTTTTTTTAATTTTGGAATTTTGTCAGATCTTATATCGCTATGAAACTGAAGAAGATTATTTGATTGGTCAGATTTTCTAAGAACAACAATTCTTCCATCAAAGTCTGATTGATCACCACAAACAAAAACTGGAATTCGAAAAGGTGATGACCTATTAGTTACCGCATCATCAAGCATTGACCAAATTTTTTTCTTTATTTCAGAGAAGTCCTCATAGTATGGGACAGTATTTGACATTGGTTTATTATTTTTTTTTAAGTCTAGCGATCAGACTAGAACTATCCCAACGATTACCACCCATTTTTTGAACATCTGCATAATATTCGTCAACAATTTCTGTTATTGGGACAGGTGAACCATTTCTTTTTGCTTCTTCAATAACTATTTTTAAATCTTTTCTCATCCAATCAACTGCAAAACCATAATCAAATTTATCCTCAACCATAGTTTTATATCTGTTTTCCATTTGCCAAGATTGTGCTGCACCTTTTGATATTGTTTCCATTACTTTATCAATGTCTAAACCAGCATTTATTCCAAAATTAATAGCCTCTGATAAACCTTGAACAACTCCTGCAATACACATTTGATTCATCATTTTGGTCAGTTGACCACTTCCTGATGGACCAATTAATTTTACTTTTTTACTATAGCAATCAATTACTGGTTCTGCTTTTTTAAAAACCTCTTCATCACCTCCAACCATAACTGTAAGAATTCCTCCTTCAGCACCTGATTGACCTCCAGAAATTGGTGCATCTAAAAATGCAAATCCTTTTTCTTTTGCTTTACTATAAAGATCTCTCGATACTTCTGCAGATACAGTTGAATTATCTACGTAGATTGAACCTTCCTTAGCACTATGAAATAATCCATTTTCACCTAAAGTAACTTGTTTCAAATCCTCATCATTACCTACACAAGTAAAAATAAAATCAGCACCCTCTGCAGCATCTTTTGGTGTTGATGCTATTTTACCTTTATATTCAGTAATCCATTTTTCAGCTTTAGCAGTTGTTCTATTAAAAACAGTTACATTGTGCCCAGCTTTTGATATATAACCAGCCATCGGATAACCCATTACCCCGAGACCTATGAAAGCAACATTACAAGTCATAAATTATTTATATGTTTAAAAGTTTAAGTTTAAAAGTAATTATTTTCGGTTTTATTTTTACATTTTTTTCGTGTTTTGGACAGAGTTTTTTTATAGGTTTATTCAATTCAAGCATCAGAGAAACCCTTTCTATAACACATGGACAATTTGGCACGATTTATGCATCAGCAACTCTTTTTAGTAGTTTACTTCTTATTTGGATTGGAAAAAAAATTGATGATGTAAATGTGATAAAATTTGCAATCTTTGTTACGATACTTTTATCTTTTTCCTCATTTTTCTTTTCCAAAACATCGTCAGTAGCTTTTTTATTTGTTGCAATATTTTTAATGAGGTTTTCTGGACAAGGATTAATGTCTCACACAGCTTCAACTACTATTTCAAGATATTTTACGAAATCGAGGGGTAAAGCGTTAAGCATTATTTGGTTTGGTTTATCTTCTGCAGAATTTATAATGCCTGTATTAATTGTTTATCTTTTAACAATTGTTATTTGGCAAGATTTATGGGTAATCTTTTCTTTAATAGTTTTAATTTGTTTACCTTTGGCTTCTTACATTTTAGTTAAAGATGTGAAATTAGATACCAGAGAGAGTAGCCAAAATGAAAAATTAAAAGAGGAAAATATTAAAAACTGGAAAAGAATCGAAGTTCTTCGAGATTATAGATTTTACATTGTTTCATTAAATATGTTAGCAATGCCCTGGATTGCAACAGGAGTATTTGTATATCAATCATTTGTTACTAATTCAAAAGGGTGGGGTGAATATACAATTGCGCAATCTTTTATGTCTTACTCATTTTTTTCTGTAATCACTTTAATTGTGGCTGGTTATTTGATTGATAAATTTACAAGTAGAAAATTACTAATCTATATGAATATTCCATTATTCTTAGGAACTTTAGTCATCATATATTTTGATGCTCCACAAACTGCATTTTTATTTCTTGGATTGGTTGGAATATCAAACGGTCTAGCCAATTTACTAGGATCATCAACATGGGCAGAAATTTATGGTGTAAAATATATTGGATCTATTAAAGCTTTAACTACTGCTTTAATGGTATTTGCAACTGCTTTTGGCACAGCATTATTTGGTCTTTTTATTGATGCTGGATTTTCAATTGAAAAAATCGCACTAATTGCAGCAATTGCAATTGCATGCTCTATAGCCTTACTTTTCACTATCAGAAAAAAATTAAATCCAGTTTATCTTTAATACCCCTTGATTTTTTTATATTCGGGGTGTATTTAACCGTTCATGGCAAGAGTTACAGTTGAAGATTGTATAGATAAAGTTGATAGTCCTTACGAATTAGTATTAGTTGCAAAGGAGAGAGCAACCCAACTTAATTCAGGATTAGAACCCACTTTAGATAGAGATAATGACAAAAACACTGTCATAGCATTAAGAGAAATAGCTGAGGAAACAATTAAAGTTCCTGATTTAACAGACGCTGCAGTTTACAAGTTAAGAAAACATGTCGAGCAAATTGATGATACTTCAGAGGACGAAGATGATATTGGCGATGATTTTGAAAATCTTTACAAAGGTGAAATTTCAAAAAGCGGTGTACCAATTCTTCCATCTAAGAGAGCTAGAAAAATTCCAGAAAAAATTCAAGTTTCTAAAGATGATTTAGCTGAGTTACAAAATACAGCCGAACAACCCGCTTCAGATCCTGTTGAAGAAATCCAAGATGAAGAGGCTGATGTTTCATTAGACGAAATGAAAGATCAAGAAGAGACTGTATCTGACGAAACAGAAAATCAAGAATAAATTAAGTAAATTCCTTAATTATTTTTTCCCTGTGCTCATCTAAATCAGGAATATTACCCCTAGTAGTTTCATCTTTATAGGTGGACATTTTAATTGGGTTTCCTGCAGATTTAAATTCACCAATAATTTTGTGGTAAGATTTTACAATCATATTTCTTTCTTTAATTTGAGGATTTTCTACAGCTTGTTTTATGTTAAAAATTGGTCCACATGGAATTTTCAATGCCTCCATTTCTCTTATCCATTCATTTGTAGATTTTGAACTTAACTGTTTTTCAAAAATTTCTTTTAATTGATTCATGTTTTCACATCTTAACGAATTTGAATTAAATCTTTCATCATTTGTAGTTTCTGGAATTTTTAATACTTCACAAAGTTTTCCAAAAAGTTTATCATTTCCTGCAGCAATAATTATGTAACTATCTTTTGTTTTAAAAGCTTCAAAGGGAGCAATAGAAGGATGTCTTGAACCCATGGGTTCTGGAATTTCATTTTTGGAAAGATATCTTGCAATTGCATTTTCTAAAATTGCTATTTGACAATCTAGCATAGACACATCTATGAATGATCCTTTTCCTGTTTTTTGTCTATCATATAAAGCTGCATTTATTCCAATTGCTGTAAATAAACCTGCAGTAATATCACCGATAGAAGTTCCTACCCTTGTTGGTTCAGAATTGGGATGACCAGTAACACTCATCAAACCACCCATACCTTGAACGACCATGTCATATGCAGGCAGCTCTTTTAAAGGTCCAGTTTGGCCAAATCCTGATGCTGATGCATAAATTAATTTAGGGTATTTTTTATTTACGTCTTTCCAACCAAAACCCCATTTGTCTAATGTTCCAGGCTTAAAATTTTCTACTAAAATATCTGCCTTAGATAGAATTTTATCAAAAATTTCTTTGTCCTCATCATTCTTTAAATTCAAAGCTATACTTTCTTTCCCTCTATTTAATGACATAAAGTATGCAGAGTAATCCTTAACAAAAGGTCCAAATTTTCTAGAATCATCACCTGTTTCAGGTGCTTCAATTTTTATAACTCTCGCGCCTAAATCTGAAAGTATCATAGTACAATAAGGTCCTACCAAAACCCTTGTTAAATCAACAACTAATAAATTTTTTAGTGGTCCATCCATAATAAAATATACGACATTTCCTTATATTGACTCTTACCCATAAGTTCAATTTAATATGTTTATTAAATTAATTTAAAGAGGGAAAATATGTTTAAAAAAATAAGTTTTTATTTCACAACATTATTTTTAGCTTTCTCATTAATTGGATCGGCATATGCTGTTACACTCAAAGCAAGTCACCAATGGCCAGGGACACCTAGAGCTGATGGTTCTTATGATCCAAGACATGAAATGGTTCAAATAATTGCTGATGAAGTTAAAAAGGCAGGGGTAGATTTAGATATTAGAATTTATCCAGCAAAATCATTATATAAACCAAAAGAACAATGGAAACCAATGACAACTGGTCAGTTAGATATTTCTGCATTTCCATTAGCTTATGCATCTAAATTTCATCCTGAATTTGATGCAACTCTAATGCCAGGAACAGTTAAAAACCATGATCATGCATTAAGATTTAATAAAGGTCCAATGATGACTGAGATTAAAAGAATTATTAATGATGCTGGTGTTGTCGTTTTATCTGATGCATGGCTTGGTGGCGGTTTTGCATCAAAGTCAAAATGTATCAAAAATCCATCAGATGCTAAAGGACAAGTAATGAGAGCAGCTGGAAAAGCATTTAACCAAATGTTAGAAGCAGCTGGTGCTGGTATTCAGAGCATGCCTTCCTCAGAAATTTATACCGGATTACAAACTGGAGTACTAACAGGTGCAAATACTAGTTCTGGAAGTTTTGTAAGTTATAAAATTTATGAGCAAGTATCATGTGCAACACCTCCAGGAAAATTTGGGTTGTGGTTTATGTATGAGCCAATTTTGATGTCAAAAATGAGTTTTGATAAACTAAATTCAAAACAACAAGATGCTTTAATGAAAGCTGGTAAAGTTGCTGAAAAATATATGACTGCGCAAGTCGAAAATTTAGATAAAAAATTTGAAGACGCTTATAAAGCAGCAGGAGTAAAATTAGTATATATGGATGCTAATGATCACGCAGCATGGGTTGAGATAGCTAAACAATCTTCACACAAAGCATTTGCTGAAAAAGTTCCAGGTGGCGATAAGCTGATGGAAATGGCTTTGGCAGTTAAATAAAAAAGATATATAAAGAACCCCTATTTAAAAATTAAATAGGGGTTTTTTTATGAAAGAAAAATATTTAAAATTTTGCAATTTATCATCAAAAGCATGCGGTGCTTTTGCTGTTTTAGCTTTAATATTATCTATTTTAGTAATTGTGGAACTTGTCTTTGAAAGATATTTTTTTCAAAGAGCAATCACATGGCAGACAGAATTAGTTACAATGTTGCTAGTTGCTTCAACTTTTATTGGAAGTGCATATGTTTTAAGTGAAAAAGCTCATGTTAGCATGGAATGGATATATGATTTTTTATCAAGAAAAAATATCTTAAGACTTAAAATATTTACCTCATTAATAAGTTTATTATTTTTTTTAATTTTATTCTATTTTGGATTTCTCATGGTCGAAGAAGCTTTTACCAAAAATTATTCAACAGGAACAGTTTGGGACCCCCCTTTATGGATACCTTATTCATCTATGATGATCGGTGCTGCTTTAATGATACTTCAATACATTGCTGAAATTATTAAACTTTTTGATGAGGAGGATAATAATTAATGGACCCTTTATTAATAGCAGTAATTGTTGCAGTTTTTACACTAATAGTTTTATTTTCAGGTATACCAATTGCATTTGGATTAAGCTTTGTCTCTATAGCTCTTTTGGTAGCATTTGAAGGATTTCAAATGTTAGATGTCTTTGCGGAAACATTTTATGCAGGTCTCAATTCTTTTGTTCTACTTTCAATACCAATGTTTATTTTGATGGGAATGGCAGTTGCTAATTCACCTGCAGGAAAAGATTTATACACTGGATTAGATAGATGGCTTTGGAGGGTTCCAGGTGGATTGGTAATATCTAATATTGGAGCATGCTCTGTTTTCGCCGCTTTAAGTGGATCAAGCCCTGCAACATGTGCAGCAATTGGAACAATGGGTATTCCTGAAATGAGAAAAAGAGGTTACTCAGATCAAATAGCAACTGGAACAATAGCTGCTGGAGGTACTCTAGGAGTTTTAATTCCTCCAAGCATTGTTTTAATTGTTTACGGAATAGCAACGGGGACATCAATTGGAAGATTATTTTTATGTGGTTTGGTGCCTGGATTTATGTTGGCAGGCATGTTTGCAATGTGGGCACTTATACATAGTTATTTTATAGATAAGGATTCAGCAAAAGCACTTAAAAATAGAACCCCTCCAACCTTCAAAGAAAAAATTGAAGTATTACCAAGAATTCTTCCCTTTTTAGCAATCATAGCTGGCGTCTTGTATGTTCTATACGGAGGAGTTGCGACACCTTCAGAGGCGTCAGGTGTAGGAGCATTCTTGGTTTTTGTATTGATCGCTGTAGTGTACAAAATTTATCAACCAAAAAAGATTTGGAATATTGTTAAAGTTTCGATGAAGGAAAGTGTAATGATAATGTTTATCATTGCTGCCTCTTATCTTTTTGCTTTTACATTATCCCAACTTTATGTGACGCAATCATTAGCACAGAGCATGGTTGAGTTAAGCTCTAACAAATGGGTAGTATTTATATTAATAAATATTTTCTTATTAATAGCTGGTTTCTTTTTACCACCGGTAGCTGTTATCGTTATGACCTCAGCAATATTATTACCAGTAATAACTACCTTGGGATTTGACCCATATTGGTTTGCAATTGTATTTACTATAAATATGGAAATTGGTCTTATTACCCCACCTGTCGGATTAAATCTATATATAATTAAAGGTATTACTCCAGATGTAAGTTTGTCAGAAATATTAAAAGGATCTATTCCATTTATGATAATTATGGCTTTAGCTATATTAATATTGTGCATTTTCCCTGAAATTGTTACCTGGCTGCCTGATAAAATAATGGGCAAAAGCCTAGGTTTTTAATATATAAAAAACACCATGTTAAATATAAAAAGAATTTTTGAAACTATAGCTGATGCTGGACAAAAAATTTTAGAAAAAAAATCTATCAAAAGTATTACAAAAAAAAGAGATCTTATAGATCTTTGTGATGATTTATTATCAACTAAAGGTGCGGCCTTTGGAATAACATTAGCAAGAGATATCTTGTTCAGATATCAAAACTTATCTACAGAGGACAAATATAAATTTTTAATTCAAGTAAATGATAAGTATAAACCTGACTCAGTAAAAATAGATGAAGCAATTAAAAGTTACAGCAAATCTAAAGATATTTCATCTATCTTAAATCTATCTAGAGTTACATCAGGAGTAAGAAAAGAACTATTTGTAAGACTAAATATGGCTCCAAATGGCACATCGGAGATAGTCTCCTTGAGAGAAGATTTATTAAACTTAATAAAAGAAAATCCTGAAGTTAAAAGTTTAGATTATGACTTAATTGATATATTTAAAAATTGGTTTAACCCAGGATTTTTAAAATTAAAAAAAATTACATGGGATACAAAAGCCAATATTTTAGAAAAATTATTAAAGTACGAAAAAGTACATTCCATGAAAGATATGAATGAACTTAAAAGAAGACTTGGAAAAGATAGAAGATTTTTTGCATATTTTCATCCAGCATTAGATGATGAACCAATAATATTTGTTGAAATTGCTCTAACAAAAGGTCTTGGTCAGTCAATACAAGAATTAACAAGACCCTCAGAGGAAAAAATAATAAATTATGATACAGCAACTTTTTATTCAATCAGTAATTGTCAAGAAGGTTTGTCAAGAGTAACGTTAGGAAATTTTTTAATAAAAAGAGTTGTTTATGAACTTCAAGAAGAACTTCCAGATGTAAAATATTTTGGAACCTTATCACCAATGGTTGGTTTTGCCAAATGGTTTAAAAAAATGGAAAGTGCTCAAGCCGCTGAAATTCTTGGTGAGGCAAACAAAAATAGTTTAGATTTTTTAAAGTCTTCCGATTTAAAAATAGGAGACAAAAGAATTGCCGACAATAAGGCTTTGATAAGTAAGCTAGCAGTAAACTATTTAGTAAAACAAAAAAATGATTTTGGATTTCCAATAAATGACGTTTGTAGATTTCATTTAAAAAATGGAGCTGATATTGATGACATTGCAGTGAATGCAAATATTTCTGAAGTTGGTTTTAAAAGGTCTTTTGGTGTCATGGTTAACTATAGATACGAGTTAGCAAAAATCGAGAAAAATCACCAAGAGTATGTTAACGAAAAGAAAGTTAATATTTCAAATAAAGTTAAAAAACATGTCTAAAATTAATAGATTGGTATCAGTTGCCCCTATGATGGATTGCACTGATAGACACGAAAGATACTTTTTAAGACTAATTAGTAAAAATGTTCTGCTTTACACTGAAATGGTTGTTTCAGAGGCAATTGATAGAGGTGATAAAGACAAGCTATTATCATTTGATTTAAGAGAGAAACCTGTCGCTTTACAATTAGGTGGTTCCACTCCAAAATTATTGGCAAACTCTGCCAAAATTGGTGAAGATTATGGATATGACGAAATTAATTTAAATTTAGGGTGTCCAAGTAAAAAAGTTCAAAAAAATAGATTTGGCGCATGTTTAATCAAGGAACCATCTTTAGTGGCTGATTGTTTATCAGAAATGATTAATTCAACGTCTTTGCCAGTTACAGTTAAGACTAGAATTGGTTATGATAATGTAGAAGATTACGAACATTTTTATAATTTCATAAAAACTTTAAAAGATACTGGAGTTAAAACTTTTATAATACATGCAAGAAAAGCTATGCTAGGTAAATTTACACCCAAGCAAAATCTTAACATACCTCCTCTAAAGTATGATTACGTATATAACTTAAAGCAAGACTTTAAAGATCTAGAAATAATAATTAACGGTGGAGTAACTTCAATAGAAGAATTAAAAGATCATTTAGATAAAGTAGATGGTGCAATGATTGGAAGATCTGTTTATCATTCTCCTTACCTTTTAGCTGATATTGAAAAAGAGATATTCAATAACCATGATATTAAAAAACGGGAGGAAATTGTTGAGGAGTTGATTAATTATGTTAAAGATCAAGTACAAATGGGTACAAGAGTAAATCAAGTTATGAGACATACACTAGGTTTATTCCATGGACAAACAGGTTCAAGCCACTGGAAAAGATATTTAAGCGAAAATATGTGTGTAAGAGATGCGGATGTAAAAAAAATAGATCATATTATGGATAAGGTTAGACTGTCTCCTAAATTACATTCGGCAGGTCGAATTGATTAATACTATTTTATCTAATCAGTATTATCTTCTAATTTTATTAATGATAGTCACTGCATTTCCGGTTGGATTTTTTGCAGGGTATTTTGGCATAGGTGGAGGTTTAATATCTGTACCTGTGCTTTTTTTTATTTTTGAAACAGCAGATGTTGATAAATCTTATTTAATGCATCTTTCAGTAGGAACCGCTTTTTCTATTACAATTTTTACAGCCTTTGTTTCAGTTATGACTCATAGAAAACACAGAGCTGTAGATATAAATATTTTAAAAACTTATGGTCTATTTGTTATATTTGGAGTTTTATTAGGTACGTATATGGCAGCATTATTAAACACAAAATCTTTGGTTTTATTTTTTGCTGTAGTTGTATATTTTTTTGGTGGATATTTATTACTAGTAAATGAAGAATTAAAAAAAAATAAAAAATTTAAGTTTCTACCAAGAGCAACCTTTGGTTTCATTTCAGGTTTTATATCTGCTCCTATGGGTATCACAGGAGCTATGATGAATGTACCAATTTTAAGATATTTTGGATATCCAATAAGTAGAGCAATAGGAAGCTCTGCTGCAATAGGTTTTATTATAGCATCTATTGGCTCAATTGGTTTTTTGACATCTGGCTTTTTGCTAAATGCAAATCTTCCTTTAAGCATAGGTTTTGTAAATATTCCTGCCTTTTTGATATTTATTCCGATTACATCTTTTATGGCTAGAGTTGGAGCTAATATGGTTCACACCACAGATAAAAATAAAACTCAGAGAATGTTTGGGGTATTTTTATATGTAATAGGGACTTTGTTTTTAATTAGGTTTTTAGATCTCTAATTAAATCTTTTGATCGTATTCACCTATTTTACCCGTTTTTTGCAGTAAATCATCAATAAATTCAAAGATTTTTTTCTTTCTTTCATCAGATGTTGTACTTTCAGTAACAACTACCAGAGAAGGCTTATTAGATGAGGCTCTTATTAAACCCCAAGAGCCGTCTTTAAAAGAAAATCTTATACCATTTACTGTAAGTATGTCCTCAATTTCTTGATTATCAATTTGAAAATTATTTGATTTTAAATCCTCAATTTGTTTAATTATTTCTTCAACAACTTGATATTTTTCATTATCTTCACAAAAAGGAGCCATGGTAGGTGATTGAAAGGTATTAGGTAATTCACTTATGATTTCACTCATTTTTTTAATATTATTATTTAGTAAATGGCAAACTTGTATAGCTGAATTTATACCATCATCATATCCGTAACCTAAAGGTTCGTTAAAAAAGAAATGACCACTTTTTTCAAAGCCCGCAAGTGCTTTTTCATTATTTACTTTTCTTTTGATATGGGAATGTCCAGTTTTCCAATATAATGTTTCACACGAGTTATTTTTCAAAACTTCATCAGTTGAATACAACCCAGTTGATTTAACATCTACAACAAATTTAGACCCTTTGTGGTTTGAAGATAAGTTCCTTGCGATCAACAACCCAATTTTATCTGAAAAAATTTCATTACCATCGTTATCTATTACGCCTACACGGTCACCATCGCCGTCGAATCCAAATCCAATATCAGCATTATTTTTTTTTACAGATTTACTTATTGCATGTAACATTTCAAGATCTTCAGGATTAGGATTGTACTTTGGAAAGGTATAGTCCAAATTACAATCTAGCTCTATTACTTCACATCCTATTCCTCTTAATATGTCTGGTGCAAATATACCTGCTGTTCCGTTGCCACAGGCAACTACAGCTTTAATTTTTTTCTCAATTTTATTTTTATTTATAAGATCATCTTTATAAACACTTTGAAAATCACTAATTTCTTTTTCATTTCCTTCACCTTCTATAAATTTATTATTTAAGGTTATATCTTTTAATTCTTTCATCTCTTCCGGTGCATGAGTTAATCCTTTCTTTATTCCCATCTTTACACCTGTCCAACCATTTTCATTATGACTAGCTGTAACCATTGCAACAGCATCACTTTCTAAATTGAATTGTGCAAAATAAACCATTGGCGATAGTGCTAACCCCACATCTTCAACATAACAACCTGTTGATATCAGTCCTTTTTTCAAAGCTGATTTTATTTCTTCACTATAAGATCTGTAATCATGACCAACTATGATTCTTGGATTACTTTTATTTGTATGACTAATGATCTGCGTGCCTAAACCTTTCCCCAAATTTGTCACACCTTCTAAATTGATATTATCAGGGTACAACCATCGCGCGTCGTACTCTCTAAAGCCAAAAGGATCAATTTTTACTGAATTTTTCATGTTAATATTTTTATATTTTGTTTATTTTTTTATTGATAATTTTTTTCTTAAGTTCTATAAATGTTCTATTGATTTGTTGGTCATATAGTATATTTACCAAACCATCATACAACATCTAGTTGTTTTACTTAATTGAGTATAGTACAAAAAAGGAGCTAAATGAACAAGATTTTATCACAAGCTATTAGGAAAGCTGTCTCTGATTATACACCAAGTGTGAATCAAGATCTTAAAGATAAAAGATTAGATTTATTTTCTCTTAATAGTGAAACAGAGCTATTTCAAAATTCAAAAGGCATAACAATTAAAATTGATAGAGGCAGAGATGATAATTTAACCGACTTTGGAAAAGCTACTCTTAAAGACAGATACTTAGGAGCCAATGAATCTTTCCAGGATTTATTTGCTAGAGTTGCAAGTCATTATGCCGACGATAATTTACATGCTCAAAGATTATATAACTATATTAGCAATCTATGGTTCATGCCAGCAACACCAGTTTTATCAAATGGTGGAACTACAAGAGGATTACCGATATCTTGCTTTCTAAATGAAGCGAGCGATAGTCTTAACGGTATTCTCGATCTTTGGAGTGAGAATGTTTGGCTTGCAGCACGTGGTGGTGGTATCGGAAGCTATTGGGGAAACCTTAGATCAATAGGTGAGAAAATTGGAAGAGTGGGTAAAACTTCAGGAATAATTCCATTTATAAAAGTAATGGACTCTTTAACAATGGCAATTAGTCAAGGTTCATTAAGAAGAGGCTCAGCTGCTTGTTATATACCAATAGATCATCCAGAAATTGAAGAGTTTATTGAGATGAGAAGACCAACTGGAGGTGATCCGAATAGAAAATCATTAAATTTACATCACGGTGTTTTAGTTTCAGATGCCTTTATGAGAGCTGTCGAATTAGATGAACAATGGGGACTAAAAAGTCCAAAAGATGGAGCTGTTCAAGCAACTGTTTCTGCTAGAAATTTATGGATAAGACTATTAACAGCAAGAATTGAGACAGGAGAACCATATATTGTTTTCATAGATACTGTTAATAGACAAATTCCCCAACATCATAAGCTTGCTGGTCTTACTGTTAAAACTTCAAACCTTTGCAGCGAGATTACACTTCCAACAGGAATTGATAAAGATGGAAGAGATAGAACTGCCGTATGTTGTTTATCATCATTAAATGTAGAAAAGTACGATGAGTGGAAAGATGATGAAAACTTTATACAAGATGTTATGAGATTTTTAGATAATGTTATGACTGATTTTATTGAAAATGCACCTGAACAATTTAGCGATGCCACATATTCAGCAATGAGAGAACGAAGTGTAGGATTGGGTGTGATGGGATTACATTCTTATTATCAAAAAAAGATGATTCCAATAGAATCTGTAATGAGCAAAGCTTGGAATAAAAAGATTTTTGAGCATATCCATAAAAATGTGGATAAAGCATCAAAAGACTTGGCTGAGGAAAGAGGTTCTTGCCCTGATGCTGCAGACTATGGTATCATGGAGAGATTTTCTAACAAAACCGCAATAGCGCCTACAGCTTCTATCTCAATAATATGTGGTGGAACATCTCCAGGTGTTGAACCAATCGCAGCTAATAGTTTTACACACAAAACATTGTCCGGTTCTTTTAATGTTCGAAATAAATACTTAAGACAGCTATTAGAAAAACACGGAAAAGATACAGATGAAGTTTGGTCAAGTATTACTACTAACCAAGGATCAGTATCACATTTAGATTTTTTAACTCAAGATGAAAAAGACGTTTTTAAAACAGCTTTTGAGTTAGATCAAAGATGGCTTGTAGATTTAAGTGCAGATAGAACCCCTCATATTTCTCAAGCTCAATCTATTAACTTATTTTTACCTGCAGATGTGCACAAAAGAGATTTACATCAAATTCACTTTCAAGCATGGAAGAAAGGATTGAAGAGTCTTTACTACTGTAGGTCTAAATCAATACAACGTGCTGAAAATGTTAATGATGCAAACTCAACTGACATTGCAGCAAACGTTTATAAATCAAAAGACGAAAGTAATAACCAACAAGATTATGAGGAGTGTTTATCATGTCAGTAGCAGAAAAAATTAATAAAGAAATAATTCAACCAAAAAAAATGGGTCTGTTAGTTGAAAACCCAGTTTACAAACCTTTTAGATATCCATGGTGCTATGATGCATGGTTAACCCAACAAAGAATTCATTGGTTGCCTGAAGAAGTTCCATTAGGAGATGATGTAAGAGATTGGCAAAAAAACTTATCACAACCAGAAAAAAATTTATTAACTCAGATTTTTAGATTTTTTACTCAAGCTGATGTCGAAGTAAATAATTGTTACTTAAGACATTACACAACTGTATTTAAACCAACTGAAGTTTTAATGATGATGACTGCATTTGCTTCAATGGAAACTGTTCATGTTGCAGCTTATTCACATCTTTTAGATACAATTGGAATGCCAGAGTCCGAATATTCAGCGTTCATGAAGTATAAGGAGATGAAAGACAAATACGATTACATGCAAAACTTCAATGTAAATTCAAAAGAAGATATTGCAAAAACTGTTGCCGTATTTAGTGCATTTACTGAAGGTTTACAATTATTTGCAAGTTTCGCAATCTTACTTAACTTCCCAAGACATAACAAGATGAAGGGTATGGGTCAAATTGTTACTTGGTCAGTAAGAGACGAAACACTTCACTGCAATTCAATGATTAGAATCTTTAAGGAGTTTATTAAAGAGAACCCTGAAATATGGACACTAAAACTTAAAAAAGAACTTTATGAGGCATGCAGAACAATTGTTGAGCATGAAGATTCTTTTATTGATTTAGCTTTTGAAATGGGACCTATGGAAGGTTTAACAGCAAAAGAGGTTAAAGAATATATAAGGTTTATTGCAAATAGAAGATTAGATCAGTTAGGCTTAGAACCTATTTATGATGTTCAAAAAAATCCACTAACTTGGCTTGATACCATGTTGAATGCAGTGGAACATATGAACTTCTTCGAAGGTAGAGCAACTGAATATTCAAAAGCATCCACAAGAGGATCTTGGACAGAAGCGTTTAGTTAAAAAAACCACACGTGCGGAAGAAAGTAGCTGAATAAGCATGAGTGATAATTTTTATTCGAGAAGAAGATCAGTTTTAGCAAAAAAAATGAAAAATCATCCAATTAAAGATGATGACCTTCAAATAATAATTAATGCTGGAATAAGGGTTCCAGATCATGGTGCCTTAAATCCTTGGAAAATAAAGGTTATAAAAGACAATAAATTAAAAGTTATTGATGAAGATGTAATATTTAAAGAATTTAAGAAAGAAAACCCTGAGGCCAGTAATGAAAGTTTAGAAATTGAGTCAAAAAGACTTCAAAGAGCTTCTGTAGTACTGGCAGTTTTATCGACACCTGTTGAGCATCCAAAAATACCAAACTGGGAAATGGTATTATCTTCAGGAGCTGTATGTATGAATTTATTATCATGTGCTCAATCTTTAGGTTATGCAGCTCAATGGTTAACAGAGTGGTATGCTTACAATGCTAAAATGTTAGAATATTTGGGAGGAAGACCTGGTATTGATAGAATTTCAGGTTTCATTTACATAGGTCATAAAATTGAAGAGCCAAACGAGAGAAGAAGACCAGATCCTTCAAAGGTAATTTCTTATTTATAATTATCTTTGATTTAATTGAAGAACTTTTCTATGTTTGCTGCCTCTGTAGCTCGCAAGAGGTCTAATCAGTTTATTAGCAGCATGTTGCTCAATAATATGAGCTGACCAACCAGTAATTCTTGAAATCACAAAAATTGGTGTGAAGAAATCAGTATCAAATCCCATTAAATGGTAAGTAGGCCCAGTTGGGTAGTCCACGTTTGGATAGATATTTTTTCGATCTATCATTACTTTTTCTACAATGTCGTAAATTTTTTCAAATTTTTTATCTTTTTTGATTTTAGCAACTTTTCCAAAATATTCTCTCATTGTTGGGACTCTTGAGTCGCCACTTTTGTAAACTCTGTGACCAAATCCCATAACTACATCTTTATTGTCTAAAGCTTTATTTATCCATTTAAGAGCGTTTTCAGGTTTTTTTATTTTATTCATCATATGCATAACTTCTTCATTAGCACCTCCGTGAAGAGGACCTTTTAAACTTGCTATTGCACCAGTTATTGCTCCATGTATATCAGATAAACTGCTTGTTATAGTTCTTGCTGTAAAAGTTGAAACGTTAAAACTATGTTCAGCATATAAAATAAGAGATACATCAAATGCTTTAACAATTTCTTTGTTTGGAACTTTTCCAAAACACATATAAAAGAAGTTTTCAGAAAATGAAAGTTTAATTTTCGGTGGAATAATTTTTTTTCCTTTTCTTGCTCTATAAAATGCGGCTAATGCAACAGGCATCTTTGCAAAAATTCTCATGACTTTTCTCATATTAGCTTTAGGGGAGTTATCCTTGGTCTCTTTATCTTCAAGTCCCATAATACTTACTGCAGTTCTTGCAACATCCATCGGGTGAGCCTTTTTAGGAAATTTTTTTATATCATCTAATAATGTTTTGGATAATTTTCTTTCTTTTCTCTCTTCTTTTTCAAATTTTTTTAATTGCTTTTTAGTTGGCAGTTCACCATTTAGGATAAGATAAGCAACTTCTTCAAATTTACATTTTGCACATAAATCTTGTGCCGCATATCCTCTATAAGTCAAAGAATTAATCTCTGGCATTACTTTAGAAACTTCTGTTTCGTCTACAACTATACCAAGTAATCCTTTTTTGATTTCGTCACTCATTATTCGTGCCCATCTGTATTAAAATTATAAATCTTTTCGTCTAAAGAATTATATTTTTCGTATTCAACTAAATCATATAACCTTTTCCGCGTTTGCATTTTATCAATAATGTTATTTTGATGTCCATCAGCAAAAATAGCACGTAAACCATCCTCTACATTTTTCATTGCTAATCTTTGGGTAGAAACTGGATAAATAACAATATTATATCCCAAATCTTGTAATTGTTTATAATTAAGTAATTTAGATTTTCCAAATTCTGTCATGTTAGCCAAAAGGTAACAATCAAGCGATTTTCTAACTAATTCAAACTCTTTTTCATCTTTCAAAGCTTCAGGAAATATTACTTCAGCACCTGCATCAACATATGCTTTACATCTGTCAATCATACTATTTATACCTTCAACACTATTTGCATCAGATCTAGCAATAATTTTGAAATTTTTATCTTTTTTAGCGCTTACACATTCTTTTATTTTAGAAACCATCTTTTCTTTAGAAATGAGTTCTTTATTATCTAAATGACCACATCTTTTTTGTTCTATTTGATCTTCTAAATGAACAGCAGCAACACCAAATTCTTCAAATGTTTCAATAGTTTCTTTGCATGATTTAAATCCAGTATCTATATCAACAATTGTTGGTAGATTTGTTACTCTAGAAATTAAATAAGATCTTGTACTAACATCTTGAAGAGTTGTTAAACCAATATCTGGAAAGCCTAAATCATTAGCCATTACACCACCAGACACGTAGACTGCATCATAACCGATTTCTTCTATTAACTTGGCAGTTAAAGGATTATAAGCTCCCGGAACTCTTAGAATTTTATTAGATTTAAGTTTAGTATCTAAATCTATTCTTTTCTGGGTCAAATCCTTTTCAACAAAATGCATTTAAAAAATACCTTTCTTATTATTTGTCTTTAAGTAATTTTTACTTATTTCAATATTTAATTTATTTAGATTTCCTTTTTTTAAATTTTTTAAATTTTGAACAGTTTTTAAAAATCTATCACTTTCTTCTTTCGAGATAATATTATTTGTTAGAATTAAAAATTTCTTAATATAATCTTTTCTTTCAAAAGGTCTTGCTCCATATGGATGTGCATCAGCTCTTTCAAGCTCCTCAGATATTTTTTTACCATTATTTAAGGTAATGATTACTTTTGCACCAAACGATTTCTTCTTCGGATCAGGATGATGATATTTTTTTGTCCATTTTTTATCTTCGTGAGTAGTTATCGATTTCCATATTTTTATAGTACTTTTCTTATTTGCTCTTGCTTTTGTGTAAGATTTTACATGATGCCAATCCGCATCCTCTAAAGCCACAGCGAATATATACATAATTGAGTGATCTAATGTTTCTCTTGAGGCATTTGGATCCATTTTTTGCGGATCATTTGCTCCAGTTCCAATTACAAAATGTGTGTGATGGCTAGTGTAAATATCAATTTTTTTTATATTTTTTAAATCGGAAATTTTTTTATTTAATTTCTTACCAAGATCTATCAGTGCTTGGGCTTGATACTCAGCTGAATATTCCTTTGTATAAGTTTCTAGAATAGCTTTTTTAGACTCATTCTTTTTAGGCAATGGAACATTATATTTTGCATTTTTTCCATCTAGTATTCTAGCAATAACACTATCTTCTCCCTCATAGATGGGACTAGGAGCACCTTCACCTCTCATAGCTCTATCAACTGCTTCTATTGCTAATTTACCTGCATGTGCGGGCGCATAAGCTTTCCAGCTCGAAATTTCACCCTTTCTAGATTGACGAGTAGAAATTGTTACATGAAGAGCTTGTTGAACAGCTTGATATATTGTTTCTGTATTTAATTTTAACATAGAACCAATTCCAGCAGCAACACTTGGTCCTAAATGTGCGATGTGATCTATTTTATGTTTATGTAGGCAAATTCCTTTAACTAAATTAACTTGAACTTCATAAGCTGTAATAATTCCTCTTAGAAGGTCTACTCCACTTTTTTTAAGCTTTTCACCAACAGCTAGTATAGGAGGAATGTTATCACCTGGATGGCTATAATCAGCTGCCAAAAAAGTATCGTGAAAATCTAATTCTCTAACAGCAGTTCCATTTGCCCAGGCTGCCCACTCAGCATCAAATTTCATTTTAGAATTTACACCAAATAGGGTTGATCCTGACTTTCTTAAATGACCTTTAGCCATTTCCCTAGCAGATATTACTGGTTTTCTGTTTAATGATGCAATAGCAACTGATGCATTATCAATTATTCTATTGATAACCATTTCTATTGAGTCTTTATTTAACTTTGAATTATCACTTGCAATTTCTGCAATTTTCCATGCAAGTTGCCTTTTCTTTGGAAAGTTAATTTTTGACGGGTATACTTTAACAGTGTTTAACAGCAAAATGTCTCCTAGCTTTGATTTTGTTTTAATAGTTAAAATAAATTAATCAATATTAAAGATATTCATTTATAATTTTCTCAATACCCACGAAATCTTTAACTAAGTGATTATGATATATTTCACTAGATTTCTTTTCAGTATATCCATATTTTAGCAAAATTATTGGAATTTCTGCGGCTTTAGCTGCGTTTGCATCTGTTTCACTATCCCCAATCATAAGTGATTTATTTATGTCACCATCCAAAATTTCAATAATAGTAGTCAAATGTCTTGGATCTGGTTTACAATATTCAAAAGTATTGTATCCAGCAACATATTCAAAGTAATCATAAATTCCAATTTTTTTTAAAAGATCAACTGCTAAATGTTCAGTTTTATTAGTACATACTGCCATAGAAATATTTTCTTTTTTACACCAATTTAAAAATTCCTTTACCCCATTTATTAACTTACTTTCATGGTATATATTTTCTCCATAATAAGATAAAAATTCATTTGTCATTTCGTTTTGAATTTTTTCATCAAACCATTTCCATTGACCGTTAGCTTTTGCCATCATTGCTTTTGCACCTCTGCCAACAGCATTTTTTAATTCACCCAAAGTTTTTGTTGGATATCCAAATTTTTTCATAACATGATTATGTGCACGAATTAAATCTGGAGCAGTATCAATCAAGGTGCCATCTAGATCAAAAAGAATGGTAAATTTTTGCGTCATTTAAAAGTATTATTAAGAAATATATTGTGAATTAATTAAACTAATACCCAAATATATAAAAATATCAAATGAAACAAAAAAAATTAATAAATATTCAATTAAAGTTAAGAAATAAATTTCTTAAAAAAGGTGTCAAAATGATTGCACCTGATACAGTTTTTTTTTCTAAAAATACAAAAATTGGAAAAAATGTAACTATAGAACCATACGTTGTAATTGCTGATAATGTGTCAATAGGAAACAATGTAAGAATTCTATCTTTCTCTCATTTAGAAGGAGTGAAAATTGAAAATAATGTAAATATTGGACCATATGCAAGATTAAGACCAGGAACAGTTCTTAAATCAGGATCTAAGGTTGGAAATTTTGTTGAGGTAAAAAAAAGTATTATAGGTAAAGACTCTAAATTAAATCACCTTTCTTATATAGGTGACTCAAACGTAGGTAAAAAAGTAAATATTGGTGCAGGTACAATTACATGTAATTACGATGGCATCAAAAAAAGTAAAACAACAATTGGTGATGAGGTATTTGTTGGATCAAATTCATCACTAGTTGCCCCAATTAAGCTTGAAAAAAAAAGTACAGTTGGCGCAGGATCAGTAATTACAAAAAAAGTGACTGGAAATTCATTAGCTTTAACAAGGGCTAAACAAGTTGAACTTAAAAATTATAAAAGAAAAAAATAAATGTGTGGAATAATCGGAATAATCAGTTCTAATGAAGTTTCAAGTAGAATAGTAAATTCACTTAAAAAACTTGAATATAGAGGATATGACTCTGCTGGAATAGCAACACTAGTTGATGGAAGTATTAATGAGGTAAAGTGCGAGGGAAGAGTTGATGTATTAGAAAAAGATATATCAAAATTTAATCTTAAGGGAGATATTGGTATTGGTCATGTTAGATGGGCAACACATGGAAAGCCGAGTAAAATTAATGCTCATCCACATTCATCAGAACAAGTTTCGGTTGTTCATAATGGTATTATTGAAAATTCTACTATTTTAAAAAAATTTTTAGAAAAAAAAGGTTACATATTTAAATCACAAACTGATACCGAAGTAATTGCCCATCTTGTTACTGATTACTTAAAAAAAAATTCACTCAAAGATACTATTATTAAAGTTTTGAAAAAACTTCATGGAAGTTTTGCCTTAGGAATCATTTTTAAAAATAGAAATGATCTAATTATTGGTGCAAGAAGAGGTTCTCCTTTGGCAGTTGGATATGGTCCAAACGAAAATTATCTTGGTTCAGACTCTTATGCTCTAAAATCTATGACTAATAAAATCACATATTTAGATGATGGTGAATTTTGTATAATCAAAAGAGATCAAATTCAATTTTTTGAGGGAAATGGAGTAAAAATAAACAAAGAAGTAATGAATCTTTCTCAAGAAGAGTTTAATTATGACAAAGGCGACTATAAATATTTTATGGAAAAAGAGATAGATGAACAGCCTTCGACTATCAATGACTGTATAAACGAATACGTGGATAAATATAACAATCAAATAAATATATATAATTTTCCATGGAAGATAAGCTCTTTAAAATCAATTGTATTGATTGGTTGTGGAACAGCCTACCATTCATGCTTGGTTGCAAAATATTGGTTAGAGCAAAATACAAATTTAGATGTAAGTACAGATATAGCCTCAGAGTTTAGGTACAGAAAAGTAAGATTTAAAAAAGATTGTTTATATGTATTCGTATCCCAATCTGGAGAAACTGCTGACACGTATGCTGCTTTAGAACTGTGTAAGAAAAATAAAATGAAAACCTGTGCTGTTGTGAATGTTGTAGAAAGCTCAATAGCGAGAGACTCTGACTTAGTTTTACCTATATATTGTGGACAAGAAATAGGAGTAGCATCTACTAAAGCTTTTCTTGGGCAAATGTTAGTGCTTTATGTATTATCCTTGAAGATTTCTTTTGACCAGAAAAAAATTACAAAGAAAATATATCAGTCAAAGATTAAAAATTTATTATCATTGTCTAATTCTGCAAAAAAAACTCTTAAATTAGATCACAAACTTCTTAAAATTGGTAAAGTTTTTGCAAATGCTAAAGGATGTATGTTTTTAGGAAGAGGTTATTCTTTTCCAATTGCATTAGAAGGTGCATTAAAATTAAAAGAGTTAGCTTATGTTCATGCAGAAGGTTATCCAGCAGGTGAGATGAAACATGGTCCTTTAGCTTTGATTGAAGAGGGAATGCCAGTTGTGGTTATAGCGCCAAGAGATGAGCACTATTTAAAGACAATGTCTAATATGCAGGAAGTTATTGCGCGTGGAGCGAAGGTATTGTTAATTACAAATAAAAATAAGGATGAAATAATTTCCGAAAACATTTGGGAGCAAATTGAAGTTGATAAATTAAACGATGAGTTGGTACCATTTTTAACAACTATTCCTTTACAAAAATTGGCTTTTTATTCAGCTTTGGAAAAAGGTTATGATATTGATAAGCCGAGAAACCTAGCTAAATCCGTAACAGTAGAATAACTTGTATTATTACTTATCAAAATTCTTGGGTCCTTTATTAAACCCAACAAATTTTTTATTTATAATTTTAGGAATTTTATTTATTTATTACCTCATTAGTAAAAGAAAAATTTTCTTAAAAATATTAAGTCTAAATATTTTTCTAATAATAATAATTTCTTTTTTGCCTACAGGTTCATTAGGTATTAAATATCTTGAAAAAGATTTCATATTTAAAAAAGAATATAAAAATATAAAAAACATTTTAGTATTGTCTGGAGCTGACGACAGGATAATAGCTTCAATTAGTTTAGCTTATCAATACCCAGACGCAAAAATTTTTTACGTTGGTGGAAATGCTTATTTAATTAAAGATATTAACAATGATGATCTTACCATTGCAAAAAAATTTTATTATGACCTTAATTTTGATATGGATCGTATAAATTTTATTGGTAAATCAAGGAATACAATTGAAAATTTTAAAGAAATTAAAGAATTAAATTTAAAATACTCAGAGACAGTTCTTATTACATCTGCTTATCACATGAAAAGATCTATGATGATTGCTGAAAAACAAGGAGTAAACGTCATACCTTACCCAGTCAATCCTATCTCAGGATCAACAACACCTTTACTGAATAGTTACCAGGTTTTTGATGTAACTAATAATCTTTCAAAATTTAATACTTTTTTTAGAGAAATTCTTGGAATAATTGCTTTCAAAATTACAAGTTATACTTAAATTATTCATAAAAATTTAAATTAATCAAAAAATTACTTTTTTTAATTAAAATCAGATATATATACATCTTGAGATTGTATTATGAAAAAATGGAAAGCAAATAGTTGGAGAAATTATCCTGTAAAACACATTCCTGAGTATAAGGATGAAAAAGAACTAAATATTGTTTTAAACAAATTAAAAAATTTTCCTCCTTTAGTTTTTGCTGGAGAAACAAGACATCTTAAGGATCAATTAGCAAATGTAGTTGATGGAAAAGCTTTCTTATTGCAAGGAGGAGATTGTGCTGAAAGTTTTGCAGAATTTCATCCAGATAATATTAGAGATTACTTTAAACTAATGCTTCAGATGTCATTAGTATTGACTTACTCAGCATCTTTACCTGTAGTTAAGCTAGGAAGAATTGCAGGTCAATTTTCAAAACCTAGAAGCGCACCAACCGAAAAAATTGGAGATATGGAGCTGCCAAGTTATTTAGGAGATAATATCAATTCTATAGATTTTACTGAAAAAGGAAGAGCTTATGATCCAAAGAGATTATTTAGAGCCTATTCACAATCAGCCTCAACCTTAAATTTATTGAGAGCCTTTTCGAACGGTGGTTTTGCAGATTTAAAAAATGTTCATATGTGGAATTTAGGATACATTAAATCTGCAGCTCAGGCTAAAAAATTTAAAGAATTAGAAGATAAAATAGCTGATGCCTTAGCATTTATGGAAGCTTGTGGAATTACATCTGACTTCAACAGAAGATTATATACTGTTAATTTCTGGACATCTCATGAGGCGTTACATTTACCATTTGAAGAAGTTATGACTAGAATAGACTCAACAACTGGAGAGCATCATGATACATCAGCCCACTTTCTTTGGATAGGTGATAGAACGAGACAAATTGATGGTGGTCATGTAGAATTTTGTAGAGGAATTGAAAACCCAATAGGAATCAAATGTGGTCCAACATCAGAACCTGAGGAAATTGCAAAAATTTGTGAAAAAATAAATCCAAAAAATGATAAGGGAAAAATTACATTAATATCTAGATTTGGTCATGATCAAGTTGAAAAATATCTACCTAAATTAATTAGAGGTATCAAAAAAGAAGGTATAAACGTTATCTGGTCTTGTGATCCCATGCACGGAAATACAATTAAATCATCAACTGGATTTAAAACAAGACCGTTTAATAATGTGTTAAATGAGGTGAAAAATGTCTTCGGAGTTCATCAGAGTGAGGGATCATATGCTGGCGGTCTTCACATTGAAATGACAGGTCAAAATGTGACAGAATGCACTGGTGGAGCTCAAAAAATATCAGATACTGATTTATCAAGTAGATACCATACTCAATGTGATCCAAGACTAAACGCAAATCAAGCATTAGAATTAGCTTTTTTAATTTCTGATGAAATTAAAAAAAATACAAATTACGCCAAAACTTCAATTAAAGAAGCCTCTTAAATTCTTAATTTCATTGAAATTAGGAGTTCATCATGAAATTTATTAAACTATTATATTTGTTAAAAGTGATTATATCTAAAATATGACCCATAAAATTAAAATCGCATTAGCGCAGTTAAGTCCATTAGTGGGCGATGTAGAAAAAAATATCTCAAAGTTAATTAAAATTAGATCAAAGTTAAAAAACGATATTGATATTTTGGTAGCCCCTGAGCTTTATGTTTCTGGCTATCCTATCGATGATTTAGTTTTAAGAGAAGATTTTTTAAATTCAGTATCTGGCGGAATTGAACGTTTAGTTACAATTTCAAAAGATAATAAATCCTCAATTATCCTTGGAGCTCCAAGAAAATATAATAATTCAATAAGAAATTCAGTTTTTGTTATTGAAAATGGAAAAATTTTGACAATTAAAGACAAGTATGAGTTGCCTAATACTGGAGTTTTTGATGAACAAAGAATTTTTAGTCAAGGTAAATTAGAGGATTGCGTAAAAATTAAAAATGTAAATTTCGGTTTACCAATTTGCGAAGATATATGGGAAAAGCATGTAGTGGAAAATTTATCAAGCAAAGGTGCTGAAATAATTATTTCAATTAACGCTTCCCCTTATACTACTCAAAAAAAAAATGAAAGAGATCTTGTTGCAACTCAAAGAGTTAATGAAACTAACTTACCATTAATTTATTTAAATAGAACAGGTGGACAAGATGAGTTAATTTTTGATGGTTCATCGTTTGGATTAAACTCTAACGGGAATAAATTTTTTTCATCTTTAGAATTTGAGGAACAAATTTCTATAATTGAATTAAATAAAGAAAATGAAATATGGAAAGGTAAAGGTAAAACTGAAAGTAAATTTTCCAAGCAAGAAAGTTTATATAAAGCTCTAGTTGTTGGCTTAAGGGATTATGTGAACAATAATAATTTTAAAGGAGTATTATTAGGCTTATCTGGAGGAATAGATTCAGCGTTAGTGGCTGCTATTGCAACTGATGCATTTGGATCTAGTTCAGTACAAGCGATTATGTTACCTAGTCCATATACCGGAGATGAAAGCTTAAATGATGCAAAAAAAGCAGCAAGTTTATTAAATATAAATTATTCAAATTTAAAAATAAATGAAGCTATGAAAATTATTGAAAAAATCTTAGGAGAATTTAATGACTCGAATTTTGCTAAAGGCATTACCGAAGAAAATATTCAATCAAGATTAAGAGGACTTTTATTAATGGCTTTATCTAATAGATACGGATATATGGTTCTTGCAACAGGAAATAAATCTGAATACGCGGTTGGTTACTCAACTTTATATGGAGACATGTGTGGTGGATATGCACCTATAAAAGACGTTTGGAAAACCGATGTATTTAAACTTTGTGAGTGGCGAAATAAAAACTTTTCAACTTTATTTAAAGGCCCTAAGGGTCAAGTAATCCCAGATAATATTATAAATAAACCACCAACCGCAGAATTAAGAAATGATCAAAAGGATACTGATAGTCTACCAGAATATGATATTTTGGATGAAATACTTAAAAGCTTGGTAGAACAAGAAATCTCTGTTGAGAAAATAATTTCAAAAGGATTTGAGAGAGAAGTTGTAGAAAAAACTGCTCGATTACTTGCTAGATCAGAGTATAAAAGATTTCAATCTGCGCCAGGACCAAAAGTTACTGCAAAAGCATTTGGCCGCGATAGAAGATTTCCATTAACTAGCGGATTTAGAAATTGGAGTTAGATGAATAAAGATATTCTCTTATCTAATTCTTTAACGAATAAAAAAGAAATTTTTGTACCTATTGATGACAAAAAAATTAGAATGTATGTTTGTGGTCCAACAGTATATGATGACCCACATATTGGAAACGCGAGACCTTTAGTAATTTTTGATATTCTATTTAAAGTTCTTAAATGTAAGTATGGTAATAAAAACGTTACCTATGTCAGAAATATCACAGATATTGATGACAAAATAATAGAAGCATCTAAAAATAAAAAAATTTCGATTAAAAAACTCTCTGAGGATATTACAAATAGATTTCATAAGGATTGTGAATACTTAAATTGTGATAAACCAAATTTTGAGCCTAGAGCCACAAATAATATCACTTTAATGATAAACATGGTTGAAAATTTAATTAAGAAAAACTTTGCATATGAAAGTAATAGACATGTTTATTTTGAAGTTAGCAAGTTTAAAGATTATGGAAAATTGTCAAATAAAAAACAAGAGGAATTAATTTCAGGATCAAGAGTTGAAGAAACTAAGAATAAAAAAAAACAAGAAGACTTTGTTCTATGGAAACCATCCATAGAGGACGAACCTGGTTGGGAGTCACCTTGGGGCAGAGGACGCCCTGGCTGGCATTTAGAATGTTCAGTAATGTCCAAAAAATATCTTGGTGATAAGTTTGATATTCATGGAGGGGGAAGAGATTTAATATTTCCACATCACGAAAATGAAATTGCTCAATCACGATGTGCTAATGAAACTGAAGTTTTTTCAAATTATTGGGTACATAATGGATTTATTACCTTATCAAATGAAAAAATGGCAAAATCACATGGTAATATTTTAAAAATAAGCGACTTTAAAAAGAAGGTTAGTGGCCAGACTTTAAGACTAGCTTTAATTAGCGCACAGTACAGACAGCCTTTAGATTGGAACGATAAGCTTTTAGACGAAAGTCAAAAGACAATCGACAAATGGTATAAAAGTTATGTTGGTTTAGATAAGCCTAAACTAATTTCTGATAATGATCTTTTACCTTTGTATGATGATTTAAATACACCAAAGTATATTGCCAATCTTCATAAATTATTCGAGAAATCTCAATCAGGCAATCTTGAGGATAAAAAAAAGTTTGTCTCGGCTTGTAATTTTGTTGGATTATTAACTGAAACTAAAGATGAATGGGAAAATTTTAAAAAAAATAAATCAATTTTAAATGACGATTTTATTGAAACTAAAATTAAAGAACGAAATAAGGCTAGAGATAATAAAAATTACAAATTAGCTGATAAAATACGCAATGAACTTTTGGAAAAAGGAGTTCAAATAGAGGATAAAGATGGTAAAACCTCGTGGAAATTTAAATAAATGTCAGACAAAATATACATATTTGATACTACTTTGCGGGATGGTGCACAAACTCAAGGTGTTGACTTTTCCTTAGACGACAAAGAAAAAATATCTTTAGCATTAGATAATCTTGGTGTTGATTACATTGAAGGTGGGTGGCCAGGAGCAAACCCTACTGATACTGAATTTTTTAATAAAAAACATTCATTTCATCATTCAATATTAACTGCCTTTGGAATGACCAAAAAATCTGATCATAGCGCTGAAAACGATCCAATGATTTCTTCTTTAATAAATTCAAAGGCTAATTCAATTTGTTTGTTTGG
>CABZGO010000005.1 GCA_902525355.1 uncultured Pelagibacteraceae bacterium | reverse complement strand
ATATGACTTAGAAAATACTAAAGATGGTGTTGAGAACTCTGGAGTTACCCATGATACAATAAAAGGAATTTCTTTAAATAATTTTCTTGTTATGAATAATTGGTTTAATGATCAAAAAATTTTTTTTTAATAAAGGATTAATTATGTATTACTTGCAATTAAAAAGTAAATATTATAATAAATTTTAATGACTGATTTAGCTGATAAAAAATGTATTCCATGTGAAGGAGGAATTCCAAGTTTTAATATTGATGAAATACATAAATACCTTAAAAAGGTTGATGGTTGGAGTGTCAATTCAGTAGATAAAAAGGATTATTATATTATTAAAGACTTTAAATTTAATAATTTTTTAGAAAGCCAATCCTTTGTTAATAAAGTTGGAGAAATAGCTGAGCAAGAAGGTCACCATCCTGATATATGGTTTGGTTGGGGCTATGCTAAGATAAAAATACAAACACACGCAATTAATGGATTACATGAAAGCGACTTTGTACTTGCTGCAAAAATTGATAAAATTTAGTTCATTTTAGTGTTTAAAATGTCTTGTTTTAGAGAATACTAGTATGATGCCTAATTTATCTGCAAATTTAATGATTTCTTTATCACGAATAGATCCTGAGGGTTGAATGATTGCGCTCACCCCATTTTGAACTAAAGTTTCAATTCCATCCACGAATGGAAAAAATGCGTCAGATGCGCCAATGATTATGTCATTTTCTTTAATTCTTTGGAATCTGTTCATTTTCTCAATTGCTATTTTACAACTATCTAATCTACTTGGTTGACCCGATCCAATTCCAACAGTCGAACTATTTCTTGTTAAAACAATTGCATTAGATTTCACGTTCCTACATACATTGAAAGCAAACAAAAGGTCATCTAAAATTTTTTTTGTAGGTTTGATTTTAGAGACAACCTTAAAATTATCTTTATTGAAAATTTTGTTATCTGTACTTTGAATTAGTAAAGAGTCAAAGTGACTAGAAATATTGTTAAAATTTTTTTCACTTAATTTTGATGCATCAATTAATCTTAAATTTTTCTTCTTTTTAAGAACTTTGAGAGAGTCCTTATCAAACCCTAGTCCAATAATTACCTCTAAAAATATTTTATTAAATTCTAAAGCTATTTTTTTATTAATTCTAAAATTACATGATACAATTCCCCCAAATGCACTTATAGGATCGCAAGCTAGAGCCTCTTTAAAACTCTCTATTTTACTGTTATTTATTGAAACACCACAAGGGTTTGCATGTTTTACTATTACAGTTCCATTATTTTTTGGAAGTGTTTGTGAAATATTTAATGCTGCATAAATATCATTATAATTATTATAACTTAATTTTTTTCCACTTAATTGTGATATGTCTAAATTATTTTTTTTACAATAAATTGCTGATTTTTGATGAGGGTTTTCTCCATACCGTAATACTTCTACTAAATTTCCATGAACTGTCTTCTTTTGAGGAAAATAATTATTATTCATATTATTCATATATTCTGAAATTACAGAGTCATAGTAAGCTGTTAAATTAAATGCTTCTTGAGACAGTTTTTTTCTAAGTTCCAAACTTGTGGAACCTTTATTTTTTTCTAAATCTAAAACAAATTCTTTGTATTGATGTGGAGAGGTTAAAACAGTTGTATATTTATAATTTTTTGCTGCTGCTCTAACAAGAGTTGGGCCTCCTACATCTATATTTTCTATGAGTTTATTGTGGTTTTTTGTATTTTTTAATGTTTCTTCAAATGGGTAGAAATTAACTATAACTAGATTTATCGCTTCATAATTATTTTTTTTGAGTTCTTTCTTATGATTTTTGTTATCTCTCTTACTCAAAATGCCAGCGTATAACTTTGGATGAAGTGTTTTAACTCTCCCATCCAAAATTTCTTCTGTTTTAGTATATTCTGATACATCAATACATTTGTAGCCTAATTTATTGATCTTTTTAGATGTACCCCCAGAACTAATAATATTAACCTTATATTTTTTAAGGGTATTTAATATTAATCTAATTTCTGATTTATCTGATAGAGATATAATCGCTTTTTTAATTTTATAATTCATATTTTACTAATTCGCCATTCAATTAACTGTTCATTATTTTGAGTAATTCCTGATATGAAAATATTCTGATTTTCAATATATTTATTTTTATTGCCAAAGTATAGCCCAGTTTCAACCCCTATCAATCCATCTTTTGAAAAAAACCTCCAGCCAGAATTTCCTAATTCAATTAGAACTGATGTATTATCTTGAAGCTTTGTAACTTTAATATTCGGTAGAAGATGAAACCTTATTTCAAAATTTGTAATCTTGAAATTATTTTTTTTAATAATTTTTTCTTTTCCAAAAAGAGTACATTTATCTATATCAAATTCTATGTTCCTTTGATGAATTACACCATATCTTGATAAATATCCATCATGTGAACATTTAATACTCCAATAATTTTTTTCATAAGTCACTTCATTATCGAATGTTTTAAATCCTTTAGTGACTATACTAGGACCTTTACTATTTTTTTTAAAATTACAAGTTGAAGAATTATCTAAAGTAAGTGTCGAATGAGTAGCAGTTGATTTTGAAATCGAATTCAGTTGGTGGTTATGATCTTGAAAATAACCAGAATTAGTAATTAGTTTTTTACCTTGAAAAAAAAATTCAAAAGATAATGGTCCACTTTGATAATTTTCAGAGTAATTTCTTACTGGGTTGCTGCCTGTATCCATAGCAAGGACTGCATTTTTATTTTTTAAGACGGTATAGCCAGATATATCGAACTTATCATTTTTAAACTTGTATCTAAAAAGAGATAAATATTCGTCAAAGTCTTTATTATTTGAATTATTATTTCCATTAAATAATAAACTCTGCCTTAATGACCCCCAAAAAAAATCATAAGATTTACCTAGGAAATGAATCATTTCATTAAGGTACTCTGGAATATCATTAAAAGAATCTTTTAAAAGTTCTCTTATCAAGATAAAATATTTTAAATAAAAAACCATCTGTCTTATGTTTCTTGATTTTGGGAAGTAGTTATTATCAAAAGAAGTATTAATAATTTTTTTAAGTAAATCTAATCCATAATCTAAAAACCTATTGTTTTTGTATGCTATTCCTGTAAGAGTTATCGCTGTACAACCAATCATTTTGTCGTTTAAATCAGAGGACCTGTCAATTTCATTAATTAAATGATTTACTTGCTTACTAATTATTTCGTTGAAACTATTTTTATAATTATCTTTAGACTCATTATAGGTTATTTTTGAATTTGAAATCCAAGCAATTACCCTTTTAGAAAGGATATCTACTTCCCAACTTCTTATTTCATAATTTTGATTTTTTCTTATCCATTTCTCTATAATAGACTGAGTAACTTTATTAGAAGATTTAAGATCTATTGAAAAGAGCCAATAGAAACTATGAAGTTTTTTAAAATTGTTGTAATCCAAATTTTTATTTTCCCATATAGATTGAACATTAAAATCTTCAATCTTTTTTTTTTGTTTATCATATTTTATTAATGAACTAAGTATATTAAGACTTGGTTGATAGACTAAAACATTTTCATCAACCTTTGAAATTTTTCTATTATAAATAGATGAGTTTAAATAAATTTTTCGTATTTGGTTTTTAATAATAAAATAAAATTCATTGATATAATTAAAAGAACTTTTTAAAAACATTTTACATTGATTTTAGTTTTTCAATATTTGTTTTAATATCCCCATCGTTCTCCTTAAAAACTGTGGTTCCAGATACTAAAATATCAGCTCCAGCCTCTAAAACTATTTTTGAATTACTAAAATTAATTCCTCCATCAACCTCAATATCAAAGTGACATAGATTATTGTCTTTTATTTTTTTTAATTCTTTTATTTTATCTAATACTTCAGGCATAAATTCTTGCCCACCAAAACCAGGATTAACACTCATAACAAGAACTAAATCAATATTTTCTATTTCATCGATTAAAGTTTCTATTTCAGTTTTTGGATTTAAAGACACACCAGCTTTTTTATCAAATTTTTTTATCAAATTTATGGACTCTTTTAAGTCTTCAGTGGCTTCAGGATGAATAGTTATTATATCAGCACCTGCATCTGCATATTTTTCTATATATTCATGTACTGGAGAAATCATCAGGTGTACGTCAAATGGAAGATTGGTATATTTTCTTAAGTTTTTGATTACTGGAGGTCCTATTGTTAGATTTGGTACGAAGTGACCATCCATAACATCGACGTGAATTAAGTCAGCTCCACCTTGTTCGAGCTTCTTAATTTCATTACCCAATTGACTAAAGTCTGCAGATAGTATTGATGGTGATATTTGTATTTTTTTCATTTGATACTAAAATATTAGTATCAATTTTTTGTTTTATTTGAATTAATTTTTACTAAATATTCTATATAATTCTTGAGCTATTTCACTTTCTAAAGGGAATGAAAGCATACCCATGACTGAATATCCAAGTAAATAAGGCATTAAATAGAAACGAGCCATATAAAAAAACCAAGCAACGTAAAGTGGTACCAAAGGACCTATTATAAAGCTCGGAGTTATTGGTCTGAATATATTTATAAGTGGATTAGTAAGCTTAACGAAAACTTTCATAAAGAAGAAACTAGAGTCTTCCCTTTGAAAGATGTTCATTGCAACTCTACCAATTAAAGTCCACATAATTACTCCCAAAATATAATCAACTATATAGACTAGGGGGTGAAAGTTAGCAGACATAATTTTAAAAAAAAGGGGCGAATTAATCGCCCCTAAATTTGAATTGTTTATTTTTGTGCTAGTACCGTCTTACCACTTGGTATACGCACATCATCAACCATTTTTTGAGTAGCCGAGTCTGGTGCTGCAGTTATTAAACTGACAACTATCATTGAAACTAAACTTACGGCTGCTCCAACTATTCCAAATGTAAGTTGGGTTATGCCTAAGAAACCAGCTCCACCACTTCTTACCCAAATTAGATAAGCAGTTCCAGATATTAGTCCTAATAACATTCCTGCAACAGCACCTGGTGCATTAGCTCTCTTCCACCATACTCCAAGTACGAGTGGGAAGAATAACCCAGACATCGCAAAGTCAAAAGCCCAAATTACTGAACCTAAAATACCTTGTATTTCAAGTGCTGCAATTGTAGCTCCTGCAAAACCAATTAATACAAGTAGTACTCTTGCAACGATTAGTCTTTTTGCTGTCTCAGCTTTCGGATTAATTATTTTGTAGTAAATATCATGAGATAATGCATTTGATATTGCTAGTACTAATCCATCTGCAGTTGACATGGCAGCAGCCATACCTCCAGCAGCAACCAGACCTGAAATTACATAAGGTAATCCAGCAATCTCTGGTGTTGCTAATACAACAGCTTTACCACCCATAAAGAACTCATTAAGCTCTAGAGTTCCATTACCATTAAAGTCACTGATAAACATTAAGTTTGCTTGGTTCCAGTTTTGATACCAGTCAATAGCTTGAACTTCTGCAATTGTTTTACCAATAATTCCAGTTGGAAGGGTTGGATCTATTAAGGATAGTTTTGATAATGTAGCTAACATCGGTGCAGAGGAGTAAAGTAGGAAAATAAAGAATAGTGACCATCCTACTGATCTTCTTGCAGTTCTTACACTTGGAGTAGTAAAGTATCTCATCATGACGTGAGGTAATGATGCAGTTCCTGCCATCATACATACTGCTAATGAAATAAATGCCCAAGGAGTTGCATTAACTGATGAATGAGCTTTAGTTATACCAGCTAAACCTTTTGGAACTGTTGCCAAATCAGCAGCAGAGTTCTTAACAAAACCAAATTGACCTTCTAGTTCTGTAATTCTTGCAACTTCATCAGCTAGCATAAAGTGTGGGAAAAAACCTGCTCCCAACTTACTGCTAATCCAAAATACTGGAAGTAAGTAAGCTATAATTAATACAATATATTGAGCTACTTGAGTCCAAGTAACAGCTCTCATTCCACCAAGCATTGAGCACATCAAAATACTTGCTAATCCAACGTACACAGCTACTCCAAATGGAATATCTAATGCCACAGATGCGATTGTGCCTGTTGCATTAATTTGTGCTGTTACATAAGTGAATGAAGCAACTGTTAAAACTATGACTGCACTAAATCTTGCTAAGTTACCACCGTAACGAGTTCCTATAAAATCTGGAACTGTATAACATCCAAATTTTCTAAGATATGGTGCTAATAACGAAGCAACTAGTACATATCCACCAGTCCACCCAACAAGCAGAGCCATATAACCGTAACCTTTGAAATAAATTCCACCTGCCATAGCAACAAATGATGCACCTGACATCCAGTCAGCGGCGGTTGCCATTCCATTAAATACAGTCGGTACTTGTCTCCCAGCTACATAATAAGCATCAACTTGAAGTGTTCTAGACAACCAACCAATTAAAGCATAAATCAAAACTGTAAAAGCAACAAAAAAGATACCAATCAATTTTGCAGACATTCCAGCTTGTTCAGCTATTGCCATCAGAATAATAAATACAAGAAAACCTCCAGTATATATTCCGTAGACTTTTGGTAGATTATCTATAAATTTACCTTTTATCATTGGTCACCCTCTCTTTCAGAGAACCCAAATTCATCATCTATTTTTTCTTGTCGACCCGCAAACCAAAAAATGAGAATAACGAAGATTGCAAGTGATCCCTGACATGTAAACCAATACGTTAAAGGATATCCAAATGGTCTAATGTTTGAGTCTTGCATTTCGGCTCCGAATAGAAAGATGCCAATAGAGAAAACAAACCAAATTGCTAATGTAATAAAGAGCAAATTTCTGGTTTTTTCCCAGTGTTGTTCTTGTTTTGACATTTTTTTCTCTCCCTATAGGTTAAAGAAATAACCATACCGATAATCAAAAATATTTAAACCCCTAAAAACACTCGATATTGTGTCATTTTTACATTATAGATCATCATATTAGTTAACCAAATGGCCCTTAAATACAGATTCAACTTGAAAGATATAAAACTTGAGGACTTTAAAGTTTATTTAGTTGCAATGTTTAAAGGTATTCTGCCTAAAAAAAAAATTAAAAATATTGAAGATCTTAAGGAATTTATTCAGCAAAAATCAGCATGGGTATCTCAAGTTACTTTATATAATTATTTGAAAACAAGAATGGGTACTAAATGGGTTCTTCATTTTGACGATGAAACATTTTTAAAATCAATTAACACTGCTAAATGGAATATATATGCTATCTCGCTACAGGATTTATCATTTTATACAATTTCATATTTAAATGTTTTTTTTAATTATAAAGAAACAAATAAAGCTTCTGAAATCTATAACAATATTTTGGACAAAGAATTAGAAAATGGAATGCCAGAGGAAATTGTTGACGAAGCAAGGATAAGTTTTCAAAAAAGATTAGATCAAATTAAATGGGATGACTATTATAAATCTTGGCCATTTAACGAAAGCGCGTTAGCTTTATATAATTGGGCCCCAGTTGCTAATGAATTAAAATCTTTAGATAGAAAAATAGTTCTTAATTCTATGATTTTAAAATGGGATAATATTAAGGAAGAGTTCTCTAAATTAATAAAGATCTAGATATTTTTTCTATTATCTACCAAACTTTCAACAACCGAAGGATCAGCTAAAGTGGTTGTATCTCCTAATTGACCATGTTCATTAGCAGCGATTTTTCTCAAAATTCTTCTCATTATTTTTCCCGATCTTGTTTTTGGAAGACCTGGAGCAAATTGAATTAAGTCTGGAGTTGCTATTGGACCAATTTGTTTCCTAACCCAAAGCTTTAAATCTCTCTCTAAATCAAGAGTACTTTTTTCTCCGGCATTTAAAGTTACATAACAGTATAGCCCATTTCCTTTTATGTCATGTGGATAGCCAACCACAGCTGCTTCAGCCACTTTTGGATGAGCTACAAACGCACTCTCAATTTCTGCAGTTCCTAAATTATGACCTGAAACAATAATTACATCATCTACTCTTCCTGTAATCCAATAATAGCCATCTTTATCTCTTCTGCAGCCATCACCTGTAAAATATTTTCCATCGAACTGAGAGAAATAAGTATCTATAAATCTTTGATGATCACCATAGACACTTCTCATTTGTCCAGGCCATGATTGTGAAATACAAAGTCTTCCTTGTGCTTCTCCTTTTAAAACTTTACCATCTTTATCCAAGATCTCTGGTTTAATTCCATAAAATGGTTTTGTTGCGGAACCTGGTTTTAAATCTATCGCTCCAGTTTGAGGACTGATTAAAATTCCACCTGTTTCTGTTTGCCACCATGTATCAACGATTGGGCATCTGCTATCACCAACAGTTTTGTAATACCATTCCCAGGCTTCAGGATTAATTGGTTCACCAACACTGCCTAAAAGTTTAAGAGTTTTTCTAGATGTTTTCTTTACAGGTTTATCACCCTCTCTCATTAAAGCTCTGATTGCTGTTGGAGCCGTGTAGAAAATATTTACTTTATATTTATCAACTATTTGCCACCACCTAGATGTATCAGGGTAAGTAGGTATTCCTTCAAACATAATTGTAGTTGCGCCATTAGCAAGTGGACCATAAATAATATAACTGTGTCCCGTAACCCAACCTATATCAGCTGTGCACCAGTAAATATCTTTAGGTTTATAATTAAAAATATATTGGTGAGTCATTGATGCATAAACCATGTATCCACCAGTTGTATGAAGTACACCTTTTGGTTTTCCAGTCGAACCAGATGTGTAAAGAATAAATAATGGATCCTCAGCATTCATTTCCTCGGGCTCACATTTTGCTGAAACTTTACTTGTCATTTTGTGATACCAAACATCACGATCATTGTACCAATCAATTTTTTTGGTACCTGTTCTCTTTACAACGATACATTTCTTTACGTTGGGACAGCTTTGCAAAGCTTCATCTGTAATAGATTTTAAAGGGATTGTTTTGCCTCCTCTTACACCCTCATCCGCAGTTATCACATAATCAGACTCGCAATCGTTAATTCTACCTGAAATACTATCTGGTGAAAAACCTCCAAATATTATAGAGTGAACTGCACCTATTCTAGCACATGCAAGCATTGTGTAGGCAAGCTCTGGTATCATGGTAAGATAAATTGTTACTCTATCACCTTTTTGAACTCCCAGATTTTTTAATCCATTTGCTGCTTTTGAAACTTCTTTATGAAGTTCTCTATATGTAATTTTTTTTTGAACTTTTGGATCGTCTCCTACCCATATAATTGCAGTTTTGTTAGCATTTTTTTTAAGATGTCTATCAATACAATTCGCTGAGGCATTTAAAGTACCATCATAGAACCATTTGATATGAACATCATCTTTACTATATTTAACGTCTTTAATTTTTTTATAAGGCTTAATCCAATCTATTCTTTTTCCTTCTTTTTTCCAAAATCCATCGTTGTCTTTAATCGACTCGTTATATTTCTTTATATATTGAGATTTATTAACGGTAGCTCTACTTATCCATTCTTTCTTAATTTTATAAATTGTTTCTTTAGGTTTTTTTGAGATTACCTTTTTTTTTACTTTTTTTTTCTTAGGCATGAATTTTTTTTTAATTAATTCTACCCATCTTCAAAATTATTTTCCAGCTTTTAGTATCAATAGGCATTACAGACAGTCTACTTTGTCTAATTAGAGATAAGTTCTCTAAAGCCTTAGTTTTTTTGATGTTTTCAAGTGTTACAGGATTTTGTAGTTTACTTTTAAATCTAACTTTAACTGCAACAAACCTTTTTTTCTTATCCGTTGGATCAATGAATGCTGTTTTAATAACTTCGACAATACCAACTATCTCCTTTCCAATATTGGAATGATAAAAAAAACAAAGATCTCCTTTTTCCATTTTTTTTAAGTTATTTGCTGCTTGATAATTTCTTACACCATCCCAGTCTGCTCCTTTTTCTCCAGCTTTAATTTGTTGATCAATTGACCATACATCTGGTTCTGATTTCATTAACCAATACTGCATTTAATTTTTTTTCTTTTTCTTTTCTTTTTTAAGTTTTCTTTTTTCCTTTAAAGAAAGTTTAGCTTGTTTCATCATGCTAGCATCTTTAAATGATTTACCACTATATCTTTTTGACATTTATAACCTTACTCCTGCTCCTTTTAAAAACTTTGCTTTTTCGTCAAGTGGTAGTCTTGGACTTGCGGGAAGATCCAAATTATCAAATTTATTGATTTTATACTTTTCGAGACCAACGAGTGCAATCATGGCTGCATTATCTCCACATAATTTTGGTTCAGGGAAAATTGGTTTAAAATCATTCTTCTTGCAAACTTTTATCAATTTTTTTCTAATACCTTTATTGGCAGCAACACCTCCGGCGATTACAAAAGTATTATTTTTCTTTTTGCTAGTCTTTTTGAACTCATCAAATGCTATTTGTGTTTTTACTTCTAAAATTTCTTCAATTGTTTTTTGAAAAGATGCTGCAAGATCATATTTTTCTTGTTTAGATTTTATAGTGCTTGATATTCTTAAAATTGCAGTTTTAAGACCTGCAAATGATAAATTACACCCTCCTTTATTTATAATTGGTTTAGGAAGTTTAAATTTATTTGCATCTCCCTGCTTTGCAAAACCTTCTAACTGAGGTCCCCCTGGAAATTCAATACCTAAGAGTTTTGCAGTTTTATCAAATGCTTCTCCTAAAGCGTCATCAATTGTTGTTCCTAATCTTTTATATTTTCCAAGTCCATTCACACTAAGATATTGCGTATGTCCTCCTGAAATTAATAATAACAAATATGGAAAATCTAAGCTTGTACTAAGTTTTGGACTTAATGCATGCCCTTCAAGATGGTTTACACCAATAAAAGGTATATTTAGGCTTGCAGATAATGCTTTGCCAAAATTTAAACCAACAGTAAGGCAAACAATTAAGCCTGGACCAGATGTTGAAGCAATTGCAGAAACATCATTTAAATTCACACCACTTTCATTAATTGCTTTTTTTGCAATTAAATCAATTTTTTCAACATGAGATCGTGCAGCAAGCTCAGGAACCACTCCTCCAAATTCTTTATGAATATCAAATTGACTTGAAACTATATTAGATAATATTTTTATCTTACTGTTTTTATCTTCTTCTATGATTGATACTGCTGTTTCATCGCAACTTGTCTCAATTCCAAGGATTATTTTTTTTTCATTCATAAATATTTATAATTAATACAATTAAACTATAAGAATGTAATAAAAATAAGAATTATGAAAAGGGATAAATTTATTATTGGTACTCGAGGAAGTCAGTTAGCTCAAATTTATACTGAAAAAGTGATAAACCATCTTAAAAAAGTTTCATCGACCCACATAGAAACAAAAAAAATAGTCACAAGTGGAGATGAAAATCAAAAGGATAGGTTGTCAAACATTGGAGGAAAAGGATTATTTTCAAAAAAAATTGAAATAGAATTAATTAATCATAATATTGATATAGCTGTTCATGCTTTAAAAGATATGCCATCGATTGAAACAGAGGGGCTAATTACAAATTTTTATTTAAAAAGAAATTCGCCCAATGAAATTTTTATTAGCAACGACAATATAAATTTTCTAGACCTTAAACCTAATTCGATAATAGGCACTTCTTCTTACAGAAGGGAATACCAATTAAAAAATATCAGGTCAGATTTGGATTATAAATTAATAAGAGGAAATGTGGATACTAGGATCAAGAAATTAGAGAATGGAGATTATGATGCAATTTTACTTTCTAAAGCTGGCATTGAAGCATTAGGTTTAACAAATAAAATTACACATGAATTTAAAACTGAAGAATTAATACCGTGTGCTGGACAAGGTATTATTGCTATACAATGCAGAGAAAACGATCAAGAAATAATCAATATCTTGGAAAAAATTAATGATGATCAGTCGAGAATAATTGCAAATGCTGAAAGAAAAATCTTAAAAATACTAGAGGGTGACTGCGATACAGCTGTTGGTGTGTATGCAAAAATTGATAAAGATATTGTAAATATAAAAGCTGAACTTTTTTCAATAGATGGCAAACAAAGATTTTTTGTTGAAGAAAGTGAAAATAAAACAATGGTTAAAGATTTAAGTATTAAGATTGGGAAAAAATTAAAATCAGAATCAAAGGGATCTTATAAAAGGTAAAATGCATATTTTATTAACTAGACCATTAGAGGATAGTAAAGAATTAATATTAAAATTTAGTTCTTTGGGACATAAAGTTTCGCATTTACCTGTGATAAAAGTTGAACCAATTAAGTATGATGAACCTGACTATAGCCAATTTAAGGGAATAATATTTACAAGTTCAAATGCGATTAAGAATTTAGATTTAAATAGAGTTGATAAAAAAATTGAATGTTATTGTGTTGGCTCTGCAACAGAAAAAGTTGCAAAGCTAAACGGTTTCCAAAATATTATCTCTGCAGAAGGAAACGTTAATAATTTAAAAGAATTAATATTACAAAACTTCGACTCAAAGAGTGGATCACTTCTTTATGTAAGTGGTGAGATAGTTTCTAGTAGGTTAGATAAAGATCTAATTTCTGAAGGTTATTCTCTAAAGAGATTGATTAACTATACGGTTTTATCAACTCAAGAAATAAAAGAGGAATTTAGAGCACAATTAAGAACCGCAATCCCTGATATAATTTATGTTTACTCAGAAAACAGCGCTAAGAGTTTATTAAATTTACTTAAAAAATATGATCTTTTAGACAGTTGGATGGATACCAACTTGATGTGTATGGGTGAAAAAGCATCAGCAATTTTAAATGAGATCAAGTGGAAAAAAATTTTTCTATTTAACTCTGGTGAAGAAGAGTTTTTGCTATATAAAATTTAGCCATGGGTGTTTTTGAGAATTTTTCTGGACTTTTTTTGTCTGTATGGAAAAAGGGAATTTTAGGTGTAAACTTTGTTGAGATCTTAATAGGTCTTGGAATATTCTTTATATTCTTAGTTTTTAGAGGGTTAATTAGCAAATTAATCATTAAAAAATTAGAACTTATTACTAAAAGAACAACAAATAAACTTGATGATACTTTCGTTAAGGCAATGGAGGGACCAGCTAGATTTCTTCCAATTGTTCTTGGAGTATTTTTTGCAAGTTACTACATGTCTTTTGCAGAAGATACGAGGTTATTTTTAGACAACGTAAATAGAACGTTAATTACAATTTTACTTTTTTGGATTATTCACCAAATTATTGAACCAATTTCCTACATACTAAGTGGATTTGATAAGATTTTAACTAGAGAATTAATTGGCTGGATTATCAAATCATTAAAAATTTTAATTTTAATCTTAGGTGCTGCAGCTGTTTTAGAATTATGGGGAATAAAAATTGGTCCAATTATTGCAGGACTTGGTTTATTCGGTGTTGCAGTTGCTTTAGGAGCACAAGATTTATTCAAAAATTTAATATCAGGAATTTTAGTACTTGTTGAAAAAAGATTTAAAATGGGTGATTGGATTGAAGTTGAAGGAATAATCGAAGGTGTAGTTGAAAAAATAGGTTTTAGATCAACTGTTATAAGAAAATTTGACAAGTCTTTAGCAATTATTCCAAATTTCCAGTTTGCAGAGAATGCTGTAATTAATAAAAGTCAAATTACAAATTGGAGAATTAGTTGGACGATAACACTTCAGTATGACTCTACTGTTGAACAATTAAAAACCATACGAAATGAGATAGAAAATTACATCAATAGTTCAGAAGATTATGATACTAAAGTTGGTGTTTCTGTTAGGGTTGATAAATTTGCTGACAGCTCAATAGATATGTATATAAGATGTTATACAAAAACAAATAGTTGGAGTGAGATGTTGTTGGTTAAAGAAAGACTGGCAATTAAAATTAAAGAAATTGTTGAGGGTAATAAAGCATCTTTTGCTTTCCCAAGTACTTCAGTATATGTAGAAAAGAAATGATAGCTATTTTTTACTTAGCTTTACAATTATTAAAATTGTATTCTTATGTAGTAATCGCTAACGTTGTCATAAGTTGGTTAATAGCTTTTAATGTCTTAAATACTTCAAATAGATTTGTTTATTCAATATTAGAGTTTACCTATAAGCTCACTGATCCAATACTTAATAAAATAAGGGGTTTTTTGCCAAGTCTTGGTGCTTTTGATATATCACCCATCATTCTTCTTTTGTTGATCTGGTTTGTAGAAATGTGTATGAAACTCTACATAGCACCACTTATTTTTTAATAATCATGATTTTAATAGACGGAAAAAAACAATCGGCTGAACTTAGAGATGAATTAAAAACAGAAGTAGATGGCCTGAGAGAAAAATACAACAAAGTTCCTGGTCTTACAGTGATATTAATTGGAGATTTGGCTCCAAGCCAGATTTATGTAAGAAATAAAGAAAAATCAGCAACACAAGTTGGTTTAAAATCTGAAGTTATTAAATACCCAGACACTGTAGATGAAAAAACAGTCTTAGATAAAATTGAAGAACTTAATAAAGATGAAACTGTTTCAGGGATTTTAGTTCAATTGCCACTCCCAAAACATATTAACAAGCAAAACGTTATAGAAACTATTTCACCACATAAAGATGTTGATGGTTTACATCCTATGAATGTTGGTAACCTTTCATCTGGATACCAAGGTTCAATCCCTTGTACACCGCTTGGGTGTTACTATTTATTAAAAAAAATAGAACCTAACTTAACAGGGAAAAAAGCTGTAATGATTGGGCGGTCAAACTTGAATGGTAAAGCGATGGCACAGCTATTACTTCAAGAAGATTGTACAGTTACAATTACTCACTCAAAAACTAAAGACCTTCAGCATGAATGTTTAGAGGCAGATGTTATCGTGGCTGCGGTTGGGATTCCTGAACTTATAAAAGGTAATTGGGTGAAAAAAGATGCAATTGTTATTGATGTTGGAATAAACAAAACAGAAAATGGTCTGGTTGGCGATGTTGATTTTGAGGAGGTTTCAAAAGTTGCAAAAGCTTTAACTCCAGTCCCAGGAGGAGTTGGACCAATGACAATTGCTTGTTTGTTAAAAAATACAATTGAGTGTTTCAAAAGAACCTTAAACAACTAAAGATTTTTGCCAAAGTTAACAATTTTAATTGTTATATTTTTTATCTATAATTCTTTTACATTAGCCATGGAAAAAACACCTTATCATCATTTACCAGACGGCAGTTTTAGAAATCCTGAAGGATCTCCAGAACGAAACTCAAATTTTAAGTGGTCATTTAAAATATTTAATAAGGAAAAGAAAAAACTTGATATGTCTATTCCTAGAGATCACGCTATTGAAAAACAAAAAGTACTTTCAAACTTAGAAAATCTGAAAAATGACGATTATGTTGGCTGGATAGGACATGCAACCTTCTTAATTAAGCTTGGAAATACAACAATAATAACAGATCCAGTATTTTCAAAAAATGCAGGACCTTTAATTTTTGGTCCAAAAAGATATACCAAAACAGCCTTAAACTTAAATGAACTTCCAAAAACTGATTTATTTCTTCTAACACATAATCATTATGATCACCAAGATATGAGAACAATAAGAAAATTTCCTTTTAAAGATGCAAAGGTTCTACTTCCTTTAAGACTTGGAAAATATTTTACAAGAAATAAATATAAAGATGTGAACGAAATGGATTGGTATGATGAAATTAAGGTTAATGAGGATTTAAAAGTAACATTAGTTCCTGCAGTGCATTGGTCAAAAAGAAGTTTGACAGATACTAACAAAACATTGTGGGGAAATTTTTTAATCGAATATAAAAATAAAAAAATACTTTTTGCATGTGATACTGGTGTAGGAAATATTTATAAAGAATTAGGTGAAAAATATGGGCCTATTGATTTAACTTTTATTAATATTGGTGCTTATAATTTTTATCCATTATCTCCAAATAAAGATAAATCTTCTTATCATACTAATCCTGAAGAGGCTCTAAGCATCGCCAGAGATCTAAAAAGCAAAAAAGTATTAGGAATGCATTGGGGAACTTTCGTTTTATCTTTAGAGCCAATTATGGAACCTCCAATAAGATTTAAAGATAATGCAGGAAAATATGGTTTTAAAAAAGAAGATGCAATTATTTTCAAAATTGGTGAATTTCAGTCTTTAAAAAGTTTAGGAATTTAACAGCAGCCGCAAGTTTTTTTTGGCTTGCTTTTTTCTTCATTTAATAACTCTGCTTCAGCCTTTGCTATTTCTAACTCTTTTGCACTTTCTTCTAGGGTAATTTTTTCTTGTAAAAGTTTGTTTTCAAAATATGCATAAAGAGATTTAAACCCTAGCTTAAAGGCTTTTTTTTCTTCGTAATTTTTTTTACCTTTTAAATTATTAATTATTTCTAGTATTTGTGGGTCTTGCATATTATTTTTATCTCATAAATTAAAAAAATTTCAATTACAATTTATTAAAGGTTTTCAACTATTTTAGGAATATATTTTTTAAAGTTAAAAAAACCTTTGTTACAAAACTTCCACGAATTTTGATCTAATTTTCTATAAAGAAACTCAATATTTTTAAGTGAGTTTTGATTTATGTAATCTAAATTTTCTCCAACAGTTGGATAAAGGCAATAACAACCTTCCAAATTTTTAATTTTGTTTATATCAATAATCTCACAATTAATTGATTTTTCTTCTAATCTTTGTCTCTGGTTCTCAATTAAACTAGCTTTAAAATTCAATACATTTTCACTGAGTTTAATATTTCTATTTTCATTTTTATTTTCAATAAGAAGAATTTTTTTGAATTTTTGAATTGCAAAGTCAGTGATTTCAAATGCTAAGTTATTTTCAAAAACTAGTAAGTTTTTCTCTTCAATATTTATCGGATTTTCAAAAGTTTTATAAAGAATAGTATAATTTTTATCACTTATTATTGGGGGTGCGTTTTCGTTAAGTTTTATATTTTCAAATCTACTATTTGTAAATTTTTTAATATTCCATTCACTTGCAAGATAATGTTTCCCTTGAGTTTGAATACCAGCAACCCAACGCCAACCTAAAGTATTTGATGCAGTATCACCATCGTATAAGTGTTGCATAAAAAATTCAGCACCAAGTTGCCAAGGTAATTCTAGTGTAAATATCCAAATGCTTGCAAACCACATTCTAGTATGATTATGCAAATAATTATAGGTCTTAAGTTCATTTACCCATTCATTAAAGCATTCAATTTCAGTATTACCCTCAATGGCGTTTAGGTAACTCTTTTTATTTTTAAATTCTTCTTTGATTCTTTTCAAATCTATTAAATAATCATTCCACACCCCAGATCGAAGTTCCATCCACCCTTTCCAATAAGTTCTCCATAGAACTTCTTGAATAAACTTTTCATTTTTAGAGAAGGAGAATTTATCTAGCGATTTAACAATTATTTCTTTTTCGTTAATCACCCCATGCGTTATGTATGGTGATAAGCAAGATGTGTTAGATCTTTTATCGGGTCCAAAATCAAAGTTTCTTAATCTTGAGTATTCCTCTAAATTTTTCTCAATAAAGATATTGAGATTTTCAATAGCAGTTTGTCTTGTTGGTTTTAAATTCATAATTTTAAATTTTATTTTTAATAATTTAAATTTGAAAAATGTAAAGAGTTCAAAAAAACCTAACTTTAGATTTTTATTGTTGGAAAATAATTTCTTTATTTTATCTTAATTTTTTCTTATGGAAGTTGATAAATCTTTCAACGTTTAATTTATTGAAAGTTTTATTTTCCTCGAAAGAGACTTTTTTTATTGAGTAAGCATTACTTAAAGTTTGTCTCGATTGAATTGTAATATTACCTTTATATAGTTTTAGTTTAACTGATCCATTTACTTTATTTCTTTTTAGATCGACTATCTTTTGTAGTTCAAATCTTTCTTTAGAATACCAATAACCATTGTAAACAAGCTCTGCATACCTTGACATAATTTCATCTTTTTTATGCATTGTATCTTTATCTAGAGTAACAGATTCTATTGCTCTGTGTGCCACAATTAATAATGTTCCTCCTGGAGTTTCGTAAACTCCTCTTGATTTTATTCCAATGAATCTATTTTCAACTAAATCTACTCTCCCTATTCCATTTCTGCCGGCTAATTGATTAAGTTTATCCAAGACTTTTGCAGGAGATAATTTTTTTCCATTTAAACCAATAGGGTCACCATTTTTGAAATTAATAGTAATAAAGCTTGGTTTATTTGGAGCCTTTTCTGGGGAAGTTGTTCTTTGAAAAATAAATTCGGGTGCTGAATTTTTTGGATTTTCTAAAACTTTTCCCTCTGTTGAAGTATGAAACAAATTATCATCTACTGAAAAAGGAGGTGCACCTCTTTTGTCTTTTGGAATTGGTATTCCATGTTTTTTTGCATAATTAATGAGATCTGTTCTTGATTTTAATTTCCATATTCTCCATGGAGCAATTATTTTAATTTTAGGACCAAAGTAATGATATCCAAGTTCGAACCTCACTTGATCATTCCCTTTTCCTGTTGAACCATGTGAGACAGCATAAGCTTTAAATTTTTTTGCAATTCTAATTTGATCTTTTGCAATAAGTGGTCTTGCAATTGATGTCCCTAATAAATAAACACCTTCATAAAGAGCATGGCCCCTTATCAATGGATACACATAATCTTTAACAAAAATATTTTTTAAATCTTGTATTATTATTTTTTTTACACCTAGCTTTTTTGCATTCTTTGTAATTTTTTTTCTATCCATTTCCTGCCCTACATCCGCTGTGTAAGCAATTACCTCAGCATCATAATTTTCCTGAAGCCATTTAAGAATGATAGATGTATCCAAACCCCCTGAATAGGCGAGTACAATCTTCCTTTGTTTTTTCATTTAAGTGCAGCTTTTTTTTGCAGCGTTATAAGCTTTAGTAAAACCCATTAATGAATAGTCATCTGTAGTTCTTATGCCACTTTCTTTATAGGCTGTAACCATAAGCCTTGAGGCCTTTTTCATTCTTTTAATAATTTTTTGCTCTGTTTTTCCACTTGAAATCCATGCAAATTTATTTTGTGGTAAGTCAAACTCAAATTTTGATTTTCCAGATGTAGCTAATATCGCATTTTGTAAATTAAAGTCATAGCCAGAAGTTATGCTCACCTCATCAGAAATTTTATCTTCAGGTCTAAATGATACAAACAATCTTGCTTCTCTGTTGCTTGCCTTAGGAGACTGGCTCACTGGTATAGAATAAGCAAAACAGATTTTCCCAGTTTCATTAAAAACTGCAACAGCGTTCCAATTTTTAAAAGTTCCTAACTTTGTTAAGTCTTCTGACTGGACATATGTTATTACAAATACAGTGAAAATAAGGGTTTTAAAAAATAATTTTTTAATCATGGACATGGATTAGGATATTTTTTTTGTACATTATTTATTTCTTTAATTACTTCACTATCAAGGTTCACTTTTACACTTTCTACGTTAGTTTTCAACTGCTCCATAGATGTTGCTCCAATTATCACACTTGTCATAAAGTCTTGCACTTCACAAAATTTTATAGACATTTGACACATATTTAGTTCAAATTTTTGACTAATTTTAAAATAATCTTCAACTGCATTTTCCATATTTGGCTTTCTATATCTTGTCCAAAAATCAAAATCTCTCTCCATTCTGGATCCTTTGGGAAACTTTTTATTCCTATATTTTCCACTGAGGTAACCACTTGCAAGTGGTGAATAAGCTAAGCATCCAATGTTCTCTCTTATTGATACTTCAGCCAACCCCACCTCGTAAGACCTATTCAATAAACTGTATGGATTTTGAATTGTCATCATTCTTGGAAGACCTTTATCTTTTGCAAGTTGAAGATAATTCATTACTCCCCATGGGGTTTCATTTGATAAACCAACGCATCTAATTTTGCCCTGTCCAATAAATTTTTTTAAGTTTTCAAGAACATCTTCAAATTTATTCCAGTCATTCTCTTTATGTTCGTAACCCAGTCTTCCAAAGTTATTCACATTTCTTTCAGGCCAATGCAATTGGTAAAGATCAATATAATCAGTTTTTAATCTTTTTAGGCTTCCATGGAGAGCGTCTTCTAAGTTCTTTCCTGTAAAACTATTCTCTCCATTTCTCATATATTTTCTGCTAGGGCCACCCACTTTTGATGCTAATATTACATCTTTTCTTTTTTTAGTTTTCTCAAACCAGTTTCCAATAATAGCTTCTGTATGACCATATGTTTCAGCTTTTGGTGGAACTGCATAAAGTTCAGCCGTATCCCAAAAATTAACTCCATTTTCTAACGAGTAATTCATTTGTTCAAAAGCTTCACTTTGGGTATTTTGTTCACCCCAAGTCATTGTCCCAAGACAGATTGTGCTGACATTTATGTCAGTATTTCCTAGTTTTTTATAATTCATACTCAATATTATATATAATGTTTGTTACATTCATTTTGACGACTTGAAAATCTCAAAAAAAAAACTTATATAAATATAATGGAATTCAATAAAGAAAATATTCTAAGAAAAGCAACTACAGCTAAACAAACAGTTGTTATGGATGAAGGCTTAAGAGCCTACATGTTAAAAGTCTATAATTATATGGCAACTGGCGTTTTGCTAACTGGTATAATTGCACTTTTGTCGTTTAAAATGTCAGTTGTGACAGACCCAAACGGTGCAATTGTTGGACTAACTGAGTTTGGAAGTGCAATTTATTTATCTGGATTGAAATGGATTGTAATGCTGGCTCCTCTAGGAATTGTATTCTACATGAGCTTTGGCATAAATAAAATGAGTGCATCAAGAGCTCAAACTACTTTTTGGGTATTTGCAGCTTTAATGGGATTATCACTTTCATCAATTTTATTAATTTACACTGGTTTAAGTGTAACCAGAGTATTTTTTATTTCTTCAGCAACTTTTGGAGCTATGAGTATTTATGGTTACACAACGAAAAGAGACTTAACCAAAATGGGATCTTTTTTAATGATGGGTTTAATAGGGATCATAATTGCATCAATAGTTAATATATTCTTGAAATCCTCAATGATGTATTTTGCAATATCAATAATTGGTGTTCTAGTATTTGTTGGCTTGACTGCATATGATACGCAAAAGATCAAAAATATGTATGCAGCATCTGACAGCGGTGAGTTAATGGGTAAAAAAGCAGTAATGGGTGCTCTAACTTTATATTTAGACTTTATAAATCTATTTATAATGCTTTTAAGATTATTTGGTCAAAGAAGATAAGTATTAAACTTTTTTCCAATCAACTTTGTTTAATAGTATTCTCAAGTCGTAAGAATTTTTTAATATTTTACCGTTGGTGTCTGTAATTAAATACTTTAGATTTTTGTTTGAAGGTTTAAAGTTTTTACAAATTTTATAAATTGCTTTCTCAGCTGCATTTTTAAAAACGCTAAAACTTACTTGCTTTCCTGAAATAGAAAGACCGTAGTCTTTCCAATTTCCTGAAGAAACCATTTTTGCGTAAAGATCTAATATAATTTTTAACTCACTTCTTTCAAAAAAAAGTTTTTTGTTTTCATCTTTATCAACATTATTTATTACTAATTTTAAGTTTTTATTCATTTAATTTGTATTTGTTTATTAAACCAATCTGAAATGCAGTAAATATAAAGGTTATAGGCAACATTCCCCAAACCTTAAAATTAACCCAAAATTCTTCTGATTGAGTTCTCCAAATTATTTCATTTAAAATAGCTAGTCCAAAAAAGAAATATGTCCATCTTTTATTTAAAATCTCCCATCCTTCATCACTTAGAGGCATAGATTTTCCTAGTAATTTTTTTAAAACTGGTTCATTAGTAAAGTATTTGCCAAACATTAATGCAAGACCAAACAAAATATTTATAATGGTTGGCTTCATGTAAATAAATATAGGATCATCAAAATAAATTGTTAAACCACCAAATAATGTAATTAATATTCCACTTATTAATGGTACTTTTGGAATTGTCTTTTCAACAATCCACATAATTAATACTGCTATTATTGTTGCAACTATAAGTGGAGGTATCGCAACAATTAAGTTTTTATCATTATTATAATAAAAATAAAAAAATATTACCAAAGGCCCCAAATCAGTAACAAATTTTAAAACAGATTTATTCACTGCTACATAATAGCAGAATAATAAAACATTCACATTTTTTTTATTGATTTTTATTTTTAAATATCCATATTTATTGTGTGACCATACAAAAAGGTAAATTTTCAATAGGAGATGTTGTAAAACATAAGCACTTCGATTTCAGAGGTGTGATTTATGATGTTGATTTTGAGTTTAATAACTCTGAGGAATGGTATCAATCTATACCAAAAAACGTTAGACCCAGAAAAGACCAACCATTCTATCATTTGTTAGCTGAAAATGACGAAATCACTTACGAAGCATACGTATCTGAACAAAACTTATTAGTTGATGACTCTGATGAACCAATTAAACACCCCCTGATCAACGAGATATTCTCAGGAAAAAAAGGCTCTGGTTACTTCAAACCATCTAACTAGGGTTATTTACATTATTTAAACACATTTCATGCAAACCTTCGTCATAGATTATGTCTAAAGTAGATTATATTCTGATCAAGGATGCTATAATCCCCAATTATTTTATCTCCCTCTGCGTTCTTGGTCAGAATAACTCATCAGAAAAATTTTTATAAATAAAATTTGTGTTATAGATAACAGGAAATGCTTCACTATTTAAAACCAAATAATTTACTAAAAATTATAAATAAGACACAAAAATATGTTTTTATTATTTTTTTAGTAATAATTACTATCGGTCTTGTTGAGGCATTAATTCTCTCTCCTGAAGACTACAAACAAAGTGATTCTGTTAGAATTATGTATGTGCATGTTCCAGCCGCTTGGATCTCTCTTGGGATCTTTTCCTTAATTGCAATTTTATCATTTGGGATTTTAGTATTTAAGAATAAAAATCTTTCATTAATAACAAAAAGTTTAGCACCATCTGGTTTTGTTTTTAACATCATTGCTTTGGTTACAGGGTCTATATGGGGTAAACCGACATGGGGCACATGGTGGGCATGGGATGCTAGGATAACATCCATGCTGCTACTCGCATTTTTTTATCTGATGTTTCTTTTAAGCTGGAGAATAACTGATAAAGAAGAAAAAGCTATGAAGATTAGTTCTTATATAGCAATAATTGGTTTAATAAATGTTCCAATAATCAAATTTTCTGTTGAATGGTGGTCAACATTACACCAGCCTTCTTCTGTGAATATTTTTACAGAAACTTCTATCCATGTATCAATGTTGTTGCCTTTAGGTATAATGACTGCGGCATTTGCACTTTTTTCGCTTTTGATATTTTTGATGAAATATAATACAGAACTGATAAAAATTAAGAATAAAGGATTGGATAGATTATGATTAATGAAGTTTTATACATGAATGGCTATGGTCTCTATGTATGGTCTTCTTTTGTATTTACTCTTTCTTGCTTCAGTATTTTATATTTAGTGATCAAACTGCAATTAGTTAAAGAGCAAAAGAAATTTAGAGCACGTTTTGAGAGTTTAGAAACTGACAAAATTGAAATAGCAAAAAAACAAGATACATATAAAGAAATACTAGTTACTTCATCCGTATCTAAAATTTAACTTTTATTTTCATGTATGGTAAAAAAGTTAAACTAAGAGCCATCTTTATATTATCTATATTTTTTTCATTAATTTTAATAATCTTTTTAGTTTTTAAATCCCTTGAGGAAAATGTTGTTTATTTTAAATCACCCACAGAAATAAAAAATTTAACAGAGTTGACATCAAAAAAAATAAGGGTTGGCGGTATGGTAAAAGAAAAATCAATTAATGTTAATCAGTCAGAGGTTAACTTTGTAATAACTGACTTTAAAAATGAACTAATCGTAAATTACAATGGCTCGGTTCCGAATTTATTTGAAGAAGGAAAAGGTGTGGTAGCTGAAGGTTTTTTAAAAGATCGTAATTTCTTAACTGCGGTTAAAATATTAGCAAAACATGATGAAAATTATATGCCACCCGAGGTGGAAGAGGCATTAAAAGAGAGTAATTAATGCTAAATCAAATTGGAAATTACTCACTTTATATTGCATTAATCTCGTCTATTTTGATAATCATTCAGTCTCCAATATTATTAAATCGAAATAATATAAATGTTAGTGGAAGAATTTTTTCACTAATCTCTATTCAATCATTAATGATTATAATAAGTTTCATTGCTCTTATAATAGCTTTTATAGTCTCAGATTTTAGTAATGAGACAGTCTATAATAACTCTCATACTTCTAAACCCTTGTTCTATAAAATTTCAGGAACATGGGGAAACCATGAGGGAAGTTTACTTCTTTGGTTATTAGTATTATCAATTTTTTTATTAATTTTTACAATTACTTCGAAAAATCTTTCAAACAAATATAGAATTTTAACTTTATTTTTTCAGCAAATTATAATTTTAGGGTTTTTGTTATTTATTCTTTTTACTTCAAATCCCTTTATGAGTTTATTTCCAATTCCAAACGAGGGAACCGGTTTAAATCCAATACTTCAAGACCCTGCACTAGCAATTCACCCACCAATATTATACTTAGGATATGTTGGAGCATCTATTATTTTCTCTTCTTCTCTTGCAGCCTTAATATCAGGTTCTGTAAATAAAACTTGGGCTAAGCATATAAAGAATTGGGTACTAGTCTCATGGATTTTTTTATCTATTGGAATTTTATTAGGATCTATTTGGGCTTATTATGAGTTAGGATGGGGAGGTTTTTGGTTTTGGGATCCAGTTGAAAATGTATCCCTTATGCCATGGTTTTGTTTAACAGCTTTATTTCATACTGTTTTAATTTTAGAAAAAAGAGAAATGTTTCAGTCTTGGGCAGTAATTTTATCAATTACAACTTTTTCATTAAGTATGAGTGGAACATTTCTTGTTAGATCTGGTATTTTAAATTCAATACATACTTTTGCAAATGACCCATCAAGAGGAGTTTTTATTCTTTGTTTTTTATTTATATTAATTACTTTATCTGTTTTTATTTATTTTTTTTATCAAAACAAAATTAAAAACAATTTCTCAAAAACTTATATTGTTAGTAAAGAAGCAGCAGTTCTTGTCAATAACTTGTTCATGATGTTTTTTTTATCAGTTGTCTTAATTGGTACAGTTTATCCAATATTTCTAGAAGTATTAAATAATGATAAAATTTCAATTGGTCCCCCTTTTTATCATAAATTAATTGTACCTTTTATGATCCCTTTTTTAATTTTTATGGCAATTGGACCAAATCTTAATTGGATAAAAGATAAAATAAATAAAATTAATCTACAGCAACTTTTATTTTTCATTTTATCAATAATTGTTTCTTTTATTTTTTTAAAAAGAGTTGGAATTTCCTATTTACTTTCACTCCCACTTTTTATCGCAAGCTTTTTTCTTTTCTTTATTACTATTAAAGATTTTTCAGTAAAAAAAACAAATTTATCACAAAAAATTTCTCATTTTGGTTTTAGTTTATTTATTTTAAGTGTTTTAATTAATGGTGTTCTTGCTAAAGAATATTCATCTAATATGAAAGTTGGCGATGAAAGAAAATTTTTAAATAAAACAATCAAATTTGAAAGTCTAAAAATTAATGAAAATAAAAATTATCAATCTTTAGAAGCAAACTTTAAAATTACAGATAAAAATAATTCGATTAATTTAAAACCAGAAGTTAGAGTTTATGATCAGCCACAGACAATAACCAGTGAAGCTGATATTAAATCAACACTATATTCAGACAATTTTTTAGTGTTTAATATATTAAAAAATGATGGATTTTATAATGTAAGATATCAAATAAAACCATTTATGATATGGATTTGGATATCAATAATATTAATTTCCTTTGGAGGGATATTAAGCATTGTAAAAAAAAATGGTTAAAAATATTAAGCTAATCTCAGTAGTTCTTTTAGTTATTGTAAGTTTTTTTATTCTTCTTAAAGGCTTGAATAAAACAAATAACTATTCCCCTAATTTAAACTCAAGTAAAATTGATTTTAACTTTAAGGCAAAGTTTCTTTACTCCGATGAAGAAACAACATTATATGAATTGATAAATGATAAAGATTTTTCAATAATTAATATTTGGGCTTCATGGTGTCTACCTTGTAGGGACGAGCATTCTTTTCTATTAAACCTCAAATCATTGGATAAATTAAATATAATAGGAATTAATTATAAAGATAATGAGATTAGTGCAAAAAAATTTATTAAAGAACTGGGTAACCCTTATTCTAAAATTGTAGTTGACCCTTCTGGAGTTAATTCAATTGAGCTTGGAGCATATGGTGTACCCGAAACAATTCTTATAAATAACAATTCTAAAACTATTTTAAAAAAATATATAGGTCCACTAGATGATGAGAAATTTGCTGAACTTAAATTGATAATTAAAAATGAAAATTAAAATTTTGATATTTATAATAATTTGGTTAGTTAGCTTCTTTAATTTTTCTTTTGCAGATAATTCTGAAAAAGTCGATCAAATTTCCAAAAATTTGAGATGTCTAATTTGTCAAGGTCAATCAGTTTACGACTCCCAATCGGATTTTGCTTTAAGTATGAAAATTTTAATACAAAATAAAATTAATGAAGGTAAAAATGATGAGCAGATTTATGATTTTCTTAAGAGTAAATATGGAGAGTGGATAGTGTATGATCCAGAAATTAACAAAAACACAGTTTTGCTTTGGGTATTACCTTTGATTTTGTTTGTTTTTGGAGCTATTTTAATTATTAAAAAAGTATCTATAAAGTAAAAATTTATGTCAATTATAAATACTTTTATAAAAATCTTATCAATATTTTTTTTATTACTTGTTCCTGCAAAAGCTGACATTGATAAATTTAGCAACAAATTAAGTTTCTACTCAGGTACCTTTGACTTTAGCGATGAAGGAGCAAAATCAACGTTATACGGTATTCAGTACATAAATTTAAATACTAGTTATGATAGTTTTTTAGGTAAACTTAATCCAATCTCAGGTTTTTTTATAACAGTAGATAATGCAAAATATATATATACAGGTCTACAAACTACATTTTCCAGAGGTTCATTAAACTTTACTCCGAGTTTTACACCAGGATTGTACGATAAAGGGAATGGAAAAGATCTAAAACATGTAGTTGAATTTAAAACTGAAATTCAATTATCATATAACATAAGCAAAGAAAATGAGATTGCATTTTCATATAATCATATTTCCAACGCTAATCTTGGAAATAATAATCCTGGGGCAAATAGTTATATGTTAAACTTTATAAAAAAATTTTAATCTTTAAGAATGAATTTAAAAGATTGTCACAATTTTAGTGATTTTAGAAAATTAGCAGAAAAAAAGTTACCCTCCCCTATTTTTCATTACATTGATGGTGCTGCAGATGACGAGATTACGTACGCCAGAAATACAAGCGCTTTTGACGATGTTGATTTAGTTCCAAATGTTTTGAGGGGTGTTGAAAATGTAGATCTTTCAACAACCATATTTGGAAAAAAATTAGACTTACCATTTTACCTAGCACCTACAGCCCTACAAAGACTTTTTCATTATGATGGAGAAAGAGCAGTTGGTAAAGCAGCAAAAAAATTTAATACAATGTTTGGTGTTTCAGCTTTAGCCACTGTTAGTGTAGAAGAAATTTCTTCAATGATTGATACTCCTAAGATGTTTCAATTTTATTTCCACAAAGATAGAGGCTTAAACGACTCCTGCTTAGAGAGGGCTAAAGCGGCAAAATTTGATGTAATGGCTTTAACAGTAGATACTATTACGGGTGGAAACCGAGAGAGAGATTTAAGAACTGGTTTTACATCTCCACCAAAACTAACTTTATCAAGTTTGTTCAGTTTTGCTACTAAACCAATGTGGGGAATAAACTATCTAACAAAGGGTAAATTTGAATTACCTCATCTTCAAGATTTTGTGAAAGAAGGTACAAGTACTAACTCCTCGATTGGAAAGTATTTTTCTACCATGTTAGATCAATCTATGAATTGGAAAGATGCTGAAAATCTTTGTTCTAAATGGGGAGGTCATTTTGCACTGAAAGGCATTATGAGTGTTGAGGATGCTAAAAGAGCAGTAGATATTGGATGTACAGGTATAATGGTCTCTAATCATGGTGGAAGACAACTCGATGGTTCTAGATCTCCATTTGATCAATTGGCAGAAATAGTTGATGCTGTTGGAGATAAACTTGACGTGATATGTGAAGGAGGAATTCATAGAGGAACTCATATGCTTAAAGCACTGTCTCTAGGTGCTAAAGCATGTTCAGGTGGTAGACTTTATTTATACGCACTGGCAGCTGCAGGTCAAGCAGGAGTTGAAAGAGCATTGAATCAATACAAAACTGAATTACAGCGTGACATGAAATTAATGGGCTGTACAAAAATTAGTGATCTAACTAGAAGTAATTTAAGATTTAGAAGACAATGAGTTTAAAAAATTGCTATAACTTTGAAGACTTTAGAAAGTTAGCAAAGAAAAAACTTCCAGCACCGATATTCCATTACATAGATGGAGGAGCTGATGATGAAGTTACAATGAATAGAAACACAGATTCATTTAATGACTGTGATTTAATTCCAAATATACTAAATAGTGTTGGTGAACCTGATTTAAAAACAGAGGTTTTCGGAACAAAGATGGATATGCCAATTTTTTTATCCCCTACTGCTATGCAAAGTTTATATCACCCAGATGGGGATAAAGCATCTGCTCGAGCCGCTGAAAAATTTGGAACAATTTATAGTATGTCTACCATGGCATCTTTTTCGATAGAAGAAATTGCAAATCTCTCAAGTGGACCAAAAATTTTTCAATTATATATTCACAAGGATCAATCAATAACTAATGACTTAATTGATAGATGTAAGAGAGCAAACTTTAATGGAATGTGTATTACAGTTGATACAATTGTTGCTGGAAATAGAGAAAGAGATCATAGAACAGGTTTTACAACGCCACCAAAATTTACCTTGGATAGTCTGATGAGTTTTGCGATGAGACCTCAGTGGGTGTTTAATTATTTCACGCATAAAAAATTTGAGCTAGCTAATCTCAAGGATAAAGTTGAGAAAGGTACTAATATTGCTCAATCTGTAATGGGGTATATAAATGAACAATACGATCCTGCTATGAATTGGAAAGATGCAGAGTATTGTATAAAAAAATGGAATGGTCCAATTGCACTTAAAGGTGTTATGTCAGTTGAAGATGCTAAAAGAGCAATAGATATTGGATGCACTGCTATAATGATATCAAATCATGGTGGAAGACAACTTGATGGGTCTAGATCTCCATTTGACCAAGTAAAGGCTATAAAAGATGCTGTAGGAGATAAATTAGAGGTCATTTTAGATGGCGGAGTTAGAAGAGGAACGCATGTTCTGAAAGCATTAGCTGCAGGTGCGACAGCTTGTAGTTTTGGAAAAGCATTTTTGTTTAGTTTAGGAGCTGGCGGACAAAAAGGGGTTGAGCGATTATTACAAAATATGCATGATGAAATAAGAAGAAATATGATTTTGATGGGATGTAAAAGTATAAATGATCTGGACGAGTCAAAAATTATATATCGAAGATAAAAAATTTTAATTAATAGACATAGTTAATCTTTTCAGTTAGTTTCCACGTTCAAAAATAATTTTATGAGACTTGCTAAAAATTTAGAAAATTTAGGAACTGAGTCCGCATTTAGTGTATTAGCTGAAGCTAAAGCATTAGAGGCCAAAGGTCACCCAATGATACACTTAGGTTTGGGACAACCAGATTTTAAAACTCCTAAACATGTAGTTGAAGCTGCAAAAAAGGCCTTGGACGATGGCCATCATGGATATGTCATGTCAAATGGAATTCCAGAATGTAGACAAGCTGTAACTAGATGGATTAAAAAACGTTACAATGCTGACATAGATTTTGAGAGAATATTAATTATGCCAGGTGGAAAACCTACAATGAGTTATGCAATTCAGTGTTATGGTGAACCTGGAGCAGAGATAATTCATCCAACACCTGCTTTCCCAATTTATGAGTCAATGATTAACTATACTGGTTCTACTCCAGTGCCATATGATTTAACTGAGGATAAAGATCTTAAATTTGATCCAGATAAAATATTGTCACTTATAACTGATAAAACTAGATTATTAATTTTAATTAATCCAAATAACCCAACAGGAAGTTTTGTTGAAAAACCAGTCATAGATTACTTTGCCAAAGAATTAGAAAAACATCCACATGTTACGATCTTAAGTGATGAAATCTATAGTAGACAAATATTTGACTACAAAGAAATGCCGTCGTTTTTTCACTATGAAAATTTAAGAGATAGATTAATTGTATTGGAAGGTTGGAGTAAAGCATATTCAATGACTGGATGGAGATTAGGTTGGAGTTTTTGGCCAAAGGAACTAGTTGAGCATGTGAATAAATTATTAATCAATAGTGTATCTTGTGTAAATGCTGCAGCACAATTTGCTGGTATAGCTGCTTTAGATGGTCCAGATGATTCAATTAAAGACATGTTAGATAAGTTTACTTTGAGAAGAAATTTAATTCACCAAGGTTTAAATGATTTGCCAGGAATTGAATGTAGTCTACCAGGTGGAGCTTTTTATGCATTTCCAAATGTGAAAGGCACTGGAATGACAGGTGCCGAATTTTGTAAAAAAGCAATGCACGAGGCAGGGGTTGCAATAGTTCCAGGAACCGCTTTTGGTAAGACTTGCCAGGATTATGTGAGATTTAGTTTTGCCGCATCTAGAGATAACATACAGCAAGCCTTAGAAAACATAGGCAAGATGCTTTCGAAATAGGCTGTATTTTTTTGAGAATTTTCTATATTATTTAATTATGAACGAAATTGCTCAAACGGAATTAAAAAAAATCTTCAATGGCAGATTTTCGACATCTGAGTCCACTCGTGCAAACTATGCTAGAGGTGAAGATACTTATGATCCAATTCTCTCAAAAGCTGTAGTATTTCCAGAGACAAATGAAGAAGTTTCTCAATTATTAAAGTTGTGTAACGAGCATAAAATTCCAGTAGTTCCATTTGGCACTGGAACTTCTTTGGAAGGTCACGTTGTTGGAAATCAAAATGGTATAACTATTTCTCTTGAAAAAATGAATAAGGTTTTAAGCGTTAACGCTGAGGATTTCGATTGTAGAGTACAAGCAAATGTAACAAGAAAGCAATTAAATGAATATTTAAGAGAAGATGGAGTATTCTTTCCAATTGATCCAGGTGCTGATGCAGCTCTTGGAGGAATGGCAGCAACTTCAGCCTCAGGAACAATGGCTGTTAAATATGGTACAATGAGAACTGTAATTTCAGGTCTGACAGTTGTTCTTCCTAATGGAGATATTATTAAAACGGGAGCAAGAACTAAAAAAACATCAGCAGGATACAATTTAACAAATTTATTCATAGGATCAGAAGGAACTTTAGGTATCATTACAGAAGTTCAATTAAGATTGTCCCCTATACCTGAAAGTATAATGAGTGCAGTATGTTATTTCCCAGATTTAGACTCTGCAGTTAAAGCATCGCAAGAAGTTATTCAGTATGGCGTTCCAATAGCGAGAATCGAAATGCTTAATAAAGATCAGATGGAAATTAGTATTAAATATTCAAAATTAGATAATATAAAAGCATCACCTACACTTTTTTTTGAATTTCACGGTAGTGAAGCATCAAATAATGAAAATATTGGTATTGTAGAGGAAATTTCAAAAAGTAATGGTGGAAGTGATTTTCAATGGGCATCTTCTCCCGAAGAACAAAAAAAATTATGGAAAGCAAGACACGATGTTTATTATTCTGTTAAAGCATTAGGAAATGATATGAAAGTTTATTCTACTGATGTTTGTGTGCCAATCTCTAGATTAGTTGAGTGTATTTCTTGGGCGGAAAAAGAAGTAAAAAAACTAGGTTTAACTGCACCGATGGTTGGTCATGTTGGCGATGGAAATTTTCATTCTATAGTCCTCTATGATCCAGATGATGAAGATAAACAAAAAAGAATCCGACAATACAGTGATGATTTAATAAATAAAGCACTCGAACTTGAAGGAACCATTACTGGAGAACATGGTATTGGTCTACAAAAGAAACATTACTTACTTAGAGAACATCCAGATAACGTACCTGTTATGAAATCTATTAAAAGATCTTTAGATGTTAATAACATAATGAATCCAGGTAAAATTTTCGATTTAAATTAATCACATAATCTATGAAAAAAATTTTGGTCACAAGAAGATTGCTAAGATCTTGTGAAGACAAGGCCAAAGAAATTTTTGATGCAAATTTAAATCTAAACGATGAACTCTATTCTCAAAAAAAACTTATTGAGATGAGCGAAAATTGTGACGGAATATTATCAGCTCTTACTGATAAGTTAGATGCTGAAACAATAAATCAATTACCCGATACTGTAAAAATATTATCAAATTTTGCAGTTGGTTTTGGAAATATTGATTTGGATGCAGCAAGAAATAGAGGAATTGCAGTGACTAATACTCCAGATGTTTTAACAGATGCAACAGCTGAAATAGGGGTTCTTTTAATATTGGGTGCTTGTAGGAGAGCCTCTGAGGGAATAGAAAGAGCAAGAGAAGGAGGTTGGATTTGGTCGGCAGATTTATTAATAGGAAAACAATTAACTGGGACTAGACTAGGAATTTTAGGAATGGGAAGAATTGGACAAAAGATTGCAAAAGTCGCTAAATCTTTAGGTATGGTCATTCATTATCATAATAGATCAAAGCTAAGTGAAGATAAAGAGCAAGGTGCAGTTTATCATGACAACCTTAAAGATTTGTTATCAGTTTCAGATGTATTATCTGTTTGCTGTCCAGCATCAAAAGAGACAATTAACATGATAAACAAAGATACAATCGAATATTTACCAAAAGGAGCAATTGTAACTAATGTTGCGAGAGGTGATATAATAGAGGATGAAGCGATGATTGATGCTCTTGATAGAAGAAAAGTTTATGCAGTTGGATTAGATGTTTACAAAAATGAGCCAAATTTAAATAAAGGTTACTATAGGCATAAAAGTGCGTTTATTCTTCCACATTTAGGAAGTGCAACCAAGGAAACTAGAACAGCAATGGCTAATTTAGCCATAGATAATCTTGATGAATTTTTTAAAACGGGAAATTGCAAAAATAAAGTCAATTAACAATCTCAAGTTGTATTTAACCTATTTGTCCTAATTTTTAAAATGACTCTAAGTTACATTTGTGTTTAATTATCATTAGTTAATTAACTAAAGAGGAGAAATAAATGATTAAAGACAAAAAACTAATGAAGGTAAAAAAAACGCCTTCAAGACGTAAGTTCTTTAAAGCTGCCGCTGCAACGGGTGTTGCTGCTGTAGCTGCATCATCTTTGTCCGCTCCAGCTGTTGCCAAAGACAGAATTGAAGTTTCAATGGTAGCAACTTGGGGAAGAGATTTCCCAGGTCTAGGTACTGGTGCACAAAGATTTGCGCAAAGAATTGGTGACGTAAGTGATGGAAGAATTCAAGTTACTTACTACGCTGCTAACGAAAGAGTTAAGGCATTTGACTCATTTGATGAAGTTGCTTCAGGTAACTCTCAAATGTATCATGCTGCAGACTATTACTGGGTGAAAAAAGATCCTGCTTGGGGTTACTTCACTGCAGTGCCTTTCGGTTTCACTTACACAGAAATGAATGCTTGGATCAGATTTGCTGGTGGTCAACAATTATGGGATGAATTAGCAGATAAATTTGGTCTGAAAAATTTCATGTGTGGTGATACAGGAGTTCAAATGGGTGGATGGTTTAATAAGAAAATCAGAAGTCCAAATGACTTTAAAGGTTTAAAAATGCGTATGCCTGGATTAGGTGGTCAAGTTATTGGTAAACTTGGAGGATCTCCAGTTTCACTTCCTGGTGGACAAATTTATGAAAACTTAGTTTCTGGTGCAATTGATGCAACAGAGTGGGTTGGTCCATGGAATGATGAAGCAATGAAATTCCAAGAAGCAGCTAAATACTACTACTATCCTGGAATGCACGAACCTGGTTCAATGTTAGCTTGTGGATGTAATAAATCTTGGTTTACAAGTTTATCAAAATCAGATCAGTTGTTAATCGAAGCTTGTGCATCTACTGAAAACGACGTTATGATGTCAGAGTACAATGCTAAAAACGGAGCAGCATTAGCTAGATTGATAAACGACCATGGTGTTAAACTAGAGAAGTTTAGTGATAAAGTTTACGATGGTTTTGGAAAAGCAGCAGAGGAAGTTTTTGAGGAAACTAGAGCAAGTAGTGGTCTCGCTGAGAGAATCCACACAAGTTTCTTAAAAGCTAGAAAAGAAATTGGTGCTTGGACAAACCTATCAGACTCACCTTACATTCAGCAAAGAAACAGAGTGCTAGGAATGTAATTACGTCTTTTATGTAATTAAAAGGGCCCTTAATTGGGCCCTTTTTTTTAGTTTTAATAAAAGCAAATTTTTAGTATTAAAAAAAACTTATGGATTCCGAAAGTAAGATTACAGCACGTTATTTAAGAATTGTAAGCTACTCCGTGTTAGCTTTTACTCTAGCATTTTTAATAAATAATGTTCTTACAGTTTGGGTCGACTGGCCAGGAGTAAAAAAAATTTTTTCTCATTACGAATTATTTGGTTTTAAACAAAAAGCTCTTCAAGGATCAGAATTAAATTATGGTTATTTGCAAATTGGAATTTATTTGATTTGTATTGCTGGAGTTATTTTATACGTTTTTAAAACGTATTCTCAGACACTGGAACATGATTCAGAAATATTATCAAAATTTTCTGCATATTTAGTTAGATCATCTTTTTGGGCTGTATTTCTAGTTGGTGTTGCTGATTTTATAATTTCATTCATGGTTGTGGAAAGACTATGGGAAGCTATTTTTAGTCCTGAGGTTAAAGCTTTTATGGTTAAAGCTCCTGAAAGGATTACATTTATACATTTTCCAATTATTTTAGGATCTTTCATAATTGGATATTTTACAAAATCAGTTGGATTTATTTGGCTCGCAGTTCTAGTCGTACTAAGTGAATTTGTAATAGTATTATCAAGATTTATATTTTCTTATGAGCAAGCTTTTCAAGGAGACCTTGTGAGATTTTGGTATGCAGCGCTTTATCTATTTGCGAGTGCATATGCTCTAATACACGAAGGTCATGTAAGAGTAGATGTACTTTACTCTTCTTTTAGTCAAAGAAAAAAAGCATGGACTAATTCGATAGGTTCTGCAATTCTTGGAGTTCCACTTTGTTTAATAGTTATTTTTTATGGTTTAAACGGTAAGGCAAGCATTATTAATGGACCAGTAGTTGCTTTTGAAGTAACTCAACAAGGTTCTAATGGGCTGTATCTACTTTACTTAATGGCAGTTTATCTAGCAGTTTTTGCAGTTACGATGTTATTACAATTCACAAGTTATTTTATGAGTAGTAGTCACAAACTCCTTCAAGACGAGGAAGAAATGAATATTTCTAATGTCCATAAAGAAAATGATGCAAGTATTGAAAATATAGAGAGCAGCAAATAATGGAATTATTTTTTTTAGCTATACTAGTTTTAATAATGATCGCAGCACTAGCTTCAGGGTATCCAGTTGCATTTGCTCTTCCAGGTTCAGCAATAATATCAATAGGTTTAGCTGCTTTTTTTGGTTATCTATTTGCTGGGGATGTTGATGCTTATTTTGCTGTGGATGGCCCAACTGAATGGCTTGTTGCTGGTATCACAAATTTTAGAAGTAATTACTGGGACGTCGAGACCGACACTTTAATTGCAATTCCTTTATTTATTTTTATGGGAATAATGCTTCAAAAATCAAAAATTGCTGAGGATTTATTAATAACTATGGGTCAATTATTTGGCCCGATACCCGGTGGTTTGGGTATTTCGGTAATATTTGTTGGTGCATTATTAGCTGCAACTACAGGTATTGTCGGAGCAACAGTCATTGCAATGGGATTAATTTCATTACCTACAATGTTAAACAACAATTATGACAGAAAACTTGCAAGTGGAATTGTTTGCTCTTCTGGAACTCTAGGACAGATTATTCCGCCATCGATTGTATTGATTATTATAGCGGACCAATTAGCGAGCGCATCAGATGTTGCCAATAATATGAGGCAGAACGACTATAAAGCTTTAACAGGCGAATTTAACATGCCAGGTGAATTTAGAGTAGGTTCATCCAGTGCTGGTGACATGTTCCTTGGAGCACTTTTACCAGGATTAGTTCTTGTAGCTTTATATATGATCTATGTATTTTTCTATGCAAGAATAAAAAAAGGAGTTGCCCCACCTGTTCCATTTAAAGGAAAGTTTGATTTCAAATTTTGGATGAGAGTTATTGTTATAATTATTCCTCCACTTGCATTAATTTTTGCTGTTTTAGGATCGATTCTTATGGGTATTGCAACTGTGAACCAAGCTGGTTCTATAGGAGCAATTGGAGCAACATTAATGGCGGGTTACCGTCTATTTCAAGGTAAGAAAAGTGCCTTCTATCCACTTATAATGATAATTGGATCATTAATACCCATTACTTTTTTTGCATCAAATTATGAACTTAACATAAAAAATATAGAAGAAAGAGATTTAGGAGCAATTTATATAACTGGTATTTTTGTAATCACTTTGGTTTATGGAATAGCATGGAGTTTTTGGAGAACATATAAAACTGAAAATGTTCTTAAAGAAGTAGTAACTGAAACGTGCGTTACAACTTCGATGGTATTTATTATTCTATTAGGTGCTGCAATGCTTACATCAGGATTTAGAGCATTTGGTGGTGAAGAATTAGTAAGAGACTTCCTTCAAGATTTACCCGGCGGCTTTTGGACTCAGTTTGTAGTTGTCATGATTGTAATATTCTTACTTGGGTTCTTTTTAGATTTTATTGAAATCGCTGTTGTGGTTGTTCCAATAATTGCACCTATATTATTAGCTGAGACAGGAGCAAACGTTACAGCGGTCTGGTTAGGTGTTATGATTGGTGTTAATTTACAAACTTCTTTTTTAACTCCCCCCTTTGGTTTTGCCTTATTTTATTTAAAAGGTGTTGCTCCAAAAGTAGTACAAACATTAGATATTTGGAAAGGTGTTGTTCCATTTATAATTTTACAACTCATTGGCCTAGCAATTGTAGGGTCTTATCCAAGTCTGGTAAATTATCTTCCAAATAGAGTTTATCTGACTTCAAATGTTGCTCCGCCTCCTATGAACCCGAAACTTCAATATTGTTTGCAAGAATATAAATTTGCAAAATATACAAACAACGCAGATGAAATAAAGAATAGCATAGACAATTTTGATTCAATAATACTCGCAAATTTACCAGCCGATAAGTTAAGTTATTTCCAACGTCATGTTGATAATTCAAATTATACATTTGAATTAGTTGATAATGTAAAAAGTGCCGAAGCTATTTACAATGATTATGCTGTTGATTATCGAGATTTACATTTCAAAACGAGAAAAAAACAAAAGAAAATTTTTAAACTCAATAAAAAAATAGATAAATTTAAAGCCGAAATTAGAAATTTAGATGATGATGAGGTTTCTGAAAAAAATAAAATTGAACAAAGAATTGAGAACATAAAACTTGAAATTGACGAAGTAGGAAACTCAATTTCTAAAGATTGGAAATCAAGAAATGATGAATTTAACAAGATTAATAAAGCAAAAAACTTAGCAGTAAAAAAATATCGTAAAACTGCTGACAATGCATACGATGATTTAATGTTGATAAAATTATTTATTTTAGATGCTGAAAAATTTGAAGAATTAAATGAAGATATTAAAATTCTTAAATCTAAAATTGATAATAGAGGTTATTTAGATGCCATTGATCATATTGATAATATGTTTGATAAAGTAGGAGAGATTTCTGGATCAGATGAATTTGCAGATAAATTAGATTATCTAATAACTATAATGGATGAAGATGAAAAAGATCCAGAACAAATTCAAAAAATAGCTAGTGACACTTATGCGCATTTTGATCAAGAAGTAAGTTGGAGAAATGAATTTGACAAAAAATATATGGATAGAATAAATAATCACTTAACTGTATTAAGTGAAACTATCGGATTGAGGTTGCAACAAAAACTTACAAAAGAGCAAGCAATTTATGTTTCAAAATGTAATTCAGTACACAGAGATATTTCTCTCAATTTTTGATTAACTTGTAATCTGTTCAATTATATTTGTCCTTTGATATAAACTAAGTCTTTCTGCTTTGTATTTTAATTTGTTATACTCAGTTTTTAATGTAAGGGTTTTTACATTAATTTTATTTCCAATTTCAATTATTGATCCAATAATTGGATCTATTTCTAAAGGACGTCTTGCATGTAAGTCTTGCGTTGTCGAGGGTTTGTGACCAATAATAGAGATAGCAGCTTTAATTCTTTGATCGATTGAGACGTTGAATTTTACACCTATTTTCTCTCCTACTAACTGACATTCTTCCATCAATTTTCTTACGGTTTTTAATAATTCTGGGTCATTACCAATTTCATCCAAAGTCTTATCATATAGTGCGCTTACTATATTAAATGAGCAATTACCCCAGAGCTTTATCCATATTTCATCTCTTAGATTACTTTTTTGTGGAGCTTTTAAGCCTCCTGCAATTAATAAGTCTGCAATAATTTTAAGTCTTTCTGATTTTGACCCATCTGGTTCGCCTAATGTGAATCTTTCACCACCATTATGTTTAATAACACCAGGTTCAGTAATCTCAGCTGCTGGATAAACCACACATCCAAGAGCTCTTGAAGGCTTCAAAGAATTCCAAATTTTACCATCAGGATCAACACTATCAATATGTTTCTCATCTAAGTTTGTCCCCGTGTTAGCTTTATAAAAATACCACCAAGGTAATCCATTCACAGCAGATATTATAGTTGTATTTTTTCCAATTAAGCTTTGAAGAGAGTCAACTATATTAGAAATTGCATGAGCTTTAACTGAAATAAAAATATAATCTTGAATTCCAAGTTCTTTGGGATCATCTGTTACTTTTAATTTAAAGTTTTCTGTTTTATCTTTTTTAATTAATGTTAAACCATTTTCCTCAATAGCTTTTTTGTGTGGACCTCTGGCTATAAGTGATAAATCAATATTATTTTTACTCAAACATGCAGCTAAATATCCCCCAATCGATCCTGCACCAAATATACAAACTTTTGTCATTAATTATTTAAACCAAATTTTTTTGCTAAAACATTTCTTTGTAGTTTTCCTGTTGCTCCTTTTGGAATTTCTTCAACAAAAAAAATTTTTTTTGGTATTTTAAACTTAGCAAGTTTTTCTTGAGCATATTCTAAAACATCATTTTCTGAACATGCCTCACCACTTTTTATTATAATTGCACTAGCAATATTTTCTCCAAGCATTTTATCTTCATAACCAAAACAAACTGCTTGATCTATTAATGGATGGTCCATTAATACATTATCAACTTCTAATGGAGATATTTTTTCTCCACCTTTATTAATTATTTCTTTCAATCTTCCTGAAATCTTTAAATAACCCTCATTGTCGAAATAACCTTGATCACCAGTTCTAAACCAACCATTGGTAAAACTTGTTTTGTTTGCTTCTTCATTATTATCGTATCCAAGAGTTACATTTTCACCTTTTATACACACTTCTCCTTCATCACCTTGTTTTAGCTCTTCCCCGTTTTCATTCATAATACATACCTTTGGACCTGCTGGAAGGCCTACAAATCCTGCTTTTTGTTGCTTAGGTGGTAATGGATTAGAAGTCATTTGGTGAGTAGCTTCTGTCATACCGTATGCCTCAATCACTGGGCAACTAAAAACATCATTTAAATCTTTGAATACCGCTGGTGGTAAAGATGCAGATGATGATCTAATTAATCTTAGTTTTAGTACCTTAGCAATTTCTAAATTTCTACTTGCTCTTAATAATATAGCCTGATGCATTGTAGGTACTCCAGAATACCAAGTTATTTTTTCTGACTTAGCTAAATCTAAAAACTTGATAGCATTAAAACCATTTGATGCACATACAGATGCCCCAGCTTTCATTGATGAAGCTAAAATAGCTATAAGACCATGTATATGAAAAAGTGGCATAATATTAAGACAATGGTCATTTTCAGAAAGATTTAAACTTTTAGAAATATTTTCTGCAGAAGAAAAAATATTTTTATTTGTTAAAGGAACAATCTTTGGTTTTGATGTAGTACCAGATGTGTGTAGCACTAATGCCTCATCACTTTCATCAGGTAAAGAATATTCACTTTCTTTTTCATAAATATTAAATATTCCTGAAGGTCCATCCTTTTCTGGATTAATCTCACATAATTCTATTTTTAATTTTTTTGCTACATCAACAACTGGATTTTCAGAATTTTTCTCAACCAAAACAATTTTTGGATTTAAATCTTTTAAATAAAATTCATATTCCTCAGATTTATATGATGGATTTAAAGGTGCAGCAGACATATAGCTTGAAATAGCCAAAAAACTTGAAGCCATATATGGTCCATTTGGTAAAACTATCGCTGCTCTATCTTTGTTTGATAATCCATTTCCAGCAAGCTGTTTAGAAATTTTATCTATAAATAATTTCAAATCTTTGTAACTTAGTTTTGTACTGATTTCAGAGGTTAGAGCAATATTTTCATCATTCACATTTTCAAAAATGTTTCTAACAATTCTTTTTGACATTATTTAGTACCCTTTTGCGTAACCATCTTTTCTAGGATCAGATCCTCCTAAAAGATCCCCTTCTGTTCGATTTATTTTAATAGCTTGACCTCCACCATGAGTGCCATCAATATACTCAACATTATGACCGATTTCTTTCAATTCGTTAAAAATTTTATTATCAACTGATTTTTCAAGCTTAAAAATATTATTAAAATGAAAGGCTCTTGGAAAACTTAAAGCCTCTTGAGGACCCATGCTGTAATCAATCATATTATTTAAAACATGCACCTGTCCTACTGGTTGATATTGTCCTCCCATAACTCCATAACTCAAAGTTGCGTTGTTATCTTTGTCAATAACCATACCTGGAATTATAGTGTGCAATGGCCTTTTTAAGCCCTCAATACAGTTTGGATGTCCATGCTCTACTCTGAAATTTGTGCCTCTATTATGTAAAAGTATTCCACTTTTGTTTGTTGTGATACCTGATCCAAACACGTAACAAACTGAATTTATTATGGATACACTGTTTAAATCTTTATCTACAACTGTTAGATAAATTGTTTCTGGATGGGCTGGAATATTTAAGTCACCAACGTCACTGCATGAATCCAGATTAATTTTATTAAAAATATCATCAATATTCTTATCACTTAAAATTTCATCTAAATCAAAATTTACAAAACTTGGATCGCCTAATCTTGTTTCTTTAACTTTATAAGCTTGTTTTGTAACTTCTGCTTCAAGATGAAATCTTTCAGTACTGTTGAATTTATAGTTTTGAATATTTAGTTTTTCTAACAATTTCATCATAATCAAAACAGTTACGCCAGGTCCATTTGGAGGACATTGATGAATAAATTCATCCCTATAACTAGATTTTATTGTTTCTGATTTTATTGTGTTCTGTTTAGAAAAATCCTCATAAGTATGAACACCCCCTAATTCATTTAAACTTTCAATTATATCTTTTGCAGTTTCACCTTCATAAAATTCTTTACTTCCTTTTTTACTAATTGCTTCTAATGTTTTTCCTAATGGGATATTTTTCATTAATTCATTTTCTTGATAAGTACGACCTTCTTTCAAAAAAATTTTTTTTGAATTTTCATTTCTATTAATTTTATTAAAACTATTATGCCAAGCATTTGACACTACTTTAGAAATTTTGTGACCGTTTTTTGCTATATCAATTGCGCCTGAAAATAATTGTTCAAATTCTAATTTACCAAATTCTTTATGAATAGTTTCCCAAGCATGAACTGCACCAGGAATTGTGACTGAGTGTGGGCTTGTTAATCCAATTTTATCTATATTTTTTTCCTTTAAGAAATTATAACTTAATTTCTCTGGTGTTAAACCAGATCCATTAAAAGATACCGCGTTCTTATTGTTCATTTTGACAATTGCAAAACAGTCTCCACCAATACTTGTTGCATTAGGCTCAACTACAGATAAAACAATTGAAGCTGCTATAGAAGCATCTACTGCATTTCCACCCATTTTAAGTATTTTTAAAGCTTCTTCAGTTGCCAATGGATGAGAAGTCGCTGCCATTGCATTCGACGATCTTGCATCTTTATCTTTTGTTGATTGATTATTCATAGTACAGATTAAATCTAAAAAATTTATAAATGATTAATAAACCAAATAAAAGCATTATCATATTTTGCATTTTTGCCTTTGGTTTTTTATTATCAAATCTAATCAGGTCTATCACAGCAACTCTAACACCAGTGCTTACATATGAATTTGACCTAACAGCTGGCAATTTAGGACTATTAGCAGGAGGCTATTTTATTGGCTTTTCAATTATGCAAATTCCTATAGGACTTTTCTTAGATAAATTTGGTCCAAAAAAAGTTGTTGGATACTTTTTAATAATAGCATTAGTTGGAACTATATCATTTGCATTAGCAAAAAGTTTTTCTGGATTACTTATTTCAAGAATATTTATAGGTATAGGTGTTAGCGCATGTATGATGGGACCTCTAACAGGTTATAGAGTTTGGTTTGCTGAAAAGTATCAACAGCGAGTTAATTCCTGGATGTTAATGGCAGCAAATATAGGTTTTGTATCATCTACTTTACCTGTCCAAATTTTATTACCGTATATAGGATGGAGATGGATCTTCATTTTAATAGCCATACTTATTTTAATAAGTATTATTTTAATTTTCTTATTTACTCCTAATTGGGAACAGAAAGAAAACTTCACCATTAATCAAGAAAAAAAAGGTTTATCTCAAATTTGGAAGAATAAGTTTTTTATCAGTATGATACCATTAGGATTTATTAATTATGGTGGTGTCCAAGCAATTCAAACACTTTGGGCAGGCCCATGGATGCTAAATATTACAGGGTATTCTCCATTTCAAAGTGCTACAGGATTATTTTGGATCAATATAACAATGTTAATATCTTACCTTTTATGGGGCTATATTCTTCCTAAACTTTCTGATTTTGGTATTAATACTATTAAGCTTATTAAATTTGGTCTACCAATAAGTTACTCTGTTCTTTTTTTGATAATCCTTTCAGGTACTAAAGCTGGAGGATTCTTATTTGCAATATACATAATGACTTCAATTGTCATTTCTTTAACACAACCAGCGGTAGCTTTAAACTTTTCACAAAATCTAGCAGGTAAGTCACTTACTTCATATAATGTATTCATTCATTCAGGAACATTCTTTATGCAATGGGGTATTGGAATATTTATAGACTTATTTAATTCTAAAGGATTTGATATTGTAAGTAGTTACAGAATTTCTTTTTTAATTTTTTTAATACTTTGTATATTAAGTTATATTTTTTTCATTTATCTAAACAGAAATAATGATTAATAAAATAATGACACTAACAAATATATTGTTATTAGTATTAATAATTTATACGTTTATTTGTATTTTTATTTTTTTTTATCAAAGAAATCTTCTGTACCATCCAGGAGAAAATAATTATTTAGACGAAGGACCTTTAAATCATAAAATTGAAAAGGTTTATATTAATTCTAAAAGTAGTTTGGTCGGATGGCACTTTCAAAAGAGTCAAAATTTTAAGACTTTATTACTTTTTCATGGCAATGCTGGCAAACTTGATAATCGTATTTATAAGTTAAATGAATTCTCAAAAATGAATGTTAATTATTTGATATTTGCCTATAGGGGATTTAGTGGAAATGATGGAAAACCATCAGAAATAGGCCTTTATGAAGATGCTTTGGCAGCAAAGAAATGGCTAAATTCGAAGAAAATTGAAGATAAAAATATAATCTTGTATGGGGAGTCGTTGGGTACAGCAATTGCATTAAATCTAGCACAAGATTATTCTTTTAGTGGTGTGATATTAGAGTCACCGTTCACATCCATGGAAACACTAGCTAAAAGTTATTATCCATATTTGCCAGTCAAATATTTGTTAAAAGATAAATACAATTCGATTAGTAAATTGAATAAAAATACTGCTCCAATTCTTGTAATGCATGGCATGAAAGATAAAATTGTGCCATTTAAAATGGGAAAAGAAATTTATGACAAATTTAATGGAAAAAAATCAAGTTTTTTTGTTGAAAATGACGATCACATGATGGATTTTAACGAAAATCTCTTAAACTCGATTGAGTTATTTATTACAGAATTAAATTAAGACACAATTCAAACAAATATTTAGCAACTTTAAATATTCTAAGTTATCTATGATAAGAATTTTATCTATATTAATTATAATTTTTCTTTCAAATATTTCTTATGCAGAAATTAGCTACGAAACTAGAAATAAATATTTTTATATTGGTAAAATGAAATCGTATAATAGTCAATTTACCTTATATTTCAAAACAAGAGACAAAACCATTTTGGCTAGAGGAGAAGATACAAACTATATTAATGATTATCCACAAGATCTATATATTTATAATCATAATTCAAAAGAGGATCTCCCATTACTAACATATGAATGGTTTCCAAAAAAAGTTAAAAACCTTGTTAAAAATTATACTTATCCAGTTTTTCCTGAGGACTTTGCATACTATTTAATGAAAGATAATAATACTCTAATTTTAGTGAGTGGTAAAAAAAATTTTCATCAAAATCTAGAATATAATATTCAGTCTAAAAAATTAAAAAATTTCAAGAATGACGGTAAACTAAATTTCATTATTTCAAGTTATGCAAAAATTTGTGGATATGAAACAAATAAGAATAATTTTGAATGTTCTATTGAAAAACCTTTAATTTCTAAAAATCTAATTAATTAAATTGAATAAATGCATCTGCAAATTGTTCAGCATTGAAAATTTGTAAATCGTCTTCTTTTTCTCCAAGTCCAAGGCCTAAAATTGGAACCTTGTATTTTTTTGAAATTGCAATTAGTATTCCACCTTTTGCTGTTCCATCAAGTTTTGTCATAATTAAACCAGTAATTTTTATAATTTTATCAAATTCTTCAAGTTGATTTATTATATTTTGTCCGGAAGTTGCGTCTAGAACTAAAACAACATCATGGGGAGCACTTTCATCAGTTTTTTTTATAACATTTGCAATTTTTTTGAATTCATCCATTAAATTTTTCTTATTTTGCAATCTGCCAGCGGTATCAATTAATACCCGTCTTATATTGTTGTTTTTTGCATGTTCTATCGCTTTGTAAGCAACTGAGGCTGGATCTGATCCTGGATTTGATTTGATAATTGTTGCTCCAATTCTATTCGACCAAGACTCTAATTGTTCTATTGCTGCTGCCCTAAAGGTATCACAAGCAGAAAATATTACTTCTGACCCTTTGTCTTTAAATATTTTACCAATTTTACCAATAGTTGTTGTCTTACCTACTCCATTTACACCAGAAATTAATGTTACGTTTAAATTTTCTTTATTTTCAAAAAAATCTTTTCTTTCTAAGGGTGCCATTAACTCTAAAATATATTCTTTTAAAATAGAATTTATTTCCTCAACCGCATTTTTCTTTGGGTCAATTTTTTTTTGAGATATAATATTTTTTATTTCAGCTGAAGCGTCAATGCCAACATCTGAACTAATCAAAAATTCCTCTATTCTGTTTAATGTTTCATCATCAATTTCCTTTTTTACTATTATTTCTCTAAGTCCTGAAGAAATACTATCAGCACTTTTTTTAAAACCTAATTTAAACTTTTCAAAAATACCCATTAGATATTTATATCTATTTCTTTGATACTAGATACAGGTCCTTTCATATGAATTTGTTGACTTTCATCAATAGAAATTATTAATTTTCCTAAACTGAATTCAATTTCAGTTCTAGAATTTTCTAATTTTTCTAAATTTGCAGCCACTGCTGTTGCACACGCAGCAGTTCCACATGCTTTGGTCAAACCTGCACCTCTTTCCCAAACTTTAATTTTATAATGATTTTTATTTAATTTTTGAGCAAGAGTGAAATTACATTTTTCTGGAAACAATTCATGATTTTCGATCTCAGGTCCAATTTTTTCTAAATTGAAATTTTCTACATTATCAACAAAAAAAATAGTATGAGGATTACCTACGTTAATAGCTATACCGCCATTCACTTCTTGGTTATTGTTATCTTCTATAATTATTCCTAAATTTTTAGTATCGAGTTTTTTAGATAAAGGAATTTCTTTCCAATTAGTTTTTGGAACACCAATTATTGTTTCAACTTGACCATCATCAAGTAATTTTGAATTCAACTGTTTTGATGCTACTTCAACGCTTATATTTTTTGTATTTTTTTCTTTTGATAATAAGAATGCCACACATCTTGTACCGTTTCCACATGCGTCAGATCCCGAACCATCAGAGTTATAAAATTCTAGATCAGCATCAGCATTATCACTGTTGTTAATATAGATTAGTTGGTCACAACCAATAAAGTTTCGATCACAAATTTTAATAATTTGATCCTTGTTTAATTCCACATTATTTGACCTATTATCAATAATTACAAAATCATTTCCAAGACCATCCATTTTAAAAGCTTTAAATTCCATATACTTCAGTATTTAACTTATTTATTGACATTTTGAACCTCTATTATAGTTTATCGCCGTTTCCGCAAAATACAGCAATTTGCGGTGTCTTTGGTAACAAAGAGATCGACACCAGTCAGCGAGAGTTCGCCCACTGGTGCGATACTTGCTGGATGTGATTATGTTTGAAAATTTAACAAATAAATTTGAAGAAATATTTTCTTCTTTAAAAAAGGCACCTTCGCTTGATGAAAAACAAGTAGATGAGGGTTTAAGAGAGATTAGGCTTGCTCTTTTAGAAGCGGATGTATCTTTAGAAGTTGTAAAAGAATTTATAAATAGAGTAAAACCCAAAGCTCTTGGTCAAGAGATCGTCAGATCTACTTCACCCGGACAGATGGTAGTTAAAGTTGTTAACGATGAGTTAATTTCTTTTTTAGGTGATAAAAATTCTGATATTGAATTAAATGCAGTTCCTCCTGTTCCAGTGATGTTAGTTGGGTTACAGGGTTCTGGAAAAACTACAACTACAGCTAAATTAGCAAGATTTTTAGAGGCTAACAAAAAGAAAAAAGTTATGATGGCTAGTCTTGACGTTTACAGACCTGCTGCACAAGAGCAACTAAGACTTTTGGGTGAGCAAAATAATATAATAACTCTTCCAGTCATCAAAGATCAACTTCCTGCAGATATTTGCAGAAGAGCGATTAGTGCTGCTAATCTTAATGGAGCAGATGTAATTTTATTTGATACAGCCGGAAGAACTCAGATTGATTTACAGATGATGAGTGAGATTAAACAAATTGAAAGTATTATAAACCCTTCAGAAACAATTCTTGTTGCAGATTCTTTAACTGGTCAAGTAGCAGCTAATGTAGCTAAAGAATTTAAAAGTACAGTAAATCTGACAGGTATTATTCTTACAAGATCAGATGGTGATGGAAGAGGTGGAGCGGCCTTAAGTATGAAATACGTTGCGGGTGTTCCAATAAAATTTTTAGGTGTTGGTGAAAAGATAGAAAATTTTGAAGTTTTTCACCCAGACAGAATTGCCAATAGAATTTTAGGTATGGGAGATATTGTTTCCCTTGTTGAAAAGGCTGCAGAAGATCTAGATGAAGAAAAATTAAAAAAAACAGAGGAAAAATTAAAAAAAGGTCAGTTCTCGTTAGAGGATTATCTTACTCAGCTAAGACAAATGAAAAAAATGGGTGGTATTGAAGGTATAATGTCTTTTTTGCCTGGTGTTTCAAAAGTTAAATCTCAAATGGACCAAGCAGGAGTGGATGAAAAAATAATTACTCAAAACGAAGCCGTAATTTTATCAATGACTAAAAAAGAGCGTGAAAACCCTAAGATTATAGATGGTTCTAGAAAAAAAAGAATTGCTAATGGCTCAGGAACAGACGTAGCCACTATCAATAAATTGCTTAAGCAATTTAAGATGATGTCAGAAATGATGAAAAAAATGTCTAAAGGAAATACAAAAGGGATGATGGATAAAGGCATACCACCAGAACTTTTTAATCAATTAAAATAAATAGGAGAACAAATGTTAAAAATGCGTTTATCAATGGGAGGAACTAAGAAGAGACCAGTTTATAAGATAGTGGTTGCTGATAGTAGATTTCCAAGAGATGGAAGGTTTATAGAAAAATTAGGTTTTTTTAATCCTCTAATTCCAAGAGAAAAAAAAGAAAGAATGGGATTAGATGTTGAGAGAGTTAAGTATTGGCTGGGTCAAGGGGCACAACCAACAACTAGAGTTGCAAGGTTATTAGGAGAAAATGAGATTATGCCTATGCCAGCAAAAGGTAATAATCCTCAAAAAGCAATTCCGAAAAAAGATAGAAAAAAAACTGATGAGGGTGGCGAAGCTAAAGCAGATGCAACTAAAACAGAAGAGCCAAAAACAGAGGCCCCAAAAGAAGAAGCTAAAACAGAAGCTCCAAAAGCTGAGGCACCAAAAGAAGAAGCTAAAACGGAAGCTTCGAAGGAAGAAGCTAAATAGAATAATGTTTTTGTCTAGAGTATTTACGTTGTATCCTGAATATTTTCCTGGTTATTTAAGTAAAGGCCTTTTTGGAAAGTCAAAAGGAAAAGAATGGGATTTAGAAACAGTAAACATAAGAGATTATGCTTTAGATAAACATAAAACTGTTGACGACACTCCTTATGGTGGAGGAAATGGAATGATTATGAAAGCAGATGTTTTGGCAAATTCATTAGATGCAAATATCAAGGCTAAAGAAAAAACCCTCTATTTAAGTCCAAGAGGAAAAGTATTTAATTCCAAAATTGCTAGAGAGTTTTCGAATGAAAAAACAATCAATTTAATTTGTGGACACTTCGAAGGAGTAGATGAGAGAATACTAGAAAGTAGAGATATTGAAGAGATTAGCATTGGTGACTTTATACTGTCGGGGGGTGAAGTTGCTGCATTTGTTGTAACAGACTCTATTTTAAGATTTATTCCAGGAATTCTAGGTAATATTAATTCTTCAAAAGACGAGAGTTTTGAGAATGGCCTTCTTGAATATCCGCAATTCACAAAACCTCAAGTTTGGGAGGAAAAAAAGGTCCCAAATGTGCTAATTTCAGGTGATCACGCCAAAATTAAAGACTGGCGTTTATCTCAATCTGAGGCTATAACACGCGACCGAAGACCAGACTTGTGGCAAAAATATAAGAAAAATTAAAATGAAAAATATTGAAGAAATAAACAGATCAAATTTAAACAAGATTATTTCTGAGAGAAAACATCCTGATTTTTTCCCTGGAGACATCGTTAAGGTTGGGGTTAGGATAACAGAGGGTAAAAGAGACAGAATTCAATATTTTGAAGGTGTATGTATCGCAAAAAAGAGTAGAGACATCAATTCATCTTTTACTGTTAGAAAAATTTCTTTTGGTGAGGGAGTAGAAAGAACTTTTGCATTATACAGCCCAATTGTAGATACAATAAAAGTTGTAAGATCAGGAAAAGTAAGAAGAGCAAAATTATACTATCTAAGAGATAGAACTGGTAAATCTGCTAGAATAGCTGAAAAAATTAAGAAGACGATTGGTATTGATTTAGAAACTAAAATTAATGAAGTTACCGAGGAAAACGTAATTACTTCAACTGAACCTCAAACAGAAGCTCCAAATGAAGAAGCTAAAGCAGAAGCTACTAAAGAAGAAGTTAAAGCAGAAGCTCCTAAACAAGAGGTTAAAGCAGAAGCTCCTAAAGAAGAGGTTAAAGCAGAGCCTGTAAAAACAGAAGAACCGAAAGAAAATCAAGAACAGAAAAAATAATTTTTTTCTAAATGGCTTTTACAACTTACGATAAAATTTGGAACGATCATCTAGTTGATGAACAACCTGATGGTACATCACTTTTGTTTGTAGATAGACATTTAATTCATGAAGTTACAAGCCCTCAAGCATTTGAAGGCTTAAGAAATTCAAACAGAAAAGTAAGACACCCTAAACTAACTCTTGCTGTTGCAGATCATAATGTTCCGACAACTGACAGGTCAAAAGGTATCGCAGATGAAGACTCGAGAATTCAAGTTGAAACTTTGAACAAAAACTGTAAGGAATTTGGAGTAGAGATATTCGGAATGGATGATAAAAGACAAGGCATTGTCCATATTATAGGACCTGAACAGGGTTTTACACAGCCTGGAAATATTATTGTTTGTGGTGATAGTCATACTGCAACTCATGGAGCATTTGGAGCTTTAGCTTTTGGTATTGGAACTTCAGAAGTAGAACACGTTTTAGCAACACAAACTTTAGTTCAAAAAAAATCAAAAAACTTTAGAATTAGCGTAAATGGTTCATTACCTATTGGCGTAACATCAAAGGATGTCATCCTGCAGATAATTGGAAAAATAGGAACGGCTGGTGGTACTGGTTATGTGATTGAGTATGCCGGTAACCTTATATCTAATCTAAGTGTTGAACAAAGAATGACGATTTGCAACATGACGATTGAAGGCGGGGCAAGAGCAGGACTAATTCAACCAGATGAAAAGATATTTCAATATTTAAAAGGTAAACCAATGTCACCAAAAGGAGAAAAATGGGAAAAAGCTTTGGAATATTGGCATACATTGAAATCTGATAAGGACGCAAACTTTGATAAAGAATTAACGTTAGATGGATCTCAAATTAAACCAATGGTAACTTGGGGAACATCTCCCCAGGATGTGGTTGAAATAGACGGTAAAGTTCCCAATCCTGAAAGTGAAACTGACCCAGATAGAAAAAATTCAATTAACAGATCATTAAATTATATGGGATTAAAACCAAATACGAATATTCAAGATATTAAGATTGACAAAGTTTTTATAGGAAGCTGCACTAACGGGAGAATAGAAGATATAAGAGAGGCAGCTAAAATATTAAAAGATAAAAAAGTTGCATCTCATGTACACGCAATGATTGTTCCAGGTTCTGGTTTAGTTAAAGAACAAGCAGAGCAAGAGGGTTTAGATAAAATATTTTTAGAATCAGGCTTTGAATGGAGAGAGCCAGGCTGTTCAATGTGTCTAGCAATGAATGCGGATAAGCTTAAACCTGAGGAACGATGTGCATCTACCTCTAATAGAAATTTTGAGGGTAGACAGGGAAGAGGTGGTAGAACACATTTAGTTAGTCCAGCAATGGCTGCAGCAGCTGCAATTTCTGGAAACTTGGATGATGTTAGAAAATACCAAAATTAAATGAATAAATTTATCTCAATAAAAAGTGTTCCAGCTTATCTACCTATCGTCAATATAGATACAGACATGATAATTCCTAAACAGTTTTTAAAAACTATAAAAAGAACTGGACTAGGAAAAAATTTATTTTTTGAAATGAGATATGACCAAAGTGGTAAAGAGATAGATGACTTTGTTTTAAATAATAGTCCGTATAATAATTCTAAAATTTTAATTGCAGGAAAGAATTTTGGATGTGGCTCTTCTAGAGAACATGCGCCTTGGGCTTTAATGGATTTTGGAATAACTTGTGTAATTAGTTCAAGTTATGCAGATATATTTTATAATAACTGTTTTAAGAATGGAATTCTCCCAATTACAATTTCAGAGGATCAAATCAAAGAAATTTCAGAGTACTCGAATAGAAAAGAGGAAATTTCTGTAAATTTGCCTGAGCAAACAATAAGTTTTGGTAATAAAGAAATAAAATTTGAAATAGATCAATTTAAGAAAAAATGTCTAATAGAGGGATTAGATGACATTGCGTTATCTCTAGAAAAATCTGAAAAAATAGTTTCATACGAAAATAAAGTTAAAGAGGCAAAACCTTGGATATTTAATGATTAAAATTAAAAAAAGAAAAATTTTATTATTACCAGGGGATGGTATCGGACCCGAGGTAATTGCTGAAGTCAAAAAAATAATTGAATGGTTCAACTCAAATAAATCCTTGGATTTTGAAATTGACCAAGATTTAGTTGGAGGGGCTGCTTATGATAAATATGGAACTCCAATAACTGATGAAGCTTTTTACAAGGCACAAGAAAGCGCTGCAGTAATATTGGGTGCTGTTGGTGGACCAAAATGGGATAATATTGATTTTTCAAAAAAACCAGAGAGAGCTCTATTAAAATTAAGAAAAGAATTAAAATTATTTGCAAATTTGAGACCTGCAATTTGTTTTAAACAACTAGTTGATGCCTCAAGTTTAAAGCCTGAATTTGTTTCTAATTTAGATATTCTTTTTGTTAGAGAATTAACAGGTGGGATTTACTTTGGTGAACCTAGAGGGATAAAACCAATTGACAATGGTGAAAGAAAAGGAATTAATACTCATGTCTATACCACTAGTGAAATCGAGAGAGTAGCCCGTGTTGCATTTGATCTAGCCAGAAAAAGGAATAATAAAGTTACTTCCTGTGAAAAGTCAAATGTCATGGAGGCAGGTCAATTATGGAAAGAAGAAGTGCAAGCAATTCATGAAAAAGAATACAGTGATGTAGAATTAAAACATATGCTAGCAGATAACTGTGCAATGCAGTTAGTTAGAAATCCCAAACAATTTGATGTGATAGTAACAGATAATCTTTTTGGAGACATGTTATCAGATGAAGCTGCAATGTTGACTGGTTCTCTAGGGCTTTTGCCGTCTGCGTCTCTTGGAGCCAAAGATAAAAATGGTAATATGAGATCTTTATATGAGCCAGTTCATGGATCAGCACCCGATATAGCAGGTCAAGGTATTGCTAATCCAATAGCAACAATACTGAGTTTTGCAATGGCTTTAAAATATTCTTTAGACCTAGATAAAGAGGCAGATAGTTTAGAAAAAGCTGTTCAAGGTGTGCTTGATGAGGGTCTAAGAACTAAGGATATAATATCAAAAGGAATGAAAGAAGTATCAACATCAGTAATGGGAGATGCGATAATTTCAAAATTGCAATAATTAAACATTTATTCTAAAGTATATTTATGCCAACTTATAATGCACCTGTAGATGATATGATGTTTCTCTTTGATAAATTGAGGAACAATAAAAAATATAATGAAATTGAGAAATATAAAGAAGTTAATACAGAATTAGTCAAAGATATTTTAGATGAAGCAGCAAAAATTACTCAAAACTTAATATTACCTCTTGCAAAAAGTGGAGATGAAACGCCAGCTGTTTTAGAAAATGGTGTGGTTAGAACACCTCCAGGATATAAGGAAGCGTATCAAAAATTTATAGAGGATGGATGGATTTCTTTATCTTGTGATCCAAAATATGGTGGTCAGGGAATGCCGAAAACAGTAAGTACTTTCTTTGACGAAATGTTATCATCTGCAAGCTTATCTTTTAAACTTTACAGTGAATTAACTATTGGAGCATATAACTGTTTGTTAAGGCATGCTGATGATGAGATAAAAAATACTTATTTACCTAAAATGGTTGAGGGTAAATGGAGCGGCACAATGTGTTTAACAGAACCAGTATGTGGAACAGACTTAGGTCTTCTAAAAACAAAAGCAGTAGATCAAAATGATGGAACTTACAAAATTAGTGGTCAAAAAATTTTTATTACTTCTGGTGATCAAGATTTAACAGAAAATATCATTCATTTAGTATTAGCTCGATCAACAGACTCACCAGCAGGAACAAAAGGTATTAGTTTATTTTTAGTTCCAAAATTTGTTTTAAATAAAGATGGATCAGTTGGGCCAAGAAACGGAGTTTCAACAGGTTCAATAGAAAACAAAATGGGTATTAAAGGATCTGCAACATGTGTGTTAAATTTTGATGATGCTGTTGGTTATATGATTGGACCTAAAAACAAAGGCCTTAACTCTATGTTTACAATGATGAATTTGGAGAGAATTATTGTTGGAATTCAAGGTCTAGGCATTTCTGAAATTGCATACCAAAATTCCCTTACTTACGCTAAAGAAAGAAAACAAGGCAAGGCATTTAATTCAAAATCAAATAATGGTGCAGATTTTATTATTGATCACGTTGATATTAGAAGGTCACTATTGAGTATGAAATCTATGATAGAGGGGCAAAGAGCCTTGAGTTTTTGGCTGTCTCAACAAATTGAAGTTAGCTTAAATCATTCTGATGAAAAAATAAAACAAGAAGCCTCAGATCTTGTTTCATTAATGACACCAGTTGTTAAATCGCTTTTTACAGATAATGCAATGGAGATAACAAGTGAAGCAATGCAAATTCATGGAGGATATGGATTTACGAAAGATCAAGGTATTGAACAATTCTATAGAGACAATAGAATTACACCTATTTATGAGGGAACAAATTCTGTTCAAGCTGCTGACTTAGTTTTCAGAAAATTAATCAACAAAAATGGTGATATTATTGAAAACTATCTAAACTTAGTTAAAGACGAGATTAAAATTACTGACAAAAAAGCTGAACCATTTGTAAAACAACTTAACTATCATATTGATATTTTATCAAAATTTACTGATTGGATGAAGGAAAAGATAAAAAATTCTCCAGAAGATGCAAGCGGAGCCTGTAATGACTATTTAAAAGTTCTAGGTTTAGTTGCTACTGGGCATGCTTGGTTAAAGGTTCTAGAAGTCTCCTTAAAAGAATATGAGAGTAATAAAGATTTTTATGAGGACAAAATCCAAACAGCCAACTTTTTCTTTAATAGAGTGCTTCCTAGGATAGAAAGTAGTTATATTACTGCAACAACTGGAAGTAATTATATTATGAATTACAAATTTAATTAGAATGAACCCTTATGAAACAAATTTGGACAAAAACCAAGCCAATTATGTTCCATTAACTCCTTTATCATTTCTAGAAAGAGCAAAAGATATTTATCCAAACTACGAGGCAGTAGTTTATGAAAGCAGAAAATACACTTGGAGTGAAGTTTACAAAAGATGTATTAAGTTTGCCAGTGCATTAGATAAATTAGGAATTAAAATAGGTGATACGGTATCTGTTTTGGCTTTTAATACACCTGAAATATTCGAAGCGCATTATTCAATACCTATGGTTGGAGCAGTTATTAATGCAATTAATACAAGACTAGATTCAAAAACAATTAGTTACATTTTAAATCACAGTGAAGCAAAGGTGCTAATTGTAGACAGACAATTTCATGATGTAGTAAAAAAAGCTTTAGAAGATGTTAAACAAGAAATAAAAATAATAGACATTGATGATAAAGACGCAAATTTAACCGACTCTAAAAATATTGGATCTTTGGAATATGAGGAATTTTTAAATTCTGGGGATGAAAATTTTAAATGGAAAATGCCAAAAGATGAATGGCAAGCTATAGCTTTGGGTTATACTTCAGGTACAACCGGTAATCCGAAAGGAGTTGTTTATCATCACAGAGGATCATATTTAATGGCAACTGGAAGTGCGGTAGCATGGAACATGCCTAATCAATTAAATTTTTTATACACAGTACCAATGTTTCATTGTAATGGCTGGTGCTATCCTTGGACAATGTCAATGATTCACGGTCGAGTAATTTGTCTGAGAAATATTGATGTAAAAAAGATATTTGAATTAATTGAAAAATATGAAGTTACTCATTTTGGTGGAGCACCAATAGTTTTAAACATGTTAGCTAATGCACCTGAGGATCAGCAAAAAGAGTTAAAAAGAAAGGTCTATGTATTAACAGCAGGCGCTCCTCCTCCTAGTATAATTTTTGAAAAAATGCAAAAGTTAGGCTTTGAAGTAATGCATGTATATGGTCTAACGGAAACTTATGGTCATATTTTGCAATGTGCATGGAATCAAGAATGGGATGAATTAGATCAAAATAATCAAAATGAAATTAGAGCAAGACAAGGTGTAAGGTATCCTAATACAGAAGGCGTAATTGTTATGGACCCTGAAACCATGAAGCCTGTTCCTCATGACGGAAAAACAATGGGTGAGATAATGATTAGAGGAAATGTTGTAATGAAAGGGTATTTTAAAGACAAAGAAGCGACAGAAAAATCAATGGATGGAGGATGGTTTCATTCCGGGGACTTAGCTGTAACGCATCCAAGTGGTTACATAAAAATACAAGACCGATCAAAAGATATTATAATTTCAGGAGGAGAAAATATTTCATCTATTGAGATAGAAAATACGATTTCAAAACATCCAGCTGTATCACTCGCAGCTGTTGTAGCAAAACCAGATGAGAAATGGGGTGAAACACCTTGTGCTTTTGTTGAATTAATCGAAGGAAAATCAAGCTCAGAGGAAGAAATTATTAAATTTTGTCGAGAAACTCTTGCTGGATTTAAACTTCCTAAGAAGGTTGTGTTTACTCCGCTACCAAAGACATCCACTGGAAAGATTCAAAAGTTTGAACTGAGAAAACAAGCTAAGGAATTAAACTAATATAGTTTCTTTACAAAAATCAAATAAGATGGCAGTAATGCTCAAAAAAAATGAAAACTTTTTTAATAGCAAAATCAAGAAGGCTTAGAGGTACACCGTACACGTCTAGAATTGAAAAACAAGGTGTAACTGCTTATACTATATATAATCATATGTTGCTGCCAGCAGCATTTGGTTCTGTAGAAGATGCTTATCATCACTTAAAAGAGCATGTTCAGATTTGGGATGTTGCTGCTGAAAGACAAGTTGAAATTTCTGGTAAAGATTCAGCTAAATTAGTTCAATTGATGACTTGCAGAGATTTATCAAAATCCAAAGATGGAAGATGTTATTATTGCCCAATCATTGATGATAATGCAGGTTTAATTAATGATCCTGTAGTTCTAAGATTAAATGAAAATAGGTGGTGGGTCTCTTTAGCCGACTCAGATGTAATTCTATTTGCTAAAGGATTAGCGATTGGAAATAAATTTGATGTAAAAATTTCTGAACCTGATATTGATATAATGGCAGTGCAAGGACCAAAATCATTTCAATTAATGGAAAAAGTTTTTGGAAAAAAAATTGTAGATTTAAAATTTTTTGGTTTTGATTATTTTGAATTTGGTGGAGATAAACATCTTATTGCAAAGTCTGGATGGTCTAAACAAGGTGGCTATGAAATTTATATGGAACACAACGAGTCAGGTTTAAAACTATACGATCATCTTTTTGAAATTGGTAAGGAATTCAATATTAGACCAGGTGGACCAAACCTTATCGAACGTATTGAGAGTGGTTTACTTTCCCATGGTAATGATATGGACAATGGAGATAATCCATATGAATGTGGTTTTGATAAGTATGTAAATATAGAAAGTGATGTTGATTTTTTAGGTAAAGAAAAACTGAAAAAAATTAAAGCTGAAGGAATTAAAAAAAAACTTATGGGAGTAAAAATTGATGCCAAGGAAATAAGTGTTAATGGCTCAATGGATCTAGTAGATGAAGATAATAATATAATCGGAGAATTAAGATCTGGTTGTTACAATCCGACCTTTGAGCAAGTCATTGGGATTGCAATGATTAACAAACCACACTTTGAGACTTCGAAATCCTTTAAAATCAGTATAAATGGTTCTGATTTTGATGGAAAAGTTTGTGATTTACCTTTCATTTAGTATAAAACTTTAAAATATCATGAATATAGGAATAGTAGGAGCGACAGGAAACGTAGGTCGAAAATTAATGGAAGTTTTGGAAAAAAAAAACTTTCCAATAACAGAGGCTTATTTAGTTGCTTCCTCAAATAGTGAAGGAAAAAAAATTAATTTTTTAGGAAAAGAGCATACTGTTAGTAATTTAGAACAATTTGATTTCTCAAAAGTAAAAATTGCTTTTTTTGCTGCTGGTTCTTCAATTGCTGAAAAATGGGCACCCATTGCAGCTGAAAAAACAATTGTAATTGATAATTCAAAATTCTTTAGAAAAGATCCAGAAATTCCTTTAATTGTTCCAGAGGTAAATTCTAAAGAATTACCCAAATTTAAAAATAAGAATATTATAGCAAATGCTAATTGTTCAGTAATACCAATAGTTGTAGCTCTCAAACCATTACATGATTTGTATAATGTAAAAAGAATAGTTGCATCAACTTATCAATCAGTTTCTGGTGCAGGCAAAGCTGGTATGGATGAACTTATATCTCAAACTAAAGAAGTATTAGAAAATAAAGATGTTGAGTCAAAAAATTTTACTAAGCAAATTGCTTTTAATGCTATACCACATATTGATAGTTTTCTTGAAAATGGAAACACAAAAGAAGAGCAAAAAAATCATGATGAGGTTAAAAAAATTTTAGATAGTAAAATTAATATAACATCTACTTGTGTAAGAATCCCTGTTCTTGTTTCTCACTCCATAAGTGTGAATGTTGAATTTAACAAAAAACATGACTTAGAAGAAATAAGAAATGTCTTATCATCATCTCCAGGATGTAAGGTAGTTGATCAGCAAAAAGATGGAGGATATATTACGCCTGTTGAAGCTGAAGACAAATTTGAAACGTTCATATCAAGAATTCGTGAGGATTCTTCTCAACCAAATTCAATTAATTTGTGGGTTGTTTCTGATAACTTATTAAAAGGTGCTGCACTTAATGCAGTTGAAATTGCTGAGGCTTTACTAGAAAAAGATTTTTATGGAAAATAAAAATCCAATATCGCCACATATACAAATTTATAATTGGCACATCTCCTCATTGGTCTCAATATCGCACAGAATAACTGGTATAATAAACTTTTTTACAGTAACTTTGATAGGTATTTGGATAGCATCTTTATTATTAGGAGAGGAAAATTATATTTTTACTAATTCTTTCTTGTCATCTTTTGTTGGTAAATTTGTGTGTTTGGGAGTTATTTGGTCTTTTACATTTCAAATGCTCAGCGAAATAAGGCATTTGATCATGGATTTAGGATATGGATTTGAGCAAAAAACTACAAAAGTAACTGGATTAATAGTTCTGATTGGATCATTTCCTCTTACTGTTATAATTTTCGTCATGGGAAGGCATTTAATTTAATGAGATCTGTAACTAAGAAATGGCTTTTTCTAAAAGTAAGTTCAGCAATTTTGCTTCCATTAATGCTATGGTTTTCAATAAATTTGGCTTCTATTTATGACAAAGGCTATAATGAATTACTTTTATTTATAACATCTCAACCATCTAAGTTCTTATTTAGTCTTTTTTTGATTTTTGCGTATTTTTTCTCAGCTTTAAGCATTAGTGAGGTTTTTGAAGATTATATTGAAGATGAAAAAATCAAAAATGCCGCAAATAAATCATTAAATATCTTTGCTATAGTATTTCCATTAATAATAATTATCTTAGTATTTAATATATAGTTATGAGCGCATACAAAATTATTGATCATGAATATGATGTAGTCGTTTTAGGTGCAGGTGGATCTGGACTGAGAGCAGCTGTTGGCCTAAGTGAGGCTGGTCTAAAAACTGCATGTGTATCAAAAGTATTTCCAACAAGAAGTCACACATCTGCTGCTCAAGGTGGTATTTCAGCAGCACTTGGAAATATGGGAGAAGATGACTGGAGATGGCATATGTATGACACAGTCAAAGGCGCTGATTGGTTAGGTGACCAGGATTCCATCGAATATTTATGCAAAGAAGCACCAGCTGCTGTTCTTGAATTAGAAAAGTATGGTGTTCCATTTAGTCGAACTGAGGAAGGAAAAATTTATCAAAGACCTTTTGGGGGTATGACAAAAAACTACGGTAATGAAACAGTTCAAAGAACATGTGCAGCAGCAGATAGGACTGGACATGCAATACTTCACACATTGTATGGACAAGCTTTAAAGCATAACACTGAATTTTTTATAGAGTACTTTGCATTAGATTTAATTATGAAAGACGGAGCATGCAAAGGAATAATAGCTTGGAACCTAAATGATGGAACAATTCACAGATTTAAGTCCCACACAACAATTATAGCAACAGGGGGTTATGGAAAAGTGTATTACTCAGCTACTTCAGCTCATACATGTACAGGAGATGGAAATGCTATGGCTTTAAGAGCTGGATTACCATTACAAGACATGGAATTTGTACAATTTCATCCAACAGGAATATATGGTCATGGAACATTAATTTCAGAGGGTGTAAGAGGAGAAGGTGGTTATCTTGTAAATTCAAAGGGAGAAAGATTTATGGAGCGTTATGCTCCTAAAGCAAAAGATTTAGCATCTAGAGATGTCGTAAGCAGATCAATTGCTGTAGAAATTAATGAAGGCAGAGGTATAGGAAAAGAACAAGATCACGTTCATCTTCATATTGATCATTTGGATCCAAAAGTAATAGATGAGAGGCTTCCAGGAATATCAGAAGCATCTAAATTATTTGCAAACGTTGATGTAACTAAGGAACCTATACCAGTGGTACCAACAGTTCATTATAATATGGGTGGAATACCAACAAATTACAAAGCAGAAGTTCTTACAGTAAATGGATCGGAGAAAACTGTACCTGGCTTAATGGCTATCGGAGAAGCAGCGTGTGTTTCTGTCCATGGCGCAAATAGGTTAGGTTCGAACTCATTAATAGATCTAGTAGTTTTTGGAAGAGCTGCAGCAAAAAGAGCAGCTGAGTTAGTAAAACCAGGAATGAAGCATGATGAAATTGATAAAAATGAGACAGATAGATGTTTAGATAGATTTGACAAATTGCGAAACTCAGAAGGTTCAAATCCAACATCTGAACTAAGACTTTCAATGCAAAAGACAATGCAATCAAAGTGTGCGGTATTTAGATCAGAGAAAACTTTAAAAGAAGGCGTTAACGAAATTCGAAAACCTTATGATGGAATGGACTCTCTTTCTGTAAAAGATAAATCATTAATCTTTAATACAGATTTAGTTGAAACACTAGAATTTGACAACTTAATAAGACAAGCAATAACTACAATGGACTCTGCGTATCATAGAAAAGAAAGCAGAGGAGCTCATGCAAGAGAAGATTTTCCAAAGAGAGATGATGAGAACTATATGCAACACACTCTGTCTTGGTGTAATGGTTCAAAAACTAAAATTAATTACAGACCTGTTCATAGATCAACACTTACAAATGATGTACAATATTTTCCTCCACAGGAACGAGTATATTAATGGTTCAATTAAATTTACCTGCAAATTCAAAGGTAGAAAAAGGTCAATACTATAAAGATAAAACAGGTTCAAAAAATATTAGAAAAGTAAATGTTTATAGATGGGATCCATCTAAAAACGAAAATCCAAGGCTTGATACCTATGAAGTTGATATGGACAACTGTTCATCAAAAGTCCTTGATATTTTAAATAAAATTAAAAACGAAATTGATCCTTCTGTAGCTTACAGAAGATCTTGTGCTCATGGAGTTTGTGGATCTTGTGCGATGAATATGAATGGAAAAAATGGTTTAGCGTGTACAAAAGCCCATTCTGAATTGGATGGAGATATTGATATTTATCCTTTACCACATCTCAAAGTCTTAAAAGATTTAATCGGTGATTTAAGTACATTATATAAACAATATGAGTCTGTTGAACCTTGGTTAAAAACTTCAAAAATAAATGCCAAAGAAAATATTCAATCTAAAGACGATAGAGCAAAATTAGATGGATTTTATGAATGTATAATGTGTGCATGTTGTTCAACGTCTTGTCCAAGTTATTGGTGGAACGGTGAAAAATATTTAGGTCCAGCTGTTTTACTTCAGGCTTATAGATGGATAATTGATAGTAGAGATGAAGATAGAAAAGAAAGACTTAAGAAAGTAGCTGATGAACTAAAGCTATATCGTTGCCATACTATCTTGAATTGCACAAATGCTTGCCCAAAGGGCTTGAATCCTGCAAAAGCTATAGCAGAGATAAAGAAAATGCTTGCAACGGCCTAATTACTTAATTAAATAATTTCACTCATGAATATAATCAAACATTTCGTTGGTGGAAAAGTAATAGATGGTACTTCACAAAGAAAAGGACAAGTCTTCAACCCTGCTACTGGAGAGCAAGAATCGGAAGTTATTTTAGCTACTAAATCAGATTTAGATAAAACAGTTGAAATTGCTAAAAAAGCCTTTGAGACATGGTCTCTTAAGCCTGCACTTCAAAGAGCCAGGATAATGTTTAAGTTTAAAGAACTTATAGAAAAAAATTTTGATGAATTAACAAAGTTAATTGTTTCTGAACATGGAAAAGTTTATGAGGATGCAAAAGGATCATTAATAAGAGGATTGGAAGTTGTCGAGTTTGCATGTGGAATTCCTCATGTGCTTAAAGGTGAATTTTCTGAGAATGTTGGGACAAATGTTGATAGTTATTCCATGCGACAGCCTTTAGGTGTAGCTGCTGGAATAACACCTTTTAATTTTCCTGCAATGGTGCCGATGTGGATGTTCCCATTAGCTATAGCATGTGGAAATACCTTTATTCTTAAACCATCAGAAAAAGATCCTTCATGTCCGATGAGATTAGCAGAATTACTTCACGAAGCTGGTCTTCCTGCTGGAGTTTTTAATGTCGTCAATGGAGATAAAGAAGTTGTAGACGCTATACTTTCAAATAATGATATTAAAGCTGTAAGCTTTGTTGGATCAACACCTATAGCTAAATATATATATGAGAATGCTGCCAAAAATGAAAAAAGAGTTCAAGCATTAGGCGGAGCTAAAAATCATTTAGTGGTAATGCCCGATTGCGATTTAGAAGGAGCTGTAAATGGTCTAATGGGTGCTGCATATGGATCTGCAGGTGAAAGATGTATGGCTCAGTCTGTTGCTGTAGCAGTTGGTGATATTGGTGATGAGTTAGTATCTAGGTTAGTAAAAAAAGCTGAAGCATTAAAAATTGGTCCTGGTATGGATAAATCCTCAGAGATGGGTCCTCTTGTTACAAAACAACATTTAGAAAAAGTAAAAGGATATGTTGATTTAGGAGTAAAAGAGGGAGCTAAATTAGCTCTTGATGGTAGAGATCTAAAACTTCAAGGGTATGAAAATGGTTTTTATATAGGTGGATGTTTGTTTGATCATGTAACTACTGATATGAGAATTTATAAAGAAGAGATTTTTGGTCCTGTTCTATCAGTGGTAAGAGTAAAAACTTTTGAAGAAGCAACCAAAATGATAAATGAGCATGAGTATGGAAACGGTGTAAGTATTTATACTAGAGATGGTGATGCAGGAAGAACTTTTGCAAGTAAAATCCAAGTTGGAATGGTTGGAATAAATGTTCCAATACCAGTTCCTATGGCATTTCATAGTTTTGGTGGATGGAAAAGATCATTGTTTGGAGATAGCGGAATGCATGGCATGGAAGGAATTAAATTTTATACAAAATTGAAAACTATTACCTCTAGATGGCCTTCAGGCATAAGGTCAAATCCTGAATTTATTATGCCAACTATGGAATAAAATATGTCAAAAATTTCTTTAATAGGTGCTGGTCAAATAGGCGGGACTTTAGCTCATTTAATTGGCTTAAAAGAACTTGTAAATGAGGTTGTGTTGTTTGATGTTGCTAGTGGAATTGCCAAAGGAAAAGCCTTAGATATTGCACAATCTTCATCAGTTGATGGATTTAACGTAAAATTTTCAGGAACAGATAATTATGAAGATATTAAAGATTCTGATGTAATTATCATAACTGCAGGAGTACCAAGAAAGCCAGGTATGAGCAGAGATGATTTACTTGGTATTAATTTAAAAATTATTAAGCAGGTTGCAGAAGGAATTAAAGTAAATGCACCTAACGCTTTCGTTATATGTATTACAAATCCATTAGATGTAATGGTAATGGCATTTCAAAAATATTCAGGACTTCCAGCAAATAAAGTAGTTGGGATGGCTGGTATTTTAGATAGCTCACGTTTTAAACTTTTTTTATCTGAGGAATTAAATGTACCTGTAAGAGAAATTGATGCAATGGTAATGGGTGGGCATGGAGACACAATGGTACCTCTTACAAGATTTACTAAAGTCTCTGGAAAACCTTTAATGGATTTATTAAAAGATGGAAAAATTTCTGAAGAAAAATTAGAGAGTATTAATCAACGAACAAGAGATGGTGGTGCTGAGATTGTTAAATATTTGGAAAAGGGATCTGCATTTTATGCACCAGCAGCTTCCGGAGTAGAGATGGCAGAAGCATTTTTAAAAGATCAAAAAAAACTATTACCATGTGCAGCACATCTACATGGAGAATATGGTATTAATAATGTTTATGCTGGTGTTCCTGTTATCATCGGAAAAGAAGGCGTTGAAAGAATTGATGAAATTGATCTTAATGAGAATGAAAAAACAGAATTTAATAATTCTGTGGAAGCAGTCATCAAATTGTGGGATGCGGCGTCAAAAATAGATCCTGATTTGAATAAAGACTAAATGAATATTCACGAGCACCAAGCAAAACAAATTCTAAAAAAGTATGGAGCTAATGTACCCGAAGGAGTATTTGCATTTAATGTATCCGATCTTTTGCAAAAAACTAAAGAATTGAAAACTGATAAGTATGTTCTTAAAGCTCAAATTCACGCTGGTGGAAGAGGTAAGGCTGGTGGAGTAAAAATTGTTGATAATTTAGAAAATTTAGAAAAAGAAGCAAATATTTTGCTTGGCAAAAACCTAATTACTCATCAAACAGGACCCTTAGGTAGAGAAGTAAAAAGACTATATGTCGAAGAAGTATCTAATATTAGTAAAGAATTTTATCTTTCTTGCCTAGTTGATAGAGCAAGTTCAAAAATTGCGTTTATTTCAAGTGATCAAGGAGGAATGAACATTGAAGAAGTTGCCCAAAATACACCTGAAAAAATTTTAACAACTAAAGTCGATTTTAACCAAGAAATTTCAGAGGTTGATTGTAAGAAAATTATTAAGGTTTTTGAATTAGACGATAATTCTGGTTCAGAAGCTATAAGCTTAATAAAAGCAATTTATAAATTGTTCATAGAAAATGATGCAAATTTAGTAGAAATTAACCCACTTATTTTAACGAAAGAAAATAAAGTAGTTTGTCTTGATGCAAAAATGACATTTGATGAAAATGCATTATTTAAACATCCTGAGATTCAAGAATTAAGAGACTATAATGAGGAAGAAGCCACTGAAATTGAAGCAAGCAAACATGACTTGGCATATATAAAATTAGATGGAAGTATAGGATGTATGGTAAACGGTGCAGGATTAGCAATGGCTACAATGGATATCATAAAGCTTTATGGTGAAGAGCCTGCAAATTTTTTAGACGTAGGTGGTGGTGCATCCAAAGAAAAAGTTTCAGCTGCTTTTAAAATTATATTATCTGACAAAAATGTAAAAGGAATATTGATTAATATTTTTGGTGGAATTATGAGATGTGATGTACTTGCACAAGGTGTTGTAGATGCAGCAAAAGAAATTCAAATTAATGTTCCATTAGTAGTTAGACTAGCAGGAACAAACTTTGAAGAAGGAAAAAAAATATTAGAGAATTCTGGTTTAGAAATAATTTCTGCGAATGATTTATCTGATGCAGCAAAAAAAATAGTTGAGGCAATAAAATTTAAATAATGTCAGTTTTAATTAACAAAGACACCAAAGTAATTTGTCAAGGTTTCACTGGTGCTCATGGAACTTTTCATTCTGAGCAATCTATTAAATATGGAACAAACCTAGTTGGAGGCGTAACACCTAAAAAAGGAGGTCAAATTCATTTGGAAAGACCGGTATTTAATACTGTTAAAGAGGCAAAAGAGGCCACAGGCGCAGACGCTTCAATGATATATGTACCTGCAAAATTTGCTTCTTCAGCAATAATTGAAGCTATAGATGCATCTATTGAATTAATTGTGTGTATAAGTGAGGGGATACCAATACTAGATATGCTAAAAGTCAAAAAAAAACTACAAAACTCAAACTCCAGACTAATTGGTCCAAATTGTCCAGGAATCATTACACCTAACGAATGTAAAATTGGAATAATGCCAGGCAATATTCATAAAAAAGGTTCAGTTGGAATTGTATCAAGATCAGGAACTCTAACCTATGAAGCAGTTGCTCAAACAACAGAAAACAACCTTGGTCAATCCACATGTATAGGTATTGGAGGCGATCCAATTAATGGAACTAACTTCATTGATTGTCTTGATCTTTTTCTAAATGACGATCAAACAGAATCTATATTAATGATTGGAGAAATAGGTGGAACTGCTGAGGAGGAAGCTGCAGAATTTGTCAAAAATCATAAAATAAAAAAACCAATTGTTGGTTTCATAGCTGGAGTTACTGCTCCACCAGGAAGAAGGATGGGACATGCTGGAGCAATTATTTCAGGTGGCAAAGGAAATGCAGAAGAAAAGATAAGAATCATGCAAAATTGTGGTATAACTGTTGCAAATTCTCCCTCTGATATTGGAAAAACTCTACTAAATAAATTGTCTAATTGATAACATTTTGTTTGTATAATATTTAAATGATAAATATGTCAGCTTCCAAAAATCTTGAGTATAAAAAAACTTCATTTTTAAATAAGTCAAATAATGCTTTTATTGAGCAAATGTATGTGAAGTTTATAAATAAAGATCCAAATCTACCCAGTGGTTGGAAAGAATATTTTATTGATATTGGTGAAGATTTAGAGTCTGTAGTTAAAGAAATAAAAGGCCCTTCATGGAATCCAAAAAAAGTAAAAATTGAAGAAAATACAGATTTAAATAAAGAACTCTCTAATCTTAATGTTAATCAAGTAGATGTCGTAGCTGGTAATAGTAACTCAATAAGAGCTGTTTCACTTATTAGATCTTATAGACAAAGAGGTCACTTACTCTCTAAACTAGATCCACTTCAAATAAGAGAAAGTGAATATTTAGATGAATTGCACCCAGAAAATTATGGCTTTAAGAAAGAAGATTATGACAAGCAAATATATTTAGATGGTGTTTTAAATAAAGAGTATTCAAACATTAGAGAAATTCTATCTATTCTTAGAAAAACTTATTGTGGGCCAATTGGTTATGAATACATGCACATATCAAATCCAACAGAGAGAAAATGGTTTAGGGATAGGGTGGAAAAAGATGAAAATGCATTAAAATTTACAGAAAATGGTAAAAATGCAATTTTAAATAAATTGATACAGGCTGAAGGATTTGAGAAATTTCTTCATACTAAATATGTAGGTTCTAAAAGATTTGGTTTAGATGGTGGTGAAAGTTTAATTCCAGGTTTGGAACAAATTATAAAAATTGGAGGTCAGTCTCAAATTAAAGAAGTTAAAATTGGAATGTCTCACAGAGGAAGGCTAAATGTTTTAGCTAACGTTCTTCAAAAATCATACAAAAGAATATTTAATGAATTTGCTGGTGAAATAAATAATACAGATGAGGATAGTGCTGGGGATGTTAAATATCATTTGGGTGCCTCATCTGACAGAGAATTTGATGGAAATTCTGTTCATGTCAGTTTAACTGATAATCCATCACATTTGGAAGCAGTTAATCCAGTTGTATTAGGTCAGACTAGAGCAAAACAATTTTTCCATAAAGATACTGAAAGAAATAAAGTAATTCCGATTTTAATACATGGTGATGCAGCTTTTGCTGGACAGGGCATTGTGGCTGAATGTTTTGCAATGTCGGGATTACCAGGACACAATACTGGTGGCACTATTCATATAATAGTAAATAATCAAATAGGATTTACTACAAGTCCAAGGTTTGCAAGATCTTCTCCTCACCCATCAGATATTGCTAAAATGGTTGATGCACCAATCATTCATGTTAATGGAGACGATCCAGAAGCAGTTGTTTACGGTTCAAGAATTGCAACTGAGTTTAGATTAAAATTCAATAGAGATGTAGTCATTGACTTAGTTTGTTACAGACGATTTGGACATAATGAGGGAGATGAACCATCATTCACCCAACCATTAATGTATAAAAAAATAAGATCACATCAATCAACAGCAAAGATATATGGATCTAAGCTTGTTAATGAAAATCTGATATCTGATAAGGATTTAAATGGTCAAATAAAAAAATTTAAAGACCTTTTGGATGATCAATTTAAGACCGCTAAAGATTATAATCCTAAAATTGAATGGTTTGAAGGAGCATGGTCTAGTTATAAACCCAAAAAAGGAAAAGATAAAAGAGGCATTACTGGTGCAGATAAAGAAATACTTAAAAATATTTCAGACAAAATAAACGTAATTCCGACTGGAGTAAATATTCATAAAACCATTAACAAAATATTACAAACAAGAAAAAAATCAGTTGATGATGGTTTAAATATTGATTGGTCTACTGCTGAGTCCCTAGCATTTGGTTCACTGCTAGATGAGGGATTCCCAGTTCGATTTGTAGGACAGGACTCTGGTAGAGGGACTTTCAGTCAGAGACATTCAGTTTTGAGAGACCAGATGGATAATTCTAGGTATATTCCTTTAAATAACATATCAAAGAAGCAAAAAAAATTTGAAATAGTAGATAGTTTTTTATCTGAACTTGCTGTTCTAGGATTCGAATATGGATATAGTTTAGTAGAACCAAACACTCTTACACTTTGGGAAGCTCAATTTGGAGATTTCGCAAACGGTGCTCAGGTTATCATTGATCAATTTATATCATCTGGTGAAAGAAAATGGCAAAGAGCTTCAGGCTTAGTGATGTTATTGCCTCATGGTTATGAAGGTCAAGGACCTGAACATTCTTCTGCAAGACTTGAGAGGTTCTTACAGCTATGTGCAAATGATAATTTACAAATTATGAATTGCACTACACCTGCAAATTATTTTCATGCTTTACGTAGACAAATACACCGTGATTTTAGAAAACCATTAATAATCATGACACCAAAATCTTTGTTAAGAAATAAATTTTGTGTATCAACTATTGATGATTTTAGTAAGCAAACATCATTTCACCGAATAATCTGGGATCATGCTTTAAATAATAAATCAAAAAATTTCATTAAATTGAAAAAATCAAATGAAATTAAAAAAGTTATATTGTGTTCAGGAAAAGTATATTTTGATCTTTTGAATGCTAGAGAAAAGTTAAAAAGAGATGATGTGGTAATGTTTAGAATAGAACAACTCTATCCTTTTCCTGCTAAAAGCTTAGTAAAAGAACTCAAACCGTATGCTAAAAATGCTAGCTTTTATTGGTGTCAGGAAGAACCAAAAAACATGGGTGCATGGTTTTCAGTGAGAGATTATATACAATGGACATTGGATACCATTAAAGCTAAAAACAATAATATTTTTTACATTGGCAGGAGGCCTGATGCATCACCCGCTACTGGATATGCCAAAAGGCATCAGCTTGAACAACAAGAAATAATAAACGAAGTATTTAATTGATGAGTGAAAAAATTTTAGTCCCAATGTTAGGTGAGAGTATAACAGAGGCGACTGTTTCCAAATGGTTAAAAAAAGAAGGTGAAACTGTTGAAGTTGATGAAGCAATAGTTGAGTTAGAAACTGACAAAGTAAATTTAGAAGTTCCATCCCCAATAAGTGGTACATTATCAGAAATTAGTTTCAAAGATGGAGATACAGTTGAAGTTGGAGCTGTTCTTGGATCAATTTCTAAAGGAAATATAGAGGAAAAAAAGATAGATGAAAAAATAAAACAACCTAAGAACTCTGAGGAGAAACAAATAATAGATCAGCAAAGCAATGTAATTAACTTAGAAATAGAAAAAAAAACTCAAAGTAAGATAGAGGAACCATTAGTTTTAATGGAAAATAATTCAATGGAATTACTAGAGGAGGAACCACTTCTTTTGACTGATGAAGTTCAAACTGATAAAATATCACAACAACCAATTGTTCTCTCTCCAGCAGTAAGAAAAATGGTTGCCGAAAAAAATATCAATTTAGATAATATTAAAGGAACTGGCAAAGCAGGAAGAATTCTTAAAGGTGATTTAATCAGTATGATGGGTGTTAATCCTCAACCTAATCAGAGAAGAATTAAATATGGTGAAGAAGAAAGAATTAAAATGACACGATTAAGGCAAACGATTGCGAAAAGATTGAAACAAGCTCAAGAAAATGCTGCAATGTTAACTACATTTAACGAAGTAGATATGTCTAGAATTATGGAAATGAGAAAAGAAAACCAAAATGATTTTAAAAGTAGATATGGAATTAAGTTAGGTCTCATGTCATTTTTTGTAAAAGCTTGTGTAGTTGGACTTAAATTGTTTCCAGCAATTAATGCTGAAATTGAAGATCAAGATATAATATATAAAAACTATTATAATATAAGTTTTGCTGTTGGAACTGAAAAAGGATTAGTAGTTCCAGTACTAAGAAATGCAGACGAGATGTCATTTGCTGAAATTGAAAAAGAAATCAAAAAATTATCTGAAAAGGCAAATCAAGGTAATTTAACAATTGAGGACTTACAGGGAGGCACATTTACAATTAGTAATGGTGGCGTCTACGGTTCTATGCTTTCAACACCGATATTAAACCCTCCTCAATCAGGCGTATTAGGCATGCATAATATTGTTGAAAGACCAGTAAATGATAATGGTGAGATAAAAATAAAACCAATAATGTACTTGGCCTTGTCATATGATCACAGAATTATTGATGGAAAGGAATCCGTGTCTTTTTTAAAAACTGTTAAAGAAAATTTAGAAGACCCTAGAAGATTATTTTTAAATATTTAATGGCTGAAAAATTTGATGTTACTGTAATTGGAGGTGGACCTGCAGGATATGTTTGCGCAATTAGATTATCACAATTAGGATTGAAAACTGCATGTGTAGAGTCCAGAGGGTCTTTAGGTGGGACTTGTTTAAATATAGGGTGCATTCCATCTAAAAGCCTTTTGAACATGTCAGAAAGTTTTCATAGAGCCAAAAATTTTTCTGATATTGGCATTGAAACAGGAGAAATAAAACTAAATCTAGAAAAAATGATGAGTAATAAAGATAGCTCAGTTTCAACACTCACAAAAGGAGTGGAATTTTTATTTAAAAAGAACAAAGTTACTTACATTAAAGGGGTAGGATCTTTTAATGGAAAAAATGAAATTTCAGTCAAAAATGACAAATCAGAATTAACAATTAAATCTGATAAAATTATAATTAGTACAGGTTCAGAACCTTTGTCGCTTCCAGGAGCAGATTTTGATGAAAAAAGAATTCTTTCATCTACAGGAGCTCTTAATATTTCTAAACTTCCAAAAAAAATGGTTGTTGTAGGGGGTGGTTATATCGGACTAGAGATGAGTTCTGTTTGGTCAAGACTGGGTACTGAAGTAAAGGTTATAGAATATTTAGATCATATTACGCCTGGTCTTGATAAAGAAATTTCAAATGAATTTATGAAAATACTTAAAAAGCAGAATATTAAATTTGAGTTAAATACTAAAGTTGAAAAAATTACCAAAAATAATCAGGGTGTATTAATAGAAACTTCAAGCAAAGACTCAAAAAATAAAATTGAAGCTGATGTAGTTTTGATTTCGGTAGGAAGAAAACCATATACAGACAAATTAAATTTAGAAAAAATAGGTGTCAATGTTGATAAAAAAGGAAAAATAATAGTTAATAAAAATTTTGAAACCAATGTAAAAAATATTTATGCAATCGGAGATGTTATAGATGGACCTATGTTAGCGCACAAAGCTGAAGAGGAAGGAATAGCTGTGGCAGAATTAATTGCTGGACAGTCTGGTCATGTAAATTACGATATTATACCTGGAGTAATTTATACTTCACCCGAGGTAGCTTATGTTGGAAAAAATGAGGAAGAATTAATAAAAAAAAAAATAAACTACAAAGTAGGTAAATTTCCATTTATGGCAAACTCAAGAGCCAAAGCTATAAATGAGCCAGAGGGATTCGTTAAAATACTAGCTGAAAGCACAACGGATAGAGTGCTAGGTGTTCATATCATTGGACCTCACGCTGGAGAAATGATTGCAGAAATGTCTGTAGCAATGGAATTTGGCGCTAGTTCTGAGGATATTGCAAGAACATGTCACGCTCATCCTACTTTTTCTGAAGCTATAAAAGAAGCTGCTTTATCTGTAGATAAAAGACAAATTCACTCTTAATATATTTCATAATTTATTTATGAAATATCCTGTCTTAATACCTAACATATTCAACTTCCCTTTTACATATGAAAGTGACTTAGATCTTAAAGTTGGAGATTACGTTTATGTTCCCTTTGGAAAATCAAAAATAACAGGAGTTGTATGGAATGAATTTGAAAAAAAAAATAACAAAAATTTTCAGATAAAAAAAATTTTAAAAAAAATAAAAATTGAACCACTTAAAAAAGAATTTATAACCTTTTTGAACTGGTTTTCTGAATACAATTTAGTGCCGAAAGGAATGTGTTTAAAACTTCACTTGCTAAGTGGAGAAGCAATAACTAATTATGAGGATGAAAATTATTTACCCTATAATAAACAAAAGTTTGTAAATAAGTTTACCCTTTCCTCAGATCAAAGAGAAATATTTGAGGAAATATCAAAAAAAAATAATAAATTTAGGGTACATCTTTTACAAGGGACCACAGGTTCAGGAAAAACAATTGTTTATTTTAAGCATATTAAACAATTGTTAGAAAAAGGGCATCAAGCAATGATTCTACTACCTGAGATTGGTTTAACTGCAGAATTTGAGAATAAATTTGAAGAATTTTTTGGTTTCAGTGCTGCTATATGGCATTCTGGAATAACACCTAAAAAAAAGAAAATAATCTGGAGTGGAGTATCATCAGGAAAAATTAATGTAATTATTGGAGCTCGTTCCTCATTATTTTTACCATTTAAAAATCTTGGAATTATAGTTGTAGACGAAGAGCACGATCAATCATTCAAACAAGACGAAGGAGTAATTTATAATGCAAGAGACATGGCAATTGCTAGAGCTAATTTTGAAAATATACCTATCAATCTTGTTACTGCTGTACCCTCAATCGAAACATATGCAAATATTAAAAAAAAGAAATACTTTGTATCACGTTTAATTAAAAGATATAAAGATGCAAATTTACCCTCATATGAAATAATAGACTTAAACAAAAATAAGTTAGATAAACAATCGTGGAT
>CABZGO010000004.1 GCA_902525355.1 uncultured Pelagibacteraceae bacterium | reverse complement strand
ATGATGCAGAATTTATTACAAATTCATTTAATGATATGCACCCCGCAGATGCAGCTGATATTATTGAACATTTAAGTGAAAATGATAGAGAGAATTTAATAAAATTAAATAATTTTAAAGTTGATCCAGAAGTTTTTATTGAATTAAATGAGTCTATACAATCTGAATTAATTAATTATTTATCGTCAGATACCATTGTTAATATTTTAAAAAATTTAGAATCCGATGATGCAATCAAAATTTTAGAAAATGTTGATGAAAAAGATAAAAATACAATTTTAGGATCGTTACCTCCAAAAGATAGGTTTGCTTTACTTGAAAGTTTAAGTTATCCTGAAGACTCTGCTGCACGAATTATGCAGAGAGAATTTACAGCAATACCAAGCAATTGGTCTGTGGGCCAAACAATAGATTATCTTCGTGAAAACAAAGATCTTCCTGAAGAATTTCTTGAAATTTTCATAGTAGACCAGGATTTCAAACCGATTGGTACTGTGCCATCATCAAAAGTTTTAAGAACACCTAGAGACACAAAAATGATGTCTATTATGTCAGAGTCTCAGCTTTTAATTCCTGTTGATATGGATAAAGAAGAGGTAGGTAACCTATTCGAAAATTATAATTTGAGTTCAGCGGCTGTGACAGACAAAAATGATAAATTAGTAGGTATGATTGCTTACGATGATGTATTGACAGTTCTTAAAGAGGAAGCTGAGGAGGATGCTTTAAGACTAGCTGGTGTTGGAGACGAAGAAATAACAGATGGAGTAATTACAAAGACAAAACGTAGATTCAACTGGTTATTATTAAACTTATTTACAGCTTTTCTCGCAACTTATTGTATTAGTTTATTTGGAGCAACTATTGAACAAATGGTAGTATTAGCTTTTTTAATGCCAATTGTTGCTTCTATGGGTGGAAATGCTGGTATGCAAACTTTGGCTGTTACAGTTAGATCATTGGCAACACAAGATTTAACAAAGAATAATTTTACTAATAATATAATTAAAGAATTTAATATAGGTGTTTTAAATGGAATTATCTTTGCAATTATAAGTTCGGTAATTGTTTACTTCTGGTTTAATGACATTCAGCTTGCATTAATAATATCAATTTCAATGGTCTTGACAATGATAGTTGCTGGACTTTTTGGAATTTTAATACCAGTAACTCTAAAAAAAATGAATATTGATCCTGCAATATCATCAAGTGTTTTTGTTACTACAATAACTGACGTCATTGGTTTTGTCTCATTTTTAGGTGTTGGGGCTTATTTTCTATAATTAAAAATTATCAATTAATCTAACATTGTCGATATTATAAGCTACAAATAGTCTATAATTGTTTTTAAAATTATTAAGATTTAAATTTTTTTCGTCTCTAAATTCTAAATAATCTATTTTAATATTGTATTTATTTTCTAATTTTTTTTTATAATCAGTTAAATTAAAAGCCAATTTAGGACCATGTAATTTGGATTTATACTTTATTTTTTTTAAAAATAATGCAATTTCTGCAGCTTTTTTAAGGGAACTTGTTTTTAATAATTTATTTCGTGTAGATAATGCAATATTTTTATTTACTCTTACAGTAGGACATGAATTAATCCTTGCTTTAAACTTTTTAGACAAGAATTTTTTTATTAAATATAACTGCTGATAATCTTTTTCACCCATATACAAATCTTTTGATTTTACGATAGTCATCAGTCTATTCATCACATTTAAAACACCTTCGAAATGACCAGTTCTAAATTTAGCACACAATATCTTATCTTTTTTTTTTAAATTAAATTTCTTAGCCTTAAATTTGTATATTTCTCTAGCACTTGGCTTGAACAAATATTCTACATTCATTTTTTTTAATATAGCGATATCTTTCTTAATATTTCTTGGATATTTTTTGAAATCATCTCTTTTGTTAAATTGAGTAGGATTTACAAAAATACTTACAATAGTTTTACTTTTATTATTTTGTGAGGCTTTTATTAAAGATTTATGACCATCATGTATTCCACCCATCGTAGGCACGAATCCTACATTTTTATAGTCTTTAATCTCTTTATTTAAATCAAAAATACTTGTAATTATTTTCATATTTTAAATATATGCTTATAAATAAATTATCTTTATGATTAAACAAGCCATTATTCCTCTGGCTGGATTAGGGACAAGACTTTTACCTTTAACCAGTGTCTTTGCGAAAGAATTATTGCCTATAAATGGAAAGCCCGGTATTGAGTATATTCTTGATGAATGTATAGATGCTGGAATCACAGAAATAATCTTTATTATTTCTAAAAAAAAAGAGATGATAAAGAAATATTTTTATAATGACAAATTTTATAAATCACTTATTAAAAAGAAAAAAGATCCACGTCTAATTAAAGAATACAAAAAAATTTTAAAGTATAAAAAAAAAATTAAATTTGTTTATCAAAACAAACCTTTAGGTACTGGTGATGCTGTATTAAAGACAAAAAAATTTATTAAAAATAAATTTTTTTTAATGCTCTTGCCAGATGATTTAATCATGAAAAGAAATTGTTCTAAGGATATGATCAAATTACACAAAAAATACAAAGCCTCCATAATGGCTAGTATGACAGTTAAAAAAAATAATGTAAATCGTTGGGGAATATATTCTATATCAAAAAAATTGAATAAACAAAACTTTGTAATATCTAATGTTATTGAAAAACCAAACATAAAAGAAGCGCCATCAAATAATGCTGTAATTGGAAGATATATACTGAGCAAGAATATTTTTAAAATTTTAAAAAGCCAAACAAAAGGAAAAGGTGGGGAAATACATATTACCGACTCAATTAAAACAATGATTGATAATAAATCACTATTTATTGGTCATAAATTTTCTGGAAAATATTTAGATTGTGGTTCTATGAATGGCTACATTAATTCAACATTAGAGATAGCAAAATTATGAAAATATGCGTGATAGGAGCAGGCTATGTAGGATTAGTAAGTGGAACATGTTTTGCTGAACTTGGCAATAATGTTATTTGTGTTGATAATAACTCAAATAAGATTTCTAAACTTAAAAATGGGGAAATTCCTATTTATGAACCTGGTTTAGAAGAACTTATTAAACGAAATTTGAAACAAAAAAGGTTGCAATTTTCAACAAATATATCCGCGTCAATTAAAAAATCAGATCTTATATTTATATGTGTTGGCACTCCTACCAATCCTAAAACTAATCAAGCTGATTTGAAATATGTTTATCAAGTTTTAAAGGATATAAAAAAGAATTTAAATAAATATAAAATTATAGTTACTAAATCCACAGTTCCAGTAACTACTGGTGATAAAATTCAAAATTTTTTAACAAAAAAAAATAATAAAAAATTATTTGATGTTGTTTCAAATCCAGAATTTCTGAGAGAAGGTGAAGCTATCAGAGATTTCATGTTTCCTGACCGAGTTGTAGTTGGAACTAACAGTAAAAAGGCTAATAATGTTTTAAAAAATTTATATTCTCCAATTATTAAAAAGAAGGGAAGATATTTTAATACATCAAGACGTGCAGCAGAGGTTATAAAATATGCATCTAATGCGTTTCTAGCAACAAAAATTACTTTTATAAATGAAATTTCAAATTTATGTGAAAAACTTAAAGTTGATGTTACTGATATTTCAGTTGGTATGGGATCTGATGAAAGAATTGGAGGAAGATTTTTAAGAGCTGGACCAGGTTACGGTGGTTCTTGTTTTCCAAAAGATACACGTGCATTAGTTTCTACTTCAAAAAAATTTAAAACAAATTTATCAATAGTTAAAACAACAATTTATTCTAATGACAATAGGTATAAATATTTATTAAATAATATTAAACAAATATTAAATAATAAAATAAAAAACAAAAAAATTTCATTTTTGGGTGTTACTTTTAAGGCTGGTACTGATGATATGAGAGACTCTGCATCTCTAAAATTAATCCCATATTTGACTAAAAAAGGTGCAAAAGTTTCGTACTATGAACCCACAGGAATTAAAAACGATTTTGATATAAAGAATGTATCTTATTTTAATAATATCAAAGATGCATGCACAAAAAGTGACCTTATAATAATTCATACAGAGTGGAATGAGTTTAAACAGCTTAACTTTAATAAGTTAAATAATAAGAAAAAATTCAAGATTTACGATTTAAGAAATTTATATTCACCTTCAAAAATGAAAAATAAAAATATCAAATATTATAGTATAGGTAGATAACTATTTAATCTCGAATATTGCGTCAACTTCAACTGCAACACCTAAAGGCAAACTATTTGTACTCACAGCAGCTCGTGTATGTGCGCCACTATCTCCAAAGACATCTTTGATTAAATCTGATGCTCCATTAACTACTTTAGGTTGTTCTATAAAGTCATCAGTAGAATTCACAAAACCTGTTAATTTAACACATGATTTAATTCTTGATAAATCATCTGAGCATGCCTTCTTAGCTTGAGCAATTATATTTAATGCACATCTTTGTGCTGCTTTGTAAGCTTGTTCCGTATTAAAATCTTTTCCAACTTTACCTTTAATTAATTGTCCATCAGCATCAATTGATATTTGTCCTGAAATATAAAGTAGATTGCTAGAAATTTTTGTGGCAACATATGAACCAACAGGATCAGTAGCTTTTGGTAGAACTAAACCCATTTCTTTTATTTTTGCATCAGTAGACATTATTTACCTTTCTTTTTATTTTTATTCTTATCGTACTCTTTTCTTTTCTCAATTAAAATAAGAGCTTCCTCCATTGTTAATTCAATTGGGTCTTTTTCTTCAGGTATAGTAGCGTTTAGTGATCTGTATTTTATATAAGGCCCATATTGGCCTTTCATAATTCTTACAGGTTTTTTATCTTCAGGGTGTTCACCAAGATCTTTAATCAAAGATGATGATATTCTTCCAGGTTTCGCCTCAGCTATTAGAGTTACAGCTCTATTAAGACCAATGCTAAATATTTCTTCAACATTTTCTAAACGTGCAGATTTATTTTCACACTTTAAATAAGGTCCAAAACGACCAACATTTACTGTAATATCCTTATCATTTTCAGGATTTTTACCTAGACTAATTGGGAGTGAGCATAAATATTTGGCTCTATCTAAATCTATACTTTTAATATCAATTCCCTTGGGGATAGATACATTCTTTAAATTATTTTCTTCTTTTTTTAATTTTTTCTTATTTTTTTTTTTTTCTTCAACATCATCAATTTCTTTTTCATATTGAAGGTAGGGACCAAATCTTCCATTTTTTAAATATATGTCTTTACCTATATCATTTTGACCAATTAATTTTGGCTCTGCTAAAGTCAATTGTTGGGCTGCTTTAGACTTTGAAAGAGGTCGTGTAAATTTACAATCTGGATAATTTGAACATCCAATAAAAGCACCACCACGAAAACTATTTTTTAAACTTAATTGACCACTATCACATAATTTACATTTTCTATTAATTTTTCCATCTTTATCGACTTCAAATATTAAAGAACCTAAACTCTCGTTGAGCATGTCTAAAACTTCTCTAGTTCGTTTTTCTTTAACATCTGTTACATTTAAATAAAAATCTCTCCAAAATTCCTCCAAGACCTTAATCCAATTTTCTTTGCCGGCTGTAATATCATCTAATTGATCTTCTAACTTAGCTGTAAAATCATAATCAACATATTTAGAAAATAATTTTTCAAGAAAAGCAGAAAGCAATTTACCCCTGTCTGTTGGAAAAAATCTTTTGTTCTCTATATCAGCATAACCTCTATTTGAAATTACAGATATAATACTTGCATATGTTGAAGGTCTTCCAATTCCTAATTCTTCTAATTTTTTAACAAGACTTGCTTCTGAATATCTTGGAGGTGGTTGAGTGAAATGTTGTTCATCCGTAAAATTTTTAAACTCTACTTCACTTTTAACAACCTCTGGTAATATGTTTTCATCATCTTTATTTTCTTCTAATCTTGAAACCTTTAAAAAGCCATCAAATTTTAATGTTGAACCACTGGCTTTACATATATTTTTATTATCTTCAGACATAATTGTTATAGTTTTCCTATCAAATTTTGCTGACTCCATTTGTGAGGATAATGATCTTGACCATATTAAGTTGTAAAGTTTGTATTGATCTGTGCTTAAATATTTTTTCATATCTTCAGGGACTCTGCAAATGTCTGTTGGTCTGATAGCTTCATGAGCTTCTTGAGCATTTTTGGCTTTTTTGCCTGAATAATTCAAAGGGCTAGGTGGTAAATATGTTTCACCATAATTTTGTGTAATGAAATTTCTAAAGGTAGCTACAGCATCTTTTGATATATTAGTTCCATCTGTCCGCATATAGGTAATTAATCCAACAGTTTCTCCATCAATATCAATACCTTGATATAGTCTTTGGGCGATTTGCATTGTTCTAGAGGCTCCAAAACCAAGTTTGCTTGATGATGTTTGCTGTAAAGTAGAGGTCGTAAAAGGGCCTGATGGGTTTCTCGTATAAATTTTAGAGGCTATATCTGTAATATTATATTTTTTATTTTTGATTAAATCTAATGCGTTATTAATATCTTCTTTATTTTTAAATGAGAATTTTTCAATTTTTTTACTATCTAATTGCGTCATAGATGTATTTATATTTAAATTTTCTTTTGTTAAAAAATTTAGGTTAAGTGTCCAAAATTCTTCTGGTTTAAAAATTTCTATTTCATGTTCTCTTTCAGTTAACAATCTAAGAGCAACTGATTGAACTCTTCCTGCGGATTTCGATCCTGGTAATTTTGTCCATAGAATTGGCGATATATTAAAACCCACTAAATAATCAAGAGCTCTTCTTGCCATATAAGCGTCAACAAGTTCATTTTCTATATTTCTTGGATTGTCTATACCGTTTGTTACAGCTTTTTTAGTTATTTCGTTAAAAACCACACGTTCGACCTTTTTATCTTTAAGAAGTTTTTTTTCATTTAAAAACTCTTTGACATGCCAAGCAATGGCTTCACCTTCTCGATCTGGGTCAGTAGCTAAAATAATTTTTTCAGAATTTTTAGCTGTATCAGTAATTTCTTTTAAATATTTTTTTGAGAAACTATCTACTTCCCAAATCATTTTAAAAGAATTTTCTGGATCGACAGAACCATTTTTCGAAGGAAGGTCTCTAATGTGACCATAACTTGCCAACACTGTATAATTTGAACCTAGATATTTATTTATAGTTTTAGCTTTTGCAGGACTTTCAACAATTACAAGATTCATAATTAGTCAAACTACTTATAACTATTAATCTGTCAAATTAATAAATTTTACTCTTTGTTTCTTCTTTGTTTATTAATCTTTTTATATTTTCTCTATGTGTATAAAAAATTAAAACAAACATAATAATGAAAAAAATTATGTTACCTTTATTAATGATTAATAAGTATAAAGGTATTGAAATAGAAGCAAACAATGAGGATAGAGACGAATATTTTGATATTAAAAAAGTTAAAATCCAAATAGTTCCAAAAACTAATGCATAATAAATATTTATTGAAATCAAAATCCCAACAAAAGTTGCAACACCTTTCCCACCTTTAAATTTTAGCCAAACAGGGAATAAATGTCCTAAAAATGCACAAAGTGCAGATATATAAACTAAATCAGGATAATTTAACTTTATATAGATAACAGGCACAACAGCTTTTGTTATATCCAAAATAAGTGTTAAATAACCCAATAACTTATTACCAGTTCTTAAAACATTTGTGGCACCAATATTTCCTGATCCTACATTTCTAATATCCTTTTTAAGTAAAATTTTTGTGAATATATATCCAAAAGGTATAGAGCCAAACAGATAAGATACCAAAGCTGTTATAATATAATCCATTATTCAGATTTAAATAATTCTTCGCCATTAACAAATGTACTTATTACTTTGCCTTGAAGTTTTTTGTCTTCAATAGGGGTATTCTTTGATTTTGATATTAATTTCTCTTTTCTAACAACCCAAGGTTTATTTATATCTACAATACAAAAATCAGCATCATTTCCTGTCGATAAGTTACCTTTATTTATTTTAAGTATTTCTGCAGGTTTTGATGTTAAAGCTTTTATTATAGTTTCCAAATCAACCGATCCATTATGATATAATTCTAAGCTCAAGGGCAATAAAGTTTCAATTCCAGATGCGCCAGTTTCCGCTTGAGCAAAAGTTAATCTTTTATTTTCTTCATCTTCTGGTTTATGATCAGAAACAATAACATCAATTGTTTCATCATTTAATCCCTGAACTAAAGCGTTTCTATCAGTTTCTGTTCTCAAAGGAGGTGATAATTTTAAAAAAGTTTTGAAATCACCGATGTCATTTTCATTTAATGATAAATTGTTTATTGAAACACCACAGCTGAATTTTACTTTATTTTTTCTTTCTCTGATTATATCTACAGAGCTAGCAGATGAAATCTGAGAAATATGATACCTACAACTATTATATTCTAACAATGTTAAGTCTCTTTCTATAATTAACAATTCAGCACTTATTGGAATTCCTTGAAGACCAAGTTTTGTTGCTATGATGCCATCATTAATCATTCCATCTTTTGATAATTCTGCATCTTCTGCATGTTGTATTATTAAGGATTTTAAATCTGATGCTGAATTCATAATCCTATTCATAATTCTAGGATTTTGAATTGTTTTTACTCCATCCGTGAAACCAATTATTCCTTTACTCTGTAATAAGCCGAATTCAGTCATATTTTCTCCCTTTGCTTTTACTGTTAATGCGGCCGTTGGATAAATATTAATTTTTGATTTATCTCTTCCTCTTCTTTTAAGAAAATCAACTATTGAGACATTATCAATTACTGGATTTGTATTAGGCATTGTAACAACTGATGTTACACCACCTGATAAAGCAGCTTCACTAAGGGTTCTAAAATTCTCCTTATATTCATATCCTGGTTCGCCAACAAAAACTCGCATATCTACAATGCCTGGAAATATGTATTTTCCATTTAAATCTATTACTTTTTCTCTAGATGGAATGTTATTAGTATTTACTTTTTTTCCGATAGCTTCAATTTTTCCATTTTCTCCAATTATAATTCCTCCAACTTCATTCAAAGAGTTATGAGGATCTATTATATTTGCATTTGTAAAGTATTTTTTTTTCATTTATTCACAAAAAATTTTTAAGCAGGCCATCCTTACTGCTACACCTAATTCAACTTGTTCTTTTATTACACTTTTATTTATATCGTCTGCTAAGTTTGTATCAATTTCAATTCCTCTATTCATTGGTCCTGGGTGCATTATTAAAGCATCATCTTTAGCATATTGAATTTTATCTGGTGTTAAGCCATAATACTCATAGTATTCTCTGTTTGATGATAGAAATGAGCTCGTCATTCTTTCATTTTGTAATCTTAACATCATTACTATGTCGCAATCTTTAACGCCTTTTTTCATATCAGAAAAAATATTTACACCAAATTTTTCAATTTCATTTGGCATCAAATTGCTAGGGGCAACGATATTTATTTCTGCACCCAACATGTTTAGAAGATAAATATTTGATCTAGCTACTCTTGAATGTAGTATATCTCCACATATTGCAATTTTCAGACCTTCTATTTTTTTTCTTCTATTTATAATTGTTAAAGCATCCAATAATGCCTGCGTTGGATGTTCTCTTCTCCCATCACCTGCGTTAAGTACTGCACAATTAACTTTTTGAGATAGGAGGTTACAAGCTCCTGAGTCTTGATGTCTTATTACAATAATGTCTGGGTGCATCGCATTTAAGGTCATGGCTGTATCAATTAATGTTTCACCTTTTTTGATAGCAGAATTTGTAATATTCATTGACATTACATCTGCACCTAATCTTTTTCCTGCTAATTCGAATGAACTTTGTGTTCTTGTTGATGGTTCAAAAAATAAATTTATTTGAGTTTTGCCTTTTAAAATATCTATTTTTTTATTTTTACTTTTATTTAATTCTATGAATTTAGAGGCTTCATTCAGGATAGTGGTAACATCACTAACAGATAAATCCTGGATACCTAATAAATGTTTTTGAGATATTTTAATAGCTTTTTTGGATTTAGTTGCCATTAAAATTAACTCTATAACTATATAGTATTAACTATGCAACCATTAATTTTGAATAAAATCTAAAGCACCTTGTAAAATAAAAGCTGCTGCAAACTTATCAATATCTTTCTCTCTTTTACTGACATTTATATCTAATTCACTTGATAAATTGAAAGCACCAACAGTAGATAATCTTTCATCCCACAAAGACACAGGGATATCAATCTTATTCGAAATATTGATTGCTATATCTTTTGCTGATTGTGAAGATTTTCCGTAAGTGCCATCCATATTTATTGGATTACCTATAATAATTCCTCTGATGTCATATTCTGCAATAATACTCTCTAGCTCGTTAATTAATTTACCTTGTTTAGACTTATCTAAGGTTTGAAGGGGAGTAGCAATTTTTTGATTATAATCACTTATTGCAATCCCAATCCTTTTTGTGCCTAAATCTATACCCAATAATCTTGAACCACTTGATAATTTGTTTTTGAATTCATTAATAGTGATCATATTGTATATTTTTTACTTAAGTGGTAGTTTGCGACATTATTTTTTACCATATGACAATAGATCTTAAAACCGTAAAACACATATCAAAATTAGCAAGGATCTCACTTGAAGAGAAAAAAGCTGAAAAATTGGCAGATGATATGAATTCTATATTTGAATTTATTGAAAAATTAAATGAGCTAAAAACTGAGAATGTTGAACCATTAACCTCTATAGCTGAAACAACTTTAAGATTCAGAGAAGATAAAATAACTAGCAATAATATAAGAGAAAAGATTCTTAAAAATTCTCCTGAAAAAAATGATGATTTTTTTGTTGTTCCGAAAGTAGTTGAGTAATGTCAGAAATAACATCCTTAAGCCTTTTTGAATTAATTAAAAATATTAAAGAAAAGAAAATATCATCAAATGAAGTTGCAAAATCTTTTATTGATAGATCTGAAAAGTCAAAAAAACTAAATGCATATGTAACTGAAAATTTTGAAAATTGTCTTAAACTTTCAAAAGATTTTGATAACAAACCAAATTTTGATTTAAAACTTCCAGGCATTCCAATTGCTGTAAAAGATCTATTTTGTACAAATGAAGTAAGAACAACAGCTGGAAGCAATATCTTAAATAATTTTGTCCCTAGCTATGAATCTACTGTGACACAAAATATATGGAATGAAGGTGGTATTTTGCTTGGCAAACTTAATTGTGATGAATTTGCAATGGGCTCATCAAATGAAACAAGTTTTTTTGGTAATGTTCAAAACCCAATTGCAAAAGATTTAGTTCCAGGTGGATCATCTGGTGGTTCTTCATCCGCTTTAGCAGCAAGTTTAACACCTGTAACAATAGGTACTGACACTGGTGGATCTATTAGGCAGCCTGCCTCATTTACTGGAACCGTGGGCTTAAAACCTACCTATGGAAGTTGTTCAAGATATGGAATTGTTGCTTTTGCATCATCTCTAGACCAAGCAGGTCCTATGAGTAAAGATGTCAAAGATAGTTCCATTCTTTTAGAAGTGATCTCATCATTTGATAAAAAAGACTCAACCTCAATTGATTTTAAAAGAAATAATTATTCCTCAGATTTAACTAGAAATATCAAAGGAATAAAAATTGGAATCCCAAAAGAATACAGAGTTGATGGGATGCCAGATGAAATTGAGAGTCTTTGGAAAAAAGGTATTGAATATGCAAAAGATTGTGGAGCTGAAATAATTGACATTTCATTACCTCACTCAAGCTATGCATTGCCAACTTATTATATTGTAGCACCGGCAGAAGCTTCATCTAATTTAGCAAGATATGATGGTGTTAAATATGGTTTAAGATCTTCCGGAGAAAGTTTGATTGATATGTATGAAAAAACTAGATCAGAAGGTTTTGGTGAAGAAGTAAAGAGAAGGATAATGATTGGCACCTATGTTTTATCATCTGGATATTATGATGCTTACTATCTTAAAGCTCAAAAGGTTAGACAATTAATTAAACAAGATTTTGATCAAGCTTATAATAAAGTTGATGCTATTTTGACACCTTCAACACCTAGTTCTGCATTTAAAATTGGAGAAAAATCTAATGATCCAGTTTCAATGTATTTAAATGATATATTTACTGTGCCAGTAAATCTTGCAGGTTTACCTGGAATTTCAATACCAGCAGGTACAGATAAAAATAATTATCCACTAGGTTTACAAATAATAGGTAAACCGTTTGATGAACAAACAGTTTTAAATATTGCTTATTCAATGGAGGAAAAAATCAATTATAAAAATAATATAACTGATTGGTGGATGCAATAATGTCTAAAAATAATTCGGAATATTTAATTGAGCGACATGATAATGTTTATGAAGTTGTTATAGGACTTGAAGTTCATGCTCAAGTAACATCAAATTCAAAACTTTTTTCATCTTCTTCTACGAAATTTGGTGCCGAACCTAACACTCAAGTAAGTTTAGTTGATGCAGCATTTCCAGGAATGCTTCCAGTTATTAATGAATATTGTGTTAAACAAGCTATAAAAACTGGTATTGGTTTAAAAGCTAAGATCAATAATAAGTCAGTTTTTGATAGAAAGAATTATTTTTATGCTGATTTACCTCAAGGGTATCAAATTTCACAATATAAATACCCAATAGTGGGTGAGGGCAATGTAATTTTGGATATGCCAGAAGGTCAAAAACAAGTTGGAATAGAAAGATTACATCTAGAGCAGGATGCAGGAAAAAGTATTCATGATGTTGATCCGAGTAACACACTAGTTGATCTCAATAGATCGGGTGTAGCTTTAATGGAGATTGTTAGTAAGCCTGATTTAAGATCACCAGATGAAGTCAATGCTTACATAAAAAAACTTAGATCTATTATGAGATATTTAGGAACTTGCGATGGGAACATGCAAGAAGGATCATTGAGAGCTGATGTTAATGTGTCTGTTAGAATAAAAGGCTCAACAGATTTAGGAACGAGATGTGAAATAAAAAATGTTAATTCTATAAAGTTCATGCAAATGGCAATTATCTATGAAGCAAATAGACAAGTTGATTTAATAGAAGAAGGTGAAGAAATAGACCAAGAAACAAGACTCTTTGACACAAAAAAAAATGAAACAAGGTCAATGAGGTCAAAAGAAGATGCTCATGATTATAGATACTTTCCAGATCCAGATTTACTTCCATTAGAGCTTACGGATGAATTTATTGATCAACTAAAATCTGAAATCCCTGAATTACCAGATGACAAAAAGAAAAGGTTTATTGATGAGTTTAAAGTTTCACCTTATGAAGCAACAATATTAGTCTCTGATATTGATACAGCAAAATATTTTGAAGAAGTTGTTGCTAAAATGGGCAAAAACCGTGATATGAAATTAGCCGTCAATTGGATTACAGTTGAATTATTTGCTGTTTTAAATAATAAAAATATTGAAATTAATCAAAGTCCAATAAGTGCAAAAAATTTAGCAAAATTAATCAATTTGATTAAAAATGGAACAATCTCAGGAAAAATTGCTAAGACAATATTTGAATTAATGTTGGATGGTGACATAGATCCTCAAATAATTGTTGAGGAAAAAGGGTTAAAACAAGAAAGTGATCCTAAAGCGCTGGAGGCATTAATTGATAAAATAATCAATGATAATAGAGAAAAAGCCATTGAGTATAAACAAGGAAAAGAAAAGCTATTTGGTTTCTTTGTGGGACAAGCAATGAAAGCTTCTGGTGGAAAAGCTAACCCTCAATTAATTAACGAAATATTAAAGAAGAAACTTTAATTTTAACGAAACCTATAGTCATTATATAATTAAATTAGATGGGTAAGAATATTGAAATTTCTGAAAAAATTGAAAAATATATTAATAATTTTAGTTTTAAACTAAACTCAGTTCAAAAAGAAATCATAGATTATAATAATACCCTTGGAAATGAAAAGAGAATGCAAGTAGCAATTTCTCAATGTCATTTTCTTCATTTAATAATAAAAATATCTAATATAAAAAATGTGCTTGAGATTGGAACTTTTACTGGTTTAAGTGCGCTTTCTATTGCCCTTGCACTTCCTGATGATGGAAAGCTTACAGCACTTGATAAAGACAAAGAGACAAACAAGATTGCAGTAAGTTTTTTTAAGAAAGCTAATCAAGATAAAAAAATTCAAACGATAGTGAAACCTGCGCTAGATAGTTTAGATGAATTAAAAAAACAAAAATATGATATGGTTTTTATTGATGCTGATAAGCTTAACTATAAAGAATATTATGAAAAATCATTAAAGATAATAAGAAAAGGTGGTTTGATAATTATTGATAATGTTTTATGGCATGGTGAAGTTGCAGATGAAGATAATATGGATAAATTTATATTAAATATTAGAAAATTAAATGAGCATGTATCAACAGATGAAAGGGTAGAACAAATAATTATCCCATTAGGAGATGGAATGACTGTTTGTAGGGTTTTATAATGTTCAATATTTTTGGTTTTTATAAATTTAAAAAACTTAATAATCTTAAAAAATTAAAAAATAGATTAGAAAATAATCTTAAAGATTATGAAATTAGAGGAACAATAATAATTTCATCTGAAGGTGTAAATGGAACAATTTCAGATAAAAAAAATAACCTTTCAAAATTCAATAAACTTCTAAAAAAAATATTATCTATAAAAAAATTTAATTCAGAAAATAATTCTAATAGTAAATTTAATCCATTTCATAAACTTAAAATTAAAATCAAAAATGAAGTTGTTTCAATGGGTTTTAAGGTTAGAAACTACAATTATCCAAAGAACAACCTCAATCCAAGGGAATGGAATAAAATAATTAAAAAAAAAGACACAGTTTTAATAGATGCACGGAAATCTTTTGAGTATGATGTGGGTACTTTTAAAAAATCTTTAAATCCAAATATAGAAAACTTTCGTGAATTTCCTAAATATTTAAATCAATTTAAAAATAGCGAAAATATAGCAATGTTTTGTACTGGTGGTATCAGGTGCGAAAAAGCAAATATTTATTTGAAAAAAAAAGGATTTAAAAATGTGTATATTTTAAAAGGTGGAATTATCAACTATCTGAATAATACTAAAAAAAAAAATAGTCAATGGAACGGCGAATGTTTTGTTTTTGATAACAGAGTTTCAATAAAACATGGCTTAAAGCAGGGCAGTTATTCAATTTGTAGTGGTTGCAGAAAACCTCTTTCTATCAAAGAAAAAAAATCTTCTAAATATTTAGAAGGCATTCATTGTTCAAAATGTCACGATTATTTAACAGATGATCAAAAATCAAGATTTGCAATGAGACAAAAGCAAATAATACTTGCAAAAAAAACTGGCAAGAGACATATCTTTAAAAAAGAATATTAATTAAATTATAATTTTTATGGATTTGCTTAAAGAAAATATACCTTTACTTGTTAGAAAACTTGCAATTCCAGCAAGTGTAGGTACGCTTTTTCAAACATTATACAATATTGTTGATACTTTTTATTCAGGATTAATCTCACCTGAAGCACTTTCTGCGCTCAGTAAATCATTTCCAATATATTTTATTATTGTAGCAACATCAATTGGAGTAACAGTTGCGGGAACTTCCTTAATAGGGAATAGCATTGGAGAAAAAAATGAAAAAAATGTATCTTATTATTTCACTCATATTGTTATCTATGGACTGATCATATCAGTTTTTATTACATACATAGGTTTATATTTTGCAGAAAAGGTTTTTAACATAATGGGTTCGAATGAAGAAATTACAAATTTAGGGCTTCAATATACAAATATTATGTTTTATGGATCATTTCTTTTTTTTCTTGTTGTATCACTTAACTCTTTATTACATGCAGAAGGAGATACAAAAACATACAGAAATGTTTTGGTTCTAAGTTTTCTGCTCAATATAATTTTAAATCCTATATTAATATTTGGGTTTTTATTTATTCCAGCAATGGGCATGATGGGAATAGGCTTATCAACAATTATTGCGCAATTAATCGCATTTCTTATTATTCTTTTTAAAGTTTTACAAAACCCACGAGTTAAAAAAATTACAATTCAATTTTTTAAAGTAAAATTAATTTTTTTAAAAAATATTTTCTTTCAATCAATGCCAATATCAATTGCAATATGTGGATATGCAGTTGCTGCTACATTTATATTTACTTATGTTGGTCAGACAAGCGAGCTAGCAGTTGCTGGTTATGGTGCAGCTACGAGAATAGAGCAGGTTGTTTTACTGCCAATACTGGGAATAAATACTGCAATAATCTCAATTATAGCTCAAAACTACGGTGCAAATAACTTTGATAGAGTTAAAGAAACTTACTTCGTTTCAATTAAATATGGGCTTATCTTGATGGTTTTTTCAGGAATATTTGTTTATTTAACAGCTGATATAGTTCCAAAATTTTTTTCTAGCAACGAAGTGGTATTAGAATATGGAAGAAGGTATTTAAAAATCGCAGCGTTTATAATACCTGCTTACCCAATTTTCTTTTTATCAAACGGTTTTTTTATGGGATTAAAAAAATCTAATTATGCAATGATAAATAATATGTTGCGAAATGTTCTTGTTCCAATATGTGTTTTTTACTTAGCCAAATATCTATCTGCAGATTTTGATAGTTTTTTTTGGTTATGGTTTATTTTTCAATGGACGCTTTCTATACTATTATTTAGTTATGTGAGTTATTATATAAAAAAAAAATTAGATAAATCTAGAGCTATCCTTAATCCACAACCATAAATCTTCTGAGAAGGATCTTCTTACAAACAGATTAATTTCATTAATTTCTTTATGGTGGATTATCACATCTGTATGGTTTAACAGAGTTTGAGTAACTGAATTTTTATTTTTTTTGAAATTGTTAAAATTGAACGGCGATCCAGATGAAAGAAGATCAAAAGTCTTATTTCCTTTAATATTAATACAAATCCATTGATTTGAAACATCAACGACTGAACCAAAATTGAGTTTTGAAATTTCATTAAAAAGGTTATTGAATAATTGTCGATCTTCACCATTAAAATATAGTAACCATTCGTCTGGACTTAGCCACAGCGTATTGTATTGTTGATTTGATGAACTTGTATTCGGCTCAATAGGTAAAATTATAGATAAGATTTTTCCTATTTTGGTAAAAAATTCTTTCTTTTTTCCTCTTAAATTTATTTTTACAATTGGTTCAGATAAAGAAATTTCGAGACCTTCAAATGAACTTTTTTCAAATTTAGGATATTCTTGATTAAGCATTAATCCTCTTATTTTCTTTATCTAGAAAAACTGTGTCAGACACTATTACATTTATTTTTTTATTTTCCATTGGTACAATAAGTTTTTGGCCATTCATTTTTTTTCCACTTTTAACAACAGCAAGTGCGATTGATTTATTTAAATTTGGGCTAAAGTAACTCGATGTTACATGTCCAATCATTTCTATTGGTTTTTTGTTTATATCAGAAACAATCTGGGCTCCTTCTTCTAAAACTTCATTTGGATCATCTGTGAGTAATCCTACAAGTTGTTTTCTATCTTCTCTTATAGTATCGCTTCTGTAAAGAGATCTTTTTCCAATAAAATCGTATTTTTTCTTGCTAACGATCCAATCCATTTGAAGGTCAATTGGCGTCATAGTACCATCTGTATCCTGACCAACAATAATAAAACCCTTTTCAGCTCTTAATAAATGCATTGTTTCTGTTCCATAAGGGGTAATTTTAAATTCTTTTCCTACCTCAATGCATTTCTCCCATAACGATTTTCCGTATTTTGACTCTATATTAATTTCATAACTAAGTTCACCAGTAAAACTTATTCTCATTATTCTACAATTAATCTCATCAATTTTGGCATTTTGGTAAGACATATGTGGAAAAGCCTCATCACTAAAATCTTTATCAGGAAATATTTTAGTTAATATTTTTTTAGAGTTTGGACCGCATATACTTGCTGTCGAGTAGTGGTCAGTGACTGAAGTTAAATAAACATCTAATTCAGGCCACTCAGTTTGTAAATAATCTTCAAGTTTTGAAAGAACATTCGCCGCTCCACCTGTTGTTGTAGTCATTAAGTAATGATTTTCACCTAATCTTGTAGTAACACCATCATCATAAACCATGCCATCTTCATTTAACATCAATCCATATCTGCATTTTCCAATTCCTAATTTTGACCATGCATTTGTGTAAACTCTATTTAAAAATTCAGATGAGTCAGTTCCTTGAATATCTATTTTTCCAAGTGTCGAAGCATCTAAAATTCCTGCACTATCTCTAGCTGCCTTACTTTCTCTTTGAACAGCATCATGAAGACCTTCGTCATTAACAGGGTAGTACCAAGGCCTTTTCCATTGTCCAACATTTTCGAATTTAGCATTATTTTGACTATGCCATTCATGAATTGACGTTTTTCTTATAATATCAAAAAATTTACCCACACTTCTTCCAACTATTGACCCAAAGGTTAATGGTGTGAACGGTGGTCTAAATGTTGTTGTTCCTAATGTACCCATTTTAACACCAGCAGTATCTGCAATAATACCCAATGCATGCATGTTGGATAGTTTACCCTGATCAGTTGCCATACCAGTTGTTGTGTAACGTTTTACATGTTCAATAGATTTAAAACCTTCTCTAAGCGCAAGTTTTATATCTTTTGCAGTAGAGTCATTTTGAAAATCAATAAATGATTTGCATTTACCCTCTGATATATAATTTGGTAGTAGCCATATATTTCTTTTATCTAATTCTTTCGAGTTTAGTACAGAAGTGTTGTCAAATTCAGTTTCGCTGACCTTCAAAAAATTCTTCACCTTTTTATTTGTATTATTAATTATTTCTTCAAGTTCAAAATCACCATTACATGAACCAACATTAATATGATTTTCGTCGATTTCAGTTGGTATAAAGGTTTGATCATTTTCTCTAAAATCTAATTTTCCACCAGATTGTGTATGCATGTGAACCATTGGTGTCCAACCACCACTTACTGCTAAGCAATCACAGTTAATTTTATTTTTATCTCCAACAATATTTGATCCATCTTCTGATAAATTCATTATCTCAATAGAATTTATTTTTCTATGTCCAAAAGTGTTAACTACCGTTGAGTTCCAATAGATTTTAACTCCAAGCTTTTCAGCATTTTTAACAATTTTGGAATTAGATTTTTTTCTTATATCTATTATTTCGACGGATATTCCTTTTTCTTTCAACGAAACAGCCGTTTCGTAAGCACTATCATTATTGGTAAATATCACATTATTAAATCCACAAGACACACCATAAAAATCTAAATATTTTTTTACAGAGTTAGCAAGCATAATTCCTGGTCTATCGTTATTATTAAATACAAGGGGTCTTTCAATAGCACCTGTTGCTACTATTACTTTATCTGCTCTAATTTTCCATAATCTCTGTCTGATGTCACCATTTCTTTTGTCCAATGGTAGGTGGTCTGAAATATTTTCTTTTGCTAAGAGGTAATTATAGCTATGATAAGCTGCTAAGCTTGTTCTAGTTTTTATTGTTAAATTATCTAATTTTTTAAGTTCTGCTATCTCTTCATCTATCCATTCACCTGAATATTTATTATTAATTTTATAATTTTCATTCTTTTGAAATATTGTTGACCCGCCAAGAATATTTTTATCTTCAATCAATATTGTTTTTAAATTGTTTTTAGAAGCAATTTTTGATGCTATTATTCCAGAAATACCACCACCTATAATTAATACATCACAATGAACATGTTTATGGTCATACAATTCAGGATCAGGTTTTGTTGGAGATTTCCCTAATCCCGCTGACCATCTTATCAGCGGTTCATAGATTTTTTTCCAGAAATTTTTAGGCCACATAAAAGTCTTATAATAAAAACCTGCAGGTATAAATGGAGATATAAAATTGTTAATTCCTCCTATATCAAAATTAACACTGGGCCAACAATTTTGACTTGAGGCTTTTAAACCTTCATACAATTCAATCTCTGTAGCTCTAACATTAGGTTCTGTTAAATCTGTGTTTTCGTTTATTTGACATATCGCATTAGGTTCTTCGGATCCACTAGACATTATCCCTCTTGGTCGGTGATATTTAAAGCTTCTACCAACTAAATGAACTCCATTTGAAAGTAAGGCAGATGCCAAAGTATCACCATCAAAACCGTGATAAGATTTTCCATCGAAATCGAATGAAACTGTTTTAGTTTGATCTACATGTTTTGTCTTATTTACTCTATATTTTATCATTTATTCTATCGGTGATTTTTCGCCCATTTTATAAACCGCATATATCTTGTCATTTGATGTGTCTCTAACCATATTAAACCATTTCCTACATCCATGAGCATGGTTCCATCTTTCGAACTGAATTCCTTTAATATTCTTTCTCATAAATAGATATTCTGCCCATTGATCATCACTTAGCTCAGTTGGTTGTTTGGGTCTAACTATGTGAGCTTCACCTCCACATGAAAATTCACTTTGGTCTCTTTCACCACAATATGGACAATTTATTAAAAACATTAGTGTGCTACAGCTGCTGCACCATGTTCGTCAACTAGATCTCCACTCACAAATCGATTAAGATTAAATGCAGCATTTAATTTATGTGGTTCATCATTAGCAATAGTGTGTGCAAATAAATCACCAGATCCAGGTGTTGCTTTAAAACCTCCTGTGCCCCAACCACAGTTAAAATAGAGTCCTTTTATATTTGTTTTGCTAATTATTGGACTTGCATCAGGACATATATCAACAATTCCACCCCATTGTCTCAACATTTTCATTCGGCTAAAAATAGGGTACAGCTCCAATATAGCTTTCAATGTTCCTTCAACAACATCGTGACTACCTCTTTGAGTATAAGAAACATAAGCGTCCGTACCAGCGCCAATTACTAGCTCACCTTTATCAGACTGACTAACATATGCATGTACAGCGTTGGACATTACTACAGTATCAATTATTGGTTTGACTGGTTCTGAAACTAATGCCTGTAAAGGTTTGCTTTCCAGTGGTAATTTTAATCCTGCCATGTTAGCAATTACACTTGAGTGTCCTGCTGCAACAACACCAATTTTTTTTGTTTTAATAAATCCTTTTGATGTTTCAACACCTTCAACTTGATCTCTATTTCTTTTTATACCTTTAACTTCACAATTTTGTATTATATCAACTCCCATTTCATCTGCACCTCTTGCATAACCCCATGCAACAGCATCATGTCTAGCAGTTCCCGCTCTTCTTTGTAATGTTCCACCAAGAACAGGGTATCTTATATCTGGGGACGTATTTATTATTGGACAAAATTCTTTTACTTGATTTGTATTTAACCACACTGCATCAATGCCATTAAGTCTGTTTGCGTGAGTTCTTCTTTTTAAATCCCTTACATCTTGAAGGTTATGGGCTAAATTCATAACTCCTCTTTGACTGAACATAATATTGTAATTTAATTCTTGAGATAAATTTTCCCAAATCTTTAATGCATGGTCGTATAATCCAGCACTTGCATCCCACAAATAATTTGATCTTATAATTGTAGTATTTCTTCCTGTATTTCCTCCACCAATCCAGCCTTTTTCTAAAACAGCAATATTTCTCATGTTATGCTTTTTAGCTAGGTAGTAAGCTGTTGCTAAACCGTGGCCACCACCACCAATTATAATAGCTTCATATTCTTTTTTTGGCTCAGGATCTCCCCAAGCTTGCTTCCAGTTTTCATGCTGCGAAAAAGCATTTTTAATAAGTGAAAATATTGAATATTTGTTTTTCATCATTGCCAGAAATTACTTGATTAATATTGAATATTCAATGATTTCAAGTTACACATCTACGTACGGAAGGATGGGTGAGCTGGTTGAAACCAGCGGTTTGCTAAACCGCCGTACGCTTGAAAAGGTGTACCGAGGGTTCGAATCCCTCTCCTTCCGCCATTAATATAATGGCTTATTTTTAAAAAAATCGCTGAGATAAATTGGTTTTTGAGACAATATGTACCTATAAACATTATAATTTTCTAAAACTCTTTGAACGTAATTTCTGGTTTCTTTAAATTTTATTAGCTCAACCCAATCCACATAATCTATTTGTTTTTTTTGGGGATCCTTGTTTAATTTCTTCCAATACTTAACTCTTTTAGGTCCTGCATTATATGCAGCGGTAGCATAGGGATATGAGCCTTTATAATTATTAATCAAACCAGCAATATAATGAGATCCTAAATTTATATTGTATTCAGGATCCGTTGTTAATTTTGATTTAGAGTAAGTCAGCTTAGCTTGTTTTGAAACAGTTTTAGCAGTATACGGCATAAGTTGCATTAATCCTTGAGCACCAACTCTACTTTTAGCAGAAGTATCAAATTCACTTTCTTGTCTGATAATTGATAATATCAATGCTGGATCAGGAATTTTTCTTCCACCAACAAATCTTGGCACACTCATTACTGGATAATTAAACTGGTTGTGAAATCTTTTTTGATATGAGGCAATTTTAGAAACTTGTATAGCAAAATCAAAACGTGATATATCTGATGCTAATTTAGCAGCTAAAGCTTCACTGCCTTTTTCTACATTATCATTTGCAAGAAATCTTAATATATGTTTTGTGTATTTATCTTTATCTAAATAATCAAGTAAATCGACAATTGCGACAAGTTTATTTGAATAAAACTCTTGTTCATAATCATCATCTACAAACATTAATTTATCTAGTTCAAATTTCTCTTTTGGTTTCACTTTCATGTGTGAAAGCTGACCATAATATGTTGTTAAATATTTTGCTCCTTCAAAAAACCATTTATTTGAATTTTCTTTATCACCAATTTTTTCATAAGTTTTACCTAACCAATATGCACCTCTAGATAAGCTAATTGGATAGCTAACGTTCTTATAAAAATTTAAAAAATGATTTTCTGCTTGTTTTGCATCTTTTAAAAAGCTAAGTGCTATCCATCCACTCATCCATTCGGCCTCTGCATAGTCTGCACCTTGTTTCATAGCATGATTTGAAACAATTCTATATGCCGTTTTATATTTTTTTTTATAAATTAAAGATCTTCCAATTATTGACCTTTCTTTCCACCACTTCTCAGGTCTTATTAAATATTCTTCAGTGTTTTTTATTTTATTAAGAATTTCTAGCGAGCTATCTACTCGTCCTTTTTTTCTTCTCCATTTTAGCCTATCATAATTTAAACCAGCATCATTCTTAAGGTTTTTGGGTACTTTTTTAATTGCTTCATCAACTCCATATCCTCTAGTTATTAATATATGCCTTGCCGTATAAAGTAATTGATATTCACTTGGCAGATATCTAATAATTCTTTTTAGATCCCAATGTTTACCCTCCCAAGCATAATAATCTGCTCTATTTACATAATCAGATGTATCTAGAATATTTTTAAATTTTTTTCTGAAATATTTTAAATTACTTGTATTTAGATCCGCATTTATAAATCCCTGTTTTATTAATTTTACTCCTTCATAAGACTTTCCAGTCTTAATTAAACTCTCTCCTAACATCATTTTACCATATCCGCTTAATGGCTCATTAGTTTGAAACCATTTAATTATTTCTGTAGGAGAATGGTTTTGTAAAATTATTTTGTGTTCAGCAAGATATTTAATTCTATCAAATCTTGGATAATCTTTAACTCTATCAATAAATCTTTTATATTCTGAAAAGGTTGCCTTGTTTCCTGATGTAAGAAGATGTCTCCACTCTATAAAATCATATATTGATTGAGCTCTTGCTTTTTTTGCAGTATTTTTTGCATCTTTCCAATTAGATTTTTCCATGAATCTAATTGCTTGTTTTGCAAATTCAAAATCCCTTTCACTGTAATATCTTGTTTTTTTAACACTTCTTAATGTTTGTTTTTTTACGATAAGTGGTTTTTTTGGAGGCAACAAAATTCCGAAGATCTCTTTGGGTAAATCTTTATCACCCTTTAAACTTTGTTTTTCATTAAATGTTCCAGGTTTAAAAGGAGGGACTATTATTTGACTATTAGATTTAGGTTTTTTCTTAGGTATTATTATTTCATTCGAATATGATGATTGAAAAAAGTTTAAAAAAAATATAGTTGTTAGTAGTAATTTAGATTTTCTAAAAATCATTTTTAATAACTTATGATATAAATATTTATGTTTAAAGGTTCAAATGTAGCTTTAGTAACACCATTTAAAGGCAATAGTCTTGATGAGGAAACTTATATAAAAATTATTAATTTTCATTTAGAAAATGGAACAAATGGACTTGTGCCAGCAGGCACAACTGGTGAGTCTCCAACTCTATCACATAAAGAACATGAAAAAGTTATAGAGTTATGCATTCAAGAAGCTAAAGGAAAAATTCCAGTTATTGCAGGTACTGGATCAAATTCTACTGCAGAAGCCATATCACTTACAGAGCATGCAGAAAAGGCTGGTGCAGATGGTGCCTTGATAGTAACACCTTATTATAACAAACCTTCTCAGGAGGGCTTATATCAGCATTACAAGGCTATAAATGACAAATGTGGCATACCAATCATAATTTATAATATTCCTGGCAGATCAGTCATTGATATGACAGTAGACACTATGGCAAGGTTATTTGAGCTGAAAAACATAGTTGGAGTGAAAGATGCAACTGGTGATTTGAATAGAGTAGATGAAACTTTCAAAAAAATTGGGAATGAATTTATCCAATTAACAGGCGAGGACGGTCTTGCTTATGAATATAATAAAAGAGGTGGCGTAGGATGCATCTCTGTCACAGCCAACATAGCACCTAAAATGTGTTCAGATATGCAAAAATTTTCAAAATCGCAGAATAAAGATGAACAAAAAAAAGCTGATGAGATAGATAAAAAACTTCAACCTGTTCATAAATCCTTATTTATTGAGAGCAATCCATCACCAGTTAAATACGCAGCTAAATTGATAGGTCTCTGTGATGATAAAGTGAGATTACCTTTAGTAACAGTTTTAGATGAAACAAAAGTCGAGGTAAAAAAAGCTCTTATATCTGCTGAATTAATTAATGAATAATAAAACCATTTCTGGTTTAAAAATTATAACAATTAATAGAAAAGCATCTTTTAATTATTTTTTTAAAGAGATATTTGAAGCAGGTATAGTTTTAAAGGGGTCGGAAATAAAATCAGTAAGATTAGGTAAAATTAATATAGCAGATTCTTATGCCGTAGATAAAGATGGAGAAATTTTTTTAATAAATTCTCATATACCTATTTATAAACAAGCTAGTTATTCAAACCACAAACCTTACTCTGAAAGAAAACTTTTATTGAATAAAAGAGAAATTAATAAAATTATTGGTAGAATTCATGAGGATGGTTTAACTATTGTGCCAACAAAAATGTATTTTAAAAAGGGCAAGGCAAAATTAGAGATTGCAGTAGCCAAAGGTAAAAAAAAATTTGATAAAAGACTGACAAAAAAAACAAGAGATTGGAACCGTGAAAAAGCAAGATATATCAGAAAATCAAGTTAATTTAGTATATCTGGCGCTAGGTTCAAATCTAGGTGATAAGAAAAATAATCTTAACAAGAGTATAGATTTAATCCAAAAAGAGGGGATTTTTATAAAGAAAAGATCAAAATTTTATAGCACAAAATCCTGGCCAAATGAAAATTACCCTGACTTTATTAATTCTGTCATATTGATTGAGACTAAATTAAATATAGCCGAATTATTTTTAAAAATTAAAAAAATTGAAAAAAAATTAGGTAGAACTAAGGCAAAAAAAAATCATCCAAGAGTATGTGATATAGATATAATTGATTATAATGGCGAAATTATCCACAGAAAACTTAGAAATCACAAACTTAATACTCCACATAAAAGAATGCATAATAGAAATTTTGTTCTGTTTCCTTTGTATGAATTAAGTAAAGATTGGGTCCACCCCAAACTTAATAAAAATATAGTCATTTTAATGTTAAATTTAACCTCAGATCAGTTATTGGGTATTAAAATTGCCCAATAAAATGATATAAATAGTAATGCTTAAATCTGAAGAATTAATAAATAAGGTAAAAAATTATAACAAATTTCTTAATCCGAAAACTTTATCAAAAGCCTATGCTTTTGCCTTGAAGGCTCATGAAAAACAAAAAAGAGATGAAGGCTCGCCATATATTATTCATCCAATAGCAGTTGCAAATATTTTAACTGAGTTAAAGCTAGATAGTGCTACTATAGCCACTGGTTTACTTCATGATACAATTGAAGATACTCATGCAACTTACAACACAATAGAAGCAGAATTTGGAAAAGAGGTCGCTGATTTAGTTGATGGTGTTACAAAAATTTCAGAGTTTGAAAATCAAGCTATATCAAATTCTAAAGCAGAAAATTTTAGAAAATTAATACTTGCCACCTCTAAAGATATTCGAGTTTTGTTGGTGAAGTTGGCTGATAGACTTCACAATATGCGTACAATCAAAGTGGTTAACAAAGAAAAGCAGATAAGAAAAGCAAAAGAAACTATGGAAATTTATGCTCCACTTGCAGACAGGATGGGGATGCATCGTATAAGGGATGAGTTAGAAGATCTTTCGTTTGAAGTTTTAAATGAAGACGCAAGAAAATTAATCAAAGACAGATTAGACAAAATCAAAGAAAACAATCTTATAAATTTCAATAACATTTCTGATGAATTTTCTGAAATACTTAAAATTAAAAATATCGACCCAAAAATAGTTGGAAGAGAAAAAACTCCTTTTTCAATTTGGAGAAAAATTCAAAAAAAAAGAACTTCCCTTGAGCAAATAACAGATATAATTGGTTTTAGAATTATTTTAGATAATATTGATGATTGCTATAAAGCTTTAGGAATTTTCCATAGCAAGTGGAATTGTATCCCAGGAAAATTTAAAGATTATATTTCATCGCCTAAAATCAATAAATATCAATCATTACACACAGCAATTATTGGACCAAATAAAAGACCAATTGAAATCCAATTAAGAACGAAACAAATGCATGAGTTTGCAGAAAGAGGTATTGCTTCTCACTGGAAATATAAATCATCGGAAAAATTTAATTCTTTAACTTGGAAAGAGTATGATTGGTTAGCAGATTTAGTTGAAATTATTGATAAAAACGAGAATCCAGATGACTCTTATGAATATACAAAACTTCAAATGTTCCAAGAAAACGCCTTTTGTTTCACACCAAAAGGATCAATTATAAAACTACCTAAAAATGCTACACCAATAGATTTTGCTTATGCTGTCCATACTCAAATTGGTGATGCAGCTGTTGGTTGTGAAATAAATGGAAATGAAAGCGCTTTACAATCTATATTAAGAAATGGAGATGTAGTTAAGATTATCACCTCAAAAAAAGCCTCTCCTTCACTACATTGGTTAACTAGCACCAAAACAGGAAAAGCTCGTGCTGCAATTAGACGTTATTGGCAGTATCGAGAAAATAGCAAACCGATTAAGGAAAAAAGATACAATACTACACTTTGGATTTCTCTTCCAGACGAACCTGGAAAAATGGGTGATGTAACAACAATGATTGGTGAAAACTTTGTTAATATTTCAAGTGTAGAAATGGTAGAAAAACTCAATGGTAGGATTAATTTTAAATTTAATTTAATCATACATGACCTTAAGAACTTTACAAAATTGATAAGTGAACTAAAACAGAAAGAATATAAATTTAAAATTATAAGACATAAAAATAAAAAATATGCTTTCTTTAAAAAACTCTTTAGCAGTTTTAAGAAAAACTAATGCTTTGTTAGAAGGGCATTTTGTATTGTCATCCGGTCTACATTCACCTTCTTATGTACAATGTGCAAAATTACTAAGCTTGCCAAATAAATCTCAGAAATTTACTAAATCTTTAGCTAATAAAATAAATAAAACATTTAAAAATATTGATTTAATTCTTTCACCAGCAATGGGTGGAATTGTAATTGGATATGAAATAGGAAGAGTTTTAAAAAAAGAAACAATTTTTTGTGAGCGTGTTAACGGAAAATTTAAGTTAAGAAGAGGTTTTTATATAAAAAAAAAATCAAGAGTTTTAATTATTGAAGATGTCATAACTACAGGAAAATCAAGTTTAGAGTGTGCTAAATTAATTAAAAAATCTCGTGCAATTTTATTAGGATTTGCATGTTTAATTGACAGGTCTAATATACAAACTTTAAAAATTAAAAGAAAAAAAATCGTCTCACAAGTAAAATTAATAATTCCAACTTTTAAAGAAAAAAATATTCCTGAGAGTCTAAAAAAAATTCCAATTACCAAACCCGGAAGTAGATTTTTAAAATGAAAAAAAGACTAGGGGTTAATATAGATCATGTTGCAACTTTGAGAAATGCTAGAGGCGAAAAACATCCTGATCCTTATTCAGTAGCGTTAGATGTTTTAAAGGCTGGTGCAGATTCTATTACTGTTCATTTAAGAGAGGACAGGAGACACATTAAAGATATTGATTTAAAAATCTTATCATCAAATAAATTTATCCCTATTAATTTAGAAATAGCTTCAGACCCAAAAATGGTTAAAATAGCACTTAAAAATAAACCTTCCTTCATTTGTCTCGTACCCGAAAAAAGAAATGAAATTACAACAGAAGGTGGATTAAATTTAAAAAAAAATAAAAATAAAATAAAAAAAATATTAGAAATTTTAAATAGAAATAATATTAGAACTAGCTTATTTATAAATCCATCTCTTCAAGATATAAAATTATCCAAAACGCTAGGAAGTAAATGTATAGAGATACATACAGGTAAGATTTCTAATCAAATTAAACAGAAAAAAAATTATTCTAAAGAATTAAATAAAATTAAAAAATGTGCTGTATATGCAAAAAATATAGGTTTAGAGGTTCATGCTGGACATGGTATGGACTATAAGACAACAAAAATACTAAATAAGATAAAACAAATTGAAGAATTTAATATAGGCCATTTTATAATTGGAGAGTCAGTTTTGTATAGCATTTCAAAAGTAGTTAAACAATTTGTTAAAATATTAAGATAATGCATATTATAGGGAATGGTGTTGATATCATTAAAAACAGTAGAATTAATAGCTCGTTAAAAATTAAAGGTTTTTTAAATAGAGTTTTTACTGAAAAAGAAATTCAACAAGGAAAAAAATTAAAAAATAAAATCAATTTTTATGCTAAAAGATTTGCTGCAAAAGAAGCATTTGTTAAAGCAATTGGTACTGGTTTTAGATCAGATATAAATTTTATAGATATTGAAATTAAGAATTATAAAAACGGAAAACCATATATTGCATTATCAAAAAAATTAAAAAATTTCCTCCAAAAAAAATTTAAAATAAAAAAATATAAAGTTTTTTTATCACTTTCTGATGAGAAATATTATTCAATAGCGTTTGTTGTTATAGATAAAAAAATATGAAAAAAATAATTATTGAAAATTTTAAAACATTAATTTATGCTCTTATAATTGCAGTTTTAATCAGATCTATTTTGTTGCAACCTTTTTATATTCCGTCATCGTCAATGGAACCAAATCTATTGGTTGGAGATAGACTTTTTGTAACTAAATTCACATATGGTTATAGCAAGCATTCTTTCCCATTTAGTCCACCTATTTTCGAAAATCGTATTTTTACTAAAATTCCTGAAAGAGGTGATGTGGCTGTATTTAAAACCCCAATAGATAATAGAACTGATTATATAAAGCGCGTAATTGGTTTACCAGGTGATACAATTCAGTTTATTAATGGTGATCTTTACCTTAATGGTAATCAAATATTAAAAACAATTAAATCAAAAAATATCACTAATTATTGCGGCAAATCAAAAATAAAAGTTAACACATTTGAAGAAAAACTTCCAAATGGTAAAGTTTATTTAGCATCTTACAGAACTGATATTACTTTTGCCAATTCAGATAAATACTTAGTTCCAAAAGACCATTTATTTTTCTTGGGAGACAACAGGGATTGCTCTAAAGATAGTAGATTTTTATCTGAAGTTGGGTATGTCCATAAAAATAATCTTGTTGGTAAAGCTCAAATCTTATTTTTTTCGTCAGATCCATTTATAGGAAGTATTATTAAATTTTGGAATTGGAACGAAATATTAAGGTTAAATAGATTTTTCAAATTTATTGATTAATTATGAGCCCTATTAAAAAACTTCAAAAAAAAATTAAAGTAGATTTCAAAAATGAAAAAATCCTTTTGCAAGCTATTACTCATAAAAGTTTTGATACAATTTATAATTATGAAAATCTTGAATTTTTAGGTGATAGAGTACTAGGACTTGTTGTTTCAAAAAAATTATATGAACTTTATCCAAATGAAAAAGTAGGATCTTTAGATAAAAAATTAGCTTCTTTAGTTAATAAAAATAAATGTCTAGAAGTAGGAAATTCATTAAACCTTAAAGAATTTGTTATTACAAGTAATTCTAAGTCGAACAAAAATATCATTGAAAATAAAATTATTTCAGATTGCTGTGAGGCAATAATTGGAGCAATTTATTTAGATAAAGGATTTGAAGTTTCTAAAAATTTTATTCTTAAACTATGGAAAAATTTAATAAATGATGCAGAAACTACATTTGTGGATCCCAAAACTCAACTCCAAGAATACTCTTTAAAAATCTTTAAAAAATTACCTATCTATAAATTAGTGTCTAATACAGGTCCAAGACATAAGCCAAATTTTAAAGTTGGGGTAAAGCTTAAAAATGGTACATATACTTTTGCAATAGGATCTTCAAAGAAAAATGCAGAGCAATCTGCAGCTTCAGAACTTCTCAAAAAATTAAGCAAAAATGAATTGGCAAGATAAAGGATATTTGTTATCTTTAAACAAATACAATGAAAATTCATCAATAGCTGAATTTTACACTAAAAATAATGGTAAAATAGTTGGAGTAATTTTCGGGTCAACCTCAAAAAAGATTAAGAGTTATTTGTTAATAGGGAATAAATTTCACATAAATTCAAAATTAAGAGAGGACGGTAGGCTTGGATATCTAAAGGTTGAAATAGATGAAATTAAAACGCCTGTTTATTTAGAAAATAAAAAAAAATTATTTTGTATTATTTATTGTATGAATTTAATTAAAATTCTCACAGCAGAAAATGAGAATAATGTAGAAATATACAATCTTCTAGAAAAATTATTCAAAATAATTGAACTTGATAATTGGCTTGTTGAATTTTTGTATTTAGAGCTAAATATATTAAAGTCTATTGGATACGATATTAATTTTAAAGATTACGTTGTTGATAAACTGGTTAATGGTCAAACTAAATATATTGTAGACTCAAGTCAAAAAATCATACCAAATTTTCTAATAGATAAAAATATCAGCCCTGAGAATTCTAAAGATATATATAATGGTTTTTCCATAGTTGGAGATTTTTTGGATAAAACAATTATCAAACCTAATAACAAGAATTATCCCTCTTCAAGGAATGAATTTGTTAATTTGTTGAAATAATTAAAGATCAATTTGATCGGCAAAATAAGTTACAATACTGTTTGCTCCAGCTCTTTTAAATGAAATAAGAGACTCTTTTATTGAAGCTTTATCTATTATTTTTTTATTAATTCCATTTATTATCAAACTGTATTCTCCAGAAACTTGATATGCAAATACTGGTATTTTGAAATTATCTTTTACTTTTTTTATTATATCAAGATAGGGCATACCAGGTTTAACCATAACCATATCAGCACCTTCCTTTATATCTAATGAAACTTCTCTCAAAGACTCATCTGAATTTCTAAAATCCATTTGGTAAGTTTTTTTATCACCTTTTAATAATTTTTTTGATCCAACAGCGTCTCTAAATGGTCCATAAAAGCTAGATGAAAATTTAACTGCATATGATAATATTTGTACATCCTTGAAATTATTTTTATCTAAAGCTGATCGAATTTTACCAATTCTGCCATCCATCATATCTGAAGGTGCGATAACATCACACCCCATTTTTGCCTGTAGTAATGCTTGTTTGATAAGTATTTCTACGGTTTTATCATTTAGAATATTGTTTTTCTTTAATAATCCATCATGGCCATGAGAAGTATATGGATCTAGGGCCACATCGCACATAATGCCAATTTTATTCTTAAATTTCTTTTTAATAAACTTTATACCTTTGCAAACTAAATTGTCTGGATTTAAAGCTTCAGAACCTTTTTCGTCTTTTTTTGTTGGACTTGTATATGGAAATAAAGCAACCATGGGTATTCCTTTTTTTATTGCTTTACCCACAACTGTATTTATTTTGTCTACACTATACCTATATACATTTGGCATAGATTTTATTGATTCTTTTTTATTTTTTCCTTCAATCAAAAAAATTGGTAGTATCAAATCACTATAAGATAAAGAATTTTCTTGTACTAATTTTCTAGACCAAGCATATTTTCTTGATCTTCTAAGCCTTAAATTTGGGTATTTACCTGTAATCATATTGTATTTTATTATGCGACAAAATCTATTATACAAATATATATATAAATGAGTAGAAAACAATCTTCATGATTGACAATAAAAATAAAATCGTAAATTTAAGTTTACATAATCAAACTGATAGAGTTTTAGACTTTAGTGATTTTCAAAAACAAACTATACAATTTGATATTGATAAACTTCAAGATGCTTATAACCAAATCATAAAAATTAAAAAATTCGATGATGGAGGAGGTGTAACTAACTTCGGTGCAATTTCATTAACACAAATACCTGGAGATCCAGACTCAATAAAAGGTAGCAAAGCTCGAGGTGTTTATTGGACTAAACCAGATAAATCTGGAAAAGAAGTTTCAAGGGATGTAGATATAGATGAATCTAAATACAGTGAATTTATAAGAGATTACGAAAATACTTATTTTAAAGAAGTTTATGATGTTCTTTCATCTAAATATAAATTAGGCAGAGTAAGAATTTTATTAAAAGAACCAAGATCAACATTAAGCTGGCATAGAGATCCAGAACCTAGGTTGCATATACCAATTATAACAAATCCAGGATGCTTGATGGTTATCGATAATATAGCTAAGCATATGCCTGCTGATGGATCAGTTTGGGTTACTAACAATACAAAATATCATAATGCATTTAATGGTGGTGAAGAAAATAGAATACACCTAGTTGCATGTGTTTTAGATTATAAATTTAATTAATTTGAAAAAAATCTTTATCGCATCTGACCACGCTGGATTTAGACTAAAAGAAAGTATTAAAAAAAAATTTTCCTCAAAATTTGAAGTTTTAGATTTAGGTCCAAAGCATCCAAAAAAATCGGTAAACTATCCAGATTATGCACATAAATTATCAAAAAAGATAAAAAAAGAGAATTTTGGTATTTTGGTATGTGGTTCGGGTATGGGTATGGCAATTACAGCTAATAAACATAAAAATATAAGAGCGGCATTATGTTATTCGGTAAAAAACGTTAAATTATCTAGATTGCATAATGATGCAAATGTTATTACATTAGGAGAAAGGTTGATTAGTAAAAATTTAGCCTTTAAATGTATAAATGCTTTCTTAAATACTAAGTTTGAAGGTGGAAGACATTTAAAAAGAATTAAAAAAATATAAAAAGTATGTCAAGTGAAACAAAATATTTAAACAGTGAGTACAGAGACTTTTTTGAAAAAAGTTTATTAGATAGTGATCCAGAAATTTACAAAGCTATTAATGATGAATTAGTAAGACAACAAAATCATATAGAATTAATTGCATCTGAAAATATTGTATCTCAAGCAGTCCTTGAAGCTCAAGGTTCGGTATTAACAAATAAATATGCAGAAGGTTATCCTGGTAAAAGATATTATAACGGATGTGAGCATGTAGATGTAGCTGAACAATTAGCGATTGATAGACTTAAAGAATTATTTAATTGTAAATTTGCTAATGCTCAACCTCATTCAGGGGCACAAGCAAATGGAGCGGTATTTTTAGCTTTGCTAAAACCTGGTGATACTTTTATGGGAATGAGTTTGAACTCTGGTGGACATATTACACATGGTTTAAAAATTTCTATGTCAGGTAAATGGTTTAATGCTATTGGATATGAAGTTGATAAAGAGTCTGAACTTATCGATTATGACAATGTTGAAAAACTTGCACTTGAACACAAACCAAAACTTATAATTGCAGGTGGTAGTGCTTATTCAAGAGTGATTGACTTTAAAAGATTTAGAGAAATAGCTGATAAAGTTGGAGCATATCTAATGGTTGACATGGCTCATTTTTCTGGTTTGGTTGCTGGTAAGGGATATCCTAATCCATGTGACTATGCTCACGTAGTTACATCTACTACTCATAAAGTTTTTAGAAGTGCAAGAGGTGGAATAATATTAACTAATCACGAGGACTTATCTAAAAAATTTAATACAGCAGTTTTCCCCGGATACCAAGGTGGACCACTTATGCATATTATAGCTGCAAAAGCTGTTGGATTTAAAGAAGCATTAAAACCTGAATTTAAAGATTATATAAAAACTGTTTTAGCAAATGCAAAGATTTTAGCTGAAACATTAAAAAATAATGGTTTTAAAATTTATTCAGGTGGGACAGATACACATCTTATGTTAGTTGACCTAAGACCTTTTAATGTAAAAGGTAATGTTGCTGCAGAAAGCCTTTCTAGGGCTAATATTACATGTAATAAAAATGGTATTCCATTTGATAGTGAAAGCCCAATGATAACATCTGGTATAAGACTTGGTTCGCAGGCTGCTACTACAAGAGGATTTGGGTTAAAAGAATTTCAAATAGTAGGTGATTTAATAACAAAAACTATAAAAGGATTGGCAGAAAATCCTGAAGATAACTCTAAAACTGAGGATGAGGTAAGAAAAGAAGTTGTTAGCCTATGTTCAAATTTTCCTATATATAAGCACTTAGGTTAGCTTAAGCTTATGATATGTCCTATATGTAAAAAAGGCGACACATCTGTTGTCGACTCAAGACCCACAGAAGATGGTACAACAATTAGAAGAAGAAGACTTTGTACATGTGGACAAAGATTTACTACTTTTGAAAGAGTTCAATTTAGAGAACTTACAGTAGTTAAAAAAAATGGGAGAAAATCATCTTTTGATAGAGAAAAACTCTCAAAATCTATTTATGTTGCTTTAAAGAAAAGACCCATTGATACTGAAACAACCGAGAAATTTATTTCAAAAATAAGCAGAGCACTAGAAGAATTAGGTCAAAGTGAGATATTGTCAAATACAATCGGTACTATGGTTATGGAGGGTTTAAAAGAGCTTGACCCTGTAGCATATGTACGATTTGCATCAGTCTATAGAAACTTCAGAGAAGAAAAAGACTTTGTTCAATTTGTGGATAGAATTGATGTCTTTAAAAAAAGATAATTATAAATCATCAGATAAAAAAATTATGAACTTTGCTATAAACTTAGCAGAGAATAATAAGTATTTAACTGGTACAAATCCATCTGTTGGTTGTGTGATTGTAAAAAATAATAAAATCTTATCTTTTGCAACTACTAATAATGGTGGTAGACCACACGCAGAAAGCATTGCTTTAAATAAAAATAGATATAACAAAGGAGCATCGCTTTACTCAACACTTGAGCCTTGTTCTCATCACGGGATAACACCTCCTTGCACAAATACAATAATAAAAAATAAAGTTAAGAGAGTTTATTACTCTATCGAGGATAAAGATTTACGAACTTTTAATAAAACTAAAAAAATTTTAAAGTCTAAAAAAATAGTTACAATATCTGGGCTACAAAAAAGAGACGTTAAGAACCTCTACAAAGAATATAATTATATAAGATCTAACAAAGCCCCTTATATAATTGGCAAAATCGCAAGTTCATCAAATTTAAATATTTTAAGAAATAATTCTCCAATAACAAATGTACATTCACGAAATGTTTCACATATTTTAAGGTATCAAAATCATGCAATATTAACCTCTTACAAAACAATAAATACAGACAATCCTAAACTTAATTGTAGATTAAATGGATTAGAGAAATTTTCACCTTCTGTAGTTGTAATCGATAAGAACTTAAAAATAAAAATTAATGCTGATGTAATTAAAAATTCAACAAAAAGTAAGTTAATTATATTTCACTGTTCTAATAATATCTCTAAAATTAGATTGTTAAAAAATAGAGGTGTTAAGCTTATTTATCAAAATGTGGATAACAGCCAGAATTTCAATCTTAAAAAAATTAGTCAAAAACTATATACTTTAGGACTACATAGGTTATTAGTGGAGACTGGCAAAGATTTAATGACTAATTTTCTGAACGAAAATTTATTAAATGAATTTTACTTTTTTAAAAGCGACAAAATAATCTCTAATAGAGATAAAATTAATATATCTTCATTAGTAAAAATGATTAATAAAATCTATAAAAATAAAAAAAAAATAAACACATATTTAGATAAAGATACTCTTACTCACTATTGTTAAAATGTTTAATGGAATTATATTTAATAAAGGCACAATAAACAGAATCAAAAAAAGAGCAAAGGGAGTTAATTTATTTATAAGATCTTCATTGAAAGTTTCGAATAAAAACCTAGGTATTTCAATTTCTTGTGATGGAGTTTGCCTTACTTTAATTTCTTATAAAAATAAGACTTTAGAATTTTATCTTTCAAATGAGACATTGGCTAAATCAAAATTTCAAAATATTAAAATCGGAGATGAAATTAATTTAGAAAAACCCTTAAAATTTGGTGATAATATTTCAGGACATATCTGTCAGGGTCATGTTGATACAGTTTGTTCTGTAAAAAGTATTAAGAAGGTAGATAAATCAAATATTTTTGAATTTAAAATAACAAAATCACTTAAGAAGCAATTAGTAGAAAAAGCCTCTATATTAATAAACGGAGTATCACTAACAATATCAAAAATAAAAAAGAATTCTTTTGAAATTTGGGTTATTCCTCACACATTAAAACTGACTAATTTAATTAAATTAAAAAAAAATGATTTGGTTAATGTCGAGATTGATATTATGTCAAAATATGTAAAAAAATTTATCAATGAAAAAAAATAATTTTAGCTCAATAGAAAGCATAATTAAGACAGTTAAGAAAAATGGAATGTATATTCTTGTTGATGATGAAAGCAAACATGAAGAAATGGAAAACGAAGGTGACTTAGTAATTTCCACATCGGCTGTTAATCCTAATCATATTAATTTCATGGCCAAATACGCAAGAGGATTAATTTGTCTAGCAATGGATAGTGCACAATCAAAAAAAATTGGATTAACTTTGGCTTCACCAATAAATCAATCTAGAAGCAAAACTGCTTTCACTTACTCTATAGAGGCTAAAAAAGGTGTTACAACAGGTATATCAGCCTATGATCGTTCTAGAACAATTAAAGCTGCATCAAATAAAAACGCTAAAAAAAATGACATTGTATCTCCAGGACATGTTTTTCCAGTTATAGCAAGAGATGGAGGTGTGCTCGTTAGAGCAGGGCATACTGAAGCTTCAGTTGATATATCCAAACTTGCTAAAAAAAATAATTCAGCTGTTATTTGCGAAATTATGGCAGATGATGGAAAAATGGCAAAAGGAAAAACTTTATTTAATTTTGCTAAAAAACATAAACTTAAAATTGGTAAAATTGAAGATTTAATTGCTTATAGGTTAAAGAGAGAGAAACTTGTTAAATTAAAAAAAACCTCTTCAATAATTGTTCAAAAACAAAAATTTAAAATAAAAGTATTTGAAAACATACTTGATGGGTCAGAAAACTTTGCACTGATAAAAGGTAACTTAAAGAAAGGAGTTATCCCTAGATTAAGAGTAATATCATCTAATGTAGTTCAAAATTATTTAATTAATCAAAAACTGCCTAATTCATTTGATAAAACAATTTCGTATTTCAAAAAATATAATAATTGTGTTCTTGTATTTATAAGAGATCCTAATTTAAAATCAGTAACCCAAACACTCAAACAGTATAAAAGTAAAACTTTTTATAAAAAAGGTCATGACAAATTGATTAGAAACTATGGTATAGGGGCTCAAATTATTAAATCTTTAAATATTAAAAATATGATACTTGTTACTAGATCAAAAAAAAAAGTGATAGGGTTAGACGGTTATGGAATAAAAATTAAAAAACAGGAAATTATAAAGTGAAAAAAAAAATTTTAATAGTTGTTGCAAATTATTATGAAAATATTGCTAGGTCTTTATTAAACAGTGCAATAAATAAAATTAAAAATAAGTGTATTATAAAGGTGATTAATGTACCTGGTGCGTTTGAGATACCTGTAACAATATCAAAAAATTTAAATAAATTTAATGGATTCATTGCTTTAGGATGTGTGATTAAAGGTCAAACACCTCATTTTGATTTTATATCAAAAGCAACTACTGACGCATTAATGACATTATCAATCACATCTAAGAAACCTGTAGGAAATGGTGTAATTACCTGCTTAAACAAAAAACAAGCATTTGCACGTGGCAGGAAAGGTTCAGAGGCTGCGGAGGCAGTTTTGTCTGTCCTATTTCAATAAATTATGTCAGTTCAATTTTCACCACAAAGAAATCCTAGAGTAATAATTATACAAAAACTTTATGGGAAACTTTTTAATAATGAGGAAAATATAACTTTTCCTAAACATAGATTTAAAAAATTTATAAAAGATATAGTGAACGGAACTTTAGAAAGAGAAGAGTTAATTAATATAGAAATTAATAATCATTTAGAGAAAGATTTAAAAATTAAAAATATGGATAAAGTTTTTCAAATTATAATTAAAAGTGCAATTTTTGAATTCTTATACAAACCTAATACCTCAATCAAAATTATTATTAATGAATATTTGAAAGCATCAAATTTTTTTATTGATGATTCACAAACTAAATATTTAAATGCATTATTAGACAAAATTTCAAAAAAAATTAGAATTAGCAATGAATGAATTTGCTCTAATTCAAAAGTACTTTAAAAAATTAACTTTTAATAACCCATCTGCATTAGACTTAAATGATGATGTTTTTTTTGATAAAAAACATAACGTTGTTGTTTCCACTGATACTTATGTGGAAGGTGTTCATTTCATAAACTTTAGAGATCCTGATTTAGTAATAAAAAAAATAGTAAGATCCTCAATATCAGATTTATATTGTAAAGGTGTAAAACCAAAATTTATTTTTATAGCTGCCAGTGGAAACAATAATTCTTTCTCAAAAAAAAATCTTAATATTATTTCTAAAAGTCTTAAAGAAGAGCAAAAGAAATATGATATTAAACTATCTGGTGGAGATACTACAAAATCAAATAAAACAATCTTTACAATAATGTCATTAGGTTATTCAAAAAAAATTGTTCAAAGAAATAAATGTAATAATGGTGATGATATATATGTAACTGGCAACATTGGTGATAGCTACTTAGGATTACAAATATTACAAAGAAATATATTATTAAATAGAAAAAAGTATAAATATTTTATTAAAAAATACTATTTACCTGACTTGCCTACTAAGATCAGCACAAACCTTTTAAATTTTGCAAATTCCTCAATTGACATTTCAGATGGCTTATTTGGAGATTTGAGTAAATTAATCAATAAAAGTGAATTATTTTATAAAGTAGAACTAAATAAAATTCCAATTTCAATAAATTTGAAAAAATATCTTTCTAAATCAAAAAAAAAGAAGATCAACTTCATTTCAAAGGGCGATGACTATCAAATTATATTTACATCCCCAAAATCAAAGAGAGATTATATTCAAAAATTTTTCAAAAAGATGAATCAGAAAGTAACACTAATTGGCAATTTAACTAAAGATGCAAAAAATAATGAAATTATTGATGGCAATAAACGAATAAAACATGCATATAATGAAGGTTATTTGCACAATTTCTAATAAAGTTAAATATTGCGTTTTATATCATATTTTGTATTACATGTTTTTCATAAATTTAATAAACAAAGGAACCAATGAACACATCAACTGAAACAATAATGTATTACATTATAGCTGCTGGAATATTATCAATCGTCTACGGTTTTATAACAGGAAGAAATATTTTAAATTCAAGCTCAGGTAATGCTAAAATGCTAGAAATTGCATCTGCAATTCAGGAGGGTGCTAGAGCATATTTAAATAGACAATATAAAACTATTGCAATTGTTGGTATTGTAGTTCTGATTGTAATTACAATATTGTTCAGTCCTTTAGTTGGATTAGGTTATTTCATTGGAGCTGCATTATCAGGTATTGCAGGTTATGTAGGTATGATTGTATCTGTTCAAGCAAACGTCAGAACCGCCGAAGCTTCAAGAAAAAGTTTAGCTAGTGGTTTATCAATTGCATTTAAATCAGGTGCAGTAACTGGTATGTTAGTAGCTGGATTAGCTTTACTTGCAATAGCTGTATATTATTATTTTTTAGTAAAGAATGGAGTTGAAGAAAGAGAAATAGTTAATGCTTTAGTTGCATTAGGCTTTGGCGCTTCATTAATCTCAATTTTTGCAAGACTGGGTGGAGGAATTTTTACAAAGGGAGCGGACGTTGGTGCTGATTTAGTAGGTAAAGTTGAAGCTGGTATACCAGAGGACGACCCAAGAAATCCAGCTGTGATAGCTGACAATGTTGGTGATAATGTTGGAGATTGTGCTGGTATGGCAGCTGATCTTTTTGAAACTTATGCTGTAACTATTGTTGCTACAATGGTTCTTTCATCTATTTTCTTTGTAAATGATTTTAATATGATGATCTATCCTTTAGCAATTGGCGGTGCTTGTATATTAACGTCAATTCTTGGAACTTTTTTTGTTACTCTTGGAAGTGATAAAAATATTATGAAAGCAATGTATAAAGGATTTGTAATAACAGCTATTAGTTCATTGGTAATTTTGTTTCCAATCACAAAGCATGTTATAGGCTTTACGACAGAATATGTGGCTAATGGAAAGTCATTCAATGGTTTAAGTCTTTATTTTTGTGGAATCATCGGTTTAGTTATAACAGGACTAATAATTTGGATTACAGAATATTATACTGGAACAGATTACAGACCTGTCAAAAGTGTGGCTGAATCGTCAACAACAGGTCATGGTACAAATGTTATTCAAGGTTTAGCTGTTTCCATGGAGGCTACAGCTGTCCCAGCATTAATAATTGTTGGAGGAATTTTATGGACTAATCATATAGCAGGACTTTATGGTATTGCTATAGCTGTCACTACAATGCTGGCGCTTGCTGGCATGGTTGTTGCTTTAGATGCTTATGGACCTGTTACAGACAATGCTGGCGGTATTGCTGAAATGTCAAATCTTCCGAAAAATGTTCGTAAAACGACTGATGCTCTTGATGCGGTTGGAAATACAACAAAAGCTGTAACTAAAGGTTATGCAATAGGTTCTGCAGGCCTTGGTGCATTGGTTCTTTTTGCGGCATACACTGAAGATATAAAACATTTTTCAAAAGTTGCAGGGTCGAATTTAGAGGGTATAGCTGTTACTTTTGATTTGTCTAATCCATACGTAGTTGTCGGACTTCTTATAGGTGGTATGCTTCCTTATCTTTTTGGATCAATGGGTATGCAAGCAGTAGGTAGAGCAGGTGGTGCTGTTGTTATTGAAGTAAGAAGACAATTTAAAAAAATACCTGGAATTATGAAAAGAAAAGCTAAACCTGATTATGGAAAGCTCGTTGATTTATTAACAAGAGCTGCAATTAAAGAAATGATAATTCCATCATTGTTACCAATTTTATCCCCTATTGTTTTATACGTAGTAATTTATTTTATAGGTGGACAAGTAGCAGCATTATCGTCTTTAGGAGCAATGTTATTAGGAGTTATTATAACAGGTCTATTTGTTGCTGTTTCAATGACTGCCGGAGGTGGAGCATGGGATAATGCTAAAAAATATATTGAAGATGGAAAATTTGGAGGAAAAGGGTCAGAGGCTCATAAAGCTGCTGTAACAGGTGATACTGTTGGTGATCCATATAAAGATACAGCAGGTCCAGCAGTTAATCCAATGATTAAAATTACAAATATTGTGGCTCTGCTTTTACTTGCTGTTATCGCAGGATAATTCAGCTAATAAATTTTGTATAACTTTTATTCCAAAGTTTTAACCAATCTTCGGTTGTTGCTGGATGATCTCTGGATATATGATAAGATAAAGAATTAACTGGAGATAAACATAAATTATTTTTGTAAATTTCATGCAATGGTTTTTCAAAAGGATCATTCTCTTGCTCGCCTACCAATCTTATATTTTTTTCATATCTATTAAATAATTCATTAGACATCATAAATGTTAACAATGTCTCTTCTACTGTTCTCCATTTATATTTTTTACCAATATATAGTGAAGTTTTATAACTTGAATCATAAAAGAATGGATAATCACTTGGACAAAGAAATACATCTTTTTCAAAAATAGTAGATAGTCTTGAATATGTAATTATCATTTCTTCAATACAATCTGCCTCAAAAATATAATCATCTTCTATAAAAAAAATTAAATCATTTGAATTTTTTGCTTGGTCACAACATTCAAGATAAGATCCTCTATTTCCCTTAATTTTAGAAATAATAAAATTAATTTTTATTAAAGGGTCATTTAATAATTTACTTATACAATCGTCAAATTTTTTATCCGAACTATCAGATATAAGATTGATTGTGATTTTTAATTGATTATTCGTTGAAAACTTTATGATACTTTTCTTCAGACTATTTAAACAAGTCAATATAAGGTCTCTTTTGGTAATATTTGGAATTATTCTTTTCCATCTATTTGTTGAATTCCACATTGAATTATTTGGCGCATATCTGAAAAAAATATCTAAGCTTTTAACTTTTCTTTTTAATTTAAGAAAACCACTAGAAAGTATTATAGTTTCTTTATTGAGCTTAAAAGTATTATTACCTGAGTTTTTATAATTAGGATTAACTAGGTTTAATGTTTCTCTATCTAAAGCATAAACATTTAAAAGTTTAAGCATAAGTCTTTTAAAACTACTTAATTTTTTATATTTTCTCGGAAACATTATTTATATATTTAATTAACAACATTTTGGCTGTATATAAAACATAATGGTATATTATGTATATCTAATATTATCAAAAAAACACAACAAATTTAGATCTTATGTTGGTTATACTAATAACATTGAAAAAAGATTGCACCTTCACAATAATTCAAAGGGCGCTAAATATACAAAAGGTAATATTTGGAAACTAATTTATTATAAGAAGTATAATGAAAAAATTACGGCTATGAGAGAAGAATATAAATTAAAAAAAAATTACAGACTACGTAATAAAATTAAAAGTCAATATATGAGTAAATAACATGAATATTGGAATTTTATTACCTTATAAAGAAGATTATACACCAAAATACTCTGGAGCTGTATCAATTCACGTTTCAAATTTAATTAAATATTCAAAATATAAAAATACAACTATTGTCTTTGGTAACACTTTAAAAAAAAAATATTTATCAAAGAATTTTTTTAATATTAAAATTAATAAAAACATATTTTCAAGTAATAATAAAAAATATTTAGAAAAATTTATTGAGATTAATAAAAGAAAACCACAAGATCTTATAGAAATACATAACAGGCCATCATATATAAAAGCTATTTCTGACAATTTAAAATCAAATATAATGCTTTTTTTTCACAACAACCCATTAACTCTGTCAGGTTCGAAAACTTTATCTGATAGGTTAGAATTGTTAGACAGATGTGATTATATTTTTTTTAATAGTGTGTGGACTAAAAATAAATTTTTTACCAATATAGATGAAAATAAGTATATTTCAAATTTTGGTATTTGTTACCAATCCACAAAAAAAAATAAAATTAATATAAGTAAAAAAAAAAATATTATTTCATTCGTAGGTAAGCTTAATACCGCAAAAGGTTATGACATATTTGGCGGGGCTATTCTGAAAATTCTTAATGAATATCCAAATTGGAAATCTATAGTAATAGGCGATGAACCTAGAGAGAAACATATATTTAAACACAAAAATCTTAAAATCATCAATTTTAAGGAAAATTCATATGTATTAAATATTCTAAAGTATACGAGTATATTTGTAGCCTGTTCTAGATGGGAAGAACCTTTTGGAAGGTCCAGTCTAGAAGCGTCAAGTATGGCTTGTGCCACCATAATTACTGAAAGAGGCGGATTACCTGAAACTACTAAATATCCAGTTTTATTAAAAAAACTAGATACAAATTCTTTATATATAGAAATTAAAAAACTTATAAATTCACCCAAACTAAGAGCTAAATTTCAAAAATTAAATTATAAATCTTTTCATCTAACTCATGAATATGTCTCAGATATTATAGATAAAGCTAGATTTAAGATTTTTAATGACAGTAAAATAAATAAATTTAACGTCAATAAAAATAGTAAATTAAAAATTATTCACATAACCAATTTTAATCAAAGATACTATGGTAGACTGCAATATAATACGGGCATTAGGCTTAATAATGGACTAATAAGACTTGGACACAATGTAATAAGCTTATCTGATAGAGATTTAATAAATATATCAAAATCTTTTAAAGACCCTACAGGTTCTAAATACTTAAATAATCTGATCTCAGAAACAATTAATAATTTCAAGCCTGATTTAGTAATTCTTGGTCATGCTGATAGAGTCGAAAATGAAATGCTTATAGACTCAAAAGAAAAATTTAAAAATCTAAGAATTTCTCAGTGGTTTCTAGATCCTTTATCAAAGCAAGGTCCTGACTACATAAAGAATAAATCTAGAATACTTAATAAAATAGATGCAATGGACTGTACATTTACAACAACAAGTCCAAGCGCCTTAGATTTCAAAATTAAAAATTCTTACTTTATGCCAAACCCATGTGATAAATCCCTAGATAATCTAAAAAATTATAATCAGATGCCACATAATGATATTTTCTATGCAATAAGTCATGGTGTTCATAGGGGAGTGTTAAGAACAGGAAAAAAAGATGAAAGAGAAGTTTTTATAAGTAAATTAAAAAAAAAATGCAAAGATGTAGTAATCGATACATATGGAATGTTTGGAAAACAACCAATTTGGGGAGATAATTTTCTAAATGAACTTGCAAAGTCAAAAATGGGTCTAAATCTAAGTAGGGGTAGACCTATCAAATATTATAGTAGTGATAGACTAGCACAACTTATGGGGAATGGTCTTCTTACATTTATTGATAAGAAAACTTTCTATAATGACTTCTTTAAAAATGATGAAATGATATTTTATAATGATTTAGATGATCTTTCCGAAAAAATTTATAAATATAAAAAAGATGATAAATTAAGACGTTTAATCGCAAGAAAAGGTAGTTTAAAATATCACAAATATTTTAATTCAACATTAGTTGCAAAGTTTATTGTTGATAAATCAGTAGGAATAAATTCAAAATTCTATTGGAACTAGTAATTTAATAAGTGCAAAAAGTATTAATTTTAAAAAATGATAGAGTAGGTGATTATTTCACATCAATCACATCAATAAATCTTATTTTAAACAAGCATAAAGATAAAGATATAGAAATATTTCTCTCAAAAATAAATTACAAATTTAATTTTATTTTTAAAAATTTAGAAATAAAAATTTTCAATTATAATTTAAATTATCTTGAGAAAATTAGAATTTTTTTTTATCTTTTTTTTAATAATATTAGCGACATTTATATTTTAGCACCAAAGAATTTTTATTATTATTTACCAATTTTTTTTAGAAAAATAAAATTTCATGCTATATGCATTGAATCAGAAAAAAGTAGACCTTCTAATTATTTAAAAAGCTTTTTATATAGCAAAGAAACATTATACAGAAATAATAAATCAAAAATTTTATCTGTATATAAAGTTCTCGAAAATTTAATTAATTATAAAACCGAATGTAAAGATTTTGTATCCTTTAACTTCGATAAATTTAATTTCTTTGAATTTCCAGAGAATTCTACTTTTTTTCATTACAAACATAATTTATTTGATGAAAAACTTAATTGGTCAAACTTTGAAATTAAAAAATTTATTCATTATTTGGCAAAAAAGAGAAACTATATAGTATTTTCGTCTGAACTCAACAATAAGGAAAAAAATTATTTTTTTTATAAAAATTTTAACAGTTATGATTTTAATACAAAAAAATATAATAAAGTAAATAATGATAATGTTTTATTTCTTAAAAATATAGAAGGAAAAGATTTGGTTAATGCAATCTATCAGTGCAATGATGTAATTGCTCCAGAAAGTGGCATTACCCACATTGGTAGTTTTCTGAATAAAAAAACTTTGGCTTTAATGCACTTTAACTTTAAGAATAAAAATGATATTTTTAAACAAATTATTGCCTGCAAAGAGTGGGCACCATTATCTAATTTTCAATTTACAATTCTTAAAAAAGATTTTTCAAAATCAATTAATAAATTATCAAAATTAATATAATGGATAAAATATTAACTGTTGAAATTGCTGAAGGTCTAGGCAATCAATTATTTATGTATTCTCATGCATATTCTTTATCAAAAAAATTTGATTATAAGATTCAAATCGACAGTACAAGTGGATATTATAAGAGAAAAAATAAATTACGCGACCATCAAAAATATATGTTACATTATTTTAACATTGATCAAAAGCTAGCTTTATCTGATTACAGATACGATAATATTTTTAAAAGAAATAAAAAAAAAATACAAATATTTATTGATAAATTTAGTTCTAAGAAAAAATTTTTAATTGAAAAAAAAACCAAAATAAATGGAATTAAAATAGCTAAATCTTTTACTGATTTAGATTATAGAAAACTGTCAAATTCAATTTACGTTCAAGGGAATTATGAAGATTATAATTATTTTAATTTTATAAGAAAAGATCTAATCAGAATGTACAAACCTCTAAACATATATGTAAAACCTAATAATAATATAATTGAAAAATTAAATAAAACAAATTCAGTATCTATTCATATCAGACAAAATAAATTTACTGAACAACCTCATGAGAAGAAAGATAAAAACAAAGTTCAATCATCTAAAATATTTGCTGATAAGTTGATTCAATATATTAATAAATCTGTAGAATATTTTGAGGCTAATGTTGATCATCCCGTGTTTTTTATTTGGTCAAATGATTTTACTAACCTAGAAAAATATTTTAATAAATCTAAGTTTAATTATATTCTTGGTAATGATCCAATTAATGATTTTAACCTTTTTTCCTATGCTAAACATTTCATAGTTGGTGGATCAACTTTTCATTGGTGGGGTGCATATTTAAATGAAAATCCTCAAAAAATTTGTGTTGTCCCATCAAATATCAATCCATCAGGTAACCCAAATTTTTATCCTAACGAATGGAAAAAAATTTAAATTTTAATCTTATTTAATGCGTTATTTTTAAAAAGGTTGGCTTCTTTTATATATCTTCTAACCATTTGAGTTGTTTTATGTCCAGTCATTGCCATTATATTTCTCTCATCTGCTCCCGATTCTGCAGCTGCAGTAGCAAACCCTGACCTTAAACTGTGTCCACCATATTTATTTGAGTCTAACCCGGCTAATATTGCATACTTTTTAATTATTAGAGAAACTGATTTGTCTGAAATTTCATATATTTTGCCACTTTTAATATTTCTATAATTAATCCAATCTTTAAGTTTAATTACTGGGCAATACTCAGTATTTATGAAGTAGGGTATAGCTTTTGTACTACCTTCTCCAACTTGATCTGTTTTTGATCTTTTTATGAAAATTTTTAGACCTTCATTCACAAATTCTAGATCATCTAATTCGATATTTACGAGTTCTGATCTTCTAAACCCCCCTGAGAACCCTAATAATATTAATGATTTATTTCTTACTCTTTTATACTCATTTTTTTCTTTCTCATCTATAACATTAAGTATTAGCTTTAAATCATTAATTAATAATGGTTTTTTTGACTTCTGATAAGATCCATTAATTCTTTTAATACCTAATAGATTTTCCATTATAATTGGATGTTTAGCATCCAAATAATGACCTTTCATTTTATGAATAACTTTAATTGATGCTATTCTTCTTTTTAAAGTACTGAATTTATTAGTTTTAGATAAATGTGTTAAATAAATAGAGAGAATTTTAGGCTCAGTAGGGAGATATTGGAGACCATTTTTTAAACAAAATAAACTAAAATCTTTAAAATCTGATTCATAAGCTCTCACAGTATTAATAGCCTTAGAACTTTTAAGGTTATTGATTGTTTCCAACTCAAGTTTTTTTACGTCTGAAATTATATCATTCATTATTTTTTCCGATAACCATTAATTATCGGAAATATAATATAACACATTTTATAAGTCAAGTATTTAATATAAAAGAATCTATATGCCCAAATATGTATTAATCGGTTTAATTGTTGTTATTGGAACATTCTTTATTATGAATTATTGGCCTAGACTAAAAGAACAAACAAAAAATAGAATACTAATGGTTATTTTTGGCATATTTTTTATAAGCATATTTGTTTTACTATTTTTATTAATGTTTTGAGGTTATTTGATAGATATAATTAGTATTTTAGTTGCTGGGGTATTTTCGTGCATAATTCTTGATATTCTTGGTTATTTACTCAAATTGATGGGTATTCCGGAACCATCGTGGGGAATTGTTGGAAGATGGACTTATTATATGCTTAAAAATGCTACTTTTTATAACCCAAACATTACTCAAATGCCCAATTTTAGGTATGAGGTCTTATTGGGTTGGATTTTTCACTATTATGTATCGATTTGTTGGGCTGTAATCTATTATTTTTGTTTTTTTATGGTAGGTCTAAAAATGACATATATTTCAGGCTTTATATTTGGAGCTCTTACAACATTAGCTCCATTGCTGATATTTCTACCATTTACAGGACAGGGCGTATTTGCAAATAAGACTGGAATACCCATTAAAACATCAATTATGTTTTTAATCAGACACTCAATTTACGGAATTGCAATGTATGAGGGTTTCAGATGGTTTACTTAAAGCTTAAGTTTAAGTTATCCCCACTATTCATACCTGTTAAAAACTAATAATATTCAACGATAAAGTGATACATACAACCTACTCTATCTGATAATGTTATAAATGAATTAAGAGGCAACTCTTAACTGACCATCTGGGGAAAAACCGAGAGGTTCAAGCCCAGAGGGCAGAAAACTCTGCAGAGTAGCGCTAAAATTGTAGAGTGGAAGGCATGGCGGTAGCGCATAAAACGACGTGCCAAAACTACTGTTCTTTGTACCTGAAAAGGTGCAAGGAAACAGAGTTTTTTTCTCTTTATGATCCTAAAAGGTACAAAATTTCAATTAAAAGTTTGGAAATATCTGAGAACTATACCAAAAGGTCAGGTAAGGACATATTCTCAAGTAGCAAATGCAATCAAAAAGCCAAAAGCAGCAAGAGCTGTAGCAAATGCCATAGGAAAAAATCCATATGCTCCAAAAATACCTTGTCATCGGGTAATTAGGTCAGATGGCTCTTTAGGTGGTTATTCAGGTAAAGGCGGAGTAAATACCAAGAGAAAATTGCTAAAATTAGAAGGTATTTTGCTCTAAAAATGTTAAATACCAATGTTTTTTTATAAATATACAATATTTAGTATTGATTTTATAATATCACCTATAAGTTGCACCGTAAAATTGCAAATGCTTAAAATAGACCCAATTTTGGGCTTTTAAATGGTATATTCGGATATTGCAGAGCTATTTCAAAATCAGCTTTTTTCCCCTAAAAATTTAATTATAATTATTTAAAAAACCTTAATAAAATGTCTTTGAAACATGTAATTATCAAAATATTGGCATATTTGCTTGTTTTTTAACTTATTTATCACTAAGTTTTAGTAATTCTAATTTTATTTATAAACTGGTATTTATCCCCTACTCTATTCTTATCAGATATTTTCTAATTTGGAAAAAATTATGAATTAATTCATTAAAAATAAGACTTTTTTTGTGATTTTAATTATTAAGAAAAAAAAATGAAAAATATTCTATAATTATATCAATTAAAAAAAAGTATTAAATTTCAATAATATATAAGATAAACATAATGTATTACATTAATATATTAGTAAATATTACTTACCTAAATAAAGTCTTGATAAGTAATACTCTCTTCTTGAAATATAAATACCACAAAGGACTATTAAAGAAAGACCTAAATACGTCCAATTATCTGGCAATTCTTTAAATATATAATAACTGAGCAAAATATTAGTAATAATTTCAGTATAGCCAAGGGGAGCTAATTTAGATGCATCAGCGTATTTAAGAGACAAAATTATAAAAAGGTGGGCAATAGCTGCTATAAAGCCAATTAAAGCCATCATAATCCACTGACTATTTGATGGCTGTATCCAAACACCAGGCATAAATAAAGACATGACAATAGTCCCTACTGTGCCAGCAAATAATAAAGTTAAAAGAGGGTTATCAGAGGTACTTAATTTTCTTGTAATAATTAAATAAAAACCATAGCAAATACCATTGCCCAGGGCTGCTAATGTAGCTAAATTAATCTCTATAAATCCAGGTCTAATTACAATTAAGGTACCAATAAAACCAATGGATACTGCTGTCCACCTTCTTAAGCCTACTTTTTCGTCTAAAAAAAAGGGTGACATTGCAGTTACACAAATTGGGGCAACAAATGCTAGAGTTAAGGCCTTGGGTAAAGAAATTTCAGATATTGCAAAAAAAAATAAATATGTTGAAAATACAAAAATCAATCCTCTTATCAATTGAAGCATAGGCTTTTTACTCCAAACTATGGATTTTCTATCAAAAAAAAACATTATTGAGAGTGCGAAGACAACTGTAAAAAAATATCTAGCCCAAGTAATTTGCAAAACATCCATAGATGAACTTAAATATTTTGCGAAAGCATCCATAAATGGAACAATCATCCAAGCTGATGCATTTAGAATAACAGCTTTCATATGAAAATCTTATCTCTTAATTAAAGTATTTTAAAGCTAAGAATACTGTTATGGGCACAGTCACAAGAGACATTAAAGTAGAAACAACTATTGTGCTAGATATATTATCAACAATTTTCTTAGGTGAATACATTGAAGCAACAAGATAACAAAGTATTGCGCTTGGCATAGATGACTGAATTAAAAGAACACCAGCAGCAAACCCAGATAGGTTAAAAAAAGAGATCAGCGAAAAACCAATTAGAGGCCCTATAATAACCCTTCCGGTGGATGTAATTAAAGCATCCTTAAAAGAAAAAACTTTCATTTGTGTTAATGAAACGCCTAAAGACATCAAAATCATTACTATCATTCCATAAGCAAGAAGCATAACTGTATTCAACACAAATATCGGCATAGGTATTTCGTAATAAAGAAAAATAATCGTTGCAATTATTGCATAAAACGATGGACTTTTTATTATTACCTTTAAGTCGAACTCTCGTTTAGCTAAGAAAATATTAAGTGTAAAATGAAGAAGCACTACCAAAGAAGATATAGCTGCTGCAATTCCCATACCTAATTTACCATAAGCAAATAAACATATTGGAATGCCCATGTTGCCTGTATTTGGTAAAAAAAAAGTTGGTAATTCCCTTAAATAATCTTTTTTCATTAAAATTAAAAAAATCAGACCAACAATTAAAAAGGATGATAATAGGATTACTGCATATATAAAATACTCAGAAAACATTGCAAAAGTAACACCGCTTGCAGATATAGAAAATATTACTATAGACGGTGTTCCAAAATTAGCGGAATAAGTAGTTATAAAAGAAGTGTCAAAGTTTGGATTTTTTTTTCCTAAAAAATATCCAATACCAACAATAAAGAAAACTGGAAAAAGAACTTCAAATAATTTTATGTAAAGTTCCATTAAAATAATCGAATAAGAATAGGATTTTTAATAATATTTTTATTTGATTTAAATGATTTAACACATCTTTGAGCGTCTTGTTCATTTGCATTATGAGTAATAATAACAATCGAGGCTGTCTTACTTTTATGATCAGGTATTTGTATCAATCTTTGAATTGAAATTTTATATTTTGCCAGAATCTTTGTTAAAGAAGATAGAACGCCAGGCTTATCCTTAACTTCTAATCTTACATACAGAGAATTTGATGATTTATCTTTATTAAATATTTTAGGTTTTAATCTTTTATTTTTAGATATACCAAAAGGATATTTTATATTTCCTCTTAATATGGATAATAAGTCAGACATCAAAGCAGAGGATGTTGGTCCTGGTCCAGCCCCCTCCCCTTGTAATACAGACTCTCCAATAGGTGAACCATTTAATATAACAGCATTCATTACACCATCTACATTTCCTATGTAAGAATCTTTTTTAACTAAACATGGATGAACTCTTTCAAAAATACTATTATTTATAATCTCAGTAATACCTAATAATTTAATTCTAAAATTTAATTGATCGGCAATTTTAATATCAGTATAATCAATGCTTTCAATACCTTCCATTAAACATTCAGATTTTGAAATTTTTTTATTAAAAGCTAATGATGTCAAAATTTTTATTTTGGCTAATGCATCATAGCCGTTAAGATCTAATTTTGGATTTCCTGGTTCAGCATAACCTAGTTTTTGAGCCATCTTTAGAACATTTTCGAAACTATCTTTAGTCCTCTCCATTTCTGACATGATATAATTACAAGTACCATTGAGAATGCCATAAACTTTTGTGATTTTATTTGTAGCCAAACCTTCTTTAATTGTTCGTACAATTGGGATACCACCTGCAACAGATGCCTCAAATTCTAAATTAACTTTATTTTTCTCAGCTAATTCTGCGAGTTTGTCACCATGTTTCGAAATCAATGCTTTATTTGGAGTTATCACATGAATTTTATTTTTAAGAGCTGTTTCAATAATTTTTTTTGATATACCATCTGAAAAGCCTATAGCTTCAATAATTATATCTAATTCTTTAATTTTGAGAATATCAAGAGGATCTGAATAAAAAATTTTCTTATTAATTTTAAATTTTCTTTTCTTGTTTTTGTTCCTAGCAGATATAGCAATAACTTTTATTTTCTTTCCAGTTTTAGTTTCTATATCTGTTTTTTTTGTATTTAACTCGTTTAAAACATATGAACCAATTTGACCAAGTCCTATTACAGCAATATTTATATTATTCTTCATTTAATCAATCTAATTTTGGAAAGTCACTAAAACTTCCATATTTAATAATATTTTTTTTAAATTCATCAAAAGAGGTTTCTTTATTAAAATCAAGTTTTGAAATTGTATTATCTTCTTTACCACCATCTATGTTTCTAATTGTATCAAAAGGACTAATCGAGCAATGTGATAATGAAATTATCAATAAAATTATAAAAAAAAATTTAGACATTTAGACCTTCGCTCTCTTTAAAATCATAATAATTGTTCATATTTTGCACGGCTTGACCTCCTCCACCTTTAATCAAATTGTCAATTACAGACAATATTATTATTTTATCTTTATATTTGCTTTTACATACAGAAATTAAGCAATTATTAGTGTTGATTACATCATTAGTACTCAAGAAAGTATTTATTTTGACAATTTTTATAAATTTATGATTCTTGTACTGAACATTAAGAACTTTAATAATTTTTTTTATGTTAATATTCTTTTTTAAATCAATATAGATAGTGCTCAAAATCCCTCTAAACATTGGTGTAAGATGTGGTGTAAAATGGAATTTATTTTTTTTGCCAGTTTGTAAATCGAGCTCTTGTTGTATTTCAACATTATGCCTATGATTTGCCAAACCATATGCGCTTAAAGACTCATATAAATTTTTATCTTTAAATTTTTTATGCACATTTCTGCCCGCTCCAGAATAGCCAGACTTTGAATCAATAATGATTGTTTTATTGTTTATTAGGTTTTTTTTTATTAATGGAATTAATGGAATTAACACAGAAGTAGGATAGCAACCAGGACAAGATATTATTGGAAATTTTTTAATTTTTTTACCTTTAATTTCAGGTATTGAGTAAATGCTTTTTTTAATTTGTTTAAATGCTTTATGTTTAATTTTGTACCACTTTTCATAATCTTTTTTATTATTAAGTCTGAAATCCGCTGCGAGATCTATTAGTAAATTTTTTTTATTTAAAAATTTTGAAATAGATTGAGCCTCTCCGTTTGGTAACGCTGTAAAAATTATATCAACATCTGATAAATATTCTTTTTTGAATTTTGATATTTTGGGTAATTTGAAATTTTTTAATTCTTTTTCATAAAATTCTATTTTTTTTCCAACAGAAGAACTTCCACACAAATATTTAATATTTATTTTTTTGTGTTTACATAAAAGTTTAGTTAATTGTAATCCTATATAACCAGTAGCACCACATATAAGAACATTTTTCTTATCCATAAATTAATATAACAGTTGAAATTTAAAAAGAAATTATCTTTTAGAGAATTGGAAGCTTCTTCTAGCTTTTGCTCTACCAGGTTTTTTTCTCTCAACAGACCTTGAATCTCTAGTAGTTAATTTTTCCTTACGAAGTGTTGATTTTAGAGTTTCATCAAATTTTAATAGAGCTCTTGAAATTCCGTGAACTAAAGCACCTGCTTGACCGGTTTGTCCTCCACCAACTACACTTGATCTAACATCATAATCTGTAGATTGATTAATAATTTCAAATGGTCTTAAGATTTGCATTTTATGATTTGCTCTTGGGAAATATTCGTCTAGAGATTTGCCATTAACATAAAACTTACCAGTGCCTTTTTTTAACCAAACTTTAGCAACAGATTTTTTTCTTCTGCCTGTCGCATACTTGCTCTCCTTGAAATCTAATTTTACTTTTTTAGAAATTATTTGATTGGTTTCCATATTAATTTCTTACTAAGTTTTTTTCATTAAGTTTGCTAATATCTATGATCTTTGGATTTTGAGCACTATGAGGATGATCTTGGCCAGAGTATATTTTGAGTTTTGATAATTGTTTTTTAGCTAAAGCACCAGATGGTAACATTCTTTTTACTGCAAGTTTTAATATTTCTTCTGGTTTTTTCTCAATTAATTTTTCAGGAGTTGTTTCCTTAATTCCGCCAGGATAACCTGTGTGTCTATAATACTTTTTATTTTGAAATTTATTACCGGTAAATTTTATTTGATCTACGTTTTTAACAACTACAAAGTCTCCATGATCCATATGTGGGGTAAAATTAGTTTTATTTTTACCTCTTATGATTTTTGATATAACCGTTGCAATTCTACCTACAACTGCTCCAGTAGCATCAATTTCAAACCACTCGCTATTTACCTCGTCTTTTTTAACAAACTTTGTCATGAATGCGGGATTAATACTTATAATTACTTATATTGTCAATTTATTATATTTATATAGGACTGAATGGTTGATTGAATTATGACCATTTATTAGTAATAATAGCCCACATAAAACGTGTTCATAAAATTATAAATTAAAGGAGCCTAATGAGTGATAAAAAAAAAGAATTAAAACCGAATACATACAAATTTGATACTCTGAGTTTGCACGCAGGTTATCAGCCACATAAAAATGCAGGTTCAAGACAAGTTCCAATTTATCAAACAACATCTTACTTATTTGATGATGTAGATCATGCAGCAGCTCTTTTTAATTTGGAAAGAGGTGGGCATATTTACAGTAGAATCTCAAATCCTACAGTTGGTGTATTAGAAGAAAGAGTTGCATCTCTCGAAGGTGGAACAGCAGCTCTTGCTACCTCTTCTGGAATGAGTGCTATTTTTTTAACAGTAATGACTTTATGTGAAGCTGGCGATCACTTAGTGGTATCATCGCAACTTTACGGGGGAACGGTAAATCTGTTTAGACTTACTTTGCCAAAATTTGGAATTAAATGCACTTTTGTTAAACCAAGAGATACAGAAGGTTTTAAAAAAGCAATACAAAAGAATACAAAAGGAATTTTTGGAGAATTAGTTGGAAATCCAGGTAATGAAATAATGAATATGCCTGAGATTGCTAAAATTGCACATGATGCTGGAATTCCGTTAATGGTTGATGCTACTTATCAAACTCCATACTTATGTAAACCTTTCGAGCATGGTGCTGACATAGTAATACATTCCTTAACAAAATGGATGGCAGGCCATGGATCTTCAATGGCAGGAATATTAATTGAAGGTGGAAAATTTGATTGGATGCAAAATGATAAATTTCCAACAATGACCAAGCCATATGAAGGATATCATGGTTTATCTTTTGCAGAGGAATTTGGTCCAACAGCTTTTACTATGAAAGCAAGAGCTGAGGGTATGAGAGACTTTGGTCCTTGTTTGAGCCCTCAAAACGCATGGAATGTTTTACAAGGCATAGAAACTTTATCTGTAAGAATGAAAAAACATTGTTCAAATGCTGAGGAAATGGTAAAATATCTATCTAACCACGAAAGTGTTGCATGGGTTTCTCATCCAAGTGCACCTAATCATCCAGATGCAGAACTAGCTAATAAGTTACTTCCAAATGGTAAAGGTTCTATGATTGCATTTGGAATAAAAGGTGGAAAAGATGCCGGTGTTGCATTTATTAATAATGTTAAATTAGCATCGCATTTGGCAAATGTAGGTGATACTAGGACTTTAGTTATTCATCCTGCTTCTGGAACCCATTCCCAAATGGATGAGGCAACTTTAAAATTTGCTGGATTATCACATGACATGATTAGGTTATCCGTTGGTATCGAAGACATAGATGACATAAAAAATGATTTCGAGATTGGTTTTAGGGCTGCAAGAAAACCAAGGCTTGTTTCAAATCAATGAAATTCAAAGTCAATGGGCATGAGGTTTTCGCCTCTACTGGTGGAAGACCATTTGATAAAAAAAAACCACTAATTATATTTGTTCACGGAAGTGGTTTAACCCATATGACCTGGGTTCTCCAAACAAGATACTTTGCTTTTCATGGTTATAATGCGTTGGCAGTTGATCTTCCAGGTCACGGATTATCATCTGGAAAAAGCCTTAAATCAATTGAAGAGATGGCAGATTGGGTAAGATCTGTAATTGATGCAGTTGGTCATAAAGAAGCTTCTTTGGTAGGTCACTCACAAGGTTGTTTAGTTACAGTAGAATGTACATCAAGATATCCAGATAAAATTAAAACTCTTAGTTTGATGGGTGGAGCTGGTGCAATACCAATGAATCCTGAACTACTTTCACTTGCAGAAAATAATGATCCAAAAGCAGTCGATTTAATGATGGACTGGGCACATGGTCCAGCAGGTCACTTTGGTGGTCATCCAGTTCCTGGTCTATATCATATCAATACGGGAACAATGCTTGCAAAATCTAGAACTATACAGAATACATTAGGTGTAGATTTTAGAGCCTGTGATAATTATAAAAATGGATTTGAGGCAGCTAAAAAGATTAAATGCCCTACTCTTTCAATTTTAGCAACTGATGATAAAATGTGCCCAGTTAAAGAAGGAAAAAAACTTGCTTCTTTAATTGATGGTAGTCAAGTTGATATTATAGATAATTGTGGACATATGATGTTGTTAGAAGAAGCAGATAGAGTTTTAACAGTTTTAAAAAAGTTTATAACAACTAATTACCCCCCATTATCAAGTTAAAAAAAAGCTTGATTGTATTTTTCCATTTTAGTTTAATATAAATAAATAACAATATAGGAAAAAAATGAGCAAAAATAAAAATCCAGAAACAATAGCGTTGCATGGAGGAGATTATAGAAGTGATCCTGCAACTACAGCAGTAGCTGTTCCTGTTTATAGAACAACTTCATTTCAATTTAATGACACAGATCATGCAGCAAATTTATTTGCACTAAAAGAATTTGGAAACATTTATACAAGAATGATGAACCCAACAAATGACGTACTAGAAAAAAGAGTAGCAGCATTAGAGGGTGGTTTAGCATGTGTTAGTGTAGGATCAGGACAAGCTGCATCAACATTTGCAATTTTAAACTGTTGTCAATCAGGAGATAACTTTATTAGTTCAACTGATTTGTATGGTGGTACAGTTAACTTATTTACTCATACTCTAAAAAAGCTAGGTATTGAGTGCAGATATGCAGATCCATCTGACCCAAGCAATTTTGAAAAACTAATTGATGATAAAACAAGATGTTTTTATGCAGAAACTTTACCAAATCCTTATTTAAGAGTATTTCCGATAAAAGAGGTTTCAGATATAGGTAGAAAGTATAGCATACCACTAATAATGGATAATACCGCTTCTCCAGTAATCTGCAAACCACTTGAACATGGTGCAGCAGTAGTTGTTCACTCGCTAACTAAATTTATTGGAGGACATGGCACAGTTATTGGAGGTTGCGTTGTAGATGGAGGTAATTTCGATTGGACTAAAGATCCAAAAAGACAACCTTTATTTAACGAGCCAGACGCTAGTTATGGTGGCGCTGTGTGGGGTCAGGTTGTTCCACAATTAACTGGAGCAAATGTTTCTTTTGTAGTTAGAGCTCGTGTGTGTCTATTAAGAGATCTAGGTGCTCCATTAGCGCCAGATAACGCATGGGGAATAATACAAGGTCTTGAAACTGTTCCTTTAAGAATGAAACAACATTGTTCTAATGCTCAAAAAGCAGTTGATTTTTTGAAAAAACATAAAAATGTTGAAAGAGTTATCTACCCTAGTCTTCATGAGGGAGAAGTTGGTGAAAGATCTAAAAAATACCTTAAAGGAGGAAATGGAGCATTAGTAGGTATTGAGGTTAAAGGAGGGGTTGAGGCAGGTAAAAAATTTATTGAATCATTAAAAATGTTTTACCATGTAGCAAATATTGGAGATGCAAGAAGTTTAGCAATTCATCCAGCAACAACAACTCACAGCCAATTAACTGAAGAAGAGCTATTAGCTGCTGGTGTTACACCAGGATATGTCAGACTATCAATAGGTATAGAGCATCCAGATGACATTATAGCTGATCTTGATCAAGCTTTAGGTGCGTCCGGAAAACCTAGCTTGAAAGCTGTAAGTTAGATTTTGTGTTTAGAAATAAAAAATAGATACAAGACGTAACCAAAAAAATAGAACTAATTTGGTGCATAGATGCAATCAGTATCTGTGCACCATATAATAAAGTAAATATTCCCAAAATAATTTGTAAAATTATAAAAAAACCTAAAATATTAATTGATATATATAAATCGCTTTTTTTATTTTTATAAATATTAAATAATATATATAGATAAAAAAATCCTATTATATAGGCTAATTTTCTGTGAATAAATTGTACTAAAGAAGGATCGCTAAAAGCAGACAATTTAAAAAGATTAGAAACAGAGTTGTCATCTGGAAAAATTGAATTACCCATTAATGGCCAGGAATTATAAATTTTTCCTGCATCCATCCCTGAAACAAAAGCGCCAATTGAAATCTGCAGAAAGACCAAAAAAAGAAAAAATAACGGATATATTATATTGATAGTATTTTGAACGTTGTTTTTAATTTTAATTTTTAAATAATTCCAAAAGATTAAGGACAAGATAATAAAAGCTACTAATAAATGAACTGATAATCTAAAATGACTAACATCCACCCTATCAACAAGTCCACTGCTTACCATATACCATCCTATAAACCCTTGAAAGCATATTAAGGCAAAGATAAAATAAAGACTTATTAATTTTTTAAATTTAATTCTAATAGTGAAATATAATAATGGAATTAGAAAAGCTATGCCGATTAACCTACCCATAAATCTATGAGCCCATTCCCACCAAAAGATTACTTTAAATTCTTGCATGGTCATATCATAATTTTGTAATTTAAATTCAGGTATTTCTTTGTATAAATCAAAATACATAATCCATTCAGGATCATTAAGTGGTGGTAAAAAACCTGAGAATAATTGCCATTGAGTGATAGATAAACCAGAGTCAGTTAATCTTGTTAAACCTCCAACAACAATCATAGCAGAAATAATCCAAAACATACTTATTAGCCATATTGATATTTGATTATTAACTTTAAGATTTTCGCTATACATAGTTGGATAAATATAATAATTTTTTAATTATCCAAATATATAAATGTCGCCATTAAAAAAAGAAAAACTCAGGAAAATAAGAAAAGAATTGGATAAATTAGATGATTATTTAATTAAAATAATCAAGAAAAGAACTAACCTTGTTAAAAAAGTTCTAGCACTTAAGGAAAGAAAAAATCAAATAGTAGATCAAAAAAGAATTGACTTAATTTTGAGAAATATTAAAAAAAAATCAATAAAGAATAATATTGATCCAAAAATCACAAACAAAATTTGGAAAAATATGATTTACGCATATATAGACTTCGAACGAAGGAATTTTAAGAAAAAGAAATAAATTATTTACTGTGTGGTGGCAGTTTCTTTTCTACAAAAACTTCATGTTTTCTTGTAGCAGGATTATACTTTTTAGCCTTTAACTTGACTTTAGCTTTTTCGCCTCCTGCCGGTTTTTTAACATAATAAAAAAAAGGACTATCAGGTTTAGCTTCAGGGACAAGTCTAACTTTTACATGCGTTTTCTTAGCCATTTTTTTTTTTTATTTCAGTTAAAATATTTTTTATATTGCGTATCTTTGATTTAATAATATTTTTTTGTTTTATAGTGTTATTATACAATACGTCAATATCAGAAATGTCAGAATTTAAAGACTTTTTGACTCCATTTATTGTCATGCCTTTATCTTTTAGTAAGTATTTTATTTTTTTTAGAATATTTATTGTTTTTTCATCATAATATCTTCTTTTACCATAAAAGATTGATGGTTTTATCTGCTCAAATTCTTTCTCCCAAAATCTGATCGTATGAGTTGATAAAGATCCATTTTTTTTATTTATTAAATTCAGTATTTTGGCAACTTGTCCAATAGTTTTGTATTTACTATCAACTTTAATATTATTCATCTCTATTAATTAACTTTTTAAATTCTTTTGATGCTTTAAATAAAATTACATTTCTCTCCGAAATAATTTTTTCTTGTTTTGTTTTTGGATTTCTTCCAATTCTCTGTTTTTTAGCTCTTAACTCAAAAGTTCCAAATTTTGAAATTTTTACTTTTTTATGTTTTATGATGTTCTGTAAAATAATCTCAAAAATATCAGAAAATAAAGTTTCACTTATAACTTTAGAAAATCCAATTTGCATATAGATAGAATTAATTATATCTTTTTTTGTTAAATTTGTTCTTTTCATTTAATTTATATTAATTTTAATTTGCTCTATTAGATTTCCTCTTATTGTTTGTTCACAGACCTTTAAAGAATTAGCAAATCCTATAGAATCAGTTGAGCCATGGCTTTTAATAACAGGTTTATCTAAACCTAATAAGATAGCTCCGTTGTAAAGTCTTGGATCAAGTTTATTTTTAAATTCTTTTAAATTTTTATAATTGATCGTAGATGAAATTTTACCAATTATATTTGATGTTAAAGCATTTCTTAATTCACTTATTATAAAATTTGAAGTGCCTTCAGCAGTTTTTAGAGCTATATTACCTGTAAAACCGTCAGCAACAATAACATTAACTTCACCATCCATAATATTGTTACCTTCTATATATCCAACAAAATCAAATAAAGAATTTTTATTGTCTGTTAGTTGTTGATATGTATCTTTTATAACTGCATTACCTTTTAACTCTTCCGAACCTATGTTTAATAAGGCAACTCTTGGTTTCTCCTTATTAAATAAAACTTTATGTAATGCTCCTCCCATTATTGAAAAATCAATTAAATTTTTTGAACTGCATTCTATATTTGCACCTAAATCTAAAACTACACTCATTCCTTTTTTGCTTGGCCATAATGCAGATAAAGCAGGTTTGTCAATATTTTCTATCATTTTTAAATTTAATTTTGATATTAGGAAAAGTGCACCAGTATTACCTGCAGATACTATTGCATGAGCTTCGTTATTTTTTAATGAGTCAATGGCGAGCCATAAGCTTGTGTCTTTACCTTTTTTTGCTGCACTTAGAGCTGTGTCTTTCCCTTCAACAATTTTATCTGTATGAATAACATGATATCTCTCTGCTGAAATATTATTTTTCTTGATAATTGGATCTATTAAATTTTTGTTACCAAAAATTTTGTAAATTATATTCGGAGATTTCCTTGAATGGATATTTATACCTTCAATTACTTTATTGGGAGAATCGTCACCACCCATTGCGTCAACAGCAATAATTAATGGGTTGTTCATAATATCTAATCTTTTTTGTCTAAAATTTGTCTACCTTTGTATAAACCTGTTTTTAAATCTAAATGATGAGATAATCTGTATTCACCGGATTTTTTATCCTCTATTATATTTTTTGAAGAAAACTTCATATGTGAACGTCTTTTGCCCGCTCTAGATTTCGATGTTTTTCGTTTTGGTACAGCCATAATTAAAATTTAAATTCTAATATATCTTTTGTGAAGATTTTTAAAGAGTTTTTTGCGAGAAATTCACCAAATCTATCAAAATACTTAACAAATAAATCATTATGTATATCTATATTTATATAATCAGCAATTAAAGATATTTTTTTCGCATTTTGAAGTGTCTCCCAAGTGTCTACAATTTCTATAATGGAAAAAAGTAGATTTACGTAATCTTTCATCTTTTTGTTTACAGAAACATCTCCATAACCAATCTCTCTTATAGAGAGTTCTATTTGTCTGATTACAAAATCAAAAATATCTTGTGCCTCCTTTTTAGAAACTTCTTCTTTGTAAACTTTTAGAAAAAAGGCAAAGTGAAATAAAAGAATTATAAGTCTATCAGAAAATGTATCGTTATTTTTTAAAGTTCTATAAAGATTTTTATTTCTAGTTAATCTCACTAAATTATTGTAAATATTTATATAATTGTTACTCATATGAGAAATTTATTTCTTCTTATTTTATTTTTTTTTACACTTAATTGCTCTATAAATAAAGTTTCAAATCTTCATGGATTTAGATTTATAGACACTAAACTTGATAAAATTAAACTTAATAAAAGCAACAAAAATGATGTAAGAAAAACAATAGGTCCACCATCATCTAAGAGCACTTTTAATGATTCTTGGCTTTACTTTGAGAGAAAAAAAACTAATCAATCACTATTTAAGTTAGGTAAAAAAAATATTTCAAGAAATAACATATTAATTATTGAATTTAACAATATGGGTTTAGTTAAAAATAAGACATTACTAGATCTAAACGATATGAATGATATTAAGATTGCAGAGAAAAAAACAGAGAAAAAATTTGCACAAGATAATTTTGTTTATAATCTGTTGTCAACATTAAGAAACAAAATTAACGCACCAACTAGAAGAAAAAAATAATGGCGGTCCCTAGGGGAATCGAACCCCTCTTTCATGGATGAAAACCATGTGTCCTAACCGATAGACGAAGGGACCAATGATGGATCTTTTATTGTAATTTTTTCAATTAATCAAGTAAGTGAAACCTTTTTTTTTACAACTTTTAAGTCAGACTTTTTATAAGTAAAAATTGTCTCAGTTATATAATTATTGTCTTCTTTAATTATACCATTCATTAATTCTCCAGAAGTGATGCCTGTTGCACAAAAAAAACTTTCTCCTCTCACTATTTCATTAATCTCATATTTTTTATTAAAATCTTTTATACCCATATCTTTTGCTCTTTTTATGTCATTCTCAGTTTTAAATAAAAATCTACCTTGAAAATTACAATTTAATGAGTCTAATGCAGCAGCTACTATTACGCCTTCAGGACCTCCGCCAATACCCATGAAAATATCAACATTATATTTCTTATCAGATACAAGTAAAGCTCCAGATACATCTCCATCAGTAATGAGTTTTATATTAACATTTAACCTTTTTAATTCACTTATAATTTTACTATGTCTTAGTCTATTAAGAATGCAAACTGTTATATCTGATTTTTTTTTATTTGTTATATCAGAATAAATATTAATATTTTTTTCAACAGTAAAATCAATATCCATACTACCTTTAGGTATATGACTACCAGTAGCAATTTTTTCCATATAAGTTTCAGGTGCATTTAATAATTTCCCTTTTTCTGCCACAGCTAAAACAGACATTGAGCCCGGCAGATTTTTTGCCACAAAATTAGTACCTTCTACTGGATCAACAGCAATATCTATTTCTGGTCCATTTCCACTTCCTAACTCTTCACCAATGTAAAGCATAGGTGCTTCATCAAGCTCACCTTCACCTATCACAACTTTACCCTTAATATTTAATTTATTAAGTTGCACTCTCATCACGTCTGTTGCAGCTTTATCTGCTAATATTTTTTCATTCTTTCCAATATATGGAAAACAAGCAATTGCAGAGTTTGAGGTTATTTCTATAAGATTATTTAATAATTCCTTTGTTAACTTCATTAATTACAATTTATATTCACTCTCGCTTCTTTTATCCTCAACTTGTAGCTTATATTCAAACTCTCTTAATCTTTTGTAAACACTTGCTAGTTCAATAATTGTTGGCCATGCTTTTAAAATATACTGCATAGATCCTTCTACACGACCAAACGCTCTTATGATTTGTTGCATTACACCAAGAGTAACAGCACCAGCAACTATAGCAGGAGCAAGAAATACGTATGCAGATAATACATTCGCTTGCAAGTATGCTATTCTTCCAATATTAAAATATAAATATCTAATATAACTTAAAAAATGAATACTTCTAACACCCTCAAATAGCTCCTCTATTGTTTTTGGTCTTACAGTGCCATCATCCTCAGCTATAACTAAAATTTTTCTATAAGCAGCCTCTTTTTTTTGAAGATCATATTCAACACCAACTAATCTTAATATTAATCCTAAAATAATTAAAAAAATTGTACCACCTATAGACCATATAAGAGCTCCTACAATCAGACCATACTCCCAATCTCCAAAAAAAAATATTGGTATTCCAATGCTTAAACCAAATAAAATTGGCATGAATTCAACTAATATCATTATTGCCTCTATTAAACTTGTTCCTAAAGACTCCATTATTCTCGAAAATTTAATTGTGTCCTCTTGAACTCTCTGTGAAGCCCCTTCAATTTTTCGAGCCTTTTCGTAAACGCTATGATAATATTCAACCATAGCTGTTCTCCATCTAAATAAATAATGTGAAGTAAAATAACTAACAATTACAGCAACTCCCACGTACATAGCCGCAAGTATAATAAATGAAAATAAACTAGCCCAATATTCCTCAATTGTAATAGCATTGGGCGCACCCAGTGCTTTTTGGATCATGTCATAAAATTCACCAAACCACTCATTTATTTTGACATCAATTTTTACTTGTACCCATAAAGAGGACAAAATTACAAATGAACCTGCCCATGACCATAAATACCATTTTTTTACTGTAAAAAACCTGAACATTATTTTATAAAATTATCTGCGTAGGATTTTTTAGTTAATTTTCTTTTTTGTGGCTCAATAACTTCAAAATCAATATTATTTTTTTTAGCATACTCAATAGCCAAATCTTTAGACTTAAATTCCAAATTTAATTCTGAGTAAGTATCCGAGGAACTTTCCCAACCCATAAGTGGGTTTTTGCCAGGATCTTTTGTAATAAATTCAATAATCCATTTATCGAACTTTTTCATACCTGACTGCATAGCCGTTTTAGATGGTTTGTAGATTTTAGCTTTTTTCATAATTAATGGTCGGGGCGGCAGGATTTGAACCTGCGACCCTCTGGTCCCAAACCAGATGCGCTACCAGGCTGCGCTACGCCCCGATTGCTGTACTAATACAGCAGATAAAACAAAATTCAAAGGTATATTAGTTACAAATTTATAATAAATTTGATATTTAATGCTATAAGAGATCATATGATCATAGAATGTCCCAATTGTAATAAAAAATTCAATCTTGATGAAAAGTTAATACCTGAAAACGGTAGATCACTTAAGTGTGGTAATTGTGACCATGTCTGGCACTATAAAATAATCCTAAATAAAAAAACTGATGAAAAAAAAATATCTGAAGACAAAATCTCTGAAATAGATATTGATACCTCAAAAAAAGGTAATAAATTTAAGGAAAAAATTAATGATAAGGACACTTCAGATATAAATAAAGAGGTCATATCAGAAATAAAAACTGATGGTTCAGAAACTGAAAAAAATGATGAAAGAGTGAATAATGAGACAGGCTTCAAAATTAAGATGATATTTATATATTTTGCAATTTTTTTAATATCTTTATTGGGTCTGATTTTTTTATTAGATACATTAAAATATAATTTATCTAATATATTTCCTGGTATAGTTCCTTTATTTGATAGTCTTTACGAAACTTTGTTAGATTTAAAACTTTTTTTTAAAGATCTCGCTAACTAATTATGATTCAAAAAATTACAAAAGGTTTTCTATCTTTTTTTAAACTTGAAGCAGCAAGTGGAATAGTTCTTCTTTTCGCAGCTATAATTGCCCTGATTATTAGTAATTCTGAATTATCAACGTTATATTTTTCAACATTAGAAAAATATTTATTTATTGGAATAAATAATTTTGGTCTTAAACTTTCAGTTTTACATTGGATAAATGATGCATTAATGGCAATATTTTTCTTTTTTGTAACACTTGAAATTAAAAGAGAATTTTTACAGGGTGAATTGTCGAATATTAAACAAGCTCTACTTCCAATAATAGCAGCAGTAGGTGGAATGGTAGTTCCTGCGCTAATATATGTTTTTATAAACCTAGGAGATGGAGAAACCTTAAAAGGTTGGGCAATACCATCAGCTACAGATATTGCTTTCTCTTTAGGTGTATTATCATTATTAGGAAGTAGAGTGCCTCTTTCTTTAAAGGTATTTTTAACGGCTTTAGCAATTATTGATGATCTTGGAGCAATAGTTATAATTGCTTTGTTTTACTCAGGTGATTTAAGTATCAAATATTTATCATTGATGCTTTTAGCATTTATTGCTCTATTAGTTATCAATAAATTTAAAGTAAAAAGATTTCTACCCTATCTAGTAGTTGGAATTTTCTTATGGGATTTTACTCATAATTCTGGAATACATGCAACTATAGCCGGTGTTTTACTAGCAATGACAATTCCTCATAGAAAAAAAGATAAAGATTTTTCACTTTTAATTAAGGTTGAGCATGCAATAAGTCCTTATGTTGCATTTGGAATAATGCCTATTTTTGCTTTTGCAAATGCAGGTGTGTCATTAGAAGGTTTATCCTTTTCATCTTTGCTTGATAAAGTTCCTCTAGGAATAGTTCTTGGCTTGTTTTTTGGAAAACAATTGGGTGTATTTGTATTTTCATATGTATCAATTAAGTTAAAAATTGCTCAAATGCCTAGTAATACAAGTTGGTATAATTTTTATGGGGTTGGAGTTTTAACGGGAATCGGTTTTACAATGAGTTTATTTGTTGGAAATTTAGCATTTGCAGATAATTTGCAGTATATGGATGGAGTAAAAATTGGAGTTTTGACTGGGTCATTATTATCCACTTTATTTGGATACTTTTTAATACTACTTACACCAAATAGATAATTTAAATAATGAAAAACCTACTAGTAATTGGAATCACTATAATTATGATTTTTTTTAAAAGTTCATCGCATGCTGATTATGAAAAAATTTTCTTTGATTTTAAAATTAACAGTATCTCAGGTGATGTAATAGATTTTAAAGATTTTAAAGGAAAACCTATTCTGATTGTAAATACAGCAAGTTATTGTGGATTTACAAAACAATATGACGATATGCAAGAATTATGGGATAAATACCGAGATAAAGGATTAATTGTACTTGGTATTCCATCAAATTCATTTAATCAGGAAAAGAAAAATAATAATGATGTTAAAGAATTTTGTGAGGTTAATTTTAATATTAACTTTCCACTAACAGAAATAACTGATGTAAAAGGCGATAACGCGCATGAAATTTACAAATGGGCTAAAGCAAATTATGGGAAATCTGCTGTTCCAAAATGGAATTTTTACAAGATATTAGTAAATAAGGAGGGTAAAATTGAAGATACATATGCATCTTTAACGAAACCAACCTCAAATAAAATTATTAAAAAAATAGAAAGTCTATTAAATTAGTATTGTCAAACCATCATGTGCAGGAGTTACATTTTTAGGTAACAATTTTTTTATTTCATTATAGTCAATTTCGTTACTTAAATTAGTAAGAATTGTATTCTTTGGCTTAATTTTATTAATTAATTTCAAAACATCCTCTAAATTAAAATGAGTCGGATGAAAATTATATCGTAAACAGTCTATAATGAGATATTTTAAATTCTTAAGATATTTTAAATCTTTGTTGTCTATCTTATTAACATCAGGTGCATAAGCACATTTGTCATTAATTATATAACAAATACTTTTTATTGATCCATGATGAACCTTTAAAGATTTAATAATAATTTTTGTTTTTAAATCTTTAAGTAAATGCTTTTTTTTTAATGTTTTAGCATCAAGTATAGACGGATAATTTCTATAATCTTTAAAACAATATCCAAAAGTATTTTTAAGATTTTTCTTTGTGATAGGATCTGCATAAATTGATATTTTTTTTCTATTTTTTAAAGAGAAAACTCTCAACTCATTAATTCCATGTGTTTGATCAGCATGAGAGTGAGTATAAAAAACTGTATCAATATTTTTAACTTTATTTTTTAATAATTGAGATTTTAAATCAGGAGAAGTATCAATTAGAATATTTAGGTTCTTCGAACTTATTAAAGCCGAACATCTTGACCGTACATTTTTTTTATTCTTTGGATCACAATTTCCATAGTATCCATCAATTCGAGGTATACCTAGAGAACTGCCACAGCCCAAAATGGTAAATTTTATGCTCATTTATTAAAGAATAACTTATTAAAATTGTCAGTAGTTATTTTATCCAATTCTTCACTATCAACATTTTTTAAATCTGATAATTTTTTTAAAGTGTAACGTACAAAAGATGGTTCATTTTTCTTGCCTCTCATTGGCTCAGGTGCTAAAAAAGGACTATCTGTTTCAATTAGCAACCTTTCTAATGGTAATTCTTTGAAAGTATTTTGAAGATCAGTGCTATTCTTAAATGTAATAATACCACTAGCTGAAAAGTAAGAATTAAGTTCCATTAGTTTTGAAGCAAATGATAGGGATCCTGTAAAACAATGCATGAGTATTTTTAAATTCTTATTAGAATTTTTTAATATTTCATATGTTTCAGCTTCTGCATTTCTAGAATGTACAATTAAAGGCATATCTAATTCTAATGCTGCATCTACATGATTTTTAAAACTCGTTATTTGTTTATCTTTGTCACTATTATTATAATAAAAATCTAAACCTGACTCGCCTACTCCAATTATTTTATTATTAATATTAATTTTTTTTATTATTTCGTCTTTTGATAGTTGGTCATTGTTAGTTTCATGCGGATGTATACCAAAGGTTCCAAATATCATTTCATCTTTGTCTATAATCTCTAAAATTTTAGGAAAACCCTTTAATGTTGTTGATATTGTTAATACTTTTTGAATACCCTCTTTTTTACATTTAGCTAAAATATCATCAATATTATTTAGTAAAGGTTCATGATCTAGGTGACAATGTGAATCAATCATTATTCTCAATCTTTTTAAATAATATACCTAATTTACTTAATTTAAGACCATTCTTTAAATAATTATTTTCCTTAATTGTCTCAAAATCAATTTTATCTTCCTTTATACCAAATATTTTTAAAACTTTGAGAGATGAGCTAGGTATAATTGGATATAGTAATATAGTTACTTTTCTTATCAGTTCCAATGCAACATAAATAATAGTATTCATCCTTAATTTATCATTCTTTTTTTTCCATGGCTCTTGATCATTAAAATACTTATTTGCTGAAAATAACTGTTCAACAATAAAATTTATATATAAATTTATATCTTGATTATCAGAATATTTTATTAAATTATCATAATATTTAGAATATTGATCTAAGATAAATTTATCTTCATCAGTAAAGGTAACAGTATCAGGAACTTCTAGGTTAGCATTTTTATCACAAAACGCTAGTACTCTTTGACAAAGGTTTCCATAATTATTTGCTAAATCACTATTTATACAAGACTCTAATTTATCTTGAGAAATATTTCCATCATTTCCGAAGGAAACTTCTTTTATCAAGTAATATCTTAAAGGATCTAAACCATAAGTATCTATAATCTCAAGTGGGTCTAAAATATTACCTTTGGATTTTGACATTTTTTCATCGCCAGAAAGTATCCATCCGTGACCAAATACTCTTTTTGGTGGTTTTAAGTTAGCTGCTAATAGAAAAGCTGGCCAATAAATAGCATGAAATCTTAATATATCTTTTCCAATTAGATGTAAATCTGCAGGCCAAAAAGATTTATACAAATCATCACTTTCATTTGGATAATTTAAAGCGCTTAAATAATTTGTTAAAGCATCCAACCAAACATAAATAACATGATCTTTGTTAGATGGAACTTTTATGCCCCAATTAAATGATTTTCTACTTACAGATAAATCTTTTAATCCAGATTTAACAAAACTAACAACTTCATTTTTTCTTGTTTCAGGTAGTATAAAATCTGGATTATTATTATAAAACTCAATCAATTTATCTTGCCAATTTGATAATTTAAAAAAATAAGACTCTTCTTCTACCCACTCTACTTTTGAACCTGAGCTAATTGATTTTTTTACACCATCTAAATCTTCAATTTCACTTTCCGTGTAAAATGCTTCATCTGATACGGAATACCAACCTGAGTACTTTGACAAGTAAATTTCACCTTTTTTTTCTAAAATATTCCAAAGATTTTGAACAGATTTAGCATGTCTTTTTTCAGTAGTCCTTATGAAATCATTATTAGATAAGTTTAGTGTTTCAGATAAATCTCTAAAAGTTTTGCTAATTTCATCACAAAATAATAAAGGATCCATTTTTTTGTCTTCTGCAGCTCGTTGTATTTTTTGTCCATGCTCATCTGTGCCAGTTAAAAAATAAACATTAAAACCTTGTATTCTTTTTAATCTAGCAAAAAAATCAGCAATAATACTTGAATATGCGTGACCCATATGCGGCTTCGCAGATGGATAGTATATTGGTGTTGTAATATAGTAATTTTTATTCACTTAATAATTTATCATTAAATTCTAGAAAAAATGATTCAAAGTCTAAGTTATATTTTTTAACGTAAGAAAGTTTTAGATAAAAATACTTTTTTATTTTGAATGAAATTTTCTTGGAGTTATTTATATTTTTGTAGAAAAAAAGTTCAATAAATAAATTCAGATATTCTTTAATAAATTCATCAGATGTATATAATTTATTTTTTATTACATAAGCTAAAAAATCTTCAATATTACAGTTATTTATAGATAAATCATTACTTTCTACAAAATTTACCAATGATATTAAAAATGAAGGGGAATTATAATTGTTTATAAAATCTAAGTTAATATCTTTATATATATCACTGTTAAAATAATTATTCACAATTTCAATTACTTCTGAATTTAATAAATTCGATTTATATTCTAAACACCTTGATTTGATTGTTTCTAAAATTTTAAATTCAGAATTATTAATTAAAATAAAAAATGTATTATTATTAGGTTCCTCAATAGATTTTAGTAAAGCGTTAGCAGAGTTAATACCTAATAAATTTATATCCTCAATTATTATAAATCTACTTTCATTATTAAAAGAAGTTTGATTAAGAAATTGAATCATCTCTCTAATTTGGTCAATTTCAATTATTTTTTTATCTTTATTTTTTTTAATTTTAAAAATATTAGGATGTGAGTTGGCAGATATTAGCTTAGATAAATTATTATTTAGTTTAAATTCATTTTTTCTTAAATCATAAACTGTGTCATACTTTTTTGAATAAAAATAGTTCAGAAAGTGATTAATTAAAGTTTTTTTACCTATACCTTTTGGACCACTTATTAAAATTTTATTTGGAAAATTTTGTATTTGGTCAAGATAAATTAAATTTCTAAACAGAGTTTGGTGACCAATCAGTTTACTTGTTTCTCTCATTTATTATAAAATTTTCTTTATTTTATTAATTAATTTATTTTCGATTATTTTTAAACTATCTTTATTACTATCCAAAATTAAGTATTTAGATTTGTTTTTTTTTGCAATTTTTAAAAAACCTTTTTGAACTTTATTATAAAAATTATATTTAAAATGATCATATTTATTTTTATTTTTTCTAGATTTTAGCCTCTCAAACATATTTTTTTTATTTACAACACTTAAAAAAGTAAAATTTGGCTTTAAATTTCCTAATAAAAAATTATTCATTTTTAAAATTAAATCTTTATCAAATCCCATTCCATAATGCTGATATGCTAATGTAGAGTCTACAAACCGATCGATCAATACAACTTTATTTTTATAATTTTCTCTTAAAATTTTATCAATATTCTCTGATCTAGAAGCCATTAGCAAAAATAAATCTGTTTTGTTATTTAATTTTGATTTATTATTTAACATTAATGATCTCAATTTTTCAGAAAAATTAGTGCCACCAGGTTCCCTGAAAGTCATATATTTAATTTTTTTTTCTTTTAAAAATTTAATAGCTTTTTTTAAACTAGTGGATTTTCCAGAAGTCTCTACTCCTTCAAAAACTATTATAGGATATTTAGACATCACCCCAAATTAGGAAATTTATAGAAGAAATAAGCCTAGAGATTATATTTTGTCTTTTTACATCTTCGAATGCTAATAGATCGTATTCTCCTATTTGTTCATCTTTATATGAAATGTTAACTTTACCCAATATGTCATTTTTCAATATTGGAGCTTTAAGTGGACCTTGATAATTAATGGAAACTTTTAGATATTTTTTTTTTGCTTTTGGAATTGTTTTATAAACGTCTTGACTTATATAAGATTTAACTGTTTTTTTAGTTCCTTGCCAAACTTCTAATTCATCAAATATTTCATCTTTTTTAGCAATATTAATTGTGTCAAAATTAGTTAATCCATATGTTAGTAGTTTAAGTGACTCTTTTGATCTTGAATTTTTTGATACAAAACCACTCCCAACTGCAATTATTCTTCTTTCATTTCTTTTTATAGTTGAGGCAAGTGAATATTTTTCATAAGCAAGATAACCTGTCTTTATTCCATCAACTCCAATATTTTTATAAAGCAGAGGATTACGATTACCTTGTTTAATTGGATCTCCGCCAGTTCTATTCCATGTAAATTCAGTTTCTTTGTAATATTCATAATAGTTAGGATAATTTTTTATCAAATAATTGGACATGATTAATATATCTCTAACTGTTGATAAATTATCAGGAGCATTTATTCCTGATGAATTAGTAAAATTAGTATTTTCCATGCCAATTTCTCTTGCTTTTTCAGTCATCATAATTGCAAATTCTTCCTCAGTTCCGGCAATCCCTTCAGCAAGTGCAATACAAGCATCGTTACCTGATGAAACAATGATGCCTCTTAATAAATTCTCAACACTTATTTCATCTCCAACCATAATAAACATTGAAGAATAACCTGCTTGAGACAGTCTCCATGCATTTTCGGAGACTAAAAATTTATCGTCTAAAGATAATTCACCACTTTTAAGTAAATCAAAAACTATTATTGAAGTCATAATTTTCGTCATTGAAGCTGGAAATATCTCCCTGTCAGCATCTTTTTCGAACAATATTTTGCCCGACAAATAATCTTGAACAATAGCAGTTCTTGCACTCACATCAAAGTTAGCAAAAACTGGTTTTGCCAGGAATGTTAAAAGTATTAAAATTAATGATATATTTTTTATTCTCATAATTTAATTATTTCAATACTATCAAAATCAAGATTTTCGACATTAAGAAATCCTTTTTTTAATTTTTCAAAGTCCTTATATGGACCTTTATAAACCCTAAAATTATTTTGTGACAACTTTTTGATTAATATATTATCAATATTATATTCTTCCAATAATCTATTTTTTAACATTATAGCTGAATCTTCAAAATAAAAATCAGCAAATTTAATTATATAATTAAAATTTGTTACAAAATTTTCAGTTTTAGATTCTTTAATTTCAGACTCTAGGCTTATACTTTGCACCATAATATCATCGACTGGAGCTTTATTAGCAACCTCTTTTTCTTCATCAAATGTTTTAACATCATTTGCAACATACAAATTATTTGAATTTATTGTTTCAATATATACATATGGTTCACTCGGATTTATTGATAACTCGCTAACAATTCTATTTGTAATTACAGAATTATAGTAAACGGGTAAAACAGTTTTGTCCTTAACAACAGTTATTAATGATCTTCCATTAATAATATTTGTTATTCTAACAGGTGTTCCATTTGGTAAGCTAGGACTTAATATATTTAGTGATGTATTATCTAAGTAATTCTCAAAAGAGTAATTGGCATTTTTGTCAAATATTAATGCAAATCCTTTATTAGAATAAACTATATTAACAATCTCCTCTTTTTCTTTTTTACCTACTATGTCTTTAATTTTTTCTTTTTGTACAACAATTTTTTTTTCTTCTGGTTTATTTTTAATACTTATATTTTGCGAATGGTGCTCACAAGCAAACAAAGTTAATAATATAAAGTATAAAATATATTTAAATTGCATCCTTAAACTTACTTTTTAATGTGCATACAGCTAATGCAAATCTCAGAGATCTATTCCACTTTAAAATTAATTCATAATTATCAAAAACTAAAAAAGCTGGAGTTAATTTTTTCGCATCCGGAATAATATCATAATCTGGAGTTACAAATGCTGCTTCTAAATTATCAAGATTATCTAGAATTTCACTATTCTTGATATAATTTTTTAAATAAGATACTTTATTTTTATTTTTAATTTGTTTTGCTGATGTATTTAAATATTTATGAGGTGTTTCATTTACAAGCTCAACTTTATAAAAGCATGGAGTATTATTATTCCATCCTATTTTATTTAAATAATTTGCAGCAGATGCAAAAGAGTCCTCTATACTCTTTAAATTTATAGTTTCATCTTTATCATAATCAATTGCATAATTTTTAATGGTAGATGGCATGAATTGGAAATTACCAAATGCTCCTGCCCAAGATCCTAAATAATTATTTGGATTTATAATTCCATTATCGAATAAGATTAGAAGTGTTATAAGTTCTGAAGTAAAAAATTCGCTTCTTCTTTGATCATAACTTAAAGTTGACAAGGATGAAACTATATCCATTTTTCCTAAATAATTACCAAAATTAGTTTCAATTCCCATGAGTGACAAAAGTAAATCTTTATCTACGGAAAATTCCTTAGTTATTTTATCAATTACTTTTTTGTTTATATTATAGATTTTTTTACCAGATTTGATTTTTTTTATGTTGGCTCTTTTAGAAATATAGGTCTTAGTGTCTTCATAAAATTCTGGTTGGTATCTATCATATTTAATGACATTTTTTAAAAAAGAAGATTTACCTATTGTATTTTCAATTGTTTTTAAAGTAACGCCTCTTTCTAGTGCAATTAATTTAAACTTCGCTTTCCACTCTTCAAATTCAAGTTCATTAGCATAAACATCAAAATTTATGACAACAAACAGAAAAAAAATACAATTTTTAATTTTTTTCATAAATATCTTTCAAATATATAAATACAGCAATCCATATTAAAATAAAACTAACTAACTGGTTTATATTAAATTGCTCATTATAAATGAAAAAACCAAGTATAAATTGCAAAGTAGGAGTAATATAAAAAATCATTCCTGCAGGTCCTAGACCTGCTAATTCTACACCTCTGACATATAGAAAAAGTGGAATCACTGTCATGGGTCCTGCCAATATTAATAATGGTATCAAAGATGGATTTGATAAACTGAAATCATTAAAATTATTTATTGTAATAAAATAAAAAGCGACTAATGCAAAAGGAAGTATATATAAACTCTCAATAAGAAGACCTGTATCAGTTTCAACATTAATTTTTTTTCTTAATAGATTATAAAAACTCCAGCTAAAAGCTACAATTAAGCCTACCCATGGAATTGAAGCAAAATCTAAAAATAGTAAATAGCTGACTGAAATAATTACTAACAATATTGAAATTTTTCCTTTTTTTGTAATCGGTTCATTAAAAAAAAAATAACCTAAGAAAACACTAATAATTGGCATTATGAAATAGCCAAAACTAGCATCTATTATTTTATCTACACTAACTGCATAAATCCAAACACCCCAATTAATAAATATTAAGAAACCAGAAATAAGGAGTATAAGTAACTTTTTTTTATCTTTAAGGATATTTTTGAAAATTCTCCATTTAGAAAATAAGAATGTTGTTATGATTAATAAAAAAGCAGTCCAAACACTTCTATGAATTAGTACTTCCAGATGACCTGCAAAAGAAATATATTTGAAGTATATAACACCAAAGAAACCCCACCAAAACGAACCAAAGGATGTTAACAAAATTCCTTTATTAAAATTTTTTTTGTTCATTTTTTATTATTTGATTAGTTTAAGCAACTACTTAAGTCATTTTATTGTTGAAATATATATTAATAATAATAAAACCTTGCTCATGGAGAGATGGCTGAGCGGTTGAAAGCATCGGTCTTGAAAACCGACAAAGGGGCAACTCTTTCCTGGGTTCGAATCCCAGTCTCTCCGCCATTCATTTAAAATCAACTAACAATCTTTTTAATTTATTATTTTCAAAACTCATTTCATTTTTTGAAATTTTAGAAATATCTTCATCATTCATGTTAACTAATGTGTCTAAATCTTTTAAATCATCGATTGATAATGAATCAATAATAGATTTAACAAAACCACTGACAAATATGTCCATTTCTTTTGTGCCTCGATATTGTGATCTATAAATGATTTTATTAATTAAATTTTGTTTATTTGAATTCATTACTTATAAACATATATATATATTTAATGAGTAATTTTGAATATTTATTGTCAACCATAGATAATATTAAAGGTGTAGGCAAAAAAACATTAAATTCATTTAACAAGAAAAAAATATTCACAATTTTTGACCTTCTATGGCATTTACCCATATCAAAAATTGAAACTGCAGAAGATACAGAAATTAGTGACTTACAAGTAGGAAAAAATTACAATATTAAGGTTACAGCGATTAAATATAATTTTCCAAGAATTAGAAATTTACCCAATAAAGTCATATGTGAAAAAAATGGAGCAAAATTAGATTGTATTTTTTTTAATAGTTTTGAAGGATATATCAAAAAATTATTACCTCTAAATAAAGAGGTAATAATACATGGAAAGGTAAATAACTTTAGAAATAAATTTCAATTTGTTAATCCAACAACAAAAAATTCAACTAACTTAAATATTATAAATGAGGATAGTAGATATAGTCTTTCTGATGGTTTAACATTAAATAAGTATAATCAAGTAATAAATAATGTTTTTCAAAATTTGCCTGAGTTAGAAGAGTGGTTGCCGCAAACAATATCAAGTTTATTTGATCATGTAACTTGGAAGGAATGTGTTATTAAAATTCATAAAGAAGAAATAACAAAAATTCGAAGCACAAAATATTTTAGAAGGTTAGTTTTTGATGAAATTTTTGCAAATTTTTTACTCTCTTCTAATATTAGAAGTAAAATTAAAAAAATTAAAAAAAAAAATAAAATTGTCAATTATCAACATCAAAACAAAATAATTGACAACTTGAAATTCAAACTAACAATTGATCAGATATCTTCATTAAAAAACATAAATAAAGATATGGAGTCTAAACAAAAAATGTTTAGATTGTTACAAGGAGACGTAGGATCAGGAAAAACAATAGTCTCAGTAATTGCCGCATTAAATGTTATAAAAGCAGGTTATCAGGTTGCAATAATGGCTCCAACTGAAATATTAGCTATGCAACATTATAAATTTATATTAGAAAATTTTTATAAATACTGTAATCCTGAAATATTAACTGGGAAAACAGAATATAAAAAGAGAAAAAAAATTTTAAATGATCTCTTAAAAAATAAAATTGATATTTTGATAGGTACACATTCCCTTTTTCAAGAAAAAATTTCTTATTTTAATTTGGGTTTAATAATTATTGATGAGCAACATAAATTTGGTGTGAATCAAAGGAAAAAACTATCAGATAAAGGTGGCAAAGATTGTGATGTGCTTGTGATGTCAGCAACTCCTATTCCAAGAACAATGATGATGACAATTTATGGTGATATGGATATTTCTTTAATTAAATCAAAACCCAAAAATAGATTGCCGATAAAAACATATAGTAAAAATGAGACAAAAATTAATGAAGTTATTAGCTTTATTAAAAGTGAAATTGCAAAAAAAAATCAAGTTTTTTGGGTTTGCCCTCTAATAAAAGAGTCAAAAAAAATGGATCATCAATCAGCAACAGAAAAATATAAATATTTGAGTAAAATTTTTAAAGATAAAGTTGATATTGTTCATGGATCAATGAGTAAGGAAGAAAAAGATAAGGTATTGAATAAGTTTAATCTTAAAAAGATAGATATATTGGTTTCAACTACTGTAATAGAAGTTGGAATTGATTTTCCAAATGCTAATGTAATCGTGATTGAAAATTCAAATAAATATGGATTATCTCAGCTACATCAATTGAGGGGACGCGTTGGTAGAGGTAATAATGAAGCATCGTGCATACTCATGTTTAAAACAGGACTAAGTGAGAACGCACGTAAGAGAATAACTATTCTCAAGAATACTAATGATGGTTTTAAAATTGCAGAGGAAGATTTAAAAATAAGAGGATACGGGGATATTTTAGGATTTAAGCAAAGTGGCTTAAAAAAATACAACCTCGCAGACCCCATTCAGCATGAAGATCTTTTTAATATTGCTGAAAATGAAATAAAAAAAATTGAAAAAAATAATTTTGAGACAAACAGTTTTAACAAGCTAATAAAACTTTACGATAAAGTTGCTGTAATTAATGAGACTATTTAGATTTGGTATCAGAAGTACCAGCTGAAACTATAAACTTTGAAGCTTCTTCAAATGTCATGTCTAGATATACAACCTCACTTTTTGGAAACATCAGCAAGAAACCACTAGTCGGGTTTGGTGTAGTAGGAACAAAAACATTCACTAATTCAGTATTAGTTTTTTTTGAAATTTCACCCTTATTCTCTTTTGTCGCAAAACCAACTGCCCATGAGCCCTTTCTTGGATACTGGATGAGAACTACACTTTTTTTTGATCCTTTTTTTTGGAGCAAATGTCTCTGTCATTTGTCCAATAGCAGAATAAATTGTTCTTAGAATTGGTATTTTTTTTAATAAATCATTAAATAACTGTAAAAACTTTTTACCAATAAACGAAAGTGATAATCCACCAACAAGAGTAATAAAGATTACTGAAAGTAATATTTCTAAACCAGGTATCGCAAATGGTAGATAGCTATTTGGATTTATTCCTTGTGGAATTAATTTGGATGAAATTGATATAAAAAAAGTTGTGAGATATAATGTGATACCAATAGGGACTAAAACAACAATACCTGTTATAAAATAGTTTCTTAATCTTGCTATAAATGAAATTTTTTTTTTTTTAAGTTTCGACATAACTTTAATTGATTATAAATTACATGTAATATAAATATCAGGAAAAGTGAATAGAAGAAATTTTATATATTTGATGGGTTGTGGCTGTCTTTCTGCTGGTTTACACGCCTGTACTACCGCTCCAATCACAGATAGAAGACAATTAAAATTAATCCCAGAATCAAAGTTAAATGCACAAGCTGCTGAGTTGTATGAAAAAGTAAAACAAAAAGCCAAATTAAGTGACGATAAAGAAAGTTTAGATAAAATTATTGGAATTGGATCAAAAATAGAAACATCGATATCTGAATATTTTTATAAAAATAATATGGATGACCCAACTGTAAACTTTTCTTGGGAATATATTTTAATAGATAATAAAAAAGTTAAAAATGCATGGTGTATGCCTGGAGGAAAAATTGCTGTTTATACTGGCATGTTAGATATTACCAAAAATGACGATGGGTTAGCAGCTGTAATGGGTCATGAAATTGCTCATGCAGTTGCGAAACATTCAGTTGAAAGAGCAAGTAGAACAGTTCTGTTAAACACAACTACTGGAATAATAGATATTGCAACTGGAGGAAAATTATCACAGGTAAATAGAACTACAGGAATGAATACTGTTGGCTTGTTATCTCAAATTGGAATAATGAACCCTTTTACAAGAAAACAAGAGAGTGAAGCTGATTATTTAGGATTAATTTTTTCTTCGTTATCTGGTTACAATATAAGAGAAACTACAAAAATATGGGAAAGAATGAAGAAAGCAAACAAAGGCAAAGAACCACCTGAATTTATGAGCACACATCCTTCAAATGAGAGAAGAATTGACCAGATCAGTAATTGGATAAACGAGATTATTTTAAAATACCCACCAATTGCCTAACGCGTTGGTGAGCCCTGATGGACTCGAACCATCGACCCATTCCTTAAAAGGGAATTGCTCTACCAACTGAGCTAAGGGCCCAACACGAAAATTCTTATATTGATTTTTTTATATTTGGCAATGGTAAAAATTTACAAAATATTAATATACTTGTCATGAAATTCTTCAAAAGTTCCCATTTTAATATTTTTTCTAATTTCATGCATAAGTTCTTGGTAAAAGTTTATATTATTTAATGTTAAAATCATTGAAGCCAACATCTCATTGGTATTGTGAAGGTGATTCAGATAATTTTTGGAGTATTTATTAAGGTCAAACTTAGTTACACTACTATCTAAAGGTGTATTATCTAATTTATTTTCAGAATTTCTTATTTGAATCCTGCCGTTCCAAGTAAAAGCTAATCCAGTTCTTCCGGATCTTGTAGGTAGGACACAATCAAACATATCTACACCTCTTTTGACTGCTCCTAATATATCGGAAGGGGTTCCTACTCCCATTAAATATCTTGGTTTATCTATGGGCAAATTATCTTTTATGCCATCTAATACATCAAACATTTCTTTTTGAGTTTCTCCTACAGCCAAACCACCGATAGCATATCCATCAAATTCTATATCGATTAATTTATTAAGAGACTCGTTTCTTAAATCTTTAAATAGACCTCCTTGAACTATACCAAACAAAGCTTTATGCGGATTAGATCCAAACTCTTCTTTAGATCGTATCGCCCACTCAGTGGATAAATTCATTGAGCTTTTAATTTTATAATAATCATTAGTATTTTTTGGACATTCATCCATTACCATAACAATATCTGAGTTGAGTTTTTTTTGAATTTTAATACTTTCCTCAGGACTTAATATAAAAGTTTTTCCATCAATGTGTGATTGAAAAATTGCTCCTTTATATCTATCAATTTTATTAAATTTAGATAGGGACATCACCTGATAACCACCAGAATCAGTCAATATAGGAAGTTTACAATTCATAAATTTATGTAATCCACCAATTGCTTCAATCCTTTCCGTGCCAGGTCTTATCATTAAATGATAGGTATTAGAAAGAATTATCTCACTTCCTGTTTGTATAATATTATCAATAAAAACTCCTTTAACCGTTGCTTGAGTTCCTACAGGCATAAATGCAGGAGTGTTAATGTCCCCACGATGAGTTTCAATTAATCCAACACGATAATTTTTACTTTGATGTTTTACGCTAAAAGAAAAATTTTTTTTTATGTCTTCCATTCATTAAATTCTACTCAGATTTAAAGCTAATAATTTTATCTGGATTAGAAACAGACCCATTCGGTCCATCTCCTTTTGTAATCATATCAATGAACTCCATACCCTCAATTACTTTTCCAAATACTGTATATTGTCTATCGAGATGAGGTGTGGGACCAAAACAAATAAAGAACTGACTGTTTGCACTATTAGGATCTGAAGATCTTGCCATTGACAATGTTCCTCTCTCGTGTGGTAGATCATTAAATTCCTCTTTAAGATTAGGCATG
>CABZGO010000003.1 GCA_902525355.1 uncultured Pelagibacteraceae bacterium | reverse complement strand
CTGATATTAAGAAATCACAAAAGTTAAGAAAAGAACAAAAACTTGATACTAGATGGCCATTAATGGAAAAGCATATTGGATTAAAAAATAAATGAAAAAACTTTTAGGGATCGTGGTTCTGGGTTTGTTTTGGTTTGTAACAGTTAATGCAGATGACACAAAATACAAACCGTGGACATATAACAATATTAAAATCTCAGAAAAATGTTTGAATAACCTATACCCCTTAGCATCTGGAGATTGGTATGAATCATACTACGATAATTATATTAATAAATTAGATAAACATTGGGGCAATCCTAAATTTGAATTATTTGTTAATAAAATTGGTGATTATTTAGGAAAAGAGATACCTATTGGAGACAAATATAATTCTTCATGGGGTGAGGAGATGTCTTTAACAAGATACCTGGATGAATGTAATACAGGAGATGAATTTGATTATACTGTAATCTCTGAATTACCTTTATATTTTTGCAATGATTTTGCACCAAATATTAATAATGATTGTCTTAGCATAGTACTTGTAAAGCACTATTCAAAAACTAGGGTTAAATTATTTGGTATGACAGTTTATGGGCTATACAATATTAAAAACAAATTAACAATTATGCCTTTAAGAAATATAAAATGAAAAAAAATTCGGTAAGAATCATTCTGAGTTTGATACTTTTATTTTCAACTGCATGTGATCCCACATTAGTCACAGCAGTGTTAGATGAGTCATCTATAATGATGAAAGAAAAACAACAAAAAAGAGCAGCACTTAAATCTGTTGGTTATAGTCAAAAAGAAATGAGAAATTATGAGACTAAATTAGTTGATGCTGAAAAATGTGTAACTGAAATAGAAAAAAACCCTATCTATTTAGTTATAGATCGTAAATCTCCTGATATAGAGAAAATGACTTATAAACACTTCAGTGATAAAGATTATATAACGAGCTTAGAGAGAGATGCACTGTCTTGGTATATACCTAAGGCTGAATATTGTTTTATTGATGTAATCAACGTAAATTATTCTTCTCCACTAGTTATGGAAATAGCATTACTAATGAATAGAACATATGCTGAAATACTGTTTTTATTTGCAAGTATAGATAATTCAGAAATATCTTGGGGAGAATTTAATAGAAAAGCCAAAAAAATAATGGATGTAAATCAAGATAAAATAAACGATTGGAAATTCAAAGTTGAGACAGCTTCTTATCAAGCAAGTAAAATCTATAACATTCAAAGACTGCAAGATGAGGTAAATTCACTTAAACAACAAAGAAATAATTTAAATAGACAATTCTTTAGAAGTCAACAGAATTTGAAAACTTCAAGATTTCGAGAAAGGGAACTTGAAAATGAGAAAGCACATTTAGAGTTATGTGCAAGATATCCTGGAGAGTATCAGAATTGCCCAGATTAATATAAATAATGTAGGATTTTATAGGATAACTTGTATCAAACTTGTATCAAAAGAGATGAAACATAAAATAGGTTAATGTGGATAAAGAAAATGCAAGTAAACTGTGGAAAATGATACAGGAAGCTGGCGATTATTTACGGGATTAGAGGTTCACATTAATCCACATTAAGCTACATTAAACTACAGTACTTATGCGAATATTAAAAAGTTAGTTTGAAATAAATCGCTGAAAGACTCATTAATTTAATTAAAAAACTCGATCTATAACTCGATAATAAATAGATAAGTCAAGTGACAGACTGGTAACTAAGAATATAAAATTATATAATTTTTAATTAATGAATTTAAATAGACTTGAACATCCAAAACTTCACAAAATAAAAGAAAAATATTTTAAGTTTGCGACCTTTGAACAATTTGAAAATACTTTAATTAATCTCTCAATTGATGATGATTCAAAAGGTGAAATTTTTGAAGTTTATATTGAGGCATTTTTAAAAACTACGAAATTATTTAATGTTAAACATGTTTATTCTGCCCAAAGAAATTTTCCATCTGATTTATTTACAAAATTAGAAATCCCACGTACTGATAAAGGAATAGATGGAATAATAATTGATACAGAAAATAATATAATTCCATATCAAGTTAAATTTAGGAGTTCAAGAAAGCTATCCTATGAAGAGCTCCAAGGATTTAAAGATCAAAGCTCTAGAGCAAATCAAAAAATACTTTTTACGAATTGCAATTTTATAGCTGGAGAATATTTTAAAAGAGGTAACAATATTGCTTTTAGAGGTGTAGATTTTCATAATTTAACTAAAAATGAAATTGAAAATATAAATAATATTTTTAAAAATAAAAATCTTTTAAAAAAGTCAGATAAAAAAATTGATAATTATCAGCTTAAAGCAATTGAAAGTATCATAAATGATCTAAATAATAATGATCGAACCACATGTTTAATGGCATGTGGTACTGGAAAAACATATGTAGCATTATGGTTAATTGAGAGATTATTGCCAAAAAGAATTATTGTCTTTGTCCCTTCAATTGCATTGTTAAAACAAATTCGAGGAGACTGGTTATCTAATACATCGCTAGAAAATTTAACATCATTTGCTGTCTGTTCAGATAAAACCGAGCCTAAATTGTATGATCAAATTAAACTTAACAAAAAAGATTTAAATTTTAAAATTGATACAGATCCTAAAGAAATTAGAAAATTTATACAAAAAAAAGATAATTCAACTAAAATAATATTTACTACATATCACTCATCAGAAGCAGTTTCTAAAGCTTGTAAAGGAATTTCATTTGATATTGGAATATTCGATGAAGCTCATAGAACAACTAATTTTTCTTTAAAACATCAAGAGACTAAATTTAATATGGGCTTGCTAAATAAAAATATATTAATCAAAAAACGTGTATTTTTTACAGCAACACAAAAAAGCTATAATTCAAAGATTGTAGATGAATATGGTAATCCAAAAATAAAATTTAATATGAATAATCCTGATATATACGGAAATGTAAGTTATAGATTAAATTTTTATGAAGCCCAAAAACTTGGCGCTATTAGTGATTACAGAATAGTTATTTCAGGAACAGAAAGTGCAGAACTAACAGAGGAATTAAGAAAAAGATCAGTTACTTACATTAAAAAAAATAAAATCATAACTGACCAAATAGCACATCAGGTTGCTATAAAAAAATCTATCCAAAAATTTAATTTATCAAAAATTTTTACATTTCATTCACGAATTCCTCAAACCCAATCATTCGCAAAGAAAAATAAATTTAATACAGATATTTCTCATTTACTTCCAAATTTTTACATAAACTATATTGAAGCAAAAATGAGAACCACAGAAAGGGAAGAAATTATTAATAATTTTAAAAAAAGCAAGAAAGGATTAATTTCAAACGCTCGTTGTTTAATAGAAGGTGTTGATGTGCCAGAAGTTGACGCAATTGCTTATGTTAGTCCAAAGAAAAGTAAAATAGATATAGTTCAATCTCTAGGGCGTGCCGTAAGAAATAGACATAATCAAAATAAAAAATATGGATACATATTAGTACCTATTTTTAAAGAAAAATTCAGAAGTGAAAAAATTACAGAAGCAACTAAGCGCTCAAATTATGAAACAATATCGGAAGTACTTGATGCATTAAGAGAACAAGATGACAATTTAGATCTATTGCTTAACGAAGCAAATCGAAATCATAAAAGAGGACATGGTTACTTTTCTAAAACAATTAAAAAGTTAAGTGAAAAAATTATTTTTTTAGAAAATGAAATTAATATAAAAAATTTAAAAAAACATATTTTCATAAAAGTATTAGAAACATTTAGAAATAATTGGGATGATATGTTTGGTACATTATTAAGATATAAAGATAAATTTGGAAATTGTAATGTCCCCTTCTTAGCAAAAGGTGAATTTAAAGAACTTGGAGAATGGGTTCATAATTTAAGATTAATTAGAAGACGAAAAAAATTGAATACTTTGTCAGTTGGAAACATCAATCAATTAAACAAAGAAGGTTTTAGATGGACTTTTGATAAAGAAACAGTTGCTTTTCCTACTAAATTTTTAACTAGAGGTGAAATATATAAAAAATTTAATATAGCTGCTGTTCATCGATTGTGGTCTTTAGTAAAACCTAAGGGGCAAATCTATTCTAGTGAGGCTGGAACATATGTTGATGTGTATGATTTAGACAAAGATAAAATTAAGAAAATATTAAATTTTGATTATTTTGTTGATGAAATATATTTAAAAAATATTTTTACATTAGACTACATTCTAAAAAAGTTCTTTAAGCAAAGAAATTTTTTAGTTTCTGATAGAGAAATTTTTAAACATTATTTGGTTTCAAAGAAGATAAAAGTGCAATCATACTATGATGGATTTGTTGTTCCTTTCATAGAAAAATCTAAATTTAATATTAATGATTTTTTAAAAAAAGAAAAAATAGTACTTATGAAAAATTTTAATAATTTTTATATTTACAAAGATCTCAAAAACAAAAATATCTATACAGTTCCTTTTAAACCAATAGCTTATAAACTTGGCATAGATAGAATTAACAAAAAAGTGACATTTAGTGGTTTTTATGAAAAAAAAACTGTTGATGAGTTAAGTCAAAAAATTACAGAAGCAAGAAAATTAATAAAAGACAATAAGTATATTCATATTGACCAAGTATTTTATGATGGATCCTATCAATGTAATTTTACCAAAAGGAGTATAACTAGATACAAAAATTATTTAAAAAAATATAAAAAAATCTCTATACCAGATGGTGAGTATGTTTTTTATAAAATTTTGAGTATTAAAAAATTTAAAGAAGCGTTAAAAATAGACTCTATTATAAGAAAAGAGTTTAGAGAAAAACATGATGTTCTTAGCTATTATTCAGATTTTATAATTTATAAGAAATCAAAAGGAATTAGAACAGAATTAATATTAAAGAAAGATCCATTAATTTTAAAAAAAATTAATTTGGACTTTATCCCATTAAATAAAAAAAAATTTTATGTATTTAAAACTTTAAACAAAGTAAAATTAAAAAAAATTCTTGATAACTATGGTTATAAATAAGTTTAATTAATGTGGCTCTGTGTTAATAGGATTTTATAGGATAACTCGATAATAACTCGATAATGAAGAGATAAAACAAGAAATGGGGCAATGTGAATAAAGAAAACGCAAGTAAACTCTGGAAAATTATTCAAGAAGCTGGCGATTATTTACAAGGACAACTTCCAGATCATCCTAATCATCCTAAAGGCAGAAATCCTTATGCACATGTCGCAATTTGCGTAAAGAGTAAATTTAATGCAAGTTATAAAGATATTGAGGATGAAAAATTTGATGAAATAGTAAATTATATAAATTTCCTTAAAGAAAATCCTAGCTAAATTAAGATTTAATTATATTTAAAAACGATTCTACATCATCTGGATGAGTATTCCAGGCGGCAACTAATCGAACGGCTTTATCTTCCCACTCGTTATCGTTAATTTTGTAACCATGCGAATTAAATTGATCAATTATATTTTTTGGTATTTTTACAAAAACTTCATTTGCATCTGTTGGGTAAGCTAATTCAATATTTTTGTACTTCAGTAAACCTTGGCTTAATTTTTTTCCCATGGCATTTGCATGCTTCGCATTTTTTTAACCAAACCTCATTTGAGATATAAGCATCTAATTGAGCTGATACAAAACGCATCTTTGATAGTAAATGCCCTGCTCTTTTCATTAAAAAAGGTAAATTTCCAACTAACTCTGGTTTAAAAAAAATAATGGCTTCTGCTGCTAGGCATCCATTTTTAGTTGCTCCAAATGAAAGTACATCAATTCCAGACTTCCATGTCATTTCTGCTGGAGTACAGTTTAATGAAACTAACGCATTTGCAAATCTTGCACCATCCATATGAATATTTAGATCATGTTTATGAGTAATTTCTGATATTTTTTTTATTTCATCTAAATTGTAAGCAACACCTGTCTCACATAATTGGGTAATACTTACTGATGAGGGTTGAGTATGATGTACAACACCTTTTCCAGAGATGTTTCTATCTAGTTCTTCTGCTATTATTTTTCCATTATTACCGTCCAGATTAACTAACTTTGCACCTCCAGTATAAAATTCTGGAGCCCCACATTCATCTACATTTATATGGGAAAGTCTATGGCAATAGATATTTCCAAAAGAAGGAGTCATAGTTGATAAGGCTAAAGCATTAGCTGCTGTGCCTGATGCTGTTGGAAATACTATAACTTCTTTTTCAAATATTTCTGAAAATTTGTTTTGTAAGTTTTTCGATAACTCATCATTACCATATGGAGTTTTATCATCCTCATTAGCTTTAAGAAGTGCATTTAAGACTTCTGGACATGCACCTGTAACATTATCTGAGGCAAATTTTACTCTTTCTCTTTTTGTTTTTATCTCAGTCACAATTATTGCTTTGGAAAATAATCTTTTAATTCGCCTTCTCTATAAACATCTGCTGTACAACAATGTAATCCACCTCCAAATGCATAAGCGTCTCTAAGCTCAACAGGAACAACCTCCATTCCTAATTTATCTAATTGTTCTGCTTGGTATACTTCACTTTTTTCTACACATACAGTTTTAGGATCTAAAACTAAAACATTCATTGATAGCCAAGTTGAAGAGTAACATAGAGGTGGGGGTTCGTTGTGTGCAGGTTGAGCACTATCAATAATTTCCCATCCGTTATTTTCAAACAATCTTCTTTGCTCTTTAGGAAGCCTTCTTTGAGGATTGTTAATTATTAAACCCTCCTTGATAGGTGTAAAAGTTGCATCTATATGAATTGGATAAGGATCACCTGGAAAATTAACAGCATGAACCCTATGATCTTTATAATGTCTTTTTAACCAATCAATTCCTTTTAAATTTGTTGTAAAACCATGTTGTACTACTAAATCTTTACCAAATCTTAGAACGTCAGCAGCATCAAATAATGGCTCCTCTTCAGTGGTTACAAAATATTTATTTTCTGTCCATTCCAGTCTTTTTTGAATTCCTATTTTATCTGATAAGTAATCTTCTCTGTAATCCTCATCTGTTAATCTTGGTTTAGGAGCAGATTCGTGTCTCATATTTGGATCTGAATTATAATATTGTTTTAAAAGTGGTCGGTAACATAGATATTCAAACCATCGGCAACGATAACTCATTGTAGCCTCTAAAATTTCATTACCGACAGTTAACAAAACATCTCTCGGTGGCATACATCCAAACATCGTCTCCGCTTGCCAATCAGGTGTGGATGTTTTTTGATTAAAATCAATTGGATCTGGTCTATCAACTTTAATCCCTCTTTTTTTTAATATATATGAGAAATTATCTAAAAGTTGATTTGCTTTATCTACAGTATCTTTAGTTCTTGGACCAAATTTTCCTCTCATATCGCTGTCTTCTGGAACTTTGGCATCTAATGCTGGCTCAGGGGCAGGTATACAAGTACCATCTGCTTTACCTACTATTACATGTTTCAGTGGATCCCATTCATTCCAACTATTAACAATTACTTTTTCATCATTCATTTAATTTAAACCTATAAATCTTCTATTAGACTGCATAATGAGGCTATAGTAAAAAATTGACATAAAGATAAAAAATCCACCAATAATAGTATTCGTCGATGGGACTTCATTAATTCCCATCCATGGTAACCACACCCAGAATATTCCACCTATTACCTCAGTAAGTGAGAGTAAAGTTAGATCAGCTGCTGGAATATTTTTTGATCCAATTGAGTACAAAATCAAACCCATGCATACTAGAGTTCCATGAGTAGCAAATAAGGCTTCATTTTTTCCACTAGATAGAAAATTAGCGTCGTTCGAAATAAGTATTACAGCAGAAAATATGAAACAGAATAATCCCGCAAATGCTACAGTAGTAAATTTTGGTGTTTCTTTTCTCCATCTAAGTGAAACAGAAAAAATTGAGAAACCTAATGCAGAAATAAGTCCAAAAACAAGCCCTGGCAATGAATTTTTACCTGAATTGTCAAAAGCCATTATACATATACCCGCTGCTGCAACTACAATCGCAATCCATACTGTTAATGAGATTTTTTCTTTTAAAAACAAAAATCCTAATAATGCTGTTATAAATGGCATTGCCGCAAGACAAAGTAAAGTGATAGCTGCTGTCGTATTAGTAATTGACCATATAAATGTTATCATTGCGGTACCAAGACCAATACCTCCAATTAGACCCGATATACCAACTTTAAAATAATTTTTATAAAACTCTTTTCCTTCCTCGAGGAACAAATACATATTAAGCAAAAGAAAAATAACTATTCCTCTAGTAAATAAATATTGCCAAGGAACTGTTTCTGGCTGATCGATGTGTCTTACAACATATGGACCAAATGACCAAAAAATACCAGCAATTAATACGATTGGGATAGCTACTTTAGGATTTTTTAAGTTTAGCATGTGCTATTTTTTTATTTAAGAAGTATGAAAATATAAATATAAATTTGTATAATAACAATCAAATAAATACTCAAATTGATGGATATAAATATTTTAAAAATAGCTTCTGATACCAAAAATAATAAACATATCAATAATTGCACTCATTCAATGAAATATAAAAGTCAAATTTGTGGTGATGAGATTGAAATTTTTTTAATTATTAAAGACAATGTTATAAAAGATTTCTCTTATCAGTCTCAATCTTGCATATATTGCAATGCATCTGCAAATTTAGCTACAAAAAATTTTAAAAAAAAAAGTAAAGATAAAATTAAAAATTTTTTAAAATTATTAGATCAGTTTAATGATAAAAAAAATATATCATTTCCAAGTGAATGGAAAGAGTTTAAAAAACTCTTTGATAAAAAAAATTATGCAAGAAAAGAATGTTTAACGCTTCCAATAAAAGCATTAAAAAAAGTAATACAATAAATGAATAAAGATAAAATTTTAAAATCTCTTTTTGCATTAATTTTTTCGACTATTACAATTGGTGTTCTCACTTTATTAACTTATAAAACTAATTTTGGACTTTTTTTAATTGCATCATTTGGATCCTCAATGGTTCTTTTATATGGCTATCCAGAAAGTCCATTTGCAAAACCTAAAAATATATTATTTGGTCATCTAGTAACTTCAACAATTGGAATTCTATTTTATAATTTTATTCCGTTGCCAATTTATATATCAATACCTTTAGCGGTAGGTCTTGGTGTTGGATTAATGATTTTACTAGATGTAACCCACCCTCCAGCTGGAGGAAATCCTATTATAGTCATATTGGGGTCAGTATCGTTTGACTATTTATTCTCCCCAATATTAACTGGATGTTTGATTATAATAGCCTTTGGAATTATTCTGAATAAATTCGTTGCTAAAAAGAAATACCCCTAATCAAGTACTATTCGTTTGATTGATGTTCTTATTTTATGCTACACTTTCATAAGAAAATATCTATAGAGAGATTTTAAAACATAAATATTAGGAGAAAAAATGAAAGTACTTTGCGTGTTATATGATGATCCTAAAGGTGGTATGCCTAAAGCTTACCCTTTATCAGATCTTCCAAAATTAGAAAAATACCCTGATGGAATGACTTTACCTAGTCCAAAAGGTAGAGATTTCACACCTGGAGAATTATTAGGATGTGTATCTGGTGAATTAGGATTAAGAAAATTTTTAGAGAGCAATGGTCATGAGTTAGTTGTAACTAATAGTAAAGATGGAGAAGGATGCGAGGCTGATAAACATATAGTCGATGCAGATATAGTTATTTCTCAACCATTCTTTCCTTATTATTTAACAAAAGAAAAGATTGAAAAAGCAAAAAACTTGAAAATGGCAATAACTGCGGGAATTGGTTCAGATCACGTAGATTTACAAGCAGCAATGGATCATAAAATTGATGTCGTAGAAGTTACTTTCTGTAACTCAAGATCAGTTGCTGAGCACATAGTAATGATGATAGTTTCACTTGTTAGAGATTACCACAACCAACATCGAATCGTTAATGAAGGTGGATGGAATATTGCAGATGCTGTTCAAAGATCTTACGATGTTGAGGGAATGCATATTGGAACTGTAGCAGCTGGAAGAATTGGTTTAGATGCACTCAGAAAAATGAAACCATTTGATGTTCATCTTCACTATTTTGATAGGCATAGATTACCTGAGTCAGTTGAAAAGGAGTTAAATCTTACTTTCCATGAAACTGTGGAGTCTATGGTTAAAGTATGTGATGTTGTAACAATCAACTGTCCTCTGCATCCTGAAACAGAAAACTTATTTGATGATGAGATGATAGGTAAAATGAAAAAAGGTGCATATATTGTAAATACTGCAAGGGGTAAAATTTGTAATAGAGACGCAATAGCAAAAGCCTTGAAGAGTGGACAATTAAGTGGATATGCGGGAGACGTATGGTTTCCTCAACCAGCTCCAAACGATCATGTATGGAGAACAATGCCAAACCATGGAATGACACCTCATACTTCTGGAACATCACTATCTGCCCAAGCTAGATATGCTGATGGTGTAAGAGAAATATTGGAATGTTTCTTTGAAGGTAGTGAAATACGTAATCAATACTTGATTGTTAAAGACGGACAATTAGCTGGAATGGGAGCGCATTCTTATAGTAAAGGAAGCGCTACCGGTGGTTCAGAAGAAGCGGCAAAATATCAAAAAAAATAGAGTTTTAAATATAAATTATTAAAGGTAAGCTATCAGCATTAAGATAGCTACCTTTAATGAAAAAACTTTTATCAATAATTTTCATTCTTATTTCCTCAATAAGCTTTGCCAATTCTCCAAATTTTGAAAGAGCTTATTTTGCTGGAGGATGTTTTTGGTGCATGGAGGAATCTTTTGAAAATATTCTTGGTGTATCAAAAGTAATTTCTGGATACTCAGGTGGTACTACCGAAAATCCTACATATAAAGAAGTTACTTATGGAAACACAGGTCATTTTGAAGTTATAGAGGTCATATATATCCCAGAAGTAGTTAGCTACGAAAAACTTTTAGAAGAATTCTGGATTAATATTGATCCTTTTGATGCTGCAGGACAATTCTGTGATAAAGGATATAGCTATAGATCAGTGGCATTTTATCAAAATGATAAGCAAAAAAACTTAATAGAAAATAGTATTAAGGAAATAGAGAAAAAATTTAAAAAAAAAGTAGTAACTTATGTGAGAAAATTTGATAAATTTTATATTGCGGAGGCTGTTCATCAAGATTATTACCAAATAAATTTTCTTAATTACTTAAGATATAAAAAAGGATGTAGACGCGAAGCAATATTAAATACTATTTGGGGATCTTAAAATGTCTGTTGTTAGTAAATACGTATCATTAAAAAATTATATTCCAACCGGCTTACCACAAGAGACAGATTTTGAAATAAAGTCAAAAGAAATTTCAATTAATGATGAAAAAAATATTTTAGTATCAAATTCATGGATATCAGTTGATCCATACATGCGTGCAAGAATGACTGAGAGAAAAAATTATAAACCACCATTTAAAATTGGTGAAGAAATGGAAGGGTATGCAATTGGTAAAGTAGAACTCTCAAATAATAAAAATTTTAGTGTTGGAGATTTAGTATTCAGCAGTCTTGGTATGAGAGATAAATTTGTTTGTAGTTCTGATGAATTAAAGAAATTAAAACCAATTGATATACCTATACAGTCATACTTGGGTCCACTTGGAATGACAGGTCATACAGCTTACATTGGACTTTTCAAACATGGAGAATTGAAATCTGGGCAAACTATATTAGTCTCCTCTGCTGGAGGTAGTGTTGGATCTACAGTTTGCCAAATTGCAAAAAATCTTGGTTGTAAAGTTATTGCAAGCACAGGGTCTGATGAAAAAGTTGATTGGTTAAAAAATGAATTAAAAGTTGATCATGCTTTTAATTATAAGAAAGTAGAAAACCTTGTATTACATTTCAAGGAAATTTGTCCTGATGGTTTTGATCTTTATTTTGATAATGTTGGTGGAGACTTTTTAGAGTCCGCTATTTTCCAAATGAAAACATATGGTCGTATTGTGATTTGTGGAAGAATTTCACAGATGAATGCAACAAATCCTGGATCCGGTTTGAAAAATATGGCTTATGTTTTAGTAAAAAGACTTACAATTAAAGGATTTCTTATTTTTGATCACGATAATGAAAGAGAGTCATTTGAAACTGAAATGTCAAAATGGTTGGCGGATGGTAAAATAAAATTTAAAGAAACTATCTACGAAGGAATAGAGAATGCTCCAAAGTCATTTATTGATTTATTAAACGGTAAAAATATTGGCAAAATGCTTGTCAAAATTTAGTTTAGAAATTTTGTGACTTAAAATCCTCAATAAATGATTAAAACATTTCCTTTACTATTTATATTGCTATGGTCATCTGCATTCATCTCAGGTGATATTATAGTTCAGAATGCATCACCTTTTGCAGCACTTGCCTTTAGATTTGGAATTGTAACAATAGGTTTCTTCTTATTCGCATTACTTAAAAAAGAGATAATTTTTACAAAAGTGAGATATATATTAGAAAGCATAACCACCGGCGTATTATTTCATGGATTATATCTTGGCGGTTGTTGGTACGCTTTTCATGTAGGAGTTCCTGCAAGTGTTGTAGCATTAATTGTTACTCTTCAACCGATATTAACTAATTTATTATCAGGACCAATCTATAAAGAGGTAATAGGATGGAGGCAGTGGGTTGGTATTGTTTTTGGTTTTGTAGGCTCTTTGCTAGTACTTGGAGTAGATTTTGGAGAAGAGTTTCCTAAAGATGGATTAGTAACTTGTTTTATTGCCCTTGCTGCAATCACTACAGGAACCTTGTGGCAAAAAAAACTAAGTGGTAATGTCCCATTATCAGTTAATAATGGATTTCAAGCTTTTGGGGGCTGTTCTTTTAATTTAATTTTAATATCAATATTTGAAACTCCTTATATAAATTTTACAACAGGATTTTTATTAGGGATGACACATCAGATTATTCTAGTGTCGTTTGGAGCCTTTACAATTTTAATGTTTTTAATAAAAGCAGGTTCAGTAAGTAAAACTTCAACATTATTTTTTCTAGTCCCACCTACAACAGCTTTGATGGCCTATTTATTTTTAGGAGAAAAGTTATCTAATATTGATATAGCAGGATTTATACTTGCAACAATTGGCGTTTATATTGCAACTAGAAAGTAAGTGAAAATTTTAAATTTTATAAAAAAATCTTATCGGCCATTTGTATTAACTTATCTTTTTTTTTCGATTGGCATAAGTTTTTATCCATCCTTTGAATTTTACTCGTTTAAAGGACAATTATTGATATTAGCTGTATCTATATTTAACGGAATACTAGGAGTTTATATTAAAAAATTATAAAACGTAAGGTTCTGGTCTAGCATTGCTTTTTAAAACTCTTTCTACGTCAAAAACACTTATATCTATTGATTGATAGCTACCTGTTGTGATCAATTCAGTTAGAGCTCTTCCAATACCTGGTGCCTGCATCAAACCTCTTCCAGTGAAACCAGAGGCTAAATAAACATTGTCATATTTTGGATGTTTGCCTACAACAGCGTTGTTATCAAGTTTATTACAATCATAAAATCCTGCCCAACCACCGGTTAATTTTAGTTCTTCAAAGGCTGGAACTCTTTTTGCCAGAGCAGGCCAAACTAGTTCTTCAAAATCATTCCATGCTGGTTCTAAATCTTTCGCATCAAATACAGATATAGGTGAACCTGCTAAGAACTCTTTACCCTCTGGTCTCCAATATACACCTGTTGTTAAATCTCCAGTTAGTGGCATATCAGGAAAATGTTTTGGACATTTAACTCGAAACACAGTGTGCTTTTGTGGTTCAACTGGAATATCTGATAACAATTCTTTAGTCCAACATCCTGCTGCTGAAATGATAGTTTTTGCATTTATCTCAGACAAATTTTTAACCTCACCTTTAAGAAACTCTGCGCCTAACTCAATTGCTTTACTTTTTTAAAGCACTATGAAACATAAAAGGATCAATCCAACCTTCACTTTTATTATCAGTATATGTAGCTGTTTCTATACCTTCGTTATTTATATATGGAAAAATTTTATTTAATTCTGAACCTTTAATATTTTTTGTACCAGCATCGCATTCTCTATGATTTTCCAAAGCTTTATATTGTTCCTCTGCATGTTCTGGTCCAAACATTAAAAGGTATCCATTAGGAACCATGCTTGCCGTTGGGTTTGGATTTTTTTTTGTTTTTAACAATTCTGGTATTTTAAAAATGAATTCTCTAGCAAACTTACCTAAAAGTATATTTTCTTTTTGAAAAAATTGTCTTCTAAATCCACCTAAAGACAAAGGAAATGAGGCAGTCTTATATGTAGGGTCTCTCTCAATTACCTTAACTTTTCTACCTTCCATTGATAAAAAGTATGCAGTAGCAGCGCCTATTATACCTCCACCAACTATGACGACATCATCCATAAATTTTAATATATACTATTTTCTTTGCATTAACCATAAAGCATCTTGAGATAAAAAATAAATTTTTCCGTTAGAGGGATGCACTTGAATGTCTCTAATTCTTCCAATTTTATTTTTAAAAATAACCTCTTCTTTTACATTTGATAAGTCATCAAATATCAGTTTTCTTAAGGATTTATCTTTTAAAGAAGTGATTAAAGCATGACTATTCCACTCATTAAACTCGTCACCTTTATAAATAGTTATTGCGCTAGTTGCTATTGAGGGTACCCAATATTGAATAGCTTTTGTAAATCCAGGTTTCCATTTTGGGCCAATTGGAATTCCAGAATAATTGGTTCCTCCCCATCCTAAAATTTTCCATCCATAATTTTCACCTTTTTTAACTTCTCCGAACCAATCTCCACCTTTTGCCCCATGATTACTCATGTAAACTTTTCCATCAAATTCAGAAAGTGCCATCCCTTGAGGATTTCTAATTCCAATTTGATAAATCTCTGGCAACCAATCTACCATACCCTCAAACTTTGGATTATCTTTTGGTATACTTCCATCTAAATGAATTCTTATAATACTACCTGGATGCTTTGAGGCGTCTTGTGCAATCATACCTTGTCCTCTCTCACCCGCAGATGCAAATATAAAATTATCTTTGATAACTAATCTTGATCCAAAATGATAACCAGAGTCTATTGGGGGATTTGCTTGAAAAATATTTTTAAAGTTTAATTGTTTCCTATTAAATTTTGCTTTTGCAATAGAAGTGCTAGTTTTATATCCACCTCTATCTTCAGTATATGAAATCCAAATATTATTGTCTTTATGAATAATATCTAATAAGCCTCCTTGACCATGGACAACAAAGTTAAGTTGATGACTAATTTCTTGAACTTCTCTAGATAAAATATTTACAATTTTTATTTTGCCGCTTTTTTCTGTAATTATTATTTCATTACTATTAATAAAAGAGGATCCCCAAGGTGAATCTAGGTTAACTAATTTTTCTAATTTAAAGTTTTGTGAATACGATTTTGAGGCAAATACGAAAAAAAGAATTAAAACGTATATTATTTTTTTCACTTTATGAAAGTTTTGATCTTCCACCATCAACTGCAATTATTTGACCCGTTACCCAGGAACTTTCCTCGGTAAGTAAAAATTTTGCCAAAGCTGCTCCATCTTTACCCTCACCTAGTCTTTTAAGTGGGTGGGCTTTAGCTATTCCTTGAGCAATTGCTGTATTTTTTAACATTGGTTGAGCTATCTTAGAATTAGTTAAACTTAGAGCAACACTATTAACTCTTATGTTTGGAGCAAATTCAGCTGCTAATGATACAGTTAGTCCCTCAATAGCCGCTTTGGTTGATGCTATTATTGAATGATTTGTAAAACCTCTTTGAGCTGCAACTGTTGAAAATAAAACAATTGAACCATTATTTTGTTTTAGGTTATCTTGATATCCTTTGATTAAGTCTACCGCAGAATAAAAATTAAGTTTCATACATTTATTGAAATCATTCTCAGTTGCCATCTTTAAAGGCTTCAAATCTATAGACCCAACACAATATGCTACACCTTTGATTTCTGATATGTCTGATTTAATTGTATCCACGAACCCCTCTTGTAATACATCTGCCACAGTATAAGAAGAGTTCAATTTCTCAGCTAAATTTTTAAGTTGACTTTCATCTCTTCCAACTAAATGAATTTCTTTACCAGAAGAATACATTTGCTCTGCTAAATTGGATCCGATAGAACCTGTCGCACCGACAATTAGATATTTTTCTGACATATAATAATTAATGAAATTATTTTTTATACTTGGAAATCAGTTATTTCCATTAAAAAACCTCGACCGCTTCAAAAAAGACCACCTATTTTTTATGTCAGAAGACTACCAATTATGTACATATGAAAGACATCATAAATTAAAAATTCTACTATTTTTATCTTCAATGAGATCTTATGCGGATAAATTGAAGGAAAATAAATTTAAGCTTAATTACTCAAAAATTGATTCTACTGATTTTAAAAAGGACTATACGAAGAAATTAGAAAAATTGTTAAAGATTAATAAGATAAAAGAAGTAACTAGTTTTGAAATAGAGGATAAATTTTTTGAAACAAAAATAAATAATTTTTTAAAAAAACAAAATATTCAGTGGAATATAATTCGATCACCAATGTTTTTAGATAGTCGTGAAGATTTTAAAAAATATTTATCAAAAACAAAAAAACCCTTTATGGCAAAGTTTTATAAAGAAAAGCGAGAAAGATTAAATATTTTGTTAAACAAAGATGGTACACCAGAGGGAGGAAAATGGAGTTTTGATGAAGATAATAGAAAAAAACTGCCAAAAAATATCTTAATACCAAAATTTCCAGAAATTAAAGAAACTAAACATACAAAAAGTTTAAAACCAATTATTGAAAAATTATTTTGTAAACATCCAGGTGATACCAAAAAATTTTGGTTTGCAACTGAATATAAAGATATTTCAAAATTATTAGATTTTTTTATTAAAGATAAGTTAAACCTATTTGGTGATTACGAAGATGCTGTTGATCAAAAGAATAATATTTTATTTCACAGTGCTCTTAGTCCGTATTTAAATCTAGGTTTAATAACTCCAGACATTATCATTCAAAAAATAATGACTTATCACCATAGTAAGAGTGTGAGACTAAATTCTTTAGAAGGTTATATAAGACAAATAATTGGTTGGAGAGAGTTTATGAGAGGAATATATCAAAATTATAGTAAAGAAATGGAAAGTGGAAATTTCTTTAAACATAATAGAAAAATGAAAGATACATTCTATGATGGCAGCACTGGTTTGGATCCTTTAGATCATGCAATTAAAAATGCTGACAAATTTGGTTGGTCGCACCACATTGAAAGATTAATGATATTGTCAAATATTATGAATTTATGCGAAGTTGAACCAAAATCAGTTTATAAATGGTTCATGGAAATGTTTGTGGACTCATCTGATTGGGTTATGGTTCCAAATGTTTATGGAATGGGTTTGTTTAGTGATGGTGGAATTTTCGCAACTAAGCCTTATATCTGTGGATCAAGTTATTTTATGAAAATGATGGATTTTAAAAGGGGCAACTGGTGTAATGTTATGGATGGTCTTTATTGGCGTTTCATAGATAGAAATAGAAAATTTTTTTTGAAAAATCCAAGGTTGTCTATGATGGTAAGAATTTTTGATAAAATGAAAGAAGATAGAAAAAAATTAATATTATCAGAAGCAAATAAATTCATTAAAGATAATACTTATGGGAATTAAAGTTTATTTTAACGATTCTTGCAATATTTGTAGAATGGAAATAAATCATTATAAAAAAATTGCAAATAGTGATTTGGAGTGGATAGATATTACAAATAATGATGAGGCTATAAAAATAACATCTAAGTCGCAAAAAGAGTTGCTTAGAAGGTTGCATGTAATAAATGATGGTGAAGTTATTGGAGGTGCTAAAGCATTTATTATAATTTGGTCAAAAATACCAAAATATAAAATCCTATCTAAAATTTTTTCAATAAAACCCTTATTTATTATTTTTCATTATATATACGAAATTGCTGCGTTTTTCTTATTTTTAAAAAACAGAAAACAATTAAATGAAAAAACAAAACCTACCAACTAAGGTATGCAAAGTTTGTAACAAGCCTTTTTCTTGGAGAAAAAAATGGAAACTTAATTGGGAAAAAGTTAAGTATTGCTCTAAGAGATGCGCCTCTAGTAATTAATTATTGTGTATTGCTTTTTCTAGGATCTTTAAGTGACTTTAAGATTTTTGATAGCCCCGTAATTTTTAAACTATAATAAATCACATAAATTAAAGTTAGTCCTAAAGCCATAGTAGATAGAAACACAAAGATGGCTGTCAAAATTTTTTCTTGGAACCAGTTCTCTACTCCAGAGTTAGAATAATAAAGAATATTCCAAAACGCGACGAAAATTAACTCATATATGATTATAATTTTGAACATATGGTTGATATAGTTCTCAATATAATTAATACTATTCAATTCTTGTCGCATGTCGATAAAATTTTATGTGATAAAACAATGAAAAATAGATGAAAAAAGTAATTTGGATAACTGGGGGCAGCAGTGGAATAGGAAAAGCAGTTGCATTAAAGTTTGCAAATAAAGGATGGCAGGTAATTATATCATCAAGACGTGAAGAAGTTTTAAAAGATATTTCAGATAAAAATGAAAATATTGATTATTTGAAATTAGATATCGTTGATTATGAAGCATGTGATTCAGTTTTTAAAACTATTGTGGAGAAATACAATAAGGTTGATATTTGTTTTTTTTCTACTGCAATATATGAGCCTGAAAAAGAGAAGGATTTTGATCTTCAGAATATAATTGATGTTACAAATGTGAATTATATTGGAACCATAAATTGTATTAAAGCTGTTGAAAAATATTACAAAGAAAAAAGGCAAGGTGTCATATCAATTGTATCTTCTACTGCAGGATACAGAGGATTGCCAAATTCAACCGCCTATGGGCCCGCAAAAGCTGCTCTAATTAATTTAGCAGAAAGTTTATATCTTGATTTTCAAAGATACGATGTTCGTATTTGTCTGGTCAGTCCTGGGTTTATTAAAACAAGATTAACAGATAAAAACACTTTTAAAATGCCATTTTTAAAAACTACACAATATGCAGCTGAACAGATTTATGATGGTTTAATAAATAAAAATTCATTTGAAATAGCTTTTCCTAGAAGTTTATTTTTAATATTAAAATTTTTTAAAATTTTGCCAAATGGGATTTACTTATATTTGATAAGAAAAATGACGAAGCTTCAAAAAAAATAAGTTTAATCTTTAACAAACATTACAGTTAATTCTGCAACTTTAATACCAAACTTTGTCATTTTTGCTCTATTAATTGCTACTCTCTCATCTTGCATGAAAATCCAATCATCAAAAGTTATTTTCATTTCTCTTCCCTTAACCGGAACTAACAGAACATATTCAAATTTAAATGCAGGACCATAAGAGAAACCTTTTGCAGTTCCAACTACATCTCCAGCAGTCCCTTCATAGTTATGTTCATCGATTTTATTGATTGTCCATTGTCTATTTTGAATTTCTCCATCATTCCAAACAAACTTTTCATCAAGTATCAATTGTTTTCCGTCCCACTTTCCATCCAGGTCTGCAGAAAATTGTCTTGTCACTTTACCTGATCTATTTTGTAAAATCCCCCATGCTTTTACATTTCCAGATAAATACTCTTCTATTATCAATCTAGGTTTTTGGTTTTTGAAATCTTCTGGTTTCATTGCTTGGTTTGATGAACAACTTGTAATCAATACTGTAATTATTATCAATAAGAAATATTTAATTTTCATCGTATTATTTATTTTTGAAGAGCAAATTGGATTAAGTCTATATTTTTAGATTTAAAACCTGCTTCACAATAAGATAAGTAAAAATTCCACATTCTTTTAAAAGTATTATCGAAGCCTTGAGATGAAATTTGTTCCCATTTTTCTAAGAACTCTTCTCTCCAAATATTTAATGTATTTGAGTAATGATCACCATAAGAATTGCAATTCTCAAACTTAAGTCCAGTTTGGTTTGCTAGATTTACTAACTCATTTTTACTAGGTAAAAAACCACCAGGAAAAATATATTTTTGAATAAAATCAGTTTTACTTTTATATCTATCATAGATGGAGTCATCTATAGTAATTGATTGTATGGCTGCTGTTCCGCCTTCGACTAAGTTCTCTTTAATAGTATTAAAATATTTTTTTAAATAACTCTGTCCTACGGCTTCTATCATTTCTATAGAAGCTATTGAATTGTAATTATTTTTTACATCTCTAAAATCTAACATTTGTATATTTATTTTTTCATTCAAACCTTCTTTGTGAATTCTTTCTTTTGAATATTCGTATTGTTTTTGGGAGATTGTTATACAATCTAAATTTACGTCATAATTTTTTCCAATATATTCTGCAAATCCTCCCCAACCACAACCAATCTCAAGCATCTTATCGCCTGATTTAGGTTTAACAAGATTTGAAAGTTTTTTATATTTATTTAATTGAGCTTTTTCCAAATCATTACTATCGTCAAAAATTGCACTTGAATAGGTTAGAGTTTTATCAAGCCATAATGAGAAAAATTCATTCCCTAAATCGTAATGCTTTCTAATGTTTTCTTTACTTCTAGATTTATTATTTTTAATAAACAAACCTTTGATTTTATTTAATATTGAAAGATCGAAAGAGCCAGAAAATTTATGAACTATTTTTATATTTTTTGCTGCTAGCTCTATAAGATTAGTTAAATTATTTGTCTCAAAATAATTATCCATATATGCTTCTGCCAGACCTATACTTCCATTTTTGATAATTTTAAAAGTTAGCCCTGGTTTATTTATTTTTAGATCAGCAATTAACCTTTCATTACTATTTCCGAAGTTATATTCTTTTCCATCATGGTTTGTTATTTTTAAATTTCCATGTTTAATAAATTTAAGTGAGTTAAAGACAATTTTATCTGATAATTTATTCAAATTCACTTTTTTCTACCGAACTATTGTTTTTAATGTTTATTTTTTTTGTAATAAACTTTATTCCTTTTAACCACAGTTTAAATGCCTCATAGTGGATTGCGACAATAACTTTAAATGTCATCAAGGGGTGAAAAATATAGGAAACGAATAGATTTTTATTACTAAATTCTTTTGCGGTACCGTCTTGGGATGCGAATAAAAGTTTACCATCATTATCAGATTGGTCAATTATAACTGATATCTTGTCTGTAGGCTTATTTACTCTAAATTTGTAATTACAATCCATATCTATGAAGGGCGATACATGAAATTTTTTTACACAACTATTTCTTAAAGTTTCATTATCTTCAACTTTGAAAATGTATGTGTGTTGTTCACCAAATGTATTTTTAACCTCATAAAATAAGGAGATTATCTTATCGTATTTATCATATATAAAGAAAACACTTAGAGGATTAAATACGTAACCTAATATTCTTGGATAACAGAATAATTTGATTTTAACCTCTTTATTATCGATACCAATATTTTCTAGTTTTTTTTTTACCCAGTTTTTTAAAGATGTGCCATCTCTATCCCCATGGTCTTTGTCAAAAAAACTAATGATATTGAATTTATTATAGGAAAATAATTTAATTTTATTATCTATTTCATTTAAATCATCTAAGTCTATCAATAATGAAAAAACCCTATATTTAAAATAATGATTTTTAGGTTTAAATCGTCTGTGTATTACTTTTCCTACATATATTTTAGAGTTTTTAAGCATTTATATACTTAATCATATCTATTGATGATTTTATACCATCTTCATGAAATCCATATCCAAAATAGCTTCCACAAAATAAAATATTATTTTTATTTTGAATCAGGTGAAGATCTTTCTGGCTATTGATTGCATTTTGATCAAAGTAAGGGTGAGTAAATATTACTTTTCGTATTATTTTATCTTCAGGTATCTCTAAATAAGGATTTAATGTTAAAAAAATATTTTTATTTATATTCAAATTTTGTAATAGGTTTAACCAATAGGTAATTGAATTTTTTTCACTATTCTCGGACTCGATAGAGGAATTCCATGAACACCAAGCACTTTTATTATTTGGCATATAACTTATATCCTCATGGACTATAGCCTCATTTGTTTTATATTTAAAATTACTTAAGATCTTATTTTCTATTTCTTCAGGATTTTCAATTAAAGAGAGAGCTTGATTAGCATGAGTGGCCAATACGACTTTATCGTAAGTAAAATATTCATTTTTATCTCCATAATAAACCTGAACTCCTGATCCAATTCTTTTAATTTTATTAATATTGTAATTTTTATAATATTCTCCGCTGATTTTACTTAGAATTTTATTTACATATGTTCTACTTCTTTTGGAAACTGTGAACCATTGCGGTCGATCTTTTAATTTGAATAATCCATGATTTTGAAAAAATTTAAAAAAAAATTTTAATGGCATTTGTTTTGCCTCATAAGGGGGCATTGACCATATAGCTGATACCATAGGTATAATATGGAATTTGATAAAATACTCTGACAATTTTAAATTGTCTAAATAGCTGCCTAAAGTAATATTTTTGTTAATTGGATCTTGGTTTTCACTTTGTTTATAAAAACTGATTATAGTAAAAAACATCTTCAAAAATTTTATATTTAACAAGTTTGATTTATTGCTAAAAATTCCGGAAAGACCTTTTCCACAATATTCTATATTTGAATCTCTAACAGATACTGAGAATGACATGTTGCTTTTTTCGATAGCAATATCATTTTCTTGAAAAAAATTTATTAAATTTGGATAAGTTTTTTTATTAAATACAATAAAGCCTATATCAACAGGGACTATATTATCTCCAATATCAACATCAATAGTATGAGAATGACCTCCAAAATGGTCCTCTTTCTCAAATAGATCTACTTTATATTTTTTAGATAAACTATACGCTGCACTTAGACCTGATATACCAGAGCCAATAATAGCTAATTTCATTATTGAGGATTATAATTATTTTCTCTAGTAAAGGATGAGACAAATTGTAGAAAAACTGCAAGAATTATAATACTTCCTCCTATTAATACGTAGAATGAAGGGTTTTCATTTACAAATAGCCAAGCCCAAAGAGGACCAAGTATTGCCTCTGTAAGCATTATAATGCCAACCATAGCTGATAGAGTTTTTCTTGCTCCAATTGTTATTAAAATAAAGCCTAGCCCTATTTGAAATGTCCCAGACAAAAATGCCAAAAACATATCATTTAAAGATATAGAAATTTTTGTTGAAGCTAAAAAACCTATTATCATTGCAACTATTCCTGCAACTAATTGTAGGGGAACCATATCCACACGAGGATATTTTCTTACAATTAAAATTAGAGTTGCAAAGGTAATTGGCATAACAAAGGCAACAATATTTCCAGACATTTGTCCACTTGATAGAGTATTTCCTAGCATTAAAATTAATCCAGAAATTGCTAAAATAATGGAAGCTAGAGTAATTTTTGAAATTTTTTCTTTTAAAAAAAAATATCCAAATATCGCTAAGAAAATTGTTTGTGTTTGTATTATGAAATTTGTATTTGCAACAGTAGTATTGTACATAGCAAAAACATAACTGCTAAATCCAATACCCAATATAATTCCACCGATTAAGCCAGGAATTCCCGATACATAAATTTTTTTAAATACCTCTCTTTTGTAAGTTGCAATTAAAAAAATAGTTACAACGATTATAAAAAAAACCTGTCTCCAAAATAAGATTTGCCACAAAGTTGATCCTTCAAATGATTTAACAATCAACCCACCAAAACTAAGACAAAATGCGCCAAAAAAGATTAATAATGGACCTGGTATCTTTGAAATGAAATTCATTTAATATTGGAAATCAAATTTTGAGTTTCCATCACATACAACTTAAAAATTGTTTCTGCATCTTTTAAATTAATTTCTTTAAATTTAATTTTTGATCCTGGAGGTATTTGTACTAGTTTGTCATAATCAGCACTTATTACAACTCCAATCTTAGGGTAACCCCCTATGGTTCCATGATCTGATAGCATAATTATTGGATCCCCATCTGCAGTTATTTGGATAACACCCTTCACTAACCCTTCCGACTTTATATTTGTATTTTTTATATTACTAATCTTAGGTCCTTTAAGTCTCATTCCCATACGGTCACTTAATTTCGTTACATTAAATTCACTACCAAAAAATAAATTTATTGCGTCCTTTGAAAAATAATCAAAATGAGGTCCTTTTATTATTCTAATATTTTCAATTTTAGAGTTTAGGTATTCTATTTTATTTTTTGACAGGATTTTTTTTATATTTTTTAATTTAATTATTTGTCCTTTCTCTAGTTTTTCCCCCTTATTTGCTCCAATTTTAGCCTTAGTATTTGTAGAACAACTATTTAAATAATAGTCTACCTCAAATGTACCTCCAATAGATAAATAACCATATACTGATCGATTGGTAGACAGTATATCCAAGCAATCATTATTTTCTAAAACAATATTTTCGTAACAACTAAATTCTAAATTTTTATTTTTTCTTATAATTTTAAAATTAACATCTCCAGTAACATTAATGGAGATTTTTTCTCCTATGTATTTCAATTTTGGACCTTGATATGCAAATTCTAGGACTGGATTATTTATTCCATTGTTTGAAATGGTATTTGCTAATAAAAAATTTCTATTATCCATTGCTCCACTAAAAGGGATGCCTATGTGATAAAAATTATTTCTACCATTATCTTGAAATGTAGAATTAATACCCGGTCGCAATACCTCAAAATAATTTTTATTCATATTTTTTTTCATACTCTAGCTTAGAGATTGGGTAAAATGATATTGTATCACCTGGATTGATTAGATTTGGTTCAACATTTTTTTTATTATTGAAAATATCAATTGGTGTTTTGCCAATTATATTCCAACCACCTGGACTTTCAAAAGTATAAATATTACAAAATTGCTCTGTTATACCAATGGAATTTTTTGGAACCTTAACTCTTGGTGTTTCTAAACGCTTTGCAAAAAGAGATTTATCCATATCTCCTAGGAATGGCATTCCCGCAATAAAACCTGTCATATAACAATAATAATTTTTTGAAAAGAATGTCTCATAAATTTTTGCTTCATTTATTTTTAATAATTTTTGTAAACGTTTTATATCTAATGCAAATTCCTCTGCGCAACAAACTGGAATTTCAATTAGATTATAATTTTGATTTTTATTTTTTTTTAACTCTAAATTTTCAACTTTTTTTTTTAATTTATTAAAACTTGTAATTTTTAAATCGAAACTAATTACTAGTTTATTATAACTTGGCGTAATATTTGTAATACCTAAAAAATTACTATCTCTTAAATTATTAAAATAATTTATAACATTTCTGTTTATTTGTTTATTTACTTCACTACCAAAGTCACAGTACAATGCTGCGTCACCAAGATTTGATATATTTTTAATCATGTCATGTTATACTTTAAGCTTTATAGCATGGAAATTAATTTAAATTGTGATTTAGGCGAGAAATCAAAGCATCATTCAAATGAAAATGATCCCGATTTACTCAAAATAGTAAACTCTGCAAATGTGGCTTGTGGGTACCACGCTGGAGATGAAGAAACTATGAGGGAAGTTGTAGAGATTTCAAAGCAAAATAATGTGAGTATTGGCGCACATCCATCTTTCAATGATCCAGAAAACTTTGGCAGAAAACGGATTAATCTTGGTGCTGAAGAGATTTCTAAGCTTTTAATAGATCAATATGAAATTTTGCAAAATATCGCCATTAAATTAGATGAAAAGGTTTCTCATATTAAACCACATGGAGCCTTGAATAACATGGCTTGTGAGGACCTTGAACTAGCAACAATTTTGGCAAAAACTATTTATAGTATTGATAAAGATATAATTTATTTAGTACCAACAGGTTCAAAAATGGAAATTGCAGCTAAAAAATTAGATATGAAAATTGCATGTGAAATTTTTGCAGATAGAAATTATGAAGACGATGGAACACTTGTGTCAAGAAGTAAGGATCATGCACTAATAACAGATCCTGAAAGAGCTAAGGAGCATGTATTCAATATGGTAAAAAACCAAACTCTTAATTGTCACAGTGGAAAACAAATACCTTGTGAAATCGATTCAATTTGCATACATGGAGATAATGTAAGTTCTCTTTCGACTGCAAAACAGGTAAGAGAAAACTTGATTAAAAATAATTTAGAGTTAAAGCCTCTAAATAAAATGAAAAAGTTTATATAATAATGATTAAAAAACTACTTACTCTTTTTATATTCTTTTTTTTAACTGCTGAAACTTTTGCTGCTGGAACAAGTTCATCAGATAAAAAACCGAGCTATAAAAATGCTGTAAAAATAATTGAAGCAGCTAAGAAATACGAATCCAAAAATAAAATGGATAAAGCATTAAAAAGATACGAAAAAGCTCAAAAAATTTTATTAAAACTTGACAAAGAAAAGCCCTTACAAGCTGATACACTAAACTACCTAGGTTTTACAACTAGAAAACTTGGGGACTTTGAAGCAGGAGAAAAATATTATTTGTTAGGTTTGCAAGTTGATCCAAAGCATGTTGGTATTAATGAATACTTAGGTGAATTATATGTTGTAACCAACAGAATTGATTTAGCAAAAGAAAGATTGGAAATTTTGAAAAGCTGTAATTGTGAGGAGTATCAAGACTTAAAAGAAATTATTGAAGGAACAAAAAAATCAAAATACTAATTGATATTTTGAATCATTTGTTGGGGCATCCATAAAGCAATTTGTGGGAACAATACAATCAATAGAACTGCAAAAATCATTAATAAAAATAATGGGAAGGCACTTTTTGCTATGAACCCCATATCTTTGTTTGCCATTCCTTGGAGAACAAATAGATTAAAACCAACAGGTGGGGTAATTTGAGCCATTTCTACAACAATAACTAAAAATATTCCAAACCAAATCATATCAAAGCCTGCCTGCCTTATCATTGGTTCAATTATTGCCATGGTAAGAACAACTGCAGAAATTCCATCAAGAAACATCCCTAGAACTATGTAAAAAATCATTAATACAAATATTAATACATACGGTGATAACTCCATATTCTGTATCCACAATGCAAGATTTCTGGGCAAACCTGTAAATCCCATAGCAAGTGACAAGAAAGTTGCCCCAGCTAAAATAAATGCAATCATACATGAAGTTTTTGTTGCTCCAAGCAATGAGTCTTTAAATGTTTTTAAAGTTAAACTCTTTTGAAAATAAGAGAGAATTAAAGCTCCAACAACACCTAAAGATGCAGCTTCGGTTGCTGTTGCTATACCAGTATATATTGAACCTATCACTCCAAGTATTAATAAAATAACTGGAATTAATTGTTTGGATTTACCTAGTTTATTTAAAAATGAAAAATTTTCATAATTAGTAGGCATTTTATTTTTATTTAATAAAGACCAAACAATTACATAGCCCATAAAGATTAGAGCAATCATTATACCTGGAATTATTCCTGCTATAAAAAGTTTTGCAATTGATTCTTGAACAGTTACACCATAAATAATTAAAATTATTGAGGGTGGAATTAAAAGACCTAATGTTCCTGAACCTGCCAAGCTTCCAAGTAAAATTTTTTCAGGATATTTTCTTTTTCTTAGTTCTGGAATTGCCATTTTTCCAACTGTAGCAACTGTTGCAGCAGATGATCCAGAGATAGCGGCAAACAAGGCACAACCAACAACATTAACGTGTATCAAACCTCCTGGTAACTTCTGAAGCCATGGTGCCAATCCCTCAAATAAATTTTCCGATAATTTAGTTCTAAAAAGAATTTCACCCATCCACACAAATAATGGTAATGCTGTAAGTGTCCACGATGATGAAGCTCCCCATATTGTTGTGGCCATCGCATCTCCTACTGGTCTAGAAGTAAACAAAATCATGCCTATTGAAGATACACCAACCATACTGATGGCTACCCATATCCCAGATCCTAAAAAAAATAGTAAAACACTAATAAAAAAAAATGCTAATAAAATTTCAATCATTCTTATTAACTATTCTTAAAATTAATTGATGAAACACACATATAAAAAATAACATAGAACCAATTGCTACACTTGATTGAGGTATCCAAATTAAAATTTCATCGGCACCTTCACTTCTTTCTTGAAACTCATAAGATATCTTTAACATTTTAAGAAAATAAAATGCCATATATCCTGAAAATATAGATGCAATGATTAAACTCCAAATTTCTAGAAACTTTTTTCTTAGATCGGTGGCTTTTTCTAAAAATAATGTGATCCTAATATGGCCTCCATTTACAAAAGTGTATGAAAGTGCAAAAAATGAGGAAGCCGCCATACAGTAACCAGAATACTCAGCAAGACCTCTTATGTAAAAACCAAACATTCTTGAGGCAATTCCAGTTAAAATAAAAATTGCTATCAATATTAAAAAAAACGCAGCGATATATCCTGAGAAATTATAAAGGTTATTTAAAGATTTATTAATTTTTTGTAACATAAAAAGGCCGTTTTTTTTTAAACGGCCTTTTTGATTATAATTATTTTATTTGTAAGCAGCAAGCACGCTAGCTCCTGTTTTGCCAGCCTTTTTCTTCCATTCCTTTGCCATTTTTTTTCCAACTTTTTGGAAATGTTTTTCTAACTCAGCATTTACTTTGCCTACTGTCATTCCTGCAGCAGCTAAAGCTTTTTTATCCTCAATATTTCCAACTCTAGAGAGCATCCAACCTTTTTCTTCAGCAGCAATTGCTTCTTTCATTATTAGATTTTGAGTATCTGCATCTAGTTTGTTCCAGGATCCTCTATGAGCAACTACCATATTTTTCGGGAACCAAGCAGCTATATCATAGAAATATTTAACTCCGTTCTCCCAAATTTTACTATTTTTTCCGGTAGTTGGCGAAGTAATCATACTCTCAACTGCTCCAGTAGAAAATGCTTGACTTATTTCTGCAGCTTCAATTTTTGTTGGAGCCATACCAGTAAGTTCAGCAATCCTGATTGTTGCAGAATTATAAGCTCTAAATTTTAGTCCATTTAAGTCTGCAACACTGTTAATCTCATTTTTACTGTATAAACCTTGTGCAGGCCATGGAACAGCGTATAAAAATACTAATCCTTTTTGATCCAAACTTTCAATAATAGATGGCTTTGAAGCTTGATAAAGTTTCATTGCATCGTCATAAGATGTTGCTAAGAATGGTTGTGAATCAATCTCAAGAATAGGATCAACTTTTCCTAGTGCTGACATAAATCTCTCACCCATTTGAGCTTGACCAGTTCTTACGGCTCTGAAGATTTCTCCACCCTTAAACAAAGATCCTCCAGGATGTGTAACTATTGTTAGCTTTCCACCACTTTTTTCTGAAACATTTTTAGCAAATTCTGCAGCATTTGCTGAGTGAAAGTTACTCGCACCATAAGCTAAGGCCATATCCCACTTCTCAGCAGCATTTACATTTGCAATTAACAAAACTGAAAACAATACTGAAAATAAAGTTTTTAAAATTTTCATTTAACCTCCTAATTTTTAAAAGATACATCTGATTATGTATTATCTGCTAAATCAATAAAAAATTTTCTATGTTTTATTGAAAAATAAGAAAATACTACTATTATACAGTCATCTTGATTGAAGAAGCCCTTATTTTACTTCAAATTATATTTATAAATATAATTTTGACTGCTGATAATGCCATAATAATTGGTCTTATCGCATCTAATTTTGTCCCTAAAAATAGAAAAAAAATTATATTTTGGGGAGTAGTTGGAGCTTTAGTCTTTAAAGTTTTATTTGCAGTATTTGCAACATATTTATTTAAATTTTATTTTATAAAAATTCTAGGAGGTTTGCTGCTGATTTGGATAGTTAACGATTTAAGAAAAGACCTTTTACAAGTTCAAAAGCAAACTAAATCACCTACAAAAAAATCTTTAGAACCATCATTTTCTAAGGGTATGTATAAAGTGCTTTTTGCAGATATTACAATTAGTTTCGATAATGTTATTGGTGTTGTTGGGGCTTCTAAAGGGAACTTTGGATTTATGATTTTTGGTTTGATTTTATCTGTTGTGCTTACTGGTGCAATGGCTACTTATTTAGCTAATTATGTCCAGAAACATTTATGGGTCGTCTATGTTGGAATGGCATTTATTCTTATACTCGCAATACAACTTATTATAGGAGGACTTGTAGACTTAGAAGTTTTAAAAATTAACGAACAGTTTAAAAAATATTTTTAATAAGAATATTTAATTGATGGATATGATCCCTTCTTAACATCTAACTTAAATTTTTTAACTGCTTTCCTCATATTACTTTTCAAATCAGCATATTTTTTTACAAATTTTATTTTAGTATCTGTTAGTCCCAATAAATCATCTGTAACTAAAATCTGACCATCACAAAAATTTGATGAACCAATTCCTATTGTGGGAATTTTAATTGACTCTGTAATTTCCTTAGAAGTTATTCTTTCAACACATTCCAAAACAATTGCAAATACACCTGCGTCTTCTAAAGATTTTGAGTCTTTTAATAAATTTTTTTTTTCAATATCTGATTTACCTTTGTATCTGAACTTTCCTCTTACTGATTGTGGTGTGATACCTATGTGTCCCATCACAGGTATTTTATGTTTGTGTAAGTATTTAACAATTTCATTAATATTTCTTCCTCCCTCTAATTTTACTCCATCACATTTTGTTTCTTTCATTACTTTTCTAGAATTTTTAAGTGCTTGCGATTTATTTTTGTATGTATTGAAAGGCATATCTACGATCATTAAACTTTTTTTAACTCCCTGTCTTACGCTCTTTGAATGTTCAATCATCATTGAAAGATTGACTTTTCTTGTAGTTTTAAAGTTATATAAAACTGACCCTAAAGAGTCGCCAACAAGTATTAAATCTGCGTAATTATCAATTACTTCTGCTATATTTTTTGAATAAGCAGTTAAACAAACAATTTTTAATTTATGTTTTTTTTTAAGAACAAGCCTACTTATTTTTGTAAGCATATATACCTGCTTACCAAATACCTGTATTTTCCATTGATTTCCATGGCTCTAAAGGTTCTAAATAACCATCTTGTAAAATTTCAACTGATATTTTGTCTGGAGATCTAACAAATGCCATGTGACCATCTCGTGGTGGTCTATTTATTGTATATCCCATATCCTTTAATCTCTGACAAGTCTCATATATGTTATCAACTCTATAAGCTAAGTGTCCAAAATTTCTTGATCCATCACCTAAACTGTCTCCATCCCAATTATAAGTCAATTCTATTTCAGCACCTTTATCATTTGGGGCGGCCAAAAATACTAATGTGTATCTTCCCTTCTCACTTTCTTTTCTTCTTGTTTCTTTTAGACCTAATCCATCACAAAAAAACCTTAATGAATCTTTAATATTTGAAACTCTTATCATTGTATGTAAATATTTCATAAATTTATTTATACAGCCTTATTATTCCAATTCAATAGTACTCGGTGGCTTAGAAGTAATATCATAAACTACTCTATTAATACCTCTTATATTATTTACGATTTGATTAGATACTGTTTGCATGAAAGATTTATTAAATTGAAAGAAATCAGCTGTCATTCCATCTTCTGAAGTAATTGCCCTTAAAAGACAAAGAAACTCATAAGTTCTATTATCTCCCATTACACCGACTGTTTTTACAGGTAGTAATGCAGCATAAGCCTGCCAAATCTTGTTATATAGGTTATTTTCTTTTAAAGAGTTAATAAAATAATTATCAGCCTCCTTTAAAATGTTAATTTTTTCTTTAGTTATTACACCAGGCATTCTTATTGCCAGACCTGGTCCAGGAAATGGGTGCCTAGAAATTATTTCATTACTTAATCCTAGTTCTGATCCTAACTTTCTAACCTCATCTTTAAAAAGGTATTTCAGCGGTTCAACTAATTTAAGTTTCATTCTTTTTGGCAAACCACCTACATTATGATGTGATTTAATTTTTGACGTTTGACTTCCAGTCACAGATTTGCTTTCAATTAAGTCGGGGTACAAAGTTCCTTGAGCTAAAAATTTTACATTTTTAATTTTATTTGCATATTTTTCAAATATTTTAATAAAAAGATTTCCTATTATTTTTCTTTTTTTTTCTGGATCTGATATATTTTTTAATTTTGATAAAAATAAATTTTCAGCATTCACGTAAATTAGATTAATTTTAAATTTCTTTTTGAATGTGTTTACAACTTGCTTTTCCTCGTTTTTTCTAAGTAGACCAGTATTAACAAAGATGCATGTTAATTTTTTTCCTATTGCATTTGATAGTAATTTAGCGACTACACTACTATCTACACCACCAGATAAAGCACAAATAACCTTGGAATTTCCTACGCTTTTTCTTACTTCATTTATTAACTTTGTTTTCTGATCTTTTGCTGACCAATTTTTATTTAATTTACAAATAGAAAATAAAAAATTTTTTAGTAATAATTTTCCTTTAATTGTATGACTTACCTCTGGGTGAAATTGAATACCAAACATTTTTTTTTCTACATTTTCAATTACACACATCTTAGAATTTTTACTTTGCGCAATTATTTTGAAGTTTTTTGGTAATTTTGTTACTTGATCAGCATGACTCATCCATACATTATTTTTTCCTTTAGAAAAAAAATTTTTTGTTAACTTACTTTTTTTAATTTCTTTTACCTCTGCTAGTCCAAATTCTCTATATTTTGAATTTTTTACACTTCCGCCCATTGTTTTTGAAATAATTTGATGTCCAAAACAAATACCTAGTACAGGTGTCCCTAATTTAAGAATTTTACTATTAAACTTTACTTTTTTGCTTTCATAGACATTCAGTGGGCCGCCAGATAAAACAATGCCTTTGATATTTTTTTCAAAATTTTGGAACTTTTTTATTTTTTTGTGACTTATAATTTCACAATAAACACCCAGTTCTCTTATTTTTCTTGCTATTAATTGTGTAAATTGAGAACCAAAGTCTACAATAAGTATCTTATTGAGAGTGTCCTCAAGACGCATCTTTTATCTCAAAATCCTTTAACCGATTTTCTATTGAAGCAATTTTTTCACACATATCTACACAAATTTTCTTAAAATCTTCACTTAATTCATTTGCTTTCGAAAAGTTTGATCTTTCTAATTCCATATCAATTAACAGGTACATTGCTTCTTCGTTCTTAGGATCTAAAAGTAAAGTAGTTCTTATATTTTTTTCTTCTTGTCTTTTGTCATCTTCAATTTTAAATATTTTAGCTAAATAGAGGTAAGATTCTGAGTCTTTTGGGTTGTAAACAATATTTCTATGAAATAAAAATTTTGAGTCTTCATATTTTTTCTTATCAAACAAGTCTTTTGCTTCATTAAAAAAATTGTTTTCATTTGCTTTAGCAAAAATACTTAATGAAAAAAATATCAATATTAAAATTAGTTGTCTCATAATTATTTTTTTATTACATCTATATTATGTACCATACTTTCATAAAAACCTGCTTTAGTAATTTTTACAAACTTTGGTTTTTTTCTTAAATCAATCACTTTCTTAGCTCCCATATAGCCCATTGAAGATTTCAAACCTCCAACTAAGTTATAGATTATTTTATCAACGTTACCCTTATATTTAATATATCCCTCTACTCCTTCTGGTACATATTTTGAAGTATTCTTTTGTTTTGATTGAAAATATCTATCTGCTGATCCTTTATTCATTGCACCTATGGATCCCATACCCCTAAAATATTTATATAATTTGCCATTTTTTCTTATTGTTTTTCCAGGGGCTTCATCAGTTCCTGCAAATAATGAACCTATCATTACTGCATCTGCACCAGCCGCTAGCGCTTTTGCAATATCACCAGAAAATTTAATACCTCCATCAGCAATTAATCTTGTTTTTCTTTTTCCAATGCCCTTTTTAACATTTAATATCGCACTTAGTTGTGGAACTCCAATTCCTGCTACAAGTCTTGTTGTACAAATAGATCCTGGACCAATCCCAACTTTTATAATATCTACACCTAATCCAACTAAAAACTTTGCACCTTCCTCAGTAGCTATATTTCCAGCACAAATTGCTGTTTTTGTTGGACGTAATTTTTTGATCTTTTTTATTGCATCTCCAACTTTTTTGGTATGACCATGTGCAGTATCTATAATAATCATATCTAAATTCTCTTTTAATATTTTTTCAGTTCTTTTTAATTCTTTTTCACTTACTCCAACTGCTGCTCCAACTAGTTTATTTTTTGATTTTACTTTTCTAATTTCTTTTATTTGCTCCTCAATATTTAAATTTCTATGAATTATTCCTAATCCTCCAGCCTTTGCCATTGCTATACTCATTGATGACTCTGTGACAGTGTCCATTGCAGAAGATAAAAGCGGTATTTCTAACTTTAATTGATCTGTCAAATTGACTGAAGTGTTTACTTCACTAGGCAGAATTTCTGAGTAATTTGGAGCTAAAGTAACATCATCAAATGTTAAAGCCTCTTTAATAGTATCCATGTCCTTATATAAATGATTCTTGAAAAAATAAAAGGGTAACTATCTCAAATTTCTACAAATTATAAAATTTTCCTTAGAGTCTTTCCTGCTTGAAGGTGGCTTAAAAATATTTACATCTTTGAATGATTTTTTGCCTAATGCGACAATCTCGTTAAAAGATGATCCCATAAAAAGTTTTGAAACAAAACTTCCTTTTTTATTTAAAAGTTCAACCGCAAAATTCATTGCTTCTATACATAATTCACCTGTGACTAGTGAGTCTATACTTTTATTACCTGTAGTATTAACAGCCATATCAGACATAATCAGATCTACTTTCTTACCGAAAAAATTCTGAATATTTTTTTTATGATGCTCTTCATTAAAATCTCCTTTTATATGTACTAAATTCTTAATTGGTTCAATATCTTTAAGATCAATAGAAATTATTTTTGGGTTATTGAAATTTCTTGATATATACTGAGACCAACTACCTGGGGCTGCACCAAGATCTACAACCAAGATATTATTTCTGATTATTTTAAATTTATCGTTTATTTCTTGCAATTTGTATATAGCTCTAGACCTGTAACCCTCTAATTTTGATTTCTTTACGTAAATATCTCTTTTTTGCTTAATGATCCAATTCTTTGAAAATTTATTCTTTTTCAACTAATTCTCAAATCTTAAAGATTTTTCAATTATATCTCCATCCAATGTTTTAATTTTGGATATATAATTTTTATTATTTCTTATATTATCATTATTTTTTCCCGCTAAATGAATAATTCCTATTTCATGGTTTGGTAAATAAGGCTCAACAAAAGTATTTTGTTTTTTATCAAATTTAATCGCCTCAATAAGAGTCCAATTACAATAAGCTGGTAAAATTTCTACATCTAACTTATCAGAATATATTGTTATATTCATTGCTATTTGTTCTGAACCCCAAATTTTTCCTGAGGATAAAGCTTTTTTTAAATTTTTCTGCCATACTTTCCAATGAGGAGCACTTTCTTCTAAGCAAAATAATCCAATATTTAAATGAGGTTTAAGTGCAACTTCTCTTGAAATTTTTTCTGAAAAACCAGATGATTTAGCGTGTTTGTAATTTTGTGATTTTATTTTTGCAAAACCTCCCCATACCCAATCTGCTCTTAAAACTCTTCCATAAGATCTATCTGCTGAAGTTGCTATAGCTAATTTTTTATTCTCACAGCCCTTAAAGTAAAGATCGATTGCATACCAAGAGTTTACCCATGCGTCTGCATCTATCCATAAATATTTTTTATATCCTGGAAAATAATTTGGTAAGAATGCTCTTGATACCTGACTCTTCAACCACTCTTTTCCTTTTACCTTGAAATTAGGAACTTTTATATCCCACTCAGCCTTCTTGATTTGAAATACTTTTTTTTCTAATATTTCAATTTGCTCTTCAGTTAATCCTGCATCCATAATGCAAATATCAACTATTTTACTTTGTTCAAATCTGCTAATTGAGTCTATTAATTCATTAAGAAGATTGAAGTAATTTGAATCTGCTAGTGAGATTATTGTATTTTCTTGCATTTATAACACATCTTCATGATGATCAGTGTCATATCTGATGGCTTTCTCATTTTTTTTAATCATTAGATAATGCATTGAGCTTATTGGCACCATTATCAAATAAATTAAACCTGAAATAATGATGGTATTAAAAGTATAAACAAGAATTAAACCAAAATATAAAATTATTCCAAATAACAAAAATATTGATGTACTTCTTGGCACCGCAATCCTTTTAAAAGAATAAGTGGGTATTTTACTTATTAATAATATTGAGACAATGATAAACAGAATTGGCACAATAATTTGATAATTTAAGTTTAAAAACTGAAATTCACTAATACTTAATATTAGCGGCATTAAAACTAAAACTCCTCCTGCAGGAGAAGGTATACCTTCAAAAAAATTATCTTTCCAAGAACTCTCTTCATTTGATGAAACATTAAATCTAGCAAGTCTAAGTGCTACGCAAACAACATAAATTAATGAAATTAACCAACCTAATCTTCCAGTTTCAGATAAAGCCCAAAAATACATAATAAAAGCTGGTGCAACACCAAAACTTATAACATCGGTAAGTGAGTCTAATTCCTTACCAACTTTAGAAGTTCCTTTAATCAATCTTGCAATTCTACCATCTAATCCATCAATGATCGCAGCTACTATAACTGCTATTATAGATAATTCAAATTTTCCATCAAATGCAAACTTAATTGAAGTCAATCCAATACATACTCCAACAAGTGTTAAAATATTTGGCAAGATAACTCTTGTTTTTTTATTTGAAACTAATTTAATGTTTTTATTTTGTTGCATTAAACTATTTTTTTGCAATTAAAGTTTCACCTGCTAAAGTTTTTTGATCAACTTTTACCAAAGGAGTATAATTTTCAAAATACATATCTGCTCTACTTCCAAATCTGATCATACCTATTCTTGAACCTTGTTCTACAAGTTCATCTTTGGAAACTTCTGTCACAATCCTTCTTGCAACAAGTCCAGCTATTTGTACAACAATAATATCTTCTCCATCAGAGTTTTTAATTTTATAATAATTTCTCTCATTATCTTCACTTGCTTTATCTAAAGATGCATTGAAAAATTTTCCAGGTTTATAAAGTATTTCTGATATTGCTCCAGAGCAGGGTGATCTATTTACATGACAGTCAAACACATCCATGAAAATGCTTATTTTTTTCATTTGTTTATTTTCTAAACCAAGTTCTTTTGGACCAGTTGTATCCATTACTTGTAGTACAACTCCATCAGCGGGACTTGTAAGATAATTATCATCACCTATGGAAACTCTTTCAGGGTCTCTAAAAAAATAATAACACCAAATGGTTAATACCAGCCCGATAAAACCAAGAAATCCATTTATGAAATAGAGAATTATAGTTGCGATTACAAAAATAATGACAAATTTGTATCCTTCATTGTGTATTTTTGGAAATATTTTACTCATGACAATCCTATAATTGATAATTTTGGATTAATATGTATACAAAAAGAATAAATTCAACTAATAAGATATATCGAAAAAATGAGTAAAATAAAGGTAAAAAAACCCATTGTAGAGCTTGATGGTGACGAAATGACCAGAGTTATATGGAACTTCATTAAAAATAAACTTGTTCTAACTTATTTAGATCTTAAAATTGAGTACTACGATTTAGGTATGGAAAGTAGAGATAAAACTGAAGACAAGATCACAATAGAATGTGCTAATGCAATTAAAAAGAATGGAGTCGGTATTAAATGTGCAACAATCACACCAGACGAAGCAAGAGTAAGAGAATTCAATCTCAAAAAAATGTGGAGGTCTCCAAATGGTACAATAAGAAATATTATCGGAGGAACTGTTTTTAGAGAACCAATAATTTGTAAAAATATTCCGAAACTTGTACCCTCATGGACAGACCCATTGATTATAGGTAGACACGCATTTGGTGATCAATATAGAGCAACTGATTTTACAGTACCTGGTAAAGGTAAATTAGAAATTAAATGGACAGCTGAGGACGGATCTGATGAGAGAAAATATGAAGTCTTTAACTTCCCAGGTCCAGGAATTGCATTATCAATGTATAATTTGGATAAATCAATAGAGGACTTTGCAAGATCTTGCTTTAATTATGGATTAATTAAAAAATGGCCAGTTTATCTTTCTACCAAAAATACTATTTTAAAAAGATATGATGGAAGATTCAAAGATATTTTTCAAGAGGTTTTTGAAAAAGAATTTAAAGATAGATTTGATCAAAATAAGATCACTTATGAACATAGATTAATTGATGATATGGTAGCATGTGCAATGAAATGGCATGGAAAATATATTTGGGCATGTAAGAATTATGATGGAGACGTACAGTCGGATACTGTTGCGCAAGGATACGGGTCTTTAGGTTTAATGACAAGCGTTTTATTAGCTCCAGATGGTAAAACAATGGAAGCTGAAGCTGCACATGGAACAGTAACTAGACATTTTAGAATGCATCAACAAGGAAAAGAAACATCAACAAATCCTATTGCTTCTATTTTTGCATGGACAAGAGGTTTGGCACACAGAGGAAAATTAGATGGAAATGAAGAATTGATAAAATTTGCAGAAACACTTGAAAAAGTATGTGTTGATTGTGTGGAAGAAGGTGCCATGACTAAGGACTTAGCTATCTTAATAGGACCCTCAACAAAGTATTTAACAACTAATCAATTTTTAGATACTTTAGATGGTAAGTTAAGACAGAAACTAAATTAGAGACTTAATTTTTTTAAAAGCTTCATCAATTTTATCCTTAAATTGGCCACCAGCTTGTGCAAAATCTTTTCTACCTCCACCACCTTTTCCACCAATAATCTCTGAGCCTGTTTTTGCAAATTTTATAGCATCATACTTATCGATAAGCCCCTCTGTAATTCCAACCGCAAGACCTACTTTATCCTCTAAACTAGCAAAAACTATTATAATACCTGATTTAAGCTCTTTTTTTCCTTCATCTACTAATTTTCTTAGTTCTTTAGGTGGAAGATCATCAACTTTTTGAAATCTTACATTAATATTATTAATTTTATTATCTTGAATTATATTTTTTGAATTATCATCCAAAATCGCACTAAACTTTAATTGCTCTAGTTGTTTTGACAATTCTTTAATTAAAATTTTATTATCTTGATGCTCTAAGTTTGGTTTGCCATTCAATTTAATTATTTGTTTTGATAAATCATTAATCATTTCTTCATCTTTTTTTGCAGATAAATCAGATAGTTTCTCTTTATTTTGTAAAAAACTATTTAATTGATTTTCTCTAAGAGCTTCTACTCTTCTAATTCCAGCTGCAATTGAAGATTGACTAATAATTTTAAATTTTCCAATGTCACCAGTGTTTCTAACATGTGTTCCCCCACATAATTCAGTTGAAAAATACTTTTCTTTCTCATCTCCCATAGATAAAACTCTAACCTCTTCTCCATATTTTTCTCCAAAGAGTGCTAGAGCCCCATTATTTACTGCTTCTTTGGGAGTCATGATCCTTGTTTTAACTTCTGATTTTTTTTGAACCATAGAATTAACGTGATTTTCTATTTTCTCTATTTCCTGGTCTGAAATTGGTTTCATATGACTAAAATCGAATCTTAGTCTATCTGGCGCTACTAATGACCCTTTTTGTGTTACATGTGTTCCTAGTACTCTTCTTAAAGATTCATGCAAAAGGTGTGTTGCTGAATGATAAGCTCTTATATTATTACGTCTATCTATATCGATCTTCATCTCAACATTGTCTTTGATCTTTATACTTCCTGATTTAACTTTGCCATAATGTACAAACAGATCTCCTAATTTTTTTTGTACATCTGTTATTTCAAACTTAAAATCTCTTGAAATTATTTCACCAGTATCTCCTACCTGTCCACCAGACTCTCCATAAAAAGGAGTTTGATTTAAAATAATAATTCCTTCATCATTTTCATTTAATTCATTTACTTCTTTGTTGTCTTTTAATAATGACAAAATAATGCCTTCTGCTTGATCTGTCTCATATCCTAGAAATTCTGAAGGACCTAGTCTATCTTTTATTGAAAACCAAATATCATCCACAGTACTATCACCTGAGCCTTTCCAATTTTTCTTAGCTAATTCTTTGCTCTCTTTCATTAAACTTTGAAATTTATTATTATCAATTGTCAAAGATTTATTTTTTAAAATATCTTGAGTAAGATCCAATGGAAAACCGTAAGTATCATAGAGTTTAAAAGCTACTTCTCCAGGTAATATCTTATCTATTTTTGTTATTTCCTCATTTAATATTTTAATACCTCTGTCTAAAAGTATTAAAAATTTTTCTTCCTCCATTCTTAAAGTTTCTTTTATTAAAGACTCAGCTCTTTCTATTTCTGAATAATTCCCTTTCATCTCATCTTTTAAAGTTTTAAAAATATTATAAAAAATTGGTTCCTTAGAACCTAGAAGATGGGAATGCCTCATTCCTCTTCTCATAATTCTTCTTAAGACATATCCTCTTCCTTCATTTGATGGCAAAACTCCCTCAGCAATTAAAAATGAACTTGCTCGTAAGTGATCAGCTATTACTCTAAAACTTGCTAAATTATCATTATTTAGCTCAACTTTTAAAATTTCTGAAGTAGAGTTTATTATTTTTTTAAAATGATCGGTTTCATAGTTGTCGTGAGTTCCTTGAAGTAATGCAGCAATTCTCTCTAAACCCATTCCAGTATCAACTGATGGTTTTGGCAGATTAATTCGCTTATCTTTTGAAATTTGCTCATATTGCATAAAGACTAAATTCCAAATTTCAATAAATCTGTCTCCATCCTCATTTTTTGTTCCTGGTAATCCACCTTCTAAGTGGTCTCCATGATCATAAAATATTTCTGAACAAGGTCCGCAAGGTCCTGTTTCACCCATGGACCAAAAATTGTCAGATGTTGCTATCCTTATGATTTTATCTTCACTTAACCCAGCAATTTTTTTCCAGTAATTAAAAGCTTCGTCATCTTCATGGTAGACAGTTACATAAAGCCTGTCCTTATCTAAACCAAATTCTTTTGTTATTAAGTTCCACGCAAGTTCAATAGCTCTTTCCTTAAAGTAGTCGCCAAAGGAAAAGTTTCCCAACATTTCAAAAAATGTATGGTGTCTCGGAGTATAACCAACATTTTCAAGATCGTTATGCTTTCCTCCAGCTCTTACACATTTTTGAGATGTTGTAGCTCTTTGATAATCTCTCTTTTCTAGTCCAGTAAACACATTTTTAAATTGGACCATACCTGAATTAGCAAACATCAATGTTGGATCATTGTTTGGAACCAAATTACTAGACTCAACTATTTTATGATCATTTTTTTCAAAATAATTTAAAAATGCTGACCTAATTTCATTTAATGTTTTAGCCATATTCAACCAAAATACAGCATTTTTATATGATGTCTACACTTCTGAAGGGAAAAAAGGCGCCCAATAGAGCGCCTTTTTTTTAATAACTAAAAGTTATCTGCTAATTTTTTTTAGTAGGAACTTCTTCCTCTTTTTTCTGCGCTTCAAGCTTTTCCTCACTTAAAGGATTGCCCTCAATCTTCTTTGAAATAACACCAGCTTTTTCTCTAATAGCCATTTCAATTTCAGCAGCAGCTTTTGGATTTTGCTCAAGGTAAAGTTTAGCATTTTCTCTACCTTGACCAATTTTTTCACCTTTATAAGCGTACCATGCTCCTGATTTTTCAACAATCTCAGCTTTGGCACCAAGGTCGATTAGTTCCCCTACTTTACTAATTCCTTTTCCATACATTAAGTCAAACTCAACAACTTTAAATGGTGGTGCAACTTTATTTTTAACAACTTTTACTCTTGTTGTATTTCCAACTATTTGTTCTTTATCTTTTATTGCTCCAATTCTTCTAATATCCATTCTTACAGAAGAATAAAATTTTAAAGAGTTACCCCCTGATGTTGTCTCTGGACTTCCAAACATTACACCAATTTTCATTCTAATTTGGTTAATAAATATAACCATTGTATTAGTTCTTGAAATTGATCCTGTTAATTTTCTAAGAGCTTGGGACATAAGTCTTGCTTGAAGACCAACATGGTGATCTCCCATATCTCCTTCAATTTCTGCTCTTGGAGTTAGTGCTGCAACAGAGTCAACAACTAGAACTGACATAGAGCCAGATTTAATTAAAGTATCTGTTATCTCTAATGCTTGCTCACCAGTATCTGGTTGTGAAATCAGCAATTCCTCAGTATTAACACCTAATTTTTTAGCGTAAACTGGATCTAACGCATGCTCTGCATCTACAAAACCACAAATACCTCCTGCTTTTTGAGCTTCTGCTACAACTTGTAATGCTAATGTAGTTTTACCAGAGGACTCTGGTCCATAAATTTCAACAATTCTGCCTTTTGGTAATCCACCTATCCCAAGTGCCAAGTCTAAACTTAAAGATCCAGTGGAAATAGACTCTACATCCATTGCTTTTTGTTCTCCAAGCTTCATCACAGAGCCTTTTCCAAAGCTGTCTGTTATCTGGCTGATTGCTGCATCTAGTGCTTTATTTTTTTCTTTATCTTCCAATTCTTTATCTTTTGTGGTTTTCACCACTTTTAGGTTATTTTTGGTCATTTTTTGCCTCATTTTTTTCATTTATTAACATTCGAATCATGAAAATAAATGTACACATTTTGTTCTCATTGGCAATATTTTTTTAAAATTAGGGCTAGAAGTCGCTATTTATCTAAGTTTTAGGTATTCGCTATTTAATAAACCTGCAGACTTTAAAAGTCTATATTGAGCTAATAAATAATTTCTCTCAGCTTCCGCAAGATTAATTTTAGCATTTATTAAATTTGATCTTGATTGAAGAACATCAAATGTAGATCTATTCAAACCACTCTCATATTCAAAACTAATCCCTTCATTTGCGATTTCAGCAGCCTTAACTTGTGATTGTACGGCTCTTAGTAGACTTTTCGAAGATTCTAAAGTGGACCAAGCTGCAGTAACACCTTGCGTATTATTTCTAAAAGCATTTTCAAGTAATAATTTTTTCATTCCTTTTACTTGAAGATTTTTATTTATATTAGATTTATTCTTTCCTCCAAATTGAAATGGCCAACTTACTGTTGCTTGCAGTACATCTTTTTCCCTTTCATCATAAGTTGCGCTTAAATCATCTGTATATGATCTTTCAAGTGAAAGTTTTGCTGTCGGAGATAAATCTGACCTTGCAATTTTTACATCTAATTCTGATTGTCCATATTCTATTTCTGCGATTATAAGGTCAGGACTTTTTTGTTCAGATATTTTTTTTGCATCAACTAAACTTGAAGGTAATGGAACTTCAGAAATATAGATTTTTTTTAATTTTTCATTGCTGTTGATTGGTCCAATTATATTTTCATAGGCTAATTTGCTGGTTACTATATTATTTTGTGCACCGATATAGCCCGCTTGTGCTCCTGATAAAGAAGATTGAGACTGCGCTAAGTCAGTTGCAGTTATTTGAGCTCTAGATAGTCTTGCATTATCTATTTCGAATTGTCTTTGAAGTAAGTTAACATTTTCTTCATTGATACCTAATTTCTCATAAGCAAGGATTAAACCTGTGTAAGCCTCAATTGCTTTCATAAAAACATCTTGCTCTTTTTTAATAAGTTGTGCTTCCGATAAGTTTAGTCCTAACTTACTTTTTTCATATTTTGTGCCACGTTCACTACCATCTAAAAGAGTTTGTTCTAACTTTATAGAAGATGTCATTGGGTTTGTATTAGTTATTGAAGCATCAGTACCATCTTGATTTGTAAGTTTATTTGTATCTTCAAAACTTTTGGTACCTGAAAGAGTTAATGTTGGAAAAAAATCACTTTTAGAAATATTCAAAACTTCTTTTTGAACTTCCAAGTTTTTTCGCTCAGCTTGTAGTTCTAGATTATTTTGAAAAGTAGTTTTTAATGCATCACTTAAAGTTGCTGCTGTTACAGGTGTTACAGAAAGCAATAAAAGTAAAAAGATAAGAAAAAAATTTTTCATTTATTATATTTTAAGGATTTAATTTGATGATTTCTATTTAAATTTATTACAATTGAGGAATATTTTGGAGCAAATTTGAACATATTTTGTGTGACCCTTTGGTAAGTTTGCATAAATGTTAAAACCTCATTTTTACTCATAATCTTGCTATTTAATTTATTTTTTGTGTTTAATTTAAGTAAAGTCTCCTGTTTAAGCCTCCAACTCTGTAATAATTTGAAATTACCTGCTTTTAAAAATAACAAACAGTCTAATTTAGAAAATAATTTTTTATATTTTGTTTGTAGTTGACCATTTACATATTTTCTCCATTTTAAATTTTTATCTGCTGTTCTTTCAAGGAAATTAATCGATTTTTTTAAAGTTATATTTTTTTCTGCCCTAGCCCCTACACACCATCCCTCAAAGATTATAACATCAGGGACTTTTTTAACTAAATACCAAGACTTTCTTTTTAATCTGTCATCAATTGCTTTATTAAACTTGGGAAGTCTTTGTTGATTAAATTTCTTATTTTTAACTTTTTTTAATAAATCAAAAATAAAATTTATATCATGAGTACCTGGAACACCTCTTGTCATTAATAAAGGGTGAATTCTTTTAGACAGTTTTATTCTATCTTTTCGGGTTTTGTATAAATCATCTATTGAAATTTTAAAAACATTTAACTTAAAGTATTTTGTAAGAATAATCTTTAAAATAGAACTAATGGTTGTTTTACCAGTCCCTTGGCCTCCGCCTAAGCCTATTAAATAGGGCTTAGATTTATTTGTTCTATTATTGATCCAGAAACAAATTGGAATTAGAAAAGATTTAATCATCTTGTCTTTATTTTTAAATTTTTCCCTTGTTGTTTCTTGAGATCTTATAAATTTTAAACAGTCTTTACTAACTTTTTTATAACACTCATTAATTGATTGCATAAAAAATTTATTGTTTTTGATCTAAAGGATGATTTTTGCCATCGTTCACTGGCACATCATCAATTTCAAATGGCTCTACACCTTCTATACAAGCAATATTTACACCGAATATTTTTGGATTACTTCTAGGTCTGTTGTGAGTATGAATTCCACAAATTGAACAAAAATAATGTTTGGCAGTATTAGTATAAAACTGATAAAGAGATAGTTTATCTTTCCCTTTTGTAAGTTTAAAATCATCAGGACCAAGAACACCTATAATATAACCTTTTTTTTTGCATATTGAACAATTGCAACGCATGATTTTTTCAATACCACCCAAAGGCATCTTGACCTCTGCTTCTATTGCACCACAATGACAGGATAATTTTTTCATATTTCAATCTCCTAAAAATTTATCTTTTATTAACTTTTAAATAATTTTTATATCTTTCGTAACTTTCTTTTGGCCAAGTATTTTTTAAATCATACATTTTTTCAAAACAATTTGCATCATCTGTAAGTTTTAACCATGGATCTTTATCTTTTGTAAATATATGCGCTTCAGGAGGAAAGTTTTCGGAATTATCTAAAGTTTTAGTCCTAACTGTTGATCGACCAACTGCCGTAGCATAATCTGTATAAATATAAGTACCACATTTGTTACAAAAATAAGCTCTTGAGGTAGCTCCACTACCTGTTTTAAGTTCAGTTGACGAAATATCACCCTCTATAATTAAAGTATTATCTAAAACGCTGGTATTAATTACGTAGGAAGACCCAGTTATAATTTTACAATCTTTGCAATGGCAAGCTTGGGTGAATAGAGGCTTCTCAGTAATTCTATATTTAACCTGACCACAAATACATCTTCCTGTTAAGCTTTCATTTTTTTCCATTTATTATATTCAAACTATTTATGGTTAAAGTTATCCACATGTATACAACATGTGGTTTCGATGTTCACGTTTTGATTCACTTTTGATTCAGTTACAGACTCAAAATACAACCTGATTGACACTATTGAATAACTTAGATATTAATTAGAACAAAATAAGAACATTTATGAAGCTAACTATACCTTATTATTTACATAAAGCTGGTGCGGGTTTTCCGTCCCCTGCCACAGACTATATTGAAGAAGATATCGATTTAAATATTCATTTGATCAAAAATGTTCCAGCAACTTTCATCATAAGAGTTCAAGGGAAATCAATGGTGGATGTTGGAATTAACGATGGTGATTTATTGGTTGTTGATAAAAGTTTAACACCAAAAAACTTCTCAACAGTTATTGCAAATGTTCATGACGAACTAGTTGTTAAAAGTTTAGTTCAAGAAAGAGATAAAAAATTTTTAACATCAGGTTCTAAAGAATTTACAGATCGAATTTTAATTAACGAAGATGAAGATATATTTATTTGGGGAGTTGTAACTTATGTCATCCATTCAGTATACTAAAAAAATAGCACTTATTGATTGTAATTCTTTTTATGTTTCTTGTGAAAGATTATTCAATCCTAAAATAAGAAAAAAACCTGTTGTCGTTTTATCTAATAATGATGGTTGTATAATTTCAAGATCAACTGAAGCAAAAGCTTTAGGTATTAAAATGGGAGAGCCTTACTTCAAGGCAAAAGATATTATTATTAAAAATAAAGTTAATGTTTTTTCATCTAATTATTCTTTGTATGGAGATTTATCTAGAAGAGTAATGAGAACATTAAAAAGATTTAACTCTGCTATTGAAGTTTATTCTATTGATGAAGCATTTTTAGATTTATCAAACTTTTCAGATAATGAAGTTGAAAAAGTTGGAAAAGAAATCAGAGAAACAGTTTTAAAGTGGACAGGTATTCCAACTAGTATTGGTATTGCTAAGACAAAAACTTTAAGCAAGGTTGCAAATCATATTGCAAAGAAAAAAAAATCAGGTGTAACAAGCTTGATAGGAATTGAAAATATTGATCCTATATTAGAAAAAGTTGAAATTAACGATGTATGGGGTGTGGGAAGACAGTTAACAAAATTTTATCACAAAAACGGAATTTATAATGCAAAACAACTAAAGAATAAATCAAATACATGGATAAAGAAAAACTCTAATGTTTTGGGTTCAAGAACTGCAATGGAGTTAAGAGGAGTTCCTTGCATTGACTTAGAGACAACACAAACAAAAAGAAAAAGCTGTGTTGTATCTCGTTCTTTTGGTCAAAGAATTGAAAAATACCAAGAATTAAAAGAAGCGGTTGCAAATTATTGTTTGAATGCATCTGAGAAAATTAGATCTGAGTCTTTGATTGCAAAATCAATTACTGTTTTTGTTAGAACAAGTCCTTTTCAAAGTAGATTTGGGTATTATTCAAACTCAAAAACGATAGATTTTGCAATTTCTACAAACAACAGCATTGAAATAGTTAAAACTGCTCTAGTTGCTTTAGACTCTATCTTTAAAAACGGTTATCGTTATCAAAAAGCAGGTGTGATGCTTACTGGTTTATCTAATGAAGATCGTAGTAAGAACCTATTTTATTCTGAAAAAGACGAGAAAATTAAGGGTTTAATGAAGTCTATTGATAATACTAACTACCGGTACGGAAGATCTACGTTAAGTCTTGCTAGCGCTGGTGTTCAAAAAAGATGGAACATGAGAAGGGAGCATTCTTCTAAAATAGATACAGCTGATTTCTACTTGCTACCAACAATCAGGACTTAATTTAAAGGCGCTAAAACAATTTTAATATTTTCAGTTTTATCAGAATATTCTTCAAATATTCCCGATCCTTTAAATGTAGCATTGTTATTTTTTAAAATAACTAAAACAGAAGTAGTCTCTTGATCAGTATCAAGATCAAGATCTCCCTGAATTCTGATTTCATCATCGTAATACTGTAAAATTTTTATTTTTTTACGATATTTATCAGAAATAGTATTGCTTGATCCAATTTTTTCAAATTGAAATTTGCCATTTTTAAAAATAATTACATCTGAAACTATATGTTCACTGCTAGTTACTCTGTTTGTAACATTATCAGTATTAACCCAGTACCAATTGAGTTTATATTTTCCCTCAAGTTTTATTTTACTTTTTGGTAAAATTAATTTTGCTTTTTTTTTAGAGATTTCTTTTTTATTACTCCAATGTATATCTTTATAAAATGCAACTGCCATAGGTGGCTCAAAGTCTGAAAATTTCTTTATACTTTCACCACCTTTTCTCCAAGAGTAAATACCCCATTGAAAATTAAATCTCTGCTGGCTTTTTTTACCATCTCTTTTGGCTACATCTTGATTAATTGGAGCAGTTACACATTTTATACAACTAAAAATTTCTCGATTGTCATGCTTTAAAGTTAATTCACCAAGTTTATTCTGAGCCCATAAAATATCTATTTCAAATTCAAGCCATTTATTATGGAATTTTCCCATTCTAGAGATTATCAATGCATTTTCTTTACTATGAGAGTCTAAATTATCAGGAAAAATTACTGATCTAAAATAGAAAGCTAAATCACCTTGTTGCATCGCATTTGGGTTTAAAGTGCCAGCTTTTGAAGCTATTACATTTCCTTTATTGTCAACAGTGTTAACTCTGCCTAAATCAGAACTTGGAACTATAACAAACTTATAAGGCACATCCTCATCGCCATACCCGTGAAGTTGGCCAAAATGCATAATATCATCATAAACACCAAGATGATCTACTGATGGATTATCAGGTATAAAAACACTAAATTTTATATTTGTTCTGTGCCCATATCTTGCTGCCATATTATTGTCATTAGGAAAATTTAATTCACTTCTTTTAAGTTTTATTGCCAGACTTTTTTCTCTGCAATCCCAATTATTATCAGCACATCCCTTAGTTAACTGAAATCTTTGTACATTCCCTTTAACTCCAGGAAAATTTGATACTAAAATTGCTCCGTCTTTTGCGGCTATACTCTTTCTATGAAGTTTTTCACCTTTGTGTCTAATAATTGTACTTTTAAATTTTAAGTTTTTATCAATGTGAAAAATTTGAGGTATTTTATTCTTTAATTCATAATCATATTCACTGCTAATATAGTTTTTTTCACCTGCTGATAAAATCGAAGGTACTATAAAGAATAAAAATATCATTTTTTTCATTTGTATGTTTTAGTTAAGTTTTAAATTTTTTGTTGAACCATCTTTATAAGTAAACTCTACCTCTTCTTTTGAAATAGACTTTATTGATGTAAAACCATCATATTCAGTTATAAATTCGTTTAATTTTTTTCTACTTTTCTTTGACATTTTTTTACCTGGTGCGTTTACACCTACATCAATGATTAATTCAGCACCATTTAGAAAAGCATTTACATAAGCTTTTATCGGAGGACCACAGGTCATAGCCTCTGTCAACCAAATTGGCTTATCAATATCAACGCTTTTTAACAAATCTGCAAATTCATCAATCCAAAGCTGTTTATCACACTGACCATCTGGACCACTAATATGGTGAATGTTTGCAATATCAAAATGATCCTTAATTTTTGGCAAAGCTGATTTCCAGTATTTTTTATTTTCTGGAAACATTCCTGCAGCACCAGCCATAACAATAACTGCATCTGGTTGCTGTTCTTTAATTACTTTTGAAGAAAAATTAAAAATTTCAACAAAATCTTCCTCACTTCCTTTAAAAAACATATCAAACTCAGGTTCATTCATTACGTCCCAATATATAATTGGTTTTGTTAATCCAGGCATGTCATTTGAACCATCTCCATCATATCGATCCACCAATTTTATGAGAAAAGTTTTATAATCTTCCATTGAACATGGTTTGCTCAAATATTTTGTAAAATGTTTTCCAAATGGACTTCTGGCTTTTTTTCTTTTACAAGATTTTTGATCCCAATTTGTATGAGGCCAGATGGTTGCTAAAATTGTTTGATTGTGATCTTGAGCATAAGAGACGTATTCATCCACATCTTCCCAAAAAAAATTACCCTTTTCACTTTCAATGTGATTCCAAACGAAAGGTCCTGGATGAGGTCTAACCCATTGTCCGTCTTTGCCACGCATTTTTTTATCTCTCATCTCGGTTAATTCACCAAATCTAGATTGAGAATTTGCAAAATTAGTTAAAAATAAAAGTGATAATAAAATCGTTAATAATTTTTTCATTAATTAATTTATTTTGATTTCTGGTAAAGGCTTTTTCCATTTGATTGATTTAGTAATTTTTTTACCATACGTATTACTTCTATGACTATATTTTCTATATCTAACATATGAAATTGATTCTTTATTTTCTGATTTGTATAAGCATTTATCTTGATCTAAAATTTCCTCGCATTTATCACTAAATCCGAATTCTTTTACTGTTAAAGATTGTGTCGGAGTTTCATTTAAAAGCGCATCTTTAAGCCATCGATAGAAACCCCATTTAAAAGTATATCCGTCTCCTATAGTAAAATTAGGACCATAAACCTCAAAAACTTTCTTATTATCAATCCAACCTATTAATTCTCCATTATCTTCTTTTGATGCTAAAATTTTAAAACTTATTGTTCTGTAATTTTTAAATTGTTCTACAGTTCCTAATGGAAATTTATATGAAACCTTGTCGAAATTAGAGTTTTCTGGGTCACCTTTTAAATAGAAAACTTCTTTAGTGAAGTTCAGCTGATGAATAACTTGATTTCCTCTATATTGTAATTTCATCCAAGGTAAAAGTCTCGAAGATCCTTTGTTGGCTATAACTTGAAAGAAACTTCCACCTACTGCAGGATGTATAGGAAACTCATTTAATTTAAAAGTATATTTGATGTATGTTGGCTTTTTAAATTTTCTTGGTTTTTTTTTATTTGCTATCTCCCATCTTTGATTTCTCTCACCAGTTCTTTCCCAATCGTTTTTATGACCTTTAAATTTCGTATCTAAAGTAATTTTTATTGCTTTACCATCTTCATCTTGATGTATAGATAGCGTTTTTTTCTTTGATATAGATCTATTTTCCTTAGATAGTTCTTTTTTTGCTTTTCCAATCAAAATTTCTTTTTTCAAAAATTTATACGGATTTTCAGAAGCATTAGAATTTACAGATGCAAAAATAAAAAGTATTAAAATTAAAAAAAATTTTTTCTTCATGCTTTGAACAATTTGTCAGAGAGGTTATCTAACTTTTCTCCCCAAAAAACTTCTTTTTGTATTCTAGTAAAATCAATATCAAAAACAGTAGACATTGCTGATGCATAAACAGATCTAGCATCTAATGTTACATTAAGATCTCTGCCATCAAAAAGCTCTTTCTTTTTTAAACCTGGCCAGTCAGTGTGCACTTGACTTTTCTTAATTAATCCACCAGCCATAAATATTGCTGTTCCATAACCATGCTCAGTTCCATTACCACCATTTTGTTTTATGGTTCTCCCAAACTCAGTAACAGTTAGTATCAACGTTTCTTTATATGAATCTTTAAGTTCAGCTTTTAAATTTTTTATAATATCATCCATTTCAACTAAACATTTTGTATGAGTACCGTTCACTCCACCTTGGGCCGTATGTGTATCAAAACCATTTACCTCAAACACTGCAACTTTTGGCCCATTTGGTTTTCTTAAATATACTGCAGCTTGTTTTGAAAGATTGTTATTTTCTCTTCTATCCCAATTGCTAGAATATCCAGCCATCTTCTCTTCATTTTTTCGTTTTTTTATGTAGTTCATCATATCCATTAACTCTTCTTCTGAGCTATCGGCATATATAGATTGTAGCAAATTTAATGTATCTTCTCTTGGAAGTTTTCCATCTGATGGAAAATAATTATTATTTTTAGGAACTCCTCTTAATAAAAGTGGCATAGGTAAAGATAATGCCAATCCTTCTCCTTGAAGCTTAGCTAATTTCATAGCTCTTCCTACCCAACCTGTCTTTTCTTTATATGGAGTTCTTCCGCCAGACTCCATTAGGTTTTGACCTTCAAAGTGAGATCTTGCTGTGTACGGAATACTTGTAGCATGGACTATAGCCCCTGTATTTTCCTGCCAACAACTATGGAAAGTTTTTAGTTTTGGATGCAAAGCAAAATCTGAGTCTAGCTTAATTGTGTTTTCGATTAAAATATTCCTTCTTCTTTTTTCAAAATTTTTATCTCCGATTACGGGTACTGCACAAAGTCCATCCATTCCTCCCCTAAGCATAATAACTACTAGATTTTTCTTTCTAGATGAAGAGGCTAAGATAGGCAAATTAAATCCTGATAAAAATAAAGTAGTTGCTGCTGAACCTTTTAAAAAATCTCTTCTTGATATCTTCATGCTTTTAATACCTCTGGTAAATTAAATAGTATCATATGTTTTTCTTCATTAGTTTTAGCTCTTGCTACAATTTTTAAAATTTTATCAGGATTATCAAAGTTAGTACGAATTATTCTTTCATGGATAGTATTATCGATTTGATCACTTATATTATACTGATGGAATGCTTTTTTAGCATAAATTAATCTTCTAATAACTAACTCTGTTGATAGCCAATCCTTTTCTAAGTCTGAATATCCATTTGGTTGTTTTTGCTTATAAGGATGACACCCAATATCTTCTAGTAACCAACTTGGAAATCTCATTTCATGAGATGGTTTAAAACCGAATACAAATTGATTCATTTTATATTCACTAACAGGATATTTATAATTAGAACCTGACATATTAATTGTTGTTAACCACCAATTTTCTGGATTTTGAAATTTTTTATATTTATCATTGTATTCAAATGCAACTTTAATTGCAGCTTTATGAACTTCTGGAAGTAGACCGTCTGATTTTTCCCAAGCTTTTATAACTGGTGCAATCATTTCAGGCGTTGGATTGTCAGTAATTAAATATTTACATAGTTTTGTTGATATAAACTCTCTACAAGACGGGTGATTAACTAAATCTTTTATTGCAAGCTTAATACCTTTCTTTCCGCTTTTGTAAACTTTTCCTAATACTTTTTTCTTACCTGGTTCATGTATTTCTCTGTCAAATGATACGTCATGACCATGTTCTCTTCCCTTTGTCCATTTAGGTCTCCAACCAGTCATAATTTTTGCAAGCTCTATTACATCCTCTTGTGTATATCCTCCATCTGGAGAAATAGTATGCAGTTCCATTAATTCTCTGGCATGATTTTCATTTAAAGTTGCTGGTCTTTTTTTTTGTCTTCTCCAATCTTCTTTTCCACTAATTGATTTTGGACCAACATTATCTTTATTATCAAGATGCATTATCATTGGCCAAGCAAGAGTGGCTTCTGTTACCATGGTCTCAAATGTTTTATTCATATTGGATCTTAAAAATTCTCTTTGATAAGCTCCAGTTGAAAAAGAAGACAAAGTTTGAGTATCACTTATAGTAAAATGATTTCCCCAAAAGTACCAAAGCTTTGCAAGAACTGGGTGGTCACTTCTTAATGCTTCTGCGTGTCTTATACAAATTTCATTATTTGGCCAAAATTTTTTACCAACATCATTTTCTAATTGACGTTCAGCTATTCTAAATCCTTCTGGATCATTTTTATATTTTTTTGTTAATGTTGTATTTTCTTCTACTCTCAACTTAATCCAATACTTTCTCATCTCTTTTTCAGACAAGATATATTTTCCTTTCCAATTAAATTCAGGAATAGTTTCAACTTGTTTTTGAGCCCAAAATAGTGGATCAGATGGAGCTTTCTCATCAGGTTTTAAACCAAAAGCAACTTTTCTAAAAAAGTTTTTCACGCATAATATTATAAAAAATTATTTTATTTTTTCAATATTATCTATATTTGTTAAAGAATTATTAAACTCGATCATATTTTCTCTGCCTGAGATTTTTAAGATAACTAGACCAAAAATAATTATTATAACAAGAGGTATTGCTGTAATTACACTTATATATTCAGCAATAATTATTAAATATATCGCATAAAATGCTATCGATCTAAAGATTACCCCAGTTTTAAACACAGCAATAATTGCTAAAGAATGGTTTATTAAATTCAAAAAACTCATTTTTGAGGGACCAAAATATCTTGAGCCTCTTATTGATGGAGATTTAATTAAATTATTTTCAGTTTTTGCCAAAGAACCAGAAAAACTACTCCAAGTTGCTTTCTCTTGGATTAATTTTTTAACAGTTTGTTTTGTAAGACAAGTGAAATTTCCGAATTTAATAAATTTTCCTGTAAATGTATAAGTAAAAATTTTATGAAAAAAATAACAGATTTTAAAAATTAAACCTTCTGATCTTTTAACTCTTTCTCCAACAATGGTATTATTAGGATTGTCTTTAATCTTTTCTACAAAGTTACTTATCTCTTCAGGTCTATCTTCTCCATCACCATCCATTGGAATTACATAATCAAAATCTTCATTTTCTGAAATATGTTTAAGACCTGCTGCAATACAACGTGCATGTCCTTTATTATTTCTCATATTTATTAATTTTAGTGATTTAATATTATTTAAATTTTTAGTTTCTAAAATTTTTTCCTCAGTGGAAGCATCATTCACTACTATTACTGAAAATACTGCTTTAAGCTCAGAAATACTAATATCAATTTCTTCAATTAATTTTGATGCAGATTTAAAGTCATTAAAGACTGGAATTAGAATTACTATTTTCATTAACTTACTGAGCCTATCAGTCTAAATAGAGAAGCAAAAAAACCATATCCTGAAAGTTCAATTAAAACAATAATTCCAATAATAAATAAAAGTCTCTTGTTTTTTTGGTTTAATTGAAATTTCATTTATATGTTAAGCATTTCATATCTTTGTTGCACAATTGAACTTCATTTGAACTATAAATCCATTTTGGTCTTTCTGGAAGATGGTAAGATATATTTCCTGCAATCCACTCATTACCTTTAATATATTCCATTTTTCCAAGTTCCTCACCCTCAGTTTCAAAAAAAACTTTAGCCTGCTTAGCTAAATTTTTACCCTCAAAATCAGTTCTTTTATCAGTTTTAGTAATTGAAACATAAGAATACAAAATTGGAGATAATAAGAATAATATCAAAAAGATTGATGAAAACGTTCTCATTTTTTCAAAATTAATTTCTGATTTTAAAATATAAACAAATAACAAGCCAAAGCTTATATAAAATGGCGTCATCCACATAGTTCTAATTTTTACGCCCATAGTAAATGATGTAAGAAAAATAAAAAATATTGGAATTAAATTAATTGATAATAAAAACAAAAGCTTTTCGTCGTTTAAATTAATATTTAATCTAAACTTTTTAACTATAATAAAAATCATTAATAAAAACGGCAATAATATACCAATTTGCTTACCTAAAAAGATCGCGGGATGTTTTATATGGTTTAAAATACTTGCTTCCTCTAAACCAGTTCTGAGAAGTCCATAGGTAATAGTTATATAATCATTCTCAGTTAACCAAATAATGTGTGGAAATAAAATTATAATAAAAGGAACGAAAGAAACTAGGCATTTTAAATTTAGTCTTTTGGTATAAATCATGTAAATTAAAAGTACATCTATTGCTAAACCTAAATAGACATATAAATATTTAGATAGAAACCCAAGTCCAGCAAATAGACCAAGTAAAAGCCAATCTGTTATTTTGTTATTCTTAATTCCTCTCCATAAATAATATACAGAAAGAGACCAAAACGGTATTAAGCAAACATTTACATTAAATTCAGGTGTAGTGAAGTTATAGAAATATATTCCCTCTAATAACAAAACCGATAATAAACAATAAATTTTGTTATCAAAAAAATCTTCAGCTAACTTAAAAACTACAAGGAATGAGACTGCGATACAGATTTGACTTAACAAATAATAAGCCCAGTCTTGAGGTCCAAAGATTTGGTAAAATATTTCAGGTAAAAATGCACTCATTGGCGGGTGCTTATTAAATCCCCAGTCTAAATTACTACCCCATGCTAAGGCCTCTATAGTATCAAGTGGTAAATTGTTATTTGTTAAACTTGGAACTAATGTCCATATGATTAAGTGAGCTGAAACAAAAATATAAAATAAATTACTTATATCCTTTTTAAAAATAGCCATTTTCATTAATTTATACAATTAATCCATTCTTGACACTCAATAAATGATGAATATATTCACCAAATTCATAAATTTGAGTATGGTAAAGATCTCTAAAAAATACATCCCAAAAGAAACTGAAAAATATATGTGTGCAAAACATCTTGCATATTTCAAACAAAAATTAATGGAGTGGAAAAAAGATCTTAAGAGAACTAACAATGAAGCAATATTTAACGCTTCAATGGATGACAATAGTGCATCTGCAGATATCGTTGATCAAGCAAGCTCTTATACAGAAAAAAATGTTGAGATGAGAGCAATCAATAGGCAGATTAAATTAATTTCTAAAATTGATGGAGCATTAAAAAAAATACAAGATGGAACTTATGGTTTTTGTGAAGAAACAGCAGAACCTATCGGTCTTAAAAGATTAATGGCAAGACCAGTTGCAACTTTATGTATAGCGGCGCAAGAAAAGCACGAAAAAGAAGAAAAAGTTTACGCTGATATTTAAGGGTAATCTATCTCAGCATCTTTATTTAATACTTTAAATCCTTTTATAACTGCAGGTCGTTTTGCAATATCCACATACCATCTTGCTAAACCTTTATAATTTTCTAATCCAATGTCATGTCTCTTATGTCTCGCAATCCAAGACCATGTTGCAATATCTGCAATTGAATACTTTTTGCCTGCTAAATAATCACTAGCAGAAAGTCTTGCTTCCAAATCTTCGTATAGTTTTCTTGTAATTTTAAAGTATCTTTCTTCTCCCCACTCACTTTTACCTTGATGATAATAATGAAACTGATGATGTTGTCCTATCATTGGACCAATCAAACCCATTTGGGCCATTAACCACTGATTTATCTCTAGTCTATTCTCTTCAGGATAAAACATTTTACTTTTTTCACCTAGATACATCAGTATTGCTCCTGACTCGAAGATTGATTTATTATTTTCGTGGTCGGTTATTACTGGAATTTTGTTAAATGGACTAATTTTTTTGAATTCTGCTTTATGTTGCTCACCTTCAGATAAATTTACCTTTGTAACTTTATAATCAAGTTTTATTTCTTCAAGCATGATACTTATTTTCCAACCGTTAGGAGTATCGGCAGTAAATAATTCAATCACTATTTTACACCCAGCCTGTCTTTAATAGTATTTGATGCTGTCGTAAATTCAAATCTGTATTTTTCATTAGGTCTTGCATATTTAAAGCAACCTCGTGCCGCAAGAGCTCCTTCATGAAAACCTGATAGGATTAATTTGAGTTTTCCAGGATAACTACAAATATCTCCAATTGCAAAAATACCTTTCTTGTTGGTTTCAAAGTTTTCAGTATTAACTGGAATAGTTTTTTTATCTAAATTAAGACCCCATTCAGCTATTGGTCCAAGTTGCATTATCAGACCAAAGAATCCCAACACATAATCAGCTTTAATTATTTTGCTTTCCCCATCTTCACTTTTAATTTCAACTTCTTCCAATGATCCATTTCCAATAACATCTTTAATAGAATACTTTGTAAATAAATTAATAATTTTTTTTTCACTAAGTTCTTTTATTTTTTGAACATTCACAGGTGCGCCCCTAAACTCATCTCTTCTGTGGATAAGTGAAACTTTAGAAGTATTAGAAAGTTCTATTGCCCAATCAAGAGCACTGTCTCCACCTCCAAATATTGCAACTGACTTATCTTTAAAAATTGATTTATCTTTAATTGAATACAAAACTGAAGTTCCATCAAATTTTTCTGCACTTTTTGTTGGAAATTTTCTTGGCTCAAACGAACCAACACCGCCAGCAATTACAACGTTTGGTGCGTGAAATTCTTTTTCATTCGTTGTTTTAACAATCCAATTATCATTTTCTTTTTTAAGTTCTTGAACTCTATCATTTAAGTGAAAATTAAAATTAAATGGTTTTATTTGTTCTAATAAGTTATTTGCAAGCTCTTCTCCTGTACACTCTGGGACCGCAGGAATATCATAAATTGGTTTGTCAGGATAAAGCTCTATGCATTGACCGCCTATCTTATCTAAGTTATCAACTATTTCACACTTTAATCCAATAATACCAAGTTGATGTGCACAAAATAATCCTGTTGGACCTGCACCGACAATTACAACATCAGTTTTAATCATTAAACTTGTTTCTCCGGCATATAAACACTTAGACCATCTAAGTCATCAGAAACCATAATTTGACAACTTAACCTACTATTTGAATTTGGTTCATAGGCTTGATCTAACATATCATCTTCACCCATTTCTTTTTTTGGTAATTTATTATACCAATCCTCTTTGACATAAACATGGCATGTAGCGCAAGACATGCTTCCCCCACAATCTGCATCAATTCCAGGAATATCATTTTGAACAGCACCTTCCATAACAGTAAGTCCATTTTGGACTTCAACTTCATGCTCTTTTCCATTGTGTTCAATATATTTGATTTTAGCCATTGCTTTTATATAAGCACAAAAAAAAATAGGGCAAGTAATCAAACTTGCCCTATTTTATATTTCGTAACTAATTGTTACTACGCTCTTCTTGTAGAGTTAGATACTGCACAAGACCAGATAATTAAACCAAATGCGATTTTATTAACAAAGTCTGCTAAGTTATAGATAACGTTTAACGCGTTACCATCTATTCCACCTGTTAGGTAACCAAAAATGTAACCTAATGGGTAAATAGCCCAACCTACAGTAACAATCATTCTTAAAGCTCCAAATGCAGTTACTAAAGATTTATTTCCAGATTTGGCAGCAACTTTTCCTGCTTCTCCTGAAAAGATTTCATAAAGAATATAAATCCATCCAGCCATACCGATTATGAAACCTAGTGTAGCGTTAATGAATCCAGCTTCTCCAAGATATCCACCTATTAACATAACTAGTGAACCAATTAAGATTCTCCAAAATATGTTTGTGTCAACTTTTCGTACCGCTGAAAGAATTAAGTAAAATTCTACTAGCTGTAGTGGTACAGTAATTAACCAATCAATGTATCTGTAAACAGTTGGAGTATCACCTGTTTCGATCCAAACCGCTCTCATATACATGTAGTGAATAAATGCTATACCTGTTACTAATCCAGCTACGTTTACTGATTTTCTCCATTGTGAACTGACGTTAGCCTGTTCCATAAAGAAAAACGCTGTAGCTGCTAACATACCCATTGATATTAACCAAAACGAAATACCTACAAAATCATCTGTGGCTAAAAAGGCAGTTGCTGCGTTAGCTGCCGTAGTTGCTCCGAAAAGCACTGCCGCTAATGCTAACATTTTCATTGTCTTCATAAAAAACTCCCTCATAGTTAGTTTTTTTAGTTTAAATTTAAACTACAGACCAATCTAATGAATGATCTAAAGTTAGGGGTTAAATAACAAATAAAATAAGTTTGTTGAAGAGTTATTTTGTAGCAATAAGTATTGATTTTATTAACTTTATGAAATTAAATACAACCTGTTATATAAAATCATTATAAAAGTGTGTCAAAAAACAAATCACTATGAAAAATAGTTTTAAAGAAATTTATAAAGAATCTATTCAAAATCCTGAGGAATTTTGGAAAAATGTGTCAGATGATATCTTTTGGTTTAAAAAACCTAGCAAGATTTTAAACAAATCTAATCCTCCATTTTATAAATGGTTTGAAGATGGTGTTACAAACACCTGTTACAATGCAATTGATGTTCATATTGACAATGGTAATGGTGATAAGACTGCTTTAATCTATGATAGCCCTATAACTAACAGTAAAGGAAAATTTACATATAGTGAATTAAAAGAAAAAATATCAAAATTTGCAGGAGCACTAGATAATCAAGGTATTAAAAAAGGTGACAGAGTAATTATCTACATGCCGATGATTCCCGAAGCAGTTATAGCAATGCTAGCTTGTGGAAGAATTGGTGCAATACACTCGGTTGTCTTTGGTGGATTTGCATCAAATGAATTGGCGAGTAGAATTGATGATAGTAAAGCAAAGATTTTAATTACTGCCTCTTGTGGATTTGAACCAGGGAGAACTGTTGAATATAGACCTTTAGTTGATGGAGCATTAAAACTTGCAAAACACAAAGTTGAAAAAGTAATTTTCTTTCAAAGGAAAGATCACGAAGTAAAATTAAACTCACCGCTAGAAATTAGCTGGGAGGAAGCACTTGTTAATGCAAAAAATAAAGATTGTGTTGAGATTGGAGCAAATGAATTTGCCTATATTTTGTACACATCAGGAACTACAGGTATACCAAAAGGAATAGTTAGAGATGTAGGAGGTCATATCGTAGCTCTTAAATGGACAATGAAAAATATTTATAATATCGATGAGAATGATGTTTGGTGGTCAGCTAGTGACATAGGGTGGATTGTTGGTCATTCGTACATCGTTTACGCTCCATTATTCAAAGGATGCACTACACTTTTATTTGAGGGAAAACCAGTTGGAACTCCTGATGCGGGAGTTTTTTGGAGAATAATTTCAGAGTATAAAATTAAATCTTTGTTTACAGCTCCCACGGCATTTAGAGCAATTAAAAAAGAAGATCCAGATGGAAAGTTTTTCTCTAAATATGATTTAAGTTCTTTCGAGTCTTTATTCCTAGCTGGAGAAAGAGCTGATCCTGATACAATAAAATGGGCTGAAAATCTTTTAAATGTTCCAGTGATAGATCACTGGTGGCAAACAGAAACTAGTTGGGCAATAAGTTCAAATTGTACTGGTATAGAAATGCAAAAAACAAAGTATGGTTCAGCATGTAAAGCAGTTCCGGGTTATGATGTTAAAATAATTAAACCTGATCATTCAATCGCGGAACCTAATGAGATGGGTGATATAGTTGTTAAATTGCCTTTGCCACCTGGTACATTTCCTACACTTTGGAATGCTGATAAGAGATATAATGAAAATTATATGACTAATTATAAAGGTTACTATCAAACATATGATGCAGGTCATATAGATGAAGATGGATATATATGGATTATGTCACGAACTGATGACATAATTAATGTTGCTGGTCATAGATTATCAACAGGTGCAATTGAAGAAGTTTTATCAGAACATCAGTCAGTTGCTGAATGTGCGGTTCTAGGGATTGCAGATAAATTAAAAGGACAATTGCCTATTGGTTTAGTTGTTTTAAAATCAGGTGTTGAAAAAGAAAATGAAACTATTTCAAAGGAATGTATTCAAATGGTAAGAGATAAAATTGGACCTGTCGCAGCATTTAAAGTTGTTATAGTTATTAAAAGATTACCTAAAACAAGATCAGGAAAAATATTGAGAGGAACTATTAGAAAAATTGCTGACAAAGAGGATTATAAAATGCCAGCAACGATTGACGATCCTGCAATTCTGGATGAGATAACACAAAGTTTGATACAAAATAGAATTCTTACCAAATAGATTAGCTTAATTGTCAAATCTTATAGGTTTGCCTGACGCTTCTCCAAGGATTTCTCCATCTTTCATTTTAATCTCCCCATTTATGATCGTATAGACTGGGGTTCCCTTAAACTTATATCCATCGAAAGGTGACCATCCACACTTACTCTCAATTTTTTCGTTTTTGATTTCGATAATTTTATTCATATCCACAATTGTAAGATCTGCATCATAGTCTTCTTTTAAATATCCCTTGCCTATTATGCCAAAAATTTTTGCTGGATTTTCACATACGAGATTCATAAGCTGAAGTAAAGTTAGTTTTTTATCATTTACATGGTTCAACATCACAGGCAATAAAGTTTGGACCCCAGGCATTCCTGAAGGGGTATCTGGATATTCTTTGTCTTTATTTAATCTCAGATGTGGAGCGTGATCCGAACCAATAGTATCATTATAATTGTTTCTAACCGCATACCACAGTCTATCGTAATGGCTTTTTTCTCTAATAGGTGGGTTCATTTGAGCATAGGTGCCTAGTTTGTCGTAACAATCTGGTGCAAACATTGTTAAATGTTGTGGAGTTATTTCAAAAGTTATATCTCCCTTATTCTGAGATAAAAAATCAATCTCCTGTTTTGTAGTAATATGCAAAATATGAGCTTTTTTACTTAATCTTTTTGCAATTTTTACAATCTTTCTAGTAGATGAAATTGCACATTCTTCATCTCTCCAAATTGGATGGGAATGAACATTGCCTTTCTCTCTTAATTTCTTTCTTAAATTTAAAATATCTTCATCCTCTGAGTGAACTGCAACAATTTTAGATGTGCTTTCAAATACTTTTTCAATGTCCTCTTCTTTATGAACTAGCAAAGTACCTGTGGACGAACCTGCAAATAATTTAACACCACAACAGCCATCTAAACTTTTAAGATCTGCTAATTCGCTTTGGTTGGTGGGGGTCGCTCCAAAATAAAATGCGTGGTTACAATACATTCTATTTTTTGCTAAATCTATTTTTCTTTGAAACTCTGCTTTATTTGTAGTTGCAGGATTAGTATTTGGCATTTCAAACACTGAAGTTATTCCTCCAACAACTGCAGCTCTACTACCTGAAGCTAAATCCTCAGTATCTGTTGAACCTGGCTCTCTGAAATGTGTTTGAGTATCAATGCAACCAGGTAGAACAGTAAGTCCACTTGCATCAATTGATTGAATGGCGCCTTCTTCTAATTTGCCAATTTTTACAATCTTACTATTTTGAATACCTATATCAACATCTTTAAGATCTTTATCAATATAACATTTACCATTTTTAATGATTAGGTCTAACATTTATAAAAAAAGTACTTATATCATTTGTTACAATATTACAACATGAATAGAAATAGTGTTTACATTTTAGAGGATAGAGGTCTCCTTTATATTAACGGAGATGATGCTAAAGAATTTTTACAAAATATAATTACAAACAATATTGAAAATGTATCAGATGATAGAAGTTGTTTTTCTGCTCTTTTAACTCCTCAAGGCAAATATCTCTATGATTTCATAATTATTAAACATAAATCTGGTTATTTTTTAGATTGTGAGAAAAAAGTTATTGAAAATTTATATAAACAATTAAATTTATATAAACTAAGATCTAAAGTTGATATCTTAAATCTAAGTAATGAGTTTGTTGTTGCTAATTTAACAAAGGAAAAATTTCTAGAATTACAAAATTCTAAATCTGAAATTGGTTTTACGATTAAATTTAGAGAAGATCCTATTCTTTTAGATCCTAGATCTGATAAATTAGGAGCAAGAATAGTAATAAATTTGGAAAAATTATATCTTTCTATTAAAAAATTGGGTTTAAAAGTTTCTGATGTTAATGAATATTATAATTATAGTCATGAATTAGGAATTGCCCAAATTGATACAAATAATCTACAAAATAAAATATTTGGAATTGAATGCAATTTTGAAGAGCTTAATGGAATTGATTTTAAAAAAGGATGTTATGTTGGTCAAGAGAATACAGCAAGAATTAAACTTAAAGATAAACTTAATAAAAGATTGTTTGCAATTAAAGTTTTAGATGGTGTGATAAGTAGTGAAGAAATTACATATGAAGATAAAAATATTGGAAAGTTATTAATCAATAATAAAAATCCTTTTGGTTTATTTAAATTAGAAAATAAAAATTTTAACTTTGACGCTGATCTTAGATGTGGAAATGCGAAAATTAAGGCGTTAAAACCGAATTGGATTTAAATTATTTTATAAATTTTGATAAATCTGGTTTAAAATATTTTGGTCCTTTCATAACTTTTCCAAATTCATTGTATATTGGTTTGCCATCCTTTCCCAATTTACTCATATTAGATTTTTGAACTTCCTCAAAACACTTATCTAAATTAATACCAAAAGCATGCCCCGCCCCATAAGTAACATACAAAATATCTGTCAATGCATCTGCAACCTCTGTCAAATTTTTTTCTGATATTGCCTGTTTAAGTTCCTCTAACTCTTCATTAATCAATGAAATTCTTAATGAATTAATTTTATCTGTGCTTAAACTAGACGATTCTTTAACATCTTGATTAAAAGTTTTCATGAAGACGCCAACTTTTTCAAAATTTGTCATTTTACTCCTATATGATTTTATTATTTTTTAATGTATAAACGTTTAAATATACTCTCAAAACTAAAATATGAAATTCAGAAAAGAATATGACAGCATAGGTTCTATTAATGTGCCTGTGGATAAGTATTGGGGAGCATCTACACAAAGATCAAAAAAATACTTTGATATTGGAGATGCATTAGTCAGACCAAAATTAATAAAATCTATAGCTATTATTAAAAAAGCAGCTGCTGTAATAAATTATAAAAATAAAGATATTAGTTTAAAAGTCTATAAATCAATTGTGCGCGCTTCTAATGAGGTTATTACAGGAAAATTAGATAACCATTTTCCCCTTAAAGTTTGGCAAACTGGTTCTGGAACACAAACAAATATGAACGTAAACGAAGTTATTTCTAATAGAGCAATTGAAATACTAAATGGAAAAAAAGGTACAAAAAAACCTGTGCATCCAAATGATCATGTAAATAAATCTCAGTCCACAAATGATGTTTTTCCGACTGCAATGCATATTGCTATAGCAATTGAAACTAGAGAAAAACTATTACCAAGTTTGGTATTATTAAATAAAGAATTAAAAAAAAAAGTTAAAGATTTCAATAAAATTGTCAAAATAGGTAGAACCCACCTACAAGATGCTACTCCCTTATCATTGGGTCAAGAATTTTCTGGTTACCAATCTCAATTAGAAGAATGCTTAAATAGAATAGAAGCCTCACTAAATGAAATTTATTATTTAGCGCAAGGCGGCACAGCTGTTGGAACTGGCATAAATACCAAAAAAAATTTTGATAAGAAAATAGTAAATGAGATAAAAAAAATTACCAAGTTACCTTTCAAACCAGCTAAAAATAAGTTTGCTGCACTTGCCGCTCACGATGCAATAGTAAATTATTCAGGGACATTAAATACAACTGCAGTGTGTTTAATGAAAATTGCAAATGATATAAGATTTTTAGGTTCTGGACCAAGAGCTGGTTATGGAGAATTAATATTGCCAGAGAATGAACCAGGATCTTCAATTATGCCTGGCAAAGTTAATCCAACTCAATGCGAAGCAGTAACAATGGTTTGTGTGAAAGTAATAGGAAATCATAATGGAATAACAATGGCTGGGTCACATGGTCATTTTGAACTAAATGTTTTTAAGCCCCTAATAATTCATAATGTGCTTCAATCAATTCAAATTCTTTCGGATAGTACGAAAAGTTTCGCAAAATACTGTATCTCAGGACTAAAGGCTGACAAAAATAGAATTAAACATTTAGTAGATAACTCTTTAATGTTAGTAACTGCTCTATCTCCTAAAATAGGCTACGATAATGCTGCAAAGATTGCCAAGAATGCATTAAGAAATAAAACCACTCTTAAATCTGAAGCATTAAAGTCAGGGTTAATAAATGAGAGAGAATATAATAAAATTGTTGATCCTAATAAAATGATTAAACCTGACTAGTTGTTAATAATATTTTTAACTAAAGATTTAAGCTCTTGAGAATTTCTAATGTTATATCTAGATTTAACATTGTTTTTAATATTATTTACTGCTTGATTTATTTTAATATCAAATATTGATATTGATCCAGTCGTAATATTTTTTTCAATTTTAAAATAGAGGACATCTATATTTTTAAGTTTATCTAATTTTACTTGGAATTTTTTGGCAAACGCTTTTTTATTTTTTATTGAAAAAGAATTTGAAGAATGAAATATTATATCATCATTATCTTCTGCATATTTTATTTCAGTTTTAATTTGGCCAATTTCACCTATATTAAATAAAACTTCACTTAAATTTATAGTTTTTTGGCTTATATTTAAACTTATATATCCATTTCTTATGAGTTCATGCTCAATATTTGATAAAAGGAATTTGATATCTCCATTTAAATTACCTACTAAATCAGGTTTTAAATTTAAAATAGATAATATTAATTCGTCGACTAAAAAATTTAAATTTTGCTTATTCAATGTAATAATAGAATTGAGATAAAAGGGTGATAACTCTATTTTTGTGTCAATTTTAATATTGTTATTATTGTCTGGTGATTTTAAGATAATTAGTTTGTTTTTAACATTATAATCTATTTCAATATTCTGATTTAAAAAATTTATTGTTGTTGAGCCATTGTAGTTAGAATTATTATAATAATTTAACTTATTTTTTATCAAAATATTTGGCTCATCAAAATCTATTTCTATTAGTGAATTCATTTGAGAGTTATATTTTTTTTTCCAAAATGATTTAAAATTCAAATCAAATAAATTTCCTTTAATATTTAATTTTTTGAAATCATCTTGCTGAGACGTAGTAAAATTAATTTTTTCTATAGGAGATATAATTAAGGTTTCATTATTGTCATCTATTACGAATACTTTACTTTTTTTAATAGAAAATGGTTTACTTTTGCTATTGTGAAAATAATTTCTTAAAATATTATACTCTTTAAGTTTTAATAAAAAATTAGTATTTTGTATTTCAAATTTTTCAAAATTAATTTTGGATTTCGGATATAAGCTATTAGATAACAAAAAAATCTTGAGACTCTTTATGTCTACTGACATGTCTTGATCGTTATTTTCAATTATAGATAATGTTGAATCGCTAATTAATAAATGAGGTTTTGGAAGTAATTGATACTTTATGTCACCATTTATATTTAGGTTAACACCAAAATCAGAATAAAATTTACTTTCAATGATATTTTCTATGCTTTTATAATTGAATAAAACTGGTATTGATAAATAAATGCCAAATGTAAAAAACAATGCTATTAATAAGAAAATGCCTTTTGTAAATATTGGTATTTTCTCAGTTTTATTCATTTATTTAATATCTCTTAAATTAAAAAAAAATAAACGATGAATTTAGATTATTTAACAAATCTTAATAAAAGTCAGGAAGAAGCAGTTTTATATTTAAATGGACCTCTATTGATTGTTGCAGGAGCAGGGTCAGGAAAAACTAGAGTTCTTACAACCAGAATTGCGCATATTATTAAACAACATAAGGCATTCCCCAATCAAGTTTTGGCAGTAACATTTACGAATAAAGCTGCTAAAGAAATGCAATTAAGGGTCTCTAAATTCTTAAGAAAAGAGGCAACGGGACTTCCGTGGTTAGGTACTTTTCACTCAATTAGTGCAAAAATATTGAGAAAACATGCAGAAGCGGCTGGATTAAAATCAAACTTTTCAATTATTGATCAAGATGATCAAGTAAGATTAATAAAAAATATCTGCAAATCTGAGAACATAGATACAAAAAAAATATCTCCAAGATATATTTTGGCAGTAATTGATAAATGGAAGAATAAAGGTTTTTATCCTGACCAAGTTGTACTCAAACGTAAAGAAATATTAGAAAAAAGCTTCCTTGGAATCTATAAAATTTACCAGCAAAAATTAATAGATCTTAACGCTGCAGATTTTAGTGACTTGATACTTCATACTGTTAAAATTTTTGAAAAACATAGTGATATATCAAAAATGTATTCTAAAAAATTTAAGTATATATTAGTCGACGAATATCAGGATACGAACTTTATTCAAAGTGAATGGCTTAAATATTTAGCAGAACACAACCAAAATATTTGCTGCGTTGGAGATGATGACCAATCAATTTATAGTTGGAGGGGAGCAGAAATTAAAAATTTTCTTCAATTTGAAAATGTCTATAAAAATACAAAGATAATAAGATTAGAAAAAAATTATAGATCAACTCAAAATATTTTAAATGTAGCATCAAATATTATTGAAAATAATCAAAATAGAGTTGGAAAAAAACTTTTTACAGATCAAGAAGATGGAGAACTTGTAACTTTAAACTGTTATAGAAATGTAAAAGATGAAGCAACTGAAATTGGTTCTAATATTGAAGATTTCAAAAATAAATTTTCATTAAATGAGGTAGCAATTCTTGTAAGAGCAATATTTCAAACTAGAGAATTCGAAGAAAGATTCTTAAAAATTGGGGTTCCATATAGAATTATCGGAGGTATAAAATTTTATGAGAGAGCTGAAGTTAAAGACTGTGTTGCATATCTAAAAACAGTTTTTCAACCACAAGACGACTTAGCCTTTGAGAGAATATTAAATGTTCCGAAAAGATCTATTGGGGATACGACCGTTAAGGCTATCAATAATTTTGCTAGATTGAATAAATGCTCGTTAGAAGTTGCCTCAAAACATTTGATTGAGCAGAACAAAATTAAACCTAAAACTAAATTAGGTCTAAATTCTCTTCTAAACCTTTTGACCAAATGGAGAAATGACTTAAATAGAAAAATGAACCATAACAAGTTATTACAAACAATTCTTGATGAGTCTGGATATAGTGAAATGCTTAAAAATAAAAAAGACTTAGAAAACGAAAATAGATTAGAGAATATAAAAGAATTATTAAATGCGATGAAAGAATTTGATAATCTAGAAAGTTTTTTAGAGCACGTTGCTCTTGCAACATCATTAGATCAAGATTGGCAATCTGAAAAAGTCAATTTAATGACAATACACGCATCAAAAGGACTAGAATTCGATATCGTATTCTTGCCTGGGTGGGAAGAAGGCTTATTTCCTCATCAGAAAAGTATTGAGGAAAAAGGTGAAAGTGGATTAGAGGAGGAAAGAAGATTAGCTTACGTTGCTATTACAAGGGCAAAAAAATTGGCAAAAATATCATTTTCAATGAACAGATTTTTTCAAGGAGATTGGATTGATAGCATTGCATCAAGGTTTGTAGATGAATTACCCGATGAATATATTAAAAAAAATAATAATTTTACAGATGAAAAAGAGGAAGATTTCGAATTCAACCAAGATATAAACTTTGATAATGATAGTGAAATTAGAAGTCCTGGTTGGATACGTTATCAAAAAAAATTAAAATGAGTGTCGTAATAAGTAATATTATTTTATCAAATAATTTAGATGGATATATTTTGCCAAAAAATGATAATTACTTCACAGAGTATTCTAGAATAAATAATCTTAAATATATTACTAACTTTTCTGGATCTGCAGGATTTGCAATTTTCTTAAAAAAAAAAAAATATTTATTTGTTGATGGAAGATATACCATTCAAGCTGAAAAAGAAGTTGGAAAAGAATTTGAAATTTGTGAAATACCTTATATTTGGCCTAAAGATATTCTAGAGAAAAAAATTAAAATTGGTTTCGATCCAGATCTTTTTACTTGGGAAACTTTAAATAAATACTTTGGAGATAATTACAACCTATTGCCTTGTAATTTTAAATTTAAATATAAGATTAATACAAAAAATAATTATCCTTTTTTTAATCTTGAAACATCTGTCGCAGGAGAAAGTATAAGTTCTAAAATTAGTCGATTGACAAAAATAATGAAAAAAAAGAAAATTGATTATAGTTTTATAAGCTCAGGTGAAAATATTTGCTGGCTTTTAAATATTAGAGGAAAAGATCTACCAAATTCTCCAATTGCAAATTGTAAAATAATTTTAACAAATGATAAGAAAATTTATTTTTTTTCAAGTCAAGATAAAATAAAAAAAATAAAAAAAACTCACAAAAAATTAAGAATAAATTTTTTAAAAGAAGACGATTTTTTTAAATGCTTAACAAATTTGAAAATTGGAAATTTTTGTATTGATAGTAAAACTTGCTCTATTTCTGATGAAAGCTTAATTAATTATAAATTTAAAATAATTGATAGAGAAGATTCAATTTATATTATGAAATCTTTAAAAAATAAAACTGAGATTAAAAATATGATTAATGCACATATTGAAGATGGTGTTGCTTTAACAAAATTTTTATATTGGATTAAAAATCTTAAAATAAATAATCTTACAGAAAAAAAAATTGAGAAAAAATTAGAAAGTTTTAGAAAAATTAGTAAAAATTATTTATACCCAAGCTTCGATACAATTGCCGGATCTGGACCAAATGGAGCAGTAATACATTATAGATCTGATAGATTTTCTAACAGAGAGTTAAAAAAAGACGATCTATTACTAATTGATTCTGGTGGTCAGTATAAATGGGGAACAACAGATGTAACAAGGACAGTATGTTTTTCTAATGTTTCAAATAGAGTAAAGAATATTTTCACAAGAGTTTTAAAGGGTCATATTGCTGTTGCCTTGTCCAACATAAAAAAAGAGAGAAATGGCCATAATATTGATAAAATTGCCAGAAAAAGCCTCAAAACTGTAGGCCTTGATTATCGTCACGGTACCGGTCATGGAGTGGGAGCATTTCTAAATGTCCATGAAGGACCACAGGGAATATCAAAATATAACTTCATAGAATTAAAAGAAGGAATGGTTTTAAGCAATGAACCTGGTTTTTATAAAAAAAATGATTTTGGAATAAGAATTGAAAATTTAGTTTTTATTAAAAAAAACAGATCCAATCTTTTATTTGAAAATCTAACAATGGCACCAATTGATAAAGACTTGATTAATTATAAAATGCTAAATAAGAGAGAACAAAGATATTTATTTAAGTATCACTTTGATGTTTACAATAATATTTCACCATATTTAAATAAAAAAGAAAAAAAATGGTTAGCTAGGCTAATTTAGTAAATTAAGCCATTCTTCTTGAGACAAAATCTTTATTCCTAATTCTTTAGCTTGGTCTATTTTTCTATTTGTAGGTTTTTCACCAATCACTAAATACTTTAATTTTTTATTAACTGAACTTACAACTGATCCTGAATTTTCCTCGATTAAGGATTTTGCTGCTGCTCTACTCATATTTGTCAATTTACCAGTAAACATAAATGTATTATTTAATAATTTACCATTTTTGTTTAATTTAAGATCAGAAATATTTAATATTGATGATAATTTTTCAATTATTTTATAATTAGATTTATTTTCAAAGAATCTTTTTAAGGAATTTATTTGAGTTTCTCCAATTCCATCTATATCTAAAAATTCATTAAATTTATTTTTATTAATAAAAGTAATAAAATTTTTAATCGATTTTACATATTCTGCCAAAAGTTTAGCATTTTCAATACCTATATGTCTTATTCCAATAGCATATAAAAATTTATCTAAAGAAATCTGTTTCGATTGGTCTATAGAATACTTTAAATTTGAAACTGAGAGATCTCCCCACCCTTCTAAATTAGATATCTTATTATAATCTAGATTATATATATCCTGTGGAAATCTTATTAAATTAAGATCCCAAAAATTTTCTACCACCTTTTTGCCAAGTCCGTCAATATTCATTGCATCTTTAGATATAAAGTGTTTAATTTTTTCAATTGCAATTTTTTCGCAATCAAATCCTTCGTTGATACATCTTCTGACTGCATCATGTTTTTTTGTTGTTTTGTTATATTCTTTTATTGTTTGAGAACCACAAGAGGGACAAGTAGTTGGAAAGATAAATTTCTTTGATTTTTTATCCCTTTTTTTTAAATCGACAAGTATAACATGTGGAATAACATCTCCTGCTCTTTCTATTTTTACTGTATCACCAATTCTTATGTCTTTCCTAATAATTTCATCTTCATTGTGAAGTGTTGCATTGGAAACTACTACTCCACCAATATTTACTGGTTTTATTCTTGCCACTGGAGTTAATGCACCTGTTCTGCCTACCTGAATATTTATGTCGGTTATTTGCGAAAATGCGCTATCTGCTGAAAATTTGTGAGCTATAGCCCACCTTGGAGAATTTGCTGTATATCCTAATCTTTTTTGAAGTTCTAAATTATTAATTTTGTAAACTAAACCATCTACATCATACTCTAAATCAAATCTTTCATTTTCAAATTTTTTATGAAAATTTTTTAATTCATTAATTGTTTTTAAAACTGTATTATGTTCATTTGTTTTAAAACCCCATTTTTTCAATAGGTTTAAAAAATCTGATTGCTTTTTAATTTTGTCAGTTTCTAGGTAACCATATGTATAAGCCACAAAGTTAAGAGGAATTTTTTTTGTCTCTTCAGAATTTTTCTGTCTTAATGATCCTGATGCAGCATTTCTAGGATTCGCAAAATTATTCTTTAATTTATTAAAATCTTTTTTTTTAATAAAAACCTCTCCCCTGATATCTACATCTTTTGGAAAATCTTTATTTGCTATACTTTGGGGTATATCATTTATAGTTTTCAAATTTTCAGTAATTACTTCTCCTGTGGTACCATCACCTCTTGATGTACCCATAACAAAGATACCATTTTTATAGGTTAAAGATGCTGAAATTCCGTCAATTTTTGGCTCAACACTATATTCAAAATTTATTTTCTCGTTTAAGTAATTTAATATTTTCTTCTCAAAATTTTCTAAATCATCAATATCAAATGCATTAGCCAAAGAAAGCATCTTTACTCTGTGCTTTGATTTAATAAAATTTTTTGAGGGAGTGAAACCTATTGTACTAGATGGAGATGAATCACTTTTTAAAAAATCATATTTTTTTTCTAAATCTAAAATCTCTTTTTTAATTTTGTCATATTGACTGTCAGATATTTTTGGCGAATTTTTTTCAAAATACAATTTGTTATGACTCTTAAATTCATTTATTTTTTTTTTATAGTATTTTTTTGTGTCTACTTCCTTCATTTATTCTACTATTGAAATAATTGTTTAAATTTTTTAAGTAATGATTTTTGGTTATTTAGATTTTTTTTAATTTTAGTTTTTTCATAGTTAGTATTAAAAATTTTATATGATCTTTCATACCAGTCACTTGACTGATAATTATATCCGAGAATAGCTGTGTATTTTTTTGCTTCATCAATTAGTCCCAATTTATAATTTAATTCTACCAGTCTATATAACGCTTCCTCAATGAAAATAGTAGTATCGTATTCATTTACAATTTTTTTATATCTATTCATTGCTGGTATCCATTTTTCTCGATCTAAATAATAGTTTGCAAGATATAATTCTTTTGATGCTAATATTTCCTCAATGAGCTCTAACTTAAAATTTGCGTCCTCAGCAAAATCTGTTTCAGGAAACTCATTGATTAATAGAGTAAAATATTGTTTGGCTTTAACAATTTGTCCTAAATCTTTTTTCTCATCTGTAATTTGATTGTAATGACAAATAGCTAACAAATAGTATGCATAATCAGTATTAGGATGATTTTTATATTTATCTAAAAATCGTTCCAATTCAACTATCGCATATGTAAAATATAATTGAGAATAGTAAGAGTAAGCTGCCATTAAATTAGATCTTGGTGCCCAAATTGACTGGGGATATAAAAGTTCTACCTCATTAAATTTTTTTGCAGCAAAAAAAATATCACCACGATTAAATTCTTTAAAACCTTCATTATAAGCTTCTATCATCTGCATTTCTAAATTATCCTCTTTAATTAATGAGACTTTTTCTTGTTTTTTAGAACAAGAAGTTAAACCAAAAATAACAAGTAGAATTAATAAAAAATTACAAATTTTCATCAATGAATTTTATCAGAAAAATTTTAAAATTCTAATTTTTAAGCTATAGATTTTAAATTATAACGATTATTAATTAGCGTATGAGGTAAATTTTTACCTTTAATTTCAAATAAAGAATAATTTTTATTATCACTAAATACTTTTCTTAACAATTTATTTGTTAGACTGTGACCACCATGTCTACATTTAACAGAACCGATTAACCTATAACCAACTAGATAAAGATCTCCCATACAATCTAAAATTTTATGATTCACAAACTCATTTTTATTTCTTAATCCTTCTTCATTAAGGATCCTGTTTTCTCTTACAACGATTGCATTATCTAAAGATCCTCCTTTTCCCAAACCTATTTTCTTTAATTTATCAATATCTTCATACAAACAAAATGTTCTAGAATTAAATACATCGTCTAGTTTGTCCTCAAAAATATTTATTTTATTTCGTTGTTTCTGAATAAGTTTATTTTTGTAATTTATTTCAAAATCTATTTCCAAAGATGTATTAGACTTTTCAATAGAAATGAACTTATCTTCCTCTTCTATTTCAACATTATTATTTATTTTGATCAATTTAATAGGGACATCACTATTTTTTAATCCAGTTTCTTTGAGAATTTTAACAAAATCCATTGCAGATCCATCAAGAATAGGTACTTCTTGTGAGTCGAGTTCAACGACTGCATTATCAATACCCAAACCTAAAAATGCAGCCATAAGATGTTCGATTGTTGATACTTTTACTCCATATTGATTTGATATTGTCGTACAAAGCGTTGCTTCACAAACATTCTCAACATGTGGAATTACTATATTATTATTTTTTATATCAACTCTTTTGAATATAATTCCAGAGTTAGGGGCAGAAGGTAAAATTTGAAGATTTACTTTTTCACCAGTATGAATTCCAATTCCGGATAATGATATTTTTTTTGATATGGTTGATTGAGATAACAGTGACATAACTAGGATTATATAAAAACAAGCCCAGTTTAATATTCAAGTAATGTTACAAGAAAATACAATTATCTAGAAAAAAGATTAAAGAACTTCTCAAAAAAGCCTGTTTTTTTAGGCTTTTTTTCAATGCTTATTAAAGATCTTTCATCACTTTTATGATAATTTATACCTGCTTCACATATCTTAATGTCACTTTCATCAAAAAAAATCAATTCTGAAAAAGCATTTTTTAAATTAAAATTATTAATAAATGATATTAACTTTGATCCATTTCCAATAAAAATTATTTTAGGTTTTTCAGAAGAATTAATATTTTTAAAGTAATTATTTTGTATAATTGAGATATTAATAATTTCGTCTACTCTTGCTTGAATCACTTGTTTCAATAAATCTATCGAAATATTTTTTTCTGATATTTCACTAAATAAATTTATGTCATTTGTAGAGATTTTATTAAATGGTATTTCAGTCTCATTTTTATTAAATTTTGTTTTTAAATCTTCAGAATAACTAATGTCTAATTTAAGTACTTTTGAAATATCCTTTGTTATATTATTTCCACCAATTGGCACAGAGTTTATAAATTGTAATTTATTATTATTAAAAAATAATGCGCTTGTTCTATCATATCCAATATCTAAGAATATGATATATTTTCTAGTATCAATACTTCTTTTATAAATAAATGATTTAACATAGCTTGAGCAATATATGTACGAGATATTTAAATTATTTTTTTTAAATCTATTTGATAAATTCTTTATCAAAGATTTTTTTAAACAAATAAATTTTATTTCTAATATTAAAGATTTTATTTTTATATCATGAAATTTATTTTCTAATTTTTTGTTATCATCAACAATGATATTATTTATATCAATATGTATAACTTGATCTCTAAAATTATTTTCTGAAATAATAAATTTTGCTTCTTCAACTAGACTTTTATAATGTTTCGATATTAAAGTAGGTTGATCAAAAGATTTTTTAATTGAAAAATCGATAAAATTAAACTCCGTTGAATCATAAAGTACATTAACATCAACCAAGTGTGTTGATAATTCCTTTTCTGCATCTCTTACCAACTTCTTTAAAGCTTTATCTTTATTTTCATTTTCTAAAACATCATCAATTTTAATATTAGAGGAGTAAATTCTTTCAGATGATTGATCAAATACACCTAATCTCAAATTTTTAGAGCCAAAATCTATTATTGTATCTAAATTACTCATTATTATTTGTCATTATAATTTGATTACTTACTCTTAGATCAATAATTTTTGTATTTATTAATTTATTATTGTCTATTAATTTTTTAAAAATTTTAATTGAGTCTTTTTTGTTTTTAGCGGGTAGCTTAAGAATCAACCCATTAGAGAATACCAAATCCCATCTTCTATTTTTAAAATAATAATAGTAATCTATCTCATTGATTTTTAAATGTTGACTATTTAAAATGTTATATAAATTCAAAAATTCTTTTACTTCAAATTTTCCAAATATAGTTGCAGTCTTATGTTTTTCGAAAATTTGATTAGAATTTATAAATTTTCCATTTTTTCCAATATAAAACTCTTCTCCATTTAAAAAAGTTTTTCCAAGGATAGATGTTGTCGATAAATTTATATTTATTGAGGAAGGTAAAATTTTCTTTACATTTATACTTTCTATAATTTTGAATTTTTCCAATTTTTTTAAAACGTTTTGCTCTTTTATTTTAAAAATATTTTTATTTTTAAAATCATTCAATTCATCTTTAATATTTCTTTTTTCATTATAAGATACTCCGTTAATATCAATTATCTTTAAATTAAATATATCGTTATAATTTTCTGAAAATTTAAAATTAAATATTGAACTCAAAAAAATAAAAAAAAATAAATAAAGATATAATTTATATTTACTTATTGATGGAAGCATCTTTCATTATTTCTTCTATAAGTTGTATAAAACTAATATTTTGATATCTCGCTATTTCAGGTACAAGAGAAAGTGAGGTCATACCTGGCTGAGTATTGATTTCTAATAAATAAAATTTATTTTTATAAAATCTGAAATCTGACCTGGACACCCCTCTACATTTTAATAAATTGTGTGCTTTCATGGCTAGTGAATTAACTTTATTAAAATTTCTTAAGCTTAAATTTACGGGTATTATATGTTCGGTTTTTGCACTGGAACTATACTTTGCTTTATAATCATAAAATTTCCTTTTGGGTTTTAGTTCAATTATACCCAATTTTTTTTTACCTAAAATAGCGGCTTGAATTTCTCTTCCAGGTATATATTTCTCAATGAGAATATCTTTAAATTTTTCTAACTTCATCAAATTTCTATTAAAATTTTTTTTGCTACAAATATATACACCTACACTAGACCCTTCGTTAATAGGCTTTAAAACTACAGGAAATTTTAAATTTGCGTCAATTTTTTTTATTGTATTTTTAATATTAAAATTATTTTTAAAAGAAAATTTAATATATGGAGGTGTTAAAATGTCATTTTCAATAAAAATTTTTTTTGATATTTCTTTATCAATTGCTAAAGAAGATGAAAGAACACCAGAATGAGAATATTTTACTTTTTCAGACTCAAGTATCGACTGAATGTAACCATCTTCACCATACCTCCCATGTAGAAGATTTAAAACCAAATTTGGTTTAAATTTCCTCAATTTCTTGACAAAACTCCCATCTGGTTCAATTAATAAAAGCTTATACTTTTTATTTTTTTTTAATTCATGGATCACACTTTTGGCTGTTATTAAGCTGATCTCTCTTTCATTAGAGTATCCACCTGCTAATATTAGAATTTTATCCATTATTCAACAACCACAATTTCTAATTCTAATTTTACACCAGTCTGATCTTTTACTTTTTTTTTGACGAAATTAATTAAAGACTTCATATCCTCAGATTTTGCATTTTTTTTATTTACAAAAAAATTAGCATGTTTCTTGGAGATTTCAGCATCACCATAAAATATTTCTTTAGAAACGCTTGCTCTGATTAATTCCCATACCTTTTTATCTGTTTGATTAATAGGATTTTTAAATGTGCTACCACTTGTTTTAATTTTTGTTGGTTGAGCCATATTTTTAATTTTATTTAGCTCATTCATATATTTACTTATTTGTTCACTATTTTTTTGTTTTCCTTTTAAAGTAGCACTTAAAAATATTAAATCTTTAGGTAATTCTATTGATCTATAATTAAAATTAATTTTATTTGCAGGTATACTTCTTACAACACCTTTAAAATCAACAAATTGAATAGATACTAAAATATCTTTAAATTCTTTTTTAAAACATCCAGAGTTCATTCTTATACCACCCCCTATGGAGCCTGGAATACAAGACATAAACTCTAATCCAGAAATATTATTATCCTTTGCAAATTCTGAAACTTTTTTTTGAGAGCTAGCAGTTCCAGCAATGATTGTTTCGTTATCTAGCAGAGTAATATTTGAGAAACTTTTACCCAATTTAATTACTGTACCTTGGTACGTATCGTCATCAAATAATACATTTGATCCATTACCTAAAATAAATATTTTACCTCTTAAATTATAAAGTTTAAGATATTCTATTAAACCCTTTAGTGATTTTGGTTTAAAAAAAATTTTAGTTTTTCCCCCAATATTAAACCAATTTAGATTTTTAATACTTTGATTAAAGAAAATGTCCCCATCAATTAATAATGCTGAATTTTTAATATCCTCTATTTCCATTAAAAAATATTTTCCAAATTTTTCATCCAATTTGATATAGATCCTGCGCCCATTCCTATATAAATTTTTTCACCAAATGCATTCTGTTTTATAAATCTTTGTAATTGAAATTCATCATCAACTTGCACTAACTTAACATTAGAATTTTTTATTATTAACTTTGCAAATGAATTATATGTAAAATTAAGTTTTAGTTTTTCATTAGCTGTGTAGATAGGACACAATAAAACTGTATCTGCCATTTTAAAACATTCCGAAAATTCTTTTTTTAGATTTATTACTCTTGAGATTCTATGTGGTTGAAAAATGCACACAATTTCTTTGTTTTTGTATACTTTTCTTACACCATTTAAAACTGAACTAATTTCTGTTGGATGATGAGCATAGTCATCGTAAAAACCTATATTATTATGATTAAATAAATGAGAAAATCTTCTTTGAACTCCTTTAAAATTGTTTAATCCAACTTTGATATTTTTTTCAGGTAGTCCAATTGTAAATGCTAAGGAAACTGCAGCAGTTGCATTGAGAATGTTATGGAGCCCAATCATTGGAAGTTTAATTCCCTTAATTATTTTTTTTTTACTCGGTATATTTACTTTAATATCGAAACTAGAAAAAATTGATGTTTGCTTTATATTCATTATTTGGAAATTTGATTTCTTATTTTTACCATATGTATAAAAATTTTTATTTGCTGATTTTTTTAGAACTTTTTTAAGATTTTGATCGTCACAACATATAAAGCCTTTACCTACGGATGGTATTTTTTCAATAAATTTGAGAAAACTTTTTTTAAGGTTATTTATATTTTTATAAAAATCTAAGTGCTCAGAGTCTAAATTGGTAGCTATAGAATATGTAAAGGGAATTTTTAAAAAACTTCCATCTGACTCATCAGACTCTGTTACACACCAATTACTTTTACCTAATTTTGCAGAATTACCAATTGAATTTAATACACCACCATTAATTATAGTTGGATCCAAATTAGCTGCTGTAAAAATGCTAGACACTAATGATGTTGTCGTTGTTTTTCCATGTGAACCAGTTATCACAACATTCCTCATGAAAGATACTATATGACCCAACATGTCTCCTCTTGTGTAAACCGGCAAATTTTTTTTTACAGCCTCAACTAATTCTGGATTATTTTTTTTTATAGCTGAGGAAATCACAAGAACAGTCGTTTTTTTTATATTTTCTTTTTTATGATCTAAAAATATCCTTATCTTTTTTTCTTTTAATCTTCCAATATTTCGATTATTAGCAATATCACTTCCTTGTACTTTATAGCCTAGCCCATTCATAATTAGAGCTAAACCACTCATACCTATTCCTCCAACACCAACAAAGTGAATAAGTTCATTTTTTCCTAAATCAATTTTCATTTAAAAGCTCGATTAGTTTAAATTTATTTTTTTCCCAGGTATTTTCTTTAGTAAGTTTAATCAAATTATTTTTTTTAACAAAATATTCATTTTGATCCTTAAAAATTTTTATTATAAAATCTGTAAAATTATTTTCGTCTAGATCTTTTTGCATAATTAACCAGCAAGATTTATTTTTTTCATAAAATTCTGCATTGTAATATTGATGATTATCTTTAGCATACGGATATGGAATTGCTACAAATGGAATGTTTAAATAACCAAGTTCTGAAATTACAGATGCACCAGATCGTGTTATAGCTAAATCATAATTTAAAGCTTTTAGTAGCACTTTGTCATCGAAGTTAAATAACTCGTGCTCTATATGGTTTTTTTGGTAAAGTTCTTTGATATTTTCTCTCTTATTTACATTAATTACTTGTTGCAGAACTTGAACTTTTTCTATTTTTGAGAGTTTTATTATAATTTTAGTAATAAATTCGTCAAAGAATTTTGCCCCCTGACTTCCTCCGATAATTAGTATTTTTTTTTTTTCTGCAATCTTTGTATTTTCATTTTTGTTATATTTATATATTTCTTTTCTAAGTAATGGTTTCACTAAATAAATCTTATTTGATAGCTTTTTAGAAATACCTTTTAAATTTTTTTCATAACAAATAATTTTCTTAGCAAAATTAAGAATTAATTTGTTTGCTCTACCTAGAACTGAATTTGGTTCAAAAATATAAATTTTTATATTCAATAAATTTGAAGCTAGACATAAAGGTAGAGACATATATCCACCAGTACTAATTAAAATATTAAAATTATTTAATTTTAAGTATTTGTAAGATTTTATTATTGAATAGCAAAATTTTATTAAATTATATGGTAGTAATAATAAATTTGAAAATAAATTTGGTACATCAATTAATGAGTAATTATAATTCTCATTATTAATGAATTTTGACCCTCTTGAGTCAGTTGAAATTTTTACTTCAAAGTCATCCTTTAAAGCATCATATATACTTAATGATGGAATTACATGTCCACCTGATCCACCTGTTACAATAAGTATTTTTTTCATCAGTTAATTTAATTTTCTTTTAGTTAAATTTAAAATTAATCCTGATAAAATTGCTGTACTAACTATAGACGATCCACCATAACTTAAAAAGGGTAATGTCATTCCAGTTGTTGGAAGAATTCTAATATTTACACCAACGTGAATAAAAGTTTGTAACAAAATTAAAGAAACACATCCGGTTAAAATAAGTTTTGATAAATCTTCGTTTAGAAAATTAATTTTTTGAATCACCCTATATGAAAAAATTAGATATAAAAATAAAATTCCAATGACTATAATAGCACCAAACTCTTCTGAGATAACTGAAACTATATAATCTGTATGAGCTTCTGGGACTCTCGAATTCAAAGTACCTTCTCCAATACCTTTTCCAAAAAAACCACCATTGATAATTGCATCACTTGCTTTTTCAGCTTGATAATTATTACTCGAACTCGAGTCTAAAAAGGCAAAAAGTCTGATTTTTATATATTCAAATTTTGGAACAAATAAAACCAAATAGCTTAAAGAAGAACCAATTATAAAAAAGAATGTAAAAAATACAAAAATATTTATTCCAGATATAAAAATTAAAGCTAACCAAACCATTGATATTAATAGGGTTTGTCCAATATCAGGTTGATAAACAAGCAACATTAATATTGGAACTGTGAATAAAGCACTTAATAGGTATTTAAAATATAATCGTCTGTTTTGAATAGTTAACATAAATGATAAAGCTACTATAAAAAAGGGTTTGACAATTTCAACAGGCTGAAATCTTGGCAAAAAAAGCAAATCTAGCCATCTTTTTGATCCCTTTACCTCAATTCCCAGGAAAGGAACTAACAACAAACTTAAAAATGAGACTAAAAATAAGATCAATGAAAATTTTGTTATAATTTTTTGATTCAAAAAAGAGAATGTAATCAATATCAATATCGCTAAAATTATGTAAGCAAAATGTTTAAAAAAAAAATAATATGATTTAGTGTTTAATTTATCTGAAGCTATCAGGGAAGTAGAGACTAATGAAAAAAAAAGACCTAATAAAAATAAAGTTAGAATTAATAATAATATGAATTTATCTATATTTTTCCACCAGTCATAAAAAGTATCTAAATATTTGTTCATATTTTGATTTTCATAAATTTATTTTTTATAATTTTGTTAAAAAATTTTCCTCTTTCCTCAAAGTTTTTAAATTGATCAAATGATGCAGCACTAGGACTAAAAATAATTACTTTTTTTGAGTTATCATTTTTAATATTTTTATTTAAATTTTTCATAATCTTTGAAAGTGTTGATGAAGACTGATAAGGAATTTGATTTGGCAATGAATTAATCAAAAAATTTCTATCTTTTCCATAAACATAAGCTTTAATATTTGAAAAAAATTTTTTATTTAATTTTAGTTTATCTCCTTTTTTAGCAAGTCCCCCTAATATCCAATGGATATTTTTATAACTTTCAAGTAATGGTATGGTTGAGGAAAAACTAGTGGATTTTGAATCATTAATAATTAATAATTTTTTTGATTTGTAAATTATTTGTTGCCTATAATCTAAACCTTTAAATTTACTTATAGTATTTAAAACTATTTTTAGATTGAGTTTAAGAACTTTAGCAATACAAAAAACAAAGCTAAGATTTATTCTGTTTGCAGAATTATTAAAGTAAATATTATTTATTTGTCTAAAGTATTTTTTATATTTCAAATAATTTATTTTTATAACTTTTGATTTTACTTGATTGTTTTTAATTAATTTATTTAAATAATTATTTTTATTCTCTATGAAAGCATAGTCACTTTTAATTTGAGATTTAACTATTTTAAATTTTGCTTCTGCATAATTTTTAAAAGTACCATGCCTTTCAAGGTGATCTGGATTTAAATTGAGTATAATTGAATACTTAGATCTAAAATATTTGCTGTAATCAAGTTGATAAGAAGATGCCTCAATAACAAAAATTGTATTATTTTTAATTTTTTTTTCCATTAAAATTGGAAATCCAATATTACCAGTTAATCTTACGTCTTTTTTGTTATTTTTTAGAATTTCGTAAAGAAGTTTTGAGGTTGTCGATTTACCATTTGTTCCAGTGATTGTGATTTTATTTATATTTGGGTAACTAATTTCAAATATATCTAGTTCAGAAATAATTTTAGACGTATTATTTCTCAAATAACTTGAAATTCTACATTTATTGATATTTATACCAGGACTTAAAACAATAAAATCAAATGTTGTAGATGATAATTTACGAATATTTATTAAATATTTTTTAAAATTAGGGGGAATATTTTTTTTTTTATCATCAAATATTACACAAATATTATTTTTTTTTAAAAATTTAAAACAAGCAGTACCAGACTTTCCAAATCCATAAATTAAAATTTTTTTATTTTTAAAATAAATTTGTCTTTCATTCATTATCTTAGTTTTAATGTTGCCAAACCTATCATTGCCAAGATAATTGATATAATCCAAAATCTAATAACTACAGTAGATTCAGGCCAGCCTTTTTTTTCAAAATGATGATGTATTGGTGCCATTTTAAATATTCTCTTACCAGTAAGTTTAAATGATATCACTTGTGCAATTACGGAAACTGCTTCTAGTACAAATAGTCCACCTGTAATTGCAAGAACAATTTCGTGTTTAGTAATTATACCAACTGCTCCTAATGATCCACCTAATGCTAAAGATCCAGTATCACCCATAAATATCTTTGCTGGTGGCGCATTAAACCATAAGAAACCTAAACAAGAACCTATTATTGCTCCACAAAAAATGGATGCTTCTCCTACTCCTTCGATATATGTGATTTGTAAATATCCTGAAAAAACAATATTTCCTGTTACATAACTAATAAAAGCAAAACATGCTGCAACCAATATTACGGGCACTGTCGCCAAACCATCCAATCCATCAGTCAAATTAACAGCATTTGAGGAACCTACAATAACAAATAAATAAAATGGAATGAAAAACCATCCTAAATTAATTATTAAATTTTTAAAAAATGGAAAATACAAATTCTCAATCTCATTAGACCCACTGTAAAAATAAAAAATAAAAATTCCACCTAATGCTAAAATAATTTGAATTATAATCTTTAGTCTTGAAGTTATACCATTAGAATTATTTCTTTTTATTTTTTGATAGTCATCATAAGCTCCCAATAATCCAAAAGATCCAGCTATATAAAGTAAGAACCAATTATAAGGGTTTGAAAAATCACCCCACAAAAGAACACCTGAAAAAATACCTAGTAAAATCATAAGACCACCCATTGTGGGAGTTCCTATTTTTTTGATTATATGATCACTCGGTCCATCTTCTCTAATTGGGTCATGAATTTGATGCGAAGAAAAATAATTAATAAGCGGACCTCCAACTAAAAAAACTACTACCATCGATGTGAACATTGACAGACCAGTTCTTACAGTTAAATATTTAAAAACATTAAGAAAACTAAAAATTTCAACTAAGTTAGAAAATAGACTAAAAAGCATTTATTTTACCTACTTTTAAGCTTTGACTTATTTTATTTAGTCCTGTGGAGTTAGAACCTTTGATCATAAGATAATCACCATTCTTAATATCATTTATCATAAAATTTAAGATATCTTTTTTTGAATTTAATATTTTTCCCCTTTTTTTGTGGTTTAATTTTGTTAAATGTTTCAATGATATCTTTCCCGTATACATAAACTTTATCAATATTTGTACTATTAACATATCGAGCAGCTTCTATGTGAAGTTTTTTAGAATATTTGCCAAGTTCTAGCATATCACCTAAAAGAATAAGTTTACTTTTAGATTTAGAATTTAAGCTATTTAATTTATTTATTGCAAATTGAAGAGATAATGGGTTAGAGTTATAACTTTCATCGATTAGATTAATTTTTTTTTCTTTAAAATTAATTATACTTAGATCTCCTCTGCCTTCTGGAAATTCATAATCATTAAAGAAATATTTAT
>CABZGO010000002.1 GCA_902525355.1 uncultured Pelagibacteraceae bacterium | reverse complement strand
TTTCCATTTTGTAGTTGGAACAAGTCCTTTTTTTTCCTCTGGGAATATATTTTCTAATACTTTTGAGCCTAGTCCATATCTTTTTGCAATAATTGATAATTTATCAACTCCAAGCAATCTTGCCACTTCGTAAAAATAAGTATCACATGATTGCTTGATTGCATTTCTCAAACTCATTATTCCATGACCTTCTTTTTTCCAACAATGATATTTTTGCCCATATAATTCATATGGATGGTCATGTCCCTTGCATTTGACTTTTAGTTTAGGACTTATAATACCATACTCTAAAGCTGCGAGAGCTACCAAGGGTTTTATCGTAGATCCTGGTGAGTATAAACCAGCTATTGATTTGTTGATCAAAGGTCTTAGTTTGTTATTTTTAATTGCTTTCCAATCTTTTTTGTTAATGCCATATGTAAATTTATTTGGATCATAAGTAGGCGAAGATGCCAATGCAATTATTTCACCGCTGTAAATATCCATAGCACAAATAGAGCCTGCTAAATTATCAAGAAGTTTTTGTGCAAGCCTTTGGACCTCTAAATCAATAGTTGTTCTAAGATTTTCTCCTTGTGTTTCTTTTTTATAACTGATTTCTCTAATTTTTTTTCCTGAAGAATTTACTTCATATCTTTTAATACCGTAATTTCCGATTAGTATTTGGTCGGTCGAATTTTCAATTCCAATTTTTCCTACCTTTAAGCCTGGAACAAAATTTTCTTCAATTTTTTTATTCTTTCTTATATCATCTATACTCGCCTCTCCCACATATCCAATAATATGAACTAAATCATTTGAGTAAGGATAAAATCTAGATGTAGATAAAACTGGCTTAGCTCCTTCGATTTCATGTAAATATAAATTTAGTTTTGAAAATTTTTCCCAAGATAAATTTTCAGATATCATGATGGTGTCCCAAGGTTTAATTTTTTGTTTTTTTTCGTAAATTTTCCGTAATTCTGCATCACTCAAACCAATTATATTTTTCAATTTAAATATAGAATTGTTAAAATCTTTCGTCTCGTCTAATGAAATATGAACTTGATAAACTCTTTTATTGTCTGCAATTATATTACTGTAAAAGTCTGTAATTATACCTCGTTTTGGTGGTGTCTTCCATTCTCTGAACCTATTTTTGTCAGATAAAATTTCATATTTTTTTTTTTCTGATATTTGAAGGTTATATAATCTTGAGGTTATTAGTCCTAATAACCCAACTTTAACTGAGCCAAGAATAAAAAATCTTCTGTTAATAATTTTATTTTTATCTAAATTACTTGTTCTTTTTATCATTAATTCTTACTTGAACGACATTATCAATCCAACTCAGTATTTTGGCAAGCAAAGGATATATCAGGAAGGTTGCAAATAATCCTAACAACAAGCTGTTATATACGATTGGAATATTAAATATATATACTAGTATAATATAATTTATAGAACCAACAATTAAAATTGAAATTAAGAAAAATACCCAGTCATAAATTAAATTTTGTAATATAATCCTTGTTCTGACAAATCCTGTTAACACACAAATTGATAAATATTCAATTGAAGAGATACCCAAAGGATTATTTTGAATTACATCATTTAATATCCCCGAAAAAAATATAAATCCATATCCAAAATACTCAGGTCTTTTTAATGTCCAAAAAAAAATTATTATATAACTTATGTTAAAACTTAAATAATTTTCATCATAAGTAAAATTGTGTTTTGAATTTGTAAGTACAGATATAAATAAAATTATGACTGGAAAAATTGCTAGAAACGTTGAATAGGTTTTATTTATAATGCTCACTTTTTGTAATAAACCTTTACAAAATTAATTTGAGTAAAATCTGCAAAGTAATCTACTTTAGGCTGATTGTTATCTAAAACAATTTTTCCAATAGGTATGCCTGATGATATCACACCATCTGATCCAGACGTATATACTATCCCACCTTCTTCAATATTTTTTTTTTCAGGCAAATATTCAATTTCACCTAAATCATTATTTCCAGTTCCTGAAAGAATTGCACTTACAGAGCCAGGCTCAATAACTATAGGAATTTTACTGTTTAAATCACTTATAAGTAATATTCTTGAAGTGAGATAATTTGAATCTACAACCTTACCTATAAAATAAGAATCGCTCCTTACCGCAGCTCCTAATTTTATCCCATGTTTAAAACCTTTATTTATAAGCAAGGATCTTAAATATGGACTTTTCTGATCTAATAACACTTTAGTAACATAGAATTCTTCTTTATAAAGATTTTTTTCATCTAATAGTTTTTTTAATCTTTGATTTTCTTCTTTAAAAAAATTATTTTCTAATGTTAAGTTTTTATTTTTTGTTTCTGCTATCTTTAACTTTTCATATTCATCATACATATTAAAATGATCTATCAATGAGAAGTAAGATTTTGAAATTGATTTGAAAGGAGCAGAAACGACATAAGAAGACTTTATAATGACGTCTTTAGTAATCATCCTTATCTGGTTAATGGGACCAGATTTAAAATATTCTAAAGAGAGAATAATTATTGATATTATAATAAGAGTTAATAAAGAAAATTTTTGTCTATTCCCTTTATTTAAAAAAACAGAGCGAGCAGATATAATAAAATCATCTCTGCCCATTTCCCTAGACATTTTAATTAATACTCAGATAAGACTGATGAAAAAGTTTCCTCTTGGTCTAATGCTTTGCCAGTTCCAATTGCAACACAAGATAAAGGATCATCAGCAACATTTACTGGTAAACCTGTTTCCTTAGAAAATCTTTTATCAATATTATTTAATAAAGATCCACCACCTGTCAAAGTCAACCCCATATCTACTAAATCTGCAGATAATTCTGGTGGAGTATTTTCTAAAGCTTTTTTGATTGCAGACACAATATCTTTTAAAATTGGGTTTAGCGCTTCAGCAGTATCTTCTTCTGAAATATTTACCTCCTTGGGTGTTCCAGATCTTAGGTCTCTTCCTTTAACTGCATAAGTATTATTATTTGTTGGTATTGCTGTGCCTATATCTTTTTTAATTTTTTCTGCAGTACTATCACCTATCATTAAGTTGTACTCTTCTCTCATATATTCTTTTAAAGCATTATCCATTGCATCACCAGCTACTCTCAGCGATTCTGAATATACAACTCCTCCTAAAGATAAAACGGCAATTTCTGTTGTACCACCACCAATGTCAACAACCATTGAACCTGTTGCTTCTGATATCGGAAGACCAGCTCCAACTGCTGCTGCAATTGGTTCTTCAATCAAATTTACTTTACGTGCACCTGCTGCAAGAGCACTATCTTGAATAGCTTTTCTTTCTACTGGAGTTGAGCCTGTCGGTACACAAATTAAAATTCTTGGATTTGCCAATGTTTTTTTGTGAACTTTTTTAATAAAGTGCTTAATCATTTCTTCTGTAACAACAAAATCTGCTATAACTCCATCTCTTAATGGTCTAATTGCTTGGATATTTCCTGGTGTTCTTCCAAGCATAGTTTTTGCCTCATCTCCAACAGCTAAAACGGATTTTTTTCCCTTATTTTCAACTACCGCAACTACCGATGGCTCATTTAAAACAACACCTTTACCCTTCAATACTACTAAAGTATTTGCTGTACCAAGATCTATCGCCATATCTTGACTCCATAATTTTTTTAAGTTGCTTAACATTGCCATATTTAGATGCCTTTCATTTTTTGATTTTCATAATTTTGGTTTTCTAAATTTTGTCCTGGTGCTGTCTTATCTCTTTTAATAATCATTTTATTTAAAGAATTTATATAAGCATTAGCAGAGGCAACTAGAGTATCAGTATCTGCTGCTTGTCCCACAGTAGTTTTTCCGTTTTCTTCAATTTTGACACTTACAGTAGCCTGGGCATCTGTTCCCTCAGTTACAGCATGCACCTGGTAAAGTTGTAAATTAACTTCATGAGGATATAATTTTTTTATACATTTGAAAATCGCATCTACTGGTCCATCACCAGTTTCATATGCTTTTTTAATTTCACCAAAAACATCTAACGTCATTTCAGCTCTTTGAGGTTCACCAGTTCCCGCGAATACTTTTAATGATTTAAGATTAATAGCATTCACTTTGTTGTCGATAATTAAACTGTCGTCAATTAATGCAATTATATCTTCATCGTAAACATGTTTCTTTTTATCTGCTAAAATTTTAAATTTAGCAAATGCGTTATCAACAACGTCATCAGTAAGATCAGGATATCCTAAGCTAGTCAATTTATCTTTGAATGCATGTCTTCCTGAGTGTTTTCCCATTACTAATGATGTTTGTTGAACTCCAACACTTTCTGGGGTCATGATTTCATAAGTTTGTCTATTTTTTAACATTCCATCTTGGTGAATTCCTGCTTCATGAGCAAAAGCATTCTTTCCAACGATAGCCTTGTTATATTGAACAGGAAAACCTGTAGCATTTGATACAATTTTCGATGCTTTACTTAAAAGAGTTGTTTCAATTCCAGTTTCAAAAGGCATTAGATCAGGTCTTGTTTTCATTGCCATTACAACCTCTTCAAGTGCTGCATTACCAGCTCTTTCTCCTAAGCCATTGATTGTACATTCAATTTGTCTAGCTCCTGCTTGAACACCTGCTAAAGAGTTTGCAACAGCCAATCCTAAATCATTATGACAATGTGTTGAAAGAATTGCTTTGTCAATGTTTGGAACTTTGTTTAATAATGTTTTAATAATATTTGTAAATTCAGATGGTATAGTATATCCAACTGTATCTGGAATATTAATTGTTTTGGCACCACAATTAATTGCAAGTTCAACTGTTTTACACATGTAATCCATATCTGTTCTGGTACCATCTTCACATGACCATTCAACATCATCAGTAAAGTTTCTTGCATAAGTGACATTTTGTTTTATGGCCTCATAAACTTCCTCTGGAGATTTATTAAGCTTATGTTTCATATGTAAAGGACTAGTTGAAATAAAGGTATGAATTCTAAATCTTGGAGCATGTTTTAAAGCTTCAAAACATCTATCGATATCTTTTTTTGAATGTCTTGCTAAACCTGCTGGAATAGATTTTTTCAATATCTTGCTGACTTCAGTTACAGCCTCAAAATCTCCAGGAGACGCAATTGGAAAACCTGCTTCAATTATATCGATACCAAGTTCATCGAAAACTCTAGCTATCTGAATTTTCTCTTCTAAACTCATCGACGCGCCTGGCGATTGTTCACCATCTCGCATTGTAGTATCAAAGATATATACTCTGTTTTTATCTGTCATATCGTACTTTTACGCAAAATCTATCATACATGCTCACGCATAGATTGCAAAATAAATTGCCAAATTTTCTTAAAAACTTGCTATTTAAACTATTTCTTATCGCTGTCTACTAATTTCTTTTTCGAAATCCAAGGCATCATAGCTCGAAGTTCGGCACCTACTTTTTCAACAGAGTGTTCAGCTAACTTGGCTCTGGTTGCAAGGAAATTCTTTTGGCCGTTTTTACATTCATCCATCCATTCTTTTGTAAATTTACCAGATTGAATTTCTGCTAAAACTTCTTTCATTCTTTGCTTGGTTTCATCTTTTTTAATTATTCTTGGACCTGACTGATACTCACCATACTCTGCTGTATTTGAAATTGAATAATTCATATTAGCAATTCCACCTTCATATATCAAATCCACAATCAGTTTCACTTCGTGAACAGTCTCGAAATAAGCCATTTCTGGTTCATATCCAGCTTCGACTAAAGTTTCATATCCATTTTTAATTAATTCAACAAGCCCACCACATAATACAGTTTGTTCTCCAAATAGATCTGTTTCTACTTCATCTTTAAATGTAGTTTCAATTATTCCAGATCTACCTCCACCAACAGCTGATGCATATGACATTGCCAAATCTCTTGCTTTACCAGAACCATCTTGATGAACAGCAAATAAACAAGGTACACCACCACCTTTTTCATATTCACTTCTTACTAAATGACCAGGTCCCTTTGGGGCAACCATAAATACATCTAAATCTTTTCTAGCTTTTATAAGATCATAGTGAACATTTAATCCATGAGCAAACGCAATTGATGTTCCTTCTTTAACACGTTGCTCTATATGATTTTTATATATTGATGCTTGTAATTCATCTGGAGTTAAAATCATAACTACATCTGCCCATTCTGCAGCATCAGATAAATTCATAACTTTTAATCCTTTAGACTCAGCTTTTTCAATACTTGACGAACCTTCTCTTAAAGCTACTACAACTTCTTTGACACCACTATCTCTTAGATTAAGAGCATGTGCATGTCCTTGGCTTCCATAGCCAAAAATTGCTACTTTTTTGTCTTTTATTAAATCTACATTAGTATCTTTTTCATAAAACATTTTCATAATTTCTCTCCTTTAATTTTTAATTTATTTAAATATTTCTGATCCTCTTGTCATAGCGACTGCGCCTGTTCTTGAAACACTCACTAAACCAAATTTTTTTAAATTTTTTGACATAATATCTATTTCTCTTCTCAAAGCTGTAATTTGTATAACATTTGATTTATTTGTTTTATCTAATATTACTGGATTAAAATTTTTACATGCTTCAAAAGCTTTATTAAGTTTACCATTGTTTGCAACAAACTTAAATAATGCCATTTCTTTAAAAATAACATTTTTATCTTCTCTCTTAAAATCTGCTACTTTATGGACTGGAACTAATTTTTTTAATTGAAGTTTAATCTGATCTACTACTTGTGGTGTACCCGTAGTTACAATTGTTATTCTCGAAATGCTTTGCTTCTGATCAACCTCAGCTACTGCAAGAGACTCAATATTGTATCCTCTTCCAGAAAATAAACCAACTACACGAGCTAAAACTCCAGCTTCATTATCTACCCACACAACTATAATATGAGTATCAGGCTTCTGTTTTTTTCCTGCAAAACTATATGCTGATTTTGAATTAGCCATTAAACCAGTGTTCTACCCTTTCCAGTAATCTTTTTTTCTTTTTGATCTTTTGGACCAAGCAACATTTGATTATGAGGTTTTCCAGAAGGTATCATTGGAAAACAGTTTTCTTGTTTATCTACAAGGCAATCAAATATTACTGGTCGATCTGTGTTTAACATTTCAATGATCTTGTCATCTAATTCTTCTGGTGTTTTTGCTCTTATGCCAACACAACCATAAGCTTCGGCCATTTTAACAAAATCTGGCAATGCGGCAGTGTAACTTTCAGAATAATTTTTATCATGAAGTAATTCCTGCCACTGTCTTACCATTCCCATGTACTCATTATTTAAAATAAATATTTTTATGGGTAAATTGTATTGCACCGCTGTAGACATTTCTTGCATAGTCATTAAAACAGAGGCTTCTCCAGCAATATCAATAACTAATTTTTTAGGATGTGCAATTTGAACTCCAACTGCTGCAGGTAAGCCATATCCCATCGTCCCAAGACCTCCTGAAGTCATCCATCTATTTGGTTTATTGAACTTATAGTGTTGAGCAGCCCACATTTGATGTTGGCCTACTTCAGTCGTAATATACGCATCTTTATCTTTAGTTAGCTCGTATAATCTTTCAATTGCATACTGTGGTTTTATTGTCTCATCACTTCCAATATAATCTAATGATCTTTTAGATCTCCATTTCTGAATTTGTTCCCACCAATTAGATATTTGAGATTTATTTGACTTAGAAAAATTTTTTTTTGATTTTTTAAAGGTTTTTAGTGTAGTCGTTAAAACCGATTTAATATCTCCAACAATTGCTAGATCTACTTTTACATTTTTATTTATAGATGATGGATCAATATCAATATGAACTTTTTTAGATTTTGGAGAGAACTCGTCAATTTTACCAGTAATTCTATCATCAAACCTTGCGCCAACATTTATCATTAAGTCACAACTATACATAGCGTTGTTTGCTTCATAGGTGCCATGCATACCTAACATTCCTAAAAATTGATTATCATCAGCAGGGAAACAACCCAGACCTTGCAAAGTTGAAGTTATTGGAAAACCTGTTGCATACACAAGTTCTCTTAAAAGCTCACTCGCTTTTGTTCCTGAATTTATTACTCCACCTCCAGTGTAAAAAATTGGTTTTTTTGCTTTGCTAATTAAATTAATTAATTCATCAATATTTTTTTGTGAATAGTTATTATGAGATTTACCATTTAATTTTTTATTATTTTTATAATTTTTGTATTTAGCTTTTTGAAATTGTATATCTTTTGGGATATCTACCAAAACAGGTCCTGGTCTACCTGTTGTCGCTACTTCAAAAGCTTTATGCATTATTTCAGCTAAGTCATTAACATCTTTTACTAACCAGTTATGTTTAGTACAAGGTCTGGTAATTCCTGTTGTGTCACATTCTTGAAAAGCATCTGTACCAATTAAATGTGTTGGAACTTGTCCTGTAATACAAACTAACGGCACAGAATCCATGTAAGCGTCTGTTAAGGCAGTAACAGCATTGGTGGCTCCGGGACCTGAAGTTACTAACAAGACGCCTGGTTTTCCAGTTGATCTTGCATAGCCTTCTGCAGCGTGCCCTGCACCCTGCTCATGTCTTACTAAAATATGTTTTATTGAATTAAAATTTTTTAATTCATCATATATTGGAAGGACTGCTCCTCCAGGATAACCAAAAATGTGACTAACATTTTGGTCTTCCAAACATTTAAAAACTATCTTGGCTCCTGAATATAATTTTGGCATTCAGCCAATCTAGCTGAAGTTGTACTCATTGGTCAAGTTATTGTGAGGATTTTTATAATTTTTTTATAAATTTTGAAAGAGCCTCACCATTTAATTTTTGCCAATCACTCATTTGGCCTCTAGACCAAGTTCTCTGCCTTTTAGCGTATTGTCTGGTTTTTATAACGATATTTTGTTTTAAGACATTTAGTGGAGATTTTTTATCAATAAAATCTTTAATTTCTCTTATTCCTATAACTTTGAAGATGTTACTATTACTCTTCAAATTAAGCTTTAAAAAATCATTAACTTCTTGAATAGCTCCATTTTTCAACATTTGATCTACTCTTCTAGAAATTTTATTGATGAGTTCATCTCTGGGATAATCAACATAAATTTTTATAAATTGATCTTTTTTAAAAGATGGTTTTGTTTTCTTATACCATTCAAAAATTGATTTCTTTGAAATCGAAATAACCTCATAAGCTCTGATTGATCTTTGAGTATCAGTTGGGTCAATCCTATTTTTTACTGATGGATCGATTTTTAAGAGTTTTAAATAAAATTTTTTTTGACCTAAATTATTTTGCATTCGTCTTATTCTATTACGAATAGAAATTGGTATTTTTGGAATTTTAACCAATCCATCAGTCAAAGCTTTGAAATAAAGACCAGTACCACCAACTAAAATTGGTATTTTATTTTTGTCTTTAATTTTTTTAATATTCTTTTTTGCTAATTTTAACCACTCACCTGATGAAAATTCTTTTTTAACACTTCTAAAACCATATAAGTGGTGATTGATTTTTTTCAAATCTATTTTCGAAGGTCTAGCAGTCAGTATATTTAATTCTTTATATACCTGCATGCTATCTGCATTAATAATTTCTCCATTTAATTTTTTAGCAACTTTTAATGCAAGTTTGGATTTCCCTGATGCAGTTGGACCTGAGATTAATATTATTTTGGACTTTAGGTCCATTTTTATTATTTTAATTTAACACCAATATATGTTCTTTGATTTTGGTTATTATAAATTGCAATTAGTAAGTTATTTTCATCACTTCTTAACTTCAATTTTACCACATTATCAAGATCACCTATTGTATTAATTTTTTTTCTATTTGCCTCAACAATAACATTGTTAACTTGTAAATAGTTTATAGGGCTATCTTTATCTATTTTTGTAATTACTACACCGCTTGTTCCTTTCGGAAGATTTCTTGCCTCAATATCATCCTTGCCTAATAAACGAACATCGATTTTTAAACCCTCAATTCTCTTCACCTTTGGTTTTTCAATTGCTGGTTTTTGTGCTTTAAAATCTTCTGATGTTTCTAATCTTCCAAGAATTATTTCTTTTATAATCTCTCGTTTATTTCTCCAAACTTTAACAATAACTTTTTTCCCAACATCTGTTTCAGCAACTATTTTAGGTAGTTCCTTCATTTCATTAATAGGTTTTCCATCAAACTCTAAAATTATATCACCAGGTTTAATTCCTCCTTTGTCGGATGGACTGTTATCCGCAACACTTGCAACCAGGGCACCTCTAGGTTTATCCAGCTTTTCTGCATCTGCTATTCCTTGATCTACTACTTGAATTCTAACTCCAAGCCATCCTCTTTTTGTCTCCCCAAATTCAATTAACTGATCAATAACTTTTTGCGCGCTATTAGATGGAATAGCAAATCCTATTCCAATTGAACCAGATTGGCCAAGTATAGCTGTGTTAATTCCAATAACATCTCCATTCATATTAAATAATGGTCCTCCAGAATTTCCTTGGTTTATTGAAGCATCAGTTTGAATATAATCTTCATATCTAGATAATCCTATACTTCTATTTCTGGCAGAGATTATTCCTGCTGTTACTGTGCCTCCAAGACCAAATGGATTACCTATTGCAATAACCCAATCTCCAATTCTAGATTTGTCTGAGTTGCCAAATTTTACTGGCTTAAATTTTTCGTCAGAATCTATTTTCAATACTGCGATATCCATACCTGCGTCGGCACCGAGCACTTCTGCTTTATAATTCTCATCTCCGTTTACTCTAACAAATATATCTGATGCTCCTTGAATAACATGGTTGTTTGTTATTACAATTCCCTCCTCATCAATTATAAAACCTGATCCTAGCGCACTAGTTTGTCTTTGTTGAGGAGAACCAAACATATCTTCAAATGGTGAGCCTGGAGGAAATTCAAATGGCAAAGGGTTTGATCTAGTTGTAACAGTTGTAGTTGTAGAAATATTTACAACTGATGGCATTAATCTCTCTGCTAAATCTGCAAATGATGACGGAATTTCCTGAGCTTTAGAAATTGTAAAATAATTTATTGAAATTATTAATATTGATAAAATTTTATAAATTTTTTTCATGACTTTGAATACCAAATAATTATAAATCCTATAATTGCAAATACTAATCCACCTGCTCTTAATTGTTTATCAGCTACAGCATCGATTTTTTTTAACATATTTTTCATTTTTGATGGAAATAAGGCATATAAAATACCTTCAATAAATAAGAATAGACCAAATGCTATGATCAATTCTTTCATGTTAACTTAAATTGTTACTTTTCTTTATTTCCAAAAAACTTAAAAAATTCACTATCTGGAGATAATATCATTGATGTTTCTCCACCGATTAAAGCATTTTGGTAAGCCTGCATCGCTCTATAAAATCCAAAAAACTCAGGGTCCTGTCCGAATGCATCTGCAAAAATTTTATTTTTTTGACCATCGCCTTCCCCTTTCATAATCTCAGATTTTTTCTGCGCATCGGCTAGAATAACTGTAACTTCTTTATCTGCGGTCGATGTAATAGTAACTGCCATTTCAGCACCCTTTGCTCTAAACTCCTTAGCTTCTCTTTCCCTCTCAGTTTGCATTCTTCTAAAGATCGCATCACTATTTGCTTGAGGTAAATCAGCTCTTTTAATTCTTACGTCAACTATCTTGATACCAAAATTTTCAGCTTCATTATTAACACCTTGTTGAATTAAAGCCATTTGCTTTGATCGATCTTCAGATAATAGTGTTTGTAACTTTTGTTGACCTAATACATTTCTTATCCTTGAATTGATAATTGTCGCTAATCTTGATCTCGCAACTCTTTCATTTCCAACTGAAATATAAAATTTTAATGGATCAATAATTTGAAATCTTGCAAATGCATCAACTATTAGACGTTTTTGGTCAGATGCGATAACTTCTTCAGGTGGAGTATCTAAATTTAAAACTCTTTTATCTAAAAACACTACGTTTTGAATAAATGGCAGCTTAAAGTTTAATCCTGGCTTTAAAATAATTCTCTTAGGATCACCAAACTGAAGAACAATAGCTTGATTGACCTCTTTAACTATAAATATTGAAAAAAATAAAGTTGCACCAATTAAAATGATTATCGGTAATATGAATTTTCCAGCTTTCATTAGTTTGTCCCTGATTTTAATTCTTGTAAAGGAAGATATGGCACGACACCAGATCCTGAATCTTTATCAATTATAATTTTATTAATATCTGCAAGAACTTGCTCCATTGTTTCTAAATACATTCTTTCTTGAGTAACTTCTTTTGCTTTAGCATACTCTGTATAAATTGATAAAAATCTACTTGCTTCACCTTCTGCTTTTGCAACAACTTCTTTTTTGTAAGCCTCAGCAGCTTGTAAAATTTTGGCAGCTTCTCCTCGAGCTCTTGGAATTACATCATTTGCATAAGCTTCTGCTTCGTTTTTCGATCTTTCCATATCAGCTCTTGCAGCTTGAACATCTCTGAATGCATCAATTACCTGGTCTGGTGGGTCTGCTTTTTGCGTTTGGACTTGTGTAATTTGTACACCACTTTCATATTCGTCGAGTATTCCTTGAATTATATCTTGAGTATCTCTTTCAATAACCGCTCTTCCTTCTGTAAGAATAGGTTGAATATTTGATCTCGCAATCACTTCTCTCATTGCAGTTTCTGCTGCAGCTTTTACTGTACCTTCTGGATCTTGAATTTTAAAAAGAAAGTTTCCAGCATCCTTTATTACCCAAAATACTGAAAAGTCTATGTTAACAATATTTTCATCACCAGTTAGCATCAAGCTTTCTTCTGGAACATCCGCAACACCACCGCCTTGACCAAATCCACTATCTCTCTCTGATCTAAAACCGATGTCCATTCTATTAACTTTTGTAACTTTTGGAGTTAATACACTTTCAATTGGGAATGGCAGATGATAATTTAATCCTGGTTGAGTAGTGTTTACAAACTTTCCAAATCTTAAGACCACGCCCTGTTCATCAGGTAAAACTCTATACAAACCACTCAACGCCCAAATTACAACTAGTATGATCAAGCCGAGTATAATGGGTTTTTTTCCACCTGTGCCACTTCCAGTAAATTTGTTTATAGTGTCCTGCAATTTTTTAATTGCTTCATCTAAATTAGGAGGTGTAGGGCCTCTTCTGAAACCTCCACCATTTCCGCTTCCTCCACCACTACCTGGAGGGCTTCCCCATGGACTTTGATTTTTGTAAATCGTCATTATGACATTCTATATAGTGTCTTTATGTTTAAAAACAAGGTAAGTGTATTTTATGAGTGATAAAAAAGTAGGTCTTAGTGACACAATGAGAGCCAAAACTGAGCCGAAAACCTTCAAAAGAAACCCAATTCCAGGAACTAAATTTACAATTGCAATATCAAGTGCAAAAGGTGGTGTTGGAAAATCTACTTTTGCAACAAATTTAGCTTTAGCGTTAAAAAAAGTTGGATGCAAAGTAGGAATTTTAGATGCAGATATTTATGGACCTTCTTTACCAAAACTATTCGCTATTAACGAAAAGCCAGATAGTGATGGACAAATGTTAAAACCAATCGTCAAGTATGAAATACAGTGCATGTCTATAGGGTTTTTAACAGATGAACAAACACCAATGATTTGGAGAGGCCCTATGGTTACATCCGCAATAAAGACATTTACTCAAAAAGTAGCGTGGAAAGATCTCGATTTTATAATAGTTGATATGCCCCCAGGAACTGGAGATACTCAACTAACATTTGCTCAAAGTATAAATATGGATGGAGCAATTATCATATCAACACCTCAAGAAATTGCTCTTCAGGATGTTAAACGAGGTATTAGAATGTTTGATAAGTTAAAAGTAAATATTGTCGGCTTAGTAGATAACATGAGTTATTTTATTGGTGATGATGGAAAAAAATATCCAATTTTTGGTGAAGGTGGAGTGGAAAGAACATCACAAGAGTTTAAAAAAAAATTTTTAGGTAAGATACCTATTGATCCAAAAGTCGGTAAAACTGGTGATTTAGGTAAACCAATAGTTGAAGATGATATTACTCATGAAATATCAAAAATATATTTAGATTTTGCAAAAATATTAAAAAATATTTATCTTTAAAAATTAATTTGATCATTTTTTTAAATTACTTTTGAATTAATCCAATTCAAATTTATATTTATAATCTTTTTTTAAGGATGGATCCTGATCTTTTTTATTAAGAAAACAATTACCTATAACTAAAGTATCCAGTTCTGTTCCCATAAAACAATTAAAAGCTTCTTCTGGAGTGTTAACTATTGGTTCACCTCTTATATTAAAAGAAGTATTTATTAATACTGGACATCCTGTCTTTTCTTTAAACTTTGAAATTAAATTGTAGTATTTAGAATTTTTTTTTTTACTTACGGTTTGGATTCTTGCTGAATAATCTACGTGTGTAACAGCTGGAATATTTGATCTTTTAATATTTAACTTATCAATACCAAATAATTTTTTTTCTTCTTTGGACATTTGGATTATTTTTGAATTATGAACTCCAGCTACCATAAGCATATATGGACTAGATGTGTATATATCAAACCACTCCTCTTTATCTTCCTCTAAAATTGATGGAGCAAAAGGTCTAAAACTTTCTCTATATTTAACTTTTAAGTTTAAATTTTTTTGCATATTTTCTGATCTTGGGTCACCAAGTATTGATCTTGCTCCTAATGCTCTTGGTCCAAATTCCATTCTGCCTTGAAACCAGCCAACCGCACCTCCATTGATTAAGCTATCTGTTGTTTTATCATAAATTTCACTTTCCTCTAAAATTTCAAACTTTGCGCCAATTTCATTTAATTTCTCTGATACAGTTTTATCATCAAATTCTTGGCCTAGATATGAACCTTTCATGCTATCGTTGATGTTTACCTCTCTATTTTTATTTAAGTGTAAATGCCAGTAAGCTAATGATGCTCCAAGTGAACCTCCAGCATCTCCAGCTGCAGGCTGAACCCAAATATTTTCAAAAATTTTTTCGTCTAGAATTTTTCCATTTGCAACACAGTTTAACGCCACCCCTCCTGCCATACATAAATTTTTAATTTGATACTCTTCTCTTAATGATTTTGCCATCTTGATCATAATTTCCTCTGTTAATTGTTGGATTGATGCTGCAATATCCATATGAAATTGGGTTAATCTTTCACTTTTAGAATCTCTCTGCTTTTGACCAAAAAGACTGTTGAATTTAGAATTTGTCATTCTTAGTCCTGTTGCATAATCAAAATAACTTTGATCGAGTTTAAAAGATCCATCTTTTTTTATATCAATTAAATTATCCTTAATTTTTTGATAATACCTTGGTTCTCCATACGGAGCTAAACCCATTAATTTGTATTCACCACTATTGACTTTAAATCCAGTATAATAAGTAAAGGCTGAATAAAGTAAACCTAATGAGTGAGGAAAATGAATTTCTTTTTTAATTTCGAGATCTTTGCCATTTCCTATTGCTACAGTTGTAGTTGCCCACTCTCCTACACCATCTGAGGTTAACACTATTGCTTCATTAAATGGCGATGGGTAAAATGCACTAGCAGCATGACTTAAATGGTGTTCGGAAAAAAATAATTTATTTTCATCAATAAAATTTTTATCATGAGCTTTAAGGTATTTAATTAGTTGATTTTTTTGAAAAAGCTTATCTTTAAGCCAAGTTGGCATAGCTTTAGTAAATTGAGAAAATCCTTTTGGTGCAAATGCAACATAAGTCTCTAATAATCTTTCAAATTTTAAAAATGGTTTTTCAAAAAATACAACACTATCAACATCTGATAATGTTAAATTAGCATAACTTAAAACAAAGTTTACTGCATTTTTTGGATAACTGGAGTCGTGTTTAAGTCTTGTAAATCTCTCTTCTTGTGCAGCAGCTATTATTTTTCCATCAATAATAATACTTGCTGCACTATCGTGATAAAATGCGGAAATTCCAAGTACAGAAGTCAATTTCTAAAATATTGTGTAAATAAATGGAGCAACTGCTGAACCTTGACTTAATACAATTAACCCTCCAAACAAAACCAAAACAATTATTATTGGTAAAAGCCAGTATTTTTTCCTTATTTTTAAAAAATTCCAAAATTCAATTATAAAACTCATATCAAAATTGGTTTTTCATATTGTTATTCGAATTATCTTTTTTTAACCAATAAGTATCATTTTTATTTTTTTTTAAATTTAATATATCTTTACTAAAAAGTTTTAATATTAATCCAGTAGGTGTAACAACGCCAAAAAAAATAATACCCATGACTATTGGAGATACAAAATTTCCTAAAAGTTTTCCAAAACTCATCCATACTTTATTTAAAGGTGTTAGAATTTTTGCGTTAAATATTCCTAAAATAAAAAATATTAAGGATATAATAACTGACCAAATTCTTATACTTTCAGAATTAATAATCGGCCATAAACCAATTATGATAAAGACAAAAAAGAAAAGTAAACCAAAGCTTCGATTGGAGGGTAATTTTTGATCGTACATGATATATGATATTAGATTATTTTATCCTTTTGATCAAATGCATCCATTAACTCATTCCACTCTCTTTTTGAAAGTCCAGAGTTTTCTAAATTTATTTCTTCACCTTTAATCAATTTTTTGATGACTGACTTTCCTTTTTTAGAAACCTCGGTTCCACCTACTCTATAATCTAAAAATGCTTCATAAGTTATTGGAACCCATTTTTTTAAAGTATCCATCATCACATCTGCATATGCTCTAATTTCATATTGAGCATGTTGATCTGCTCTAAGTCTCAAAAAATTCATCAAATTTAGTAAATCTGTTTTCCAATACCACTGGGTATATGTATTTAATGTAAGGTTCATTCTAGCTAATTCTCTCGCAAGACCTGTAGCTTTTTCATCAATAATATTTCCTTCATAAGTTTGATTTAACATTTTTTCATAGTTAGAGTAAGTTTGTTCTGCGTCACTTTTAAGAAGTTCCAAAACTTGTTTTGCTTTCTCACCTGTTAAAATACTCCCTCGTCCTTGTCTATTGTTTAAAGATTGAGCAGCCAAATGTTGAGATTGAGGTAAATAAAATTCTTTGTCTAAAATTGAATATCTTGCAGAATACTCATTAACATTAGCAGTCCTATGCCTAATCCACTGTCTTGCAATAAATATAGGAAGTTTAACGTGATATTTAATTTCACACATCTCAAAAGGTGTACTGTGCCAATGTCTCATTAAGTATTTTATTAATCCTGAGTCTGTGGAAACTTGTTTTGTTCCTTTGCCATATGAAACTCGTGCAGACTGAACCACGGAAGTATCGTCTCCCATATAATCAATCACTCTTATAAAGCCATGATCTAAAACAGGTATTGCTTCGTATAAAACTTTTTCTAATTCTGGAGCTATCACTCTCTTGGTAACATTCTCTTCAGATTGAAGGTCTTTTATCTCTTTTATTTGCTCTTTTGTTAACTTCATGATTAATATGTTGAATCCTCTGGATTTGGTTTTATATTATTTATGTTGGTTTTCCAACTATGACGATAAACGAGTTTCGCAATAACCATTACGGACGTGGGGGCAGTACCCACCACCTCCACCATTTTCAACTTATGGGGGTGAATTAGGATCGACGGATGTCTAAAAGTTATTCTTTCGTTCGGTATTGTTCCGCCGTAATGGGCTAAATTATAAATGCTAACGAAAGTTATGCACTTGCAGCTTAATTAATTTTTTAATTAAGTTACGGGGTTCGGGGCACCTGGCAACAGAACGCCCCTTATTTAGCATAAATTTTATTTACAATTGCGATGTATTTTCTTTTGTTTTTTATGCAATTATGTTCAGGATTTATTCTCTTATAAGCTAACTTAAAATCTATTAAATTTTGCTCTTTGAGTTCCTTTATTGTTTCGTAAGATGCAATAGAATTATACATATGATCTGAGTCTTTTACATTAAGATTAATATGAACATCATCACATAAAATTAATCCATTATCTTTTAAAATATTAAGTGAATTAATAATATCTATACAAACTACTGGATACCCGTGAGCTCCGTCAATCCATATTAAATCATAATTCTTCTTAAATTTAACTAAGTTTAATGAGTTGAGTTCTCTAAATTTAATGTTTTTTTTTTTTGATAAAATTTTGTTTCTGTCAAAGACAAATTCATTTTTTTTGTCCTTTCTATTATAAAAATTTTTGAATTTCTTGTCATTGTCAGGTAAATCTATTGTTTCAATATTAGAGTAAGGAAAAAGTTTTGACAATAGTATAGAATTAAAACCATCATAGGTTCCAATTTCTAATATATCGATTTTTGGCTCATTTTTTATAAGTGATAAAGATGAAAATAAAACCTCATGCTCTGAGCTCATGCTTCTTTCAATTTCTAAATAAGTACTTAAATCTTTTTTTATGTTGATTAAGTTTTTTATGCCCTTTTTTCTATCTAAACCCAAAGAAGTAAAAATAATATTTTGTTCTTTTTCAAATATTTCTTGTTTGTATTGTTTTAATTTTAAATAATAGTTTAATTTATCAAATATTTTCAAAAGTATTTTATGTGGATTAAACAAATTTTTAACTATCTTATTTATTAATTTTATTATCATATCATTTATTTTGAAAGACTAGGAAAATCTGATAAATTTCTTAAAAATTTAACTTTTTATAAATTACCTCCGGTATTAATAAAATTACAAACATAATTAATCTCCATAAACTATTCACATAAACTATTTCTTTATTTTTTTTTATTGCTTGAAATATAATTTCGCTAGCTTTTTCTGGTGAAGAAATTAAAAATTTTGGACTTTTTTCGGAAAAACTATTAGTTGAAATATATCCTGGTATAATAGTTATGACTTTAAGTTCATTTTGAAGTTTTTGTCTCAGACCAGATAAAAAATTTATTAGTCCACCTTTACTTGCAGAGTAATATAATCTTTTTTTTCTACCGCGTAAACCTGCAACCGAGCTTATTGCACAAATAAAATTATTTTTATTTTTAATAATTTTTTTTGATAGTTTTGTTATCGCTATAGTTGGATTAACAAAATTAACATCGATATTTTTCTTTGCTAGGTCCTCATCCTCAAACTCTCTATATGGATTACCAGTATACCCACTAATCCACAAAACTCCTGACAAATCATTAGGTAATTTATCTATATCTTTTAAAGTTTGATCAATATTTTCTAGCTCATTTTCATAAAAGTAAAACTGTAGATCTTTAAAATTTTCAATTTCAATATTTGACTTTGTTTTTTTTATATCTCTACAAAAAATATGAATTTCTTTAAATTCAAAACATAATTTTTTAATTAAATATTTTGATATTAAAGATGAGCCTCCATGTATAAATAGCTTCTTTTTTTCAATCATATTTTAATAGCCTTTTAAAAATATTAGAATTAAAATTTTTATTAAAATACATTTTATTGTTTTGATTAAAAATATCATTTTTATTTAAAGTTGAATTATTTAGTTTATTCAAAACAATATCTTTTGAAAGTTCAACCTCTAAATCATATTTTTTTACGAGATAATTAATAAATTTTTTAATTTTTTTTTTATTATTATAAATTGGAAAATCTAATGAGAGTGAAAATTTATTTATATTTTTATTATCATGAAATTTAATGATGCTAAAATTTGAAAAAATTTGATAAATGTTCATTAACTTTTTTATTTTATCAATTATAAAGGGTAAATTATTTTGATTTAGATATATTTGAAATTGAAAAAATCCATGAGGTTTGAAGAATTCATTCCAATTGACAATTTTATTTTGTGGAAAAAAGAAATTATTTAATTTTAAAATATTTGTTTTGAAAAGTTTATTTTTCGTTTTAAAAAAATAATTAAAAATAATTGTAGTCAATTTCATTTTGACAATTAAACTTATTAAATATGTCACAAAACTAGGAAGCTTTAAATCATAATAAAAGAAATGTTTTTTATCCTTAGTATTATAGTGAGATCCTAAAAATAAAATTCCTTCAAAATTTTCTTTGGTAAAATCAACCCAACATACTCCATACCTAAATTTTTTTAATTTTATAAGTAATTCAAAAAAACTATCATAACTATCAAAATATAAAGACTCTTGCTTTATAAAAGATGAATTTAATTTTGATAATTTTATTTTTGCTGATATTATTGGTCCTGTTCTGCCTTTTCCACCAATACTTAAATAAAAAAAAAATTTATTTTTTTTTCTAGAACATTCGATTATTTTGTTCTTATTATTGATCAATTTGATAGAATGAATGAAGTTTTCTATTTTATTATTAGTTAATAGTTTACCAGAGATATTATTAGCAATCATTCCACCAATTGAAACGTATTTGCAACCAGGCATACAAGGTAAAATTAAACCTTTATTAAATATTTTTTCGTTCATATCTCTTAAAGATGCTCCCGATTCAATTTCTATTACTCTTCTTTTAATATCTAAATTTAATATATTGTTAAAATTTGAGAGTGATATGTGGTTACCATTTCCAATAAAGGTGTCTCCATAAGATCTCATATTTCCCACAATTGTAAATGGCTTATTTAAATATTGTCTTAATTCCTTAATATTTTTTGGTTTTATTATTTTTGATGAAAAATTTGCTGTATATGTAAAATTATATTTTTTTTTAGATTTAACCATGTTTAAATAAGATAATTCTTAATCTATAAATATAATGTTTCAAATATGAAATCTTCAAAAAATTTAATTTTTTTTTATTTATCATCGCTTTTTGTATTGTTGCTATTTTCTTATCTATTTTACATTTCGACAATTTATACAATTAATTTTTGGACTTTTTCTCAATCTCATCTGAATTATAGCGGCGGTTTTGTTAAGAGAGGTCTTTTTGGAACTATTTCAATTTTTATCGAAAACAATTTTAATGTCAATACATCAAAGACATTTTCCTATTTTTTCATATTCTTTTATCTTATAACCATCTTATTATATCTCCATATTATTAAAGAATATATCTCAAATAAGATTTTATATGTTTATTTGCTTTTATCGCCAACTTTAATAATGTTTTCTTTTAATGATTTAGGTGGCTACCAAAGGTTTGATGTTTTATCTATTTTTTTAATTTTATTTCATTCGTTACTTGTAAGAAATCATCGTAATAATATTTTAAATTATAAAAGTTATTTAAAAATTTTCTCTTATCTAATTGTTCCATTAATTATAATTTCTTTATTTATTCACGAGATTCAAGCATGGACAGTACCATTTCACTTTTTATTTGCAAAAATCGTTGTTGGAGAAAATAAAAATTCTCAAAAAATTCTTTTTCCATCATTTGCAATATGTTTTTTGGCGATATTATTTATTTTTTTTTATCCTATAAGTGAAAATACAATTGAACTAATGTTAGAAAAGATTTCATTAGTTACAGAGAAAGATCTTTGGCTGGATGCAGTTTTAGTTGCGGCTAAAACTGAAGGTAATTTGAGTGTTATAAAATATGAATTAAATACTAATTTATTTAATTTCTATAACTTTAAAATTAACATTTTTTTTATAATATTGTCAGTATTACCATTTCATTTTTTTATTAAATATTTTAATAAAAATAAGATCATAGTAGATAAAAATTTAAATACTTTAAAATATATGTATTTATCGATCCTGCCGCTATTCTTATTTCTTTTCCCAATTGGAGATACTGGCAGATGGATAAATATTATCAGTTTTATAAGTTTTGCCTTTTTTGTGCAATATCCATTTGAAAATAGAGTAAAAGATAATTTTTTCCCAAAAGTTGACATTAAAACTTTTCCATTAATTTTAATTGTAATTATTTGCTGTTTTTTTATTAGACTACCACATTGTTGTAATTTAGAGGCTAAAGAGATTAACATCTGGGGCGGTTTGAGTAAAAAATTTTTAGTCTTCTATTATATGCAAGATAAAAAATATAAAGACTCTAATTATGATATTAAGGATAAGTATTACGATATTAAACAAAGATTTAAAAAAGCTAAATGAACTTACATAAAATAAATAAACAAAAAAGCTTTGTTATAATATTAGTAATAATTTTAGGATCATCTGTTTTCAGCTCATATTTTCAAATAATAAAAGATGTGTTATCACCAAGTGGACATCATGATTTTCAGTGGTCACCTACGAAACTAGTTTTTGAAAATGTGAACCATTATCATTATATGTTGAGTGGAAATATTGAAAAAATTATGATGTCACAATATGGAGAGTATCTCCATGGACTATATATTTTATTTTATCCATATACTTTATTGGAATGGACTCATGCTAAGGTTGCCTGGATGTTAACAAATATTATTTTGTTATTTTTAATTCCAATAATGTTATGTAAAAAATTTTCCCTTTCAGCAGAAAAGAGTATTTTAATAATTTTTTTCTTTTGTTTTTGTATTGTTTCAAAAGTACAAATTGTTACAGGACAACAGACACTTTTAATTTTATTTTTTTTTATTCTGCCTTTTATAAAAGAAACTAAATTAAATGTTATATTATCAGGAATAAGTTATTTTAAATATACAATTGGATACTCAATTTTTTTATATTACCTGTCGTCAAATAAATTTAAATTTTTACTCTTAACAATGCTACCAGCAATATTTGGTTGGCTATTTTATAGCTTTATAACAAACTCTAGTCCTTTTATTACAATTTTTCAACCATTTGAGTTAGCACTAGAAAATCAATTAGTTGGGGAGACAACTAATAATATGCCAAAGAATAAATTTATTTTCTCAATTTTTGAAACAATTAGTCTAATTGATTTTTATTATAAATCATTATTATTTTTAACTTTATCAATAATATTTAATTACTTTTTTATTTTTAAAATTAAAAGTTTAAATGATAGTCTTTTAAAATTGTCTTGTTTATCTTTAAGCACATTAATTTTTTTTCCACATTACCCACACGATTATGTAATGATGCTTCCATTTCTAGTATATTCTATAAAAAACTTTTCTTTTTTTGTTTCAAAAATAACATTTATATTGACTGTTTATTTTTTACATTTTTTTAAAGGTTTAAATATATATCTTGTTAAAGGACTTAACTATTTAAGTTTAGACAAAAAATTTTTAGACTTTTTTGACTATTCTATTTCATATATTAATATTTTATTACTATTATTTATATTGGTGATTAATCTAATCAGTAACAATAAGATTAATGTTAGAAATACTACAAAAATTGGTGCGGTCAGAGAGACTTGAACTCTCATGGGCTTAGCCCACACGGCCCTCAACCGTGCCTGTCTACCAATTTCAGCATGACCGCAAAATGCGTCAGATTAAATGAATGACAATTCTATATCAAGTTGATAAGTTTTTATTATGGAATTTACGCCAGAAATAAAAAAAGCAACGAACTCAATATACGAAAAGGTCTCAAAAAAAATCCCAGAAATTGAGTGGGCTCATCACGCGCCTTATATTTATCAAATTAACAAATTAAAAAAAGAGAAGAATGCCATTATACTTGCACACAATTATCAAACACCAGAAATATACCATGGTATTTCAGATTTTTCTGCTGACTCGTTAGCATTGGCAGTTGAAGCTGCAAAAACTAAGGCAGATATAATCGTAATGTGTGGAGTTCATTTTATGGCTGAAACAGCAAAATTAATGAGCCCTGAAAAGAAAGTATTGTTGCCAGATATGAAAGCTGGTTGCTCTTTATCCTCATCTATAACTGGTGAAGATGTAAGAAACTTAAAAAAACAATATCCTGGTGTTCCTGTAGTTTCATACGTTAACACTTCCGCAGATGTTAAGGCAGAAACTGATGTTTGTTGCACATCAGCAAATGCTGTTAAAATTGTAAACTCTTTAGGTGTAAAAAAAGTAATTTTCTTACCAGACGATTATTTAGCAAAATATGTTGCTTCTCAAACTGATGTAGAAATTATTTCATGGAAAGGCACATGTGAGGTTCATGAACAATTTAATGATGAAGAGATTAATGAAATACGAAAAAATAATCCTGGAATCAAAATTATTGCTCACCCTGAATGTCCTCCTGATGTAATAAATGCTAGTGATTTTGCAGGCTCAACAAGTGGAATGATTAAATACGTAAAAGATAATCAACCTGAAAAAGTTATGATGGTCACAGAATGCTCAATGAGTGATAATGTTCAAATTGATAATCCTAATGTAGAATTTATTAGACCTTGTAATTTATGTCCTCACATGAAAAGAATTACATTGCCAAAAATACTTGATTGTTTAGAAAATGAAACAAACGAATTAATAATGGACCACGAAACAATTGAGAGAGCTAGGATATCGGTAGAGAGAATGGCTGAAATAGGCAGATAGAATCTGTGCCTAAAATTCAATTAAGTAAAAATTTTATCCGATCAACCTGTAAGTTAGCCCTTAACGAGGATCTATATCCCTCAGGAGATATTACAACAAACCTTTTAAATAATAATTCGATTTTAAAAGTTAAACTGATGAGCAACGAAGCAGGTATTATAGGTGGATTAGAATTTGCTAAACAAACATTTAATTTATTAGACAGAAATATTAAATTTCACACAAAAAAAAAAGAAGGTTCAAGAATTAGTAAAGGGTCTGTAATTGCTGTAATTGAAGGTAAAATTAAAAATATATTAATTGGAGAAAGAGTTGCTCTAAATTTTCTCTCTCATATCTCTGGCATTGCAACTAAAACAAATAAATTTGTAAAAAAGGTAAGTAAGAAAACAAAAATTTGTTGCACTAGAAAAACAATTCCTAATCTAAGAGTTATTCAAAAATATGCTGTAAAACTAGGAGGTGGGACAAACCACAGATTTAATTTAAGTGACGAATTTTTAATTAAAGACAATCATCTAGCCTCATCAAATAAATTTGAAGAAATAGTAAAAAAAGCAATTAAAAATAAAAAAAAAAGAAAAATTACTGTCGAAGTTGATACTTTGAATCAATTTAAAAGGATTAATGGACTAAATTTTAATACAGTTCTGTTTGATAATATGAGTCCAAAAAATCTAAGAGAAGCCATTAAATATGCAAAAGGAAAATATGAGACTGAAGCCTCTGGAGGAATAACTTTAAAAAATGTAAAAAAAATGGCTTCAACAAACGTTGATAGAATATCAGTAGGTGAATTAACACATAGTATTCAAGCCTTAGATTTAAAATTGCAGATTTAAATTTTTTTTATCTGAGCTTGGGCTGCTGCTAATCTTGCAACTGGAACTCTGTAGGGAGAACAAGACACATAATCTAATCCAGTTTTTACACAAAATTCTATACTTTTAGGATCTCCACCATGTTCACCACAAATTCCAAGTTTAATTTTCTTGTTTTGTTTTCTACCTTTGTCAGTTGCAATTTTTATTAAGTCTCCAACTCCATCATCAATTGATACAAAAGGATCAATGTCAAAAATTTTGTTCTCAATATAATCATTTAGAAATTTACCACTATCATCTCTACTAATTCCAAATGTAGTTTGAGTTAAATCATTGGTTCCAAAACTAAAAAATTCAGCGTGTTTAGCAATATCTTTTGCCTTTATTGCTGCTCTTGGCAATTCAATCATTGTTCCAACTAAAAAATCGATTTTAATTTTATTCGCATCTTGAACTTTTTTTGCAACCCTAATGACTAAATCTTTCATGATTTTTATTTCTGTTTCTGTTGAAACTAAAGGTATCATGATTTCAGGCATTGTTGATTGAATTTTTTGTTTTTTACATTCCACTAAAGCCTCAAAAATTGCAGTACACTGCATCTCATAAATTTCAGGGAATGAAATTGCTAATCTACAACCTCTATGACCCAGCATGGGATTTTGTTCATGAAGTTCTGAAATTCTCAATTCAAGTTCTTTAACAGGAATATTTAGTGAAACTGCAACATCATTAATTTCATTGTTACTTTTTGGTAAAAATTCATGTAGAGGTGGGTCAAGTAACCTTACAGTTACTGGTAAGCCTTTCATTATCTTAAATATTTCAATAAAATCTTTTTTTTGATGTGGTAATAACTTTTTGAGTGCATTAGATCGATCTTCAATTGTTTTAGATAATATCATTTCTCTTACCGATAAAATTCTTTCTTCATCAAAAAACATATGTTCAGTTCTACATAAACCAATACCCTCAGCACCAAATTCTCTAGCAGTTTTGCTATCCAATGGTGTTTCCGAATTAGTTCTAATTTTTAATTTTCTAAAATCATCAGACCAACTCATTATTTTTGAAAAATCACCTGATATTTCTGGTTTAACTGTTTTTACCTCACCAATAATTATTCTGCCTGTTGAACCATCAATTGTAATTATTTCACCCTCTTTAATTACTTTATTGTTTGTTTTGAATAATTTATTTTCATAATCAATTTCTATTTCACTAGATCCAGAGACACATGGTCGTCCCATCCCTCTAGCAACTACTGCAGCATGACTTGTCATACCTCCCCTTGAGGTAAGTATTCCTTTTGCTGCGTGCATACCATGAATATCTTCTGGTGAAGTTTCTACACGAACTAATATTGTACTTTGCATCATACTATTTAGTCTTTCAGCCTCATCAGATGTGAAGACAACTTTTCCACTTGCAGCACCTGGTGATGCGGGTAAGCCTGATCCAATTACATCTAAGTTTGCTTTCTCATCTAAAGTTGGATGAAGTAAAGTGTCTAAAGAACTTGGTTCTATTCGTAATATTGCATCTTTTTTAGTAATCAATTTTTCTTTAACCATATCTACGGCTATTTTAACAGCAGACTTAGCTGTTCGTTTTCCAGAGCGTGTTTGAAGCATCCAAAGTTTTTTATTTTCAACAGTAAACTCCACATCCTGCATATCTTTGTAGTGTTTTTCTAATTTGATTAATATATTTCTTAGTTGCTTGTATGTTTTTGGCATTGCCTCTTCCATTGACTTAAGGGTTTCTTTTGATTCAACTCTAGCTTTTTTTGTAATATGTTGTGGTGTTCTGGTTCCAGCAACAACATCCTCTCCTTGCGCGTTTATTAAATATTCTCCGTAAATATTTTTATCTCCATCTGATGGATTTCTAGTAAAAACTACACCAGTTGCACAATCATTGCCCATATTTCCAAAAACCATTGATTGCACATTAACTGCTGTACCCCAATTGGATGGTATTTGATTTAGTTTTCTATAGACTTTTGCTCTATGACTTTCCCAAGATAAAAAAACAGCACTTATAGCTCCCACTAATTGTTCTTTGACGTTTTGAGGAAAATCTTTTTTTGTTTTTTCTTTTACAATATTTTTAAAATCTTTTATTAAAGCTTCCCAGTCATACTCATCTAATTCTGTGTCTAGTAACACCCCTTTTGTTAACTTGTAGTTCTCAATTATATCCTCAAAGTGATAACCCTCGATTCCCAATACGACATTAGAATACATTTGAATAAAACGCCTATAACTGTCATTTGCAAATCTTAAATTTGAAGTTTTTTTTGCAAGTGCTATTACTGTATTATCATTAAGACCTAGATTTAAAATTGTATCCATCATACCAGGCATAGAGACTCTAGCTCCAGATCTTACAGAAACTAGAAGAGGATTTTTTATATCTCCAAATTTTTTTCCCGAGTCTTTTTCTATAAATTTTAATTCTTTACTTATTTCATTAAGTATTTTTTTATTTAATTTTTTTTTATTCTTATAAAACAAGTCACATGCCTCTGTAGATATTGTAAAACCAGGAGGTACAGGCAGTCCCATTCTTCCCATCTCAGAAAGATTTGCACCTTTGCCTCCAAGAATATTTTTTGGCAGTTTAATTTTTTTTATTTTATTTGATTTAAAATTAAATATAAATTTTTTCATACTAGGCATTTATTTTTGAAAAATTAAAATAGTTATCAAAAGTTTTACACAACATATTTAATAATTCTAATCTATTTTTTTTAATTATTATATCTTCATCATTTACAATAACATTATCGAAAAAATCGTTTATCTCTTTTTTAATGCTTGATAAAATTATTAGACTTTCCTCGTAATTTTCATCTTTTCCAATACTCAAAAAATATTTTCTGATATCATTTATTTTTTTATATAATTTTTTCTCGTAATCATTTTTAAATAAACCTGGATCTGCAAAACCAAGAGATCCAGCAGAAATTTTTTCTTCAGTATTTAATATATTTGAAGATCTTTTGTATGCTGCAATAGTTTCAAAGCCGATTTCTTTTTTTATATTTTTATTTAAACATAAAGATTTTTTATAGGCTTTTAATAAATCATCTAATCCAAGTAAAAATGTTGAGCTTTCAATTATATCTTGTCTTATTTTTTTTTCTTTTAAATAATTTTTTAATCTTTCAATTATGAAATCACTTAACTCGTTTTGTATCTTTTTGGTATCAAAATCATAGCCCTGATCTCTATATACTGAACAGGTGTAAATAATTAAATCTTTTAGTTTGATTTTTGTTTCATTTTCAACAATTAATCTGACAAGACTTATAGCCATTCTTCTTATGGCATATGGATCTTTTGAACTAGTAGGTTTCAGATTAATTCCAAAAAAACCTACTAACGAGTCTAGCTTATCACTCAAAGATAAAGCAACACTATACATTTTTTTTGGCAATTTGCTTTCCATCCCGTTAGGCAAATATTGTTCAGATACAGCAAGACAAACTTCTTTATCAAACCCTTGAAACTTTGCAAAATGACCTCCGACTATACCTTGGAGTTCCGGAAACTCTCCAACAAGATCAGACATTAAATCAACTTTGCAAATTGATGAGGCTATTTCAATTTTATCTTTGCTAATTAAAAAATCATCAGAAATTAACGATGATAACTTCCTCATACGTTGAATTTTGTCAAAGTAGGATCCTAAACCTTTAAAATAATTTATATTTTTTAATTTATCTACTTGTTTTACTAAATTTTGGGTTTTATTTTTCTCCCAAAAAAACTCAGCATCACTTAATCTTGCTTCAATCACTCTTTCATTTCCTAATTTAACAAACCCTTTAGTGTCTTTAATATCTGAAACTACAAAAAAATTATTTGTAAGATTATTTTTTTTGTCAAAGGTTGGTAAATATTTTTGATGAGTCTGCATGGTAGTAATCAATATTTCACTGGGTACATTCAAAAATTTTTTGTCAAAATCACAAACAATTACCACTGGCTTTTCAACTATATTTACAATTTCATCCACAAGTCTGTCATTATGTTCGATTTTTAAATTTTTTTTATTAATTATTTCATTAATCTTATTCTGTATTATTTTTTTTCTTAAATCTTGATCAATTAAAATACCTTTTTTTCTAAAAAATTTTAAATACGAATTGAAGTCTTTAAAAGTTTTCATACCTTCCTCTAGTGATTTATCTTTAAAAGTTTTGTTAGAGCTATTTATGTGGTTAAAAACAAAATTTAGAGGTTTTTTATTAAATATTGCTAAAATGGATTTAAGAGGTCTTCCCCAGTAAAGATCATAATTTGCCCATTTCATTGATTTATTCCAAGCTATCTTTGCTAAGATTTCACTTAAATTTTTTTCTAGTAAATCTGAAACCTTTATTTTTCTAGACTCTTTTTTAAAAAAATAAAATTCACCTTTTTCAGTATTTTTTTTAAATATTTTCTCTAATATTGTGTTATTTGATCTAATAAATCCCTCTAATGCTTTTTCAGGGGCATTAACATTTGGGCCTCTAATTTCCTCTGAACTTAATTTGATTTCGTTAGGGATTTTATCAACAAGTAGAACTAGTCTGTTAGGTGTTGAATAAACATTGAAATTTTCATTGAATTTAATTTGATTTTCAATAAAAAAATTTTTAATATTTTTTTTTAATTCATTTCTTGCATTTATTTGAAGCCTTGCAGGAATTTCTTCACTAAATAGCTCTACAAATAATTCTGACATCAACTTTGGCTTTCAATCCAAACTTTCCCAATTGATTTAGTTAGTTCCCTTATTCTTGCAATATACTCAGCCCTTTGTGCAACACTAATCACACCTCTTGCATCTAAAATATTGAAAACATGACTGCATTTTAAACATTGATCATATGCTGGAAGAGAAATCTTTTTTTCAACTAATGATCTTGTTTCTTCTTCTAGCATTTCAAATATTTTAAATAAATTATCAGTATTGGCATATTCAAAATTATATGCTGAAAATTCTTTCTCTGACTGATGAAAAACATCTTTGTAGGTAATTCCTTCATCATTCCATATTAAATCAAAAACACTTTTTTTATTTTGAATAAACATGCACAACCTCTCTAATCCATATGTAATTTCAACAGATACAGGTTTACATTCAACTCCTGCCATTTGTTGGAAATAGGTAAATTGTGTAACTTCCATACCATCACACCAAACTTCCCATCCAAGACCTGCTGCTCCTAATGTTGGGCTTTCCCAATCATCTTCAACAAACCTTATGTCGTGTTCCTCATGATTAATACCTATTGATGACAAGCTATTTAAATACATCTTTTTTATCTCTTTTGGTGAAGGTTTAATTAAAACTTGGAATTGATAGTAATGTTGCAATCTATTGGGGTTGTCACCATACCTTCCATCAGTCGGTCTGCGTGATGGTTGAACATATGCAGTTTTCCATGGTTTTCGACCAAGCGATCTTAGAGTGGTTGCTGGATGAAAAGTTCCAGCTCCTACCTCTAGATCGTAAGGTTGTAATATTACACAACCTTTTTTAGACCAATACTTTTGCAAGTTAAAGATTGTATCTTGAAAAGATAAAGTTTTTTTTTTTATTTTAGAGACCATACCTTTGCCAGATTGATCTTTCTTCTAATACACTAATTACTTTATCAGTATAATTTTCAGAAGATGATAGTTTTTTTGATAACCAACCTTTACTTTTTCCAAACTTCTTAATTTCTATATCTTCACCATACTTCTCTCTTAATATTTGATCTGCATTTCCTATTCCATCGATTAGTCCTAATTCTTTTGCTTTTTTTCCTGCCCAAAATTCTCCAGAGAAAAGTTCAATACCAGAGTTTTTGTTAAGTTTTTCTTTTCTACTCTCCTCAACAACATCTATAAAATCTTGATGAATTTCTAATTGGATATTTTTTAAACGATTTATATCTTCTTCTTTTTCATCCAAAAAAGGATCTAAGGTACTTTTATTTTTCCCAGCGGTGTAAACTCTTCTTTCAATCCCAATTTTTTCAATTAAATTTTTAAAACCAAATGATGCAGAAATAACTCCGATAGATCCTATAATTGAACTTGAGTTAGCATAAATTTCATCACCAGCACATGAAATAAGATATCCACCAGATGCCGCCACGTCTTCAGCAAAAACTATTACTTTTTTTTTTGTTTTCTTAGATTGCTCTTTTATTAGTTTGTAAATCAAATGTGACTGTACTGGAGATCCACCTGGTGAATTGATTGTAATTGCAACAGCTAAAGCTTTCTTTACTGAAAAAGCCTTTTTTATTATTTCTTCCTCACTTGAATATTCTATTCCTTGTCTGAACCTTCCAACATTTCCTATAACTCCTGATAATTTAAGGTGACTTATTATCTTTTTTTTTTTGAAAAATGAGAACATTAGAATTGTTATAAGTTTTTTTAATAAATTATAAACCCTAGTTATAATTAAAGAATAAGGTGCGTCAATTGATAAGTATATTAATAAATTGGATATAATAGTTTTAAAACATGGGAACAGTAATACAGCTTAAAAAACAAATAAATAATTCTTATGAAGATTTAAAAAATTCTGTTGAAGATAAATTGATTCTAGTTGAAGAAAAAATTAATACTAGACTGGCGAGTAAGGTTGACTTAGTTCAAAAGATGACCAAGTATCATTTAAAAACTGGTGGAAAAAGACTTAGAGCGCTCTTAACCTTACAATGTGCTAAAATTTGTGGATATCAAAAAGGATTAAGAGATGTAAATCTTGCGGCTTGTGTAGAACTTATACATGCAGCAACTTTAATGCATGACGATGTAATAGATAGTGCTGATCTGAGAAGAGGAAAAAAAACACTGAACACAATATGGGGGAATCATTCCTCAATATTGGTAGGTGATTATTTACTTAGCAAATGTTTTGAAATGATGGTGGAAGATGGGAATTTAGAATTATTAAAACTTTTAGCAACCACATCATCTGAGATTGCACAAGGTGAAGTTCTACAGTTACAACACAATAAAGAAATTGATATCTTGGAAGAAACATATCTAAATGTTATATCATCTAAAACTGCGTCTTTGTTTGCAGCAGCAACTAAAGTTGGAGCAATTATTGCTGAAAAAGATTTGAAATATAAAAATGCATTAGAATTTTACGGAAAAAACTTAGGTCTTACATTTCAAATAGCAGATGACACATTAGACTACAATTCTGAATTAAAATTATTCGGAAAAAATATTGGTAATGATTTTTATGAGGGTAAAGTTACTTTGCCTATAATATTACTTTATCAAAAAGTAGATAAGTTTGAAAAAGAAAAATTAAAATCTTTTTTTGGAAAAGATTTTCGTGAAAAGCAAAATTTAGAATATGTGCTAGATCTCATAAAAAAAAATAATATTATTAATGAGTGTTATAAAAAAGCAGAACATTACATTAATTTAGCTTCTAATTCTTTAAGTGTATTTGAAGAGTCTGAAGAAAAAAATATATTAAAAAACTTAACTTCTTTTAGTATTGAAAGAAATTTTTAAGGACTTAATAATACTTTTTTCCATTTTTTGGGTAATCTTATATATTTTAACCTTTCATGAATTCGATTCTGTCCATCTAGCCAAAATTCAATTTCCTTTGGCTTAATTCTCCAACCAGACCAATATTCAGGACGTGGTATATTATTTTTATTTGGATATTTTTTCTTAAATTCCTCAATTGACTTATATAAATCTTGTCTTTGTTTTAAAATAGAACTTTGCTTTGAGGCCCAAGCACCTATTCTACTTCCATAGGCTCTTGAATTATAATAATCATCAGCTTCTTTTTTTGATACTTTAGATGCAACGCCTACTATTCTAATTTGCCTTTGCAAACTTTTCCAATGAAAGCACATCGAAATTTTTGAGGTATTTCTGATTGCTTTGCTTTTATCACTATTAAGGTTTGTATAAAAAACAAATCCATTTTTATCAAAATCTTTAAGAAGCACCATTCTAACTGTTGGAAACCCATTTTTATTTACAGTTCCAACTGCAAATGCGTTTGGATCGTTAATTTCTGTTTTTTTTGCTTTATTGAACCATTCTTCAAAAAGTTTTATTGGGTTATTATGTTCTTTAAAGCAAAGATTTAGTCCAAGTGAGTTTTTTTCGTTCATAAATTTAAAAAAATAAATTATACATTAAAATAATGTCATTTAATACTTTTGGAAAGTTATTTAGGTTTACCACTTGGGGAGAGTCACATGGTCCAGCTATTGGGTGCGTCGTGGATGGCTGCCCTCCAAATATACCAATAAAAGAAATTGATATACAAAAAGAACTTAATAAAAGAAAACCAGGACAATCTAAATTTACAACTCAAAGAAAAGAGGACGACAAAATTAATATTTTATCTGGTGTTTTTGAGGGTAGAACAACTGGAACTCCAATTTCCCTAATAATTTATAATAAAGATATGAGATCTAGAGACTATGAGACAATAAAGAATAAATTTAGACCAGGACATGCAGATTATACTTATTTCAAAAAATACGGTATCCGGGATTATAGAGGTGGTGGAAGACAATCTGCTCGCGAGACTGCGGCTAGAGTTGCGGCGGGTGCTATTGCAAAAATTGTTTTGAAAAGTAAAATTGGAATGAAGTATCAAGCTGTTGGTGCAGTTACACAATTAGGGATATTAGGATGTGACTTAAAGAAATGGAAAGACAGAACAATTTCTAGCAACCCATTTTTTTGTCCTGATAAAACTGTAATTAAACTTTGGGAAAAATATTTACTTGGGATAAGAAAAGCTGGATCATCTTGTGGAGCAATAATTGAAGTTAGAGCAAGAGGAGTTCCTTTGGGACTTGGAGCACCAATATACTCAAAATTAGATATGGATCTTGCGGCAGCAATGATGAGCATTAATGCTGTAAAGGGTGTAAATATTGGATCAGGAATAAACTCTGCAATGTTAACTGGTGAGGAAAACTCTGATGAAATTTTGAAAACAAAAGGTAAAACTAGTTTCAAATCAAATAATGCAGGAGGAATTCTTGGAGGAATATCTACTGGACAAGAAATAAATGTTTCATTTGCCGTAAAACCAACATCATCTATTTTGTCATCAAGGAAAACAATCGATAGATTTGGGAAGAATACTACAATATCTGTAAAAGGGAGACACGACCCATGTGTAGGAATTAGAGCGGTTCCAATAGGAGAGGCGATGATGCATTGTGTAATTCTTGATCACTATTTAATGAATGCAGCTCAAAATAAAATTTAATTAGATTTTTTAATTAAAACTTTTGAATTCAAAGTATCTAATATTTTATTTTCAATACCAATAGAGTCTAAATTAGCAAACTTATACATTAGCTCTGGTTTATCATGATCAATAAATCTATCGGGCAATATCATTGATCTAAATTTAAGATTACTGTCTAATAAATTTTTTTCACTTAAAAATTGGCTCACATGAGATCCAAACCCCCCTATTGAACCTTCTTCTATTGTAATCAAAACCTCATGTTCTGTAGCGATTTGCCATATTAGGTTCTCATCTAACGGTTTTGCAAATCTTGCGTCAATAATAGAGATATCAATTCCTTTTTTTATTAAATTTTCGGAAGCCAAAATACACTCCTGTAGTCTTGCTCCAAAATTAAAAATTGCAACTTTTTTTCCTTCTTTAATTATTTTTGCTTTACCCAACTCAATTTTCTCAGTTATTTCAGGTAATTGAACTCCCACACCATTGCCCCTTGGATATCTAAAAGCTGATGGTCTATCGTTTATATCCATTGATGTATTTATCATTTTTACAAGCTCGGCTTCATCACTTGCAGCCATTACCACAAAATTTGGTAATGTTGAAAGGTATGTTATATCAAAAGATCCAGCGTGTGTTGGACCATCAGCACCAACTAACCCCGCTCTATCGATTGCAAATCTAACAGGCAAAGATTGTATGGCAACATCGTGGACGACCTGATCGTAAGCTCTTTGAAGAAATGTTGAATATATTGCAGCGTAAGGTTTATACCCTTCAGTAGCCATACCCGCAGCAAAAGTAACAGCATGTTGCTCGGCTATCCCAACATCAAACATTCTTTCTGGAAATTTTTTTCCAAATAAATCCATCCCTGTTCCTGATGGCATAGCGGCAGTTATGCCAACGACCTTACTATCTTTTTCTGCATGTTTGATTAATGTATTAGCGAATACTTTTGTATAAGAAGGAGTATTAGATTTAGACTTTTCTTGTTCTCCTGTTTTTACATTAAATTTTGAAACACCATGAAATTTATCCTCTGATTTTTCAGCAAACGAATAACCTTTTCCTTTTTCAGTTTTAACATGGATTAGAATTGGTCCATCATAATTAATATCCTTTACATTATTAAATACTGAGACCATTGAATCAATATCGTGTCCATCAATTGGTCCAATATAGTAAAATCCCATAGAATTAAATAATGTTCCACCAGTTACTGCAGATCTTAAAAAATCTTCAGCTTTTCCAGCTTGATTTTTAAATCTTTTTGAAAAAGCAGATATAATTAATTTTAATGTTTCTCTAAAACTAAAGTAAACTTTACCAGATAAAATTTTTGCTAGATATTTTCTCATAGCACCAACAGGTTTTGAAATTGACATATCATTATCATTTAAAACAACAATCATCTTCGTTTTGCTTCCACCTGCATTATTCATAGCCTCATAAGCCATACCAGCACTTATCGCCCCATCACCTATTACTGAAATTACATTTCCTGATTTATTTGATAACTTATTAGCTATTGCAATTCCTAATGCTGAAGAGATAGAAGTTGAACTATGTGCGGCACCAAATGGATCATACTGACTTTCTGATCTTTTTGTAAAACCTGATAATCCCTCACCTTTTCTAAGAGTTCTTATTTGTTTTTTTCTACCAGTCAATATTTTATGTGGATAAGTTTGATGCCCCACATCCCAAATTAATTTATCATGAGGAGTGTTGAATATATAGTGTAAGACAACAGTCAATTCTACAACTCCTAGTCCAGCGCCTAAATGCCCTCCTGTTTCAGAAACAACGTCAATTAATTCTTGTCGAACCTCATCTGCCAAAATTTTAATGTCAGATTGTGATAGTTTTCTCACATCATCTGGAAAATTAATATTATTTAGGAATTTGTAATTTTTGCTCACTTTGTTCTATTCAAAATATAATTTATTGTTTCTCTAAAATCGTCGCCTTTTTTGCCAAAAATTTTTAAACTTTTAAATATTTTTAGTTTTAGGTTATCCGCGTATTTAATAGTATTATTAGTTCCTAGTAAACTTATTAAAGTAGCTTTTCCCATTTTTAAATCTTTTTTGGTTTTTTTTCCTGCACTAGATGTTTTGCCTCTTAAATCTATCAAATCATCAGCAATTTGAAATAATAATCCAATTTCGTTACCTATTTTATTAAACTTTTTCAGATATTTTGTTTTTCCAGACATTATAATAGGAGCAACACAACAAAAACTAAATAACTTCCCAGTTTTTTTAATTTGCATATCGATAATTTGTTTTTTAGTTTTTTTGATTTTTTCATAACTTAAGTCTAAAAACTGCCCCCCAGCAATTCCTGTATGTCCCGAACTCTCAGAAAGTAAGTTTATTAGTTTTATTTTTTTTTGTTCATTTAAATTTAATCTTTTTTCGCTTAGAATTTGAAAAGCAATAGTAAGTAAAGAATTTCCAGCAAGAATTGCTGTTGACTCGCTAAATTTTTTATGTGTCGTCAATTTTCCTCTTCTCAAATTATCATTATCCATACATGGCAAATCATCATGTATTAGTGAATAAGCATGAATACATTCAACTGCTGCTGCAACTTGCAAAATTTGTTTTTTGTCTACCATAAATATAGACCCAATATCAAAGAGTATTTTTGATCTTACTTTTTTACCTCCAGGTAAAAGTCCATAAAGCATTGGTTTAATAAGCTCGGTTTTTTTTTGTTTGGAAAAATATTTATAAAGATAGTTGTTAGTTATGTTAACTATTTTATTTAACTTTTTTTGCATTTTTATTTGATTTTATATCTTTAATTTTAAAATTTGTTTTATCCGATATTTCTTTAAAATCCTTTTGAAATTTTTTTTTAATCAATCTGTTAATTTTTAATAAATTTGTGTAATCTTCAGATTTATTTTCTAGTTTATCTTCATTTTCTAAATTTTTAGTAATTTCGTCTGCTAAATCAGTAAGCTCATTTAAAGATTTTGAGGTAATATCATCTGGCAAATTTTTTTCATTCATATATTAGTTTGTAATATTATATGAAAAAGAATGATTCAAATATTAAAAAAGCAATAAAATACTTAAATAATAACGAATGTATAGCGATCCCTACCGAGACAGTCTATGGACTGGCAGGAAATGCGTATTCGGATAAAGCAGTTTCTAGAATATATAAATTAAAAAAAAGGCCTAGAGGGAATCCTTTAATTACCCACTATTATAACATTAATAACTTAAAAAAAGATTGTGAATTTGATAACACATTTATTAAACTTTATAAAAAATTTTGCCCAGGACCGATAACATTTGTTTTGAAATTAAAAAAGAAAAGTAGGGTTTCAAAAATCATTACAAATAATTCAAATTCAGTGGCTGTAAGATTTCCAAGCCATCCTTTAACTAGAAAACTATTAAAAAAAATTAATTACCCACTTGCAGCACCTAGTGCAAACATTTCAACAAGTATAAGTCCTGTTTCAAGACAAGATGTGGTTGATGAATTTGGTCCTAAATTAAAGTTTGTCTTAGATGGCGGTTATTCAAAAATAGGTTTGGAATCAACGATTATAAATCTTATTGGAAAACCTCATATCTTAAGATTAGGGGGAATAAATAGTAAATTAATCTATAAATTAATTAATCCTTTAGAAAATAAGAATAAAAAAAAGATTAAAATAAAAGTTCCTGGTACTAGTAAATTGCATTATTCACCTGGAATACCAGTGAGACTAAATGCCAAAAAAAATTATCAAAATGAAGCATATATATTAATAAAAAAAAGAAAAAAATTAGACAAAAACTATTTTTATATAAGCAAGACAAACAATTTAAAAGAGGCTGCAAAAAATTTATATAAAACGTTAAGAATTATAAAAAAAAATGGGTACAAAAAAATTGCTATTGAAAAAATACCAAATATTAATATCGGTGAAGCTATTAATGATAGAATTTTAAGAGCATCAAAAAAATGAAAAATTTAATTGAAGTTCAAAACATAAAGAAAAATTATGGTAAAAAAGAAGCTGTAAGAGGAATATCATTTAATGTTGAAGAAAATGAAATTTTAGGTTTGCTTGGTCCTAATGGATCTGGAAAAACGACAACTATTGGAATGTTGCTAGGCTTGCTTAAACCTACAAGTGGTCAAATATTCATCAATAATCTTAAACTTGAAGAAAATAGAATTGAAATTCTTGAAATGATTAATTTTATATCGCCATATATTGAACTTCCCAAAAAACTTACTGTTAAACAAAATTTATATGTTTACTCTAAACTCTATAAAGTTCAAAATATAGAGGAACGAATTGAATATTTATCGGAAAAGCTAAGAATAGGTGAATTATTAAACAGTATTACCGGGGAACTTTCATCAGGTCAAAAAAATAGAGTAAGTTTAGCCAAAGCCCTAGTTAATGAACCAAAAGTTCTGCTACTTGACGAACCAACAGCTTCTTTAGACCCAGAAGTAGGAGATTTTGTAAGAACATTTTTAGAAGATTATAAAAAAGAAAAAAAAATTTCGATACTCTTAGCTTCTCATAATATGAATGAAGTAACACGTTTATGTAAATCTGTATTAATGATGAAGAATGGAGAAATAATAGACCAAGGCAAACCTGAAGATTTAATTACAAAACATGGAAGAACAAATTTAGAGGAAGTTTTTTTAAAACTGTCGAGGAGTAAAAGTGAGTTTAACTAGAATATATGGCTTATTTTTAAGGCATTTTTATCTAATCACTAGATCATTTCCTAGAATATTAGATTTAGTTTACTGGCCATCTATTCAAATTACATTATGGGGATTTATATCTAATTTTTTTGCTACACATACAACTTATTACAATAATGCAGTTGGAGTAATCCTTACCTGTGCAATACTTTATGATTTTTTATTCAGAACAAGTATTGGCTTCAATATGCTTTTTTTAGAGGAAATTTGGAGTAGAAATTTCACTAATCTTTTCATAGCACCAATGAGAATTGGTGAAATTTTAACTTCACTTGTTATAACTGCATTAATTAGATCGCTAATAGGACTTGTTCCAGCGATTTTACTTACATCTCCACTGTTTGGTATTTCTATTTTAGATTTAGGAATATTTTTATTTTTTCTTTTTTTAAGTCTTTATATTTTTGGAATTACACTTGGTATCTTAGTTTCCTCAGGTTTACTTAGATTTGGTCCATCATTTGAAAATATAGCGTGGTCAACAATGTTTTTACTGGCACCTTTTGGATGTATTTATTATCCAATAGAAACTCTTCCAGAAATATTTCAAAAAATCGCTTATGTACTTCCATTGGTTTACATATTTGAAGAAGCTAGAAATATTTTGATTAATCAAACAGTTAATATTGAAAATGTTTACTATGCATTTATGTTGAACGTTTTTTATTTTTCTCTTTCAATTGCTTTATTTTATTATTCTTTTAATGCTGCAAAAAATAAGGGGACTTTGATTAACATGGGTGAATAATGGTGCGCCCGCAAGGAGTCGAACCCTGAACCTCCAGAGCCGAAATCTGGCGCTCTATCCAGTTGAGCTACAAGCGCATATTGTATATTTATATTAATATGAAAAGTATTATAAATATAAAAGTTAAAAATAAAGAAAAAAATTCAAGAATAGACATTCTTTTATCCAATCAGGACAATAAATTAAGTAGATCGAGAGTAAAAAGTTTAATTTTAGAAAATAAATTAAAAATTAATAATATTATTATTACTGATCCCTCTAAGAAAATTAAATTGAATGATGAAATTTATTTTGAGATTTCAGAACTGGAAAAAGAGACTCTTGAGCCATTTAAATATCCTCTTGATATTGTCCATGAAGATAAAGATTTAATAGTTATCAATAAATCTGCAGGAATTTCTATGCACCCTGGGCCAGGAAATTATAACAACACAATTGTAAATGCATTAATAAATTATGATAACAAAAATTTATCAGATATTGGAAACAAACTAAGACCTGGAATTGTACACAGGATTGACAAAGATACATCCGGATTAATAGTTATTGCTAAAAATAATATTTCACACGAAAATCTATCAAAACAATTTTCAGATCATTCAATTACTAGAGTTTACCAAGCTTTAGTATGGGGTAAAATAAGACCTCAAAATGGAAAAATAGAAACTTTTATAACTCGAAGTTCTAGAAACCGACAAATGATGGAAGTTTCATCTGAGAAAGGTAAAAAGGCTGTGACTAATTATAAAACTTTAGAAATATTTGAAGATGAAAAAATTCCAACATTTAGTCTTGTTGAATGTAAACTAGAAACTGGAAGAACACACCAAATAAGAGTTCATTTGTCATACAAAGGTAATAATATTTTAGGTGATAAAAAATATAAGAAAAAGTATAAAAAATTTGTAGGTATTGATAGTAAACTTGAAGATATTATAAATGGACTTAATAGACAATTTTTACATGCGAAAACTATTGGCTTTAATCATCCAAATAATAATACAAGACTTGAATTTACATCAAAATTACCATTAGATTTAGAAAAGATTTTAAAAAAACTAAGAAAAATCAAGTAATAAAAGCATTGTAAAAATTTATTTATTTATTAAATAAATACTTCGAATGAATAAAAATACATATAACTTACCAACACTTTCAAATGAAGGTGGATTAGCTGCTTACCTTGCACAGATTAAGAAATTCCCAATGCTTGCAGCTGAAGAAGAGTATATGTTAGCTAAAAATTGGCAATCAACTGGAAATGTTAAATCAGCAGAAAAACTTGTAACTAGCCATTTGAGACTAGTTGCGAAGATAGCAATGGGTTACAAAGGTTACGGTTTACCTCTAAACGAGATGATATCTGAGGGTAATGTGGGTTTAATGCAGGCAGTAAAAAAATTTGAGCCAGAAAAAGGTTTTAGACTTGCAACTTATGCAATGTGGTGGATCAAAGCTTCAATACAAGAATATATATTAAGATCATGGAGTTTGGTAAAAATAGGAACAACGACAGCACAGAAAAAACTTTTTTTTAACCTAAAAAAAATTAAAAACCAAATAGCTCCTCGGTCAGAAGGTGATCTAAGAAAAGAACATGTTAAGGATATAGCTAAGAGACTTTCAGTAAGTGAAAATGAGGTTGTTTCTATGAATAGAAGACTTTCAGGAAAAGAACAATCTTTAAATGCACCAATAGGTGAAGACGGAGATGAGTGGCAAGACTGGGTAGTTGATAATGAAATGGATCATGAATTAAAAATTGCTCAAAGTGATGAAATGGAACAAAGAAAAGATTTACTTCAAGATTCAATTAAAATTTTAAACGAAAGAGAAAAAAAGATTTTATACTCAAGGAGATTGACTGAAGATCCTATAACTTTAGATGATCTAAGTAAAAAGTATAAGATAAGTAGAGAAAGAGTAAGACAAATAGAAAACAAAGCTTTTGAAAAACTTCAAAAGCACATGCTTAACTCTGCTAAATCAAAAAACTTATTGCCAGCAAATTAAAGATTAAAAGGATCTTGAATTAATATTGTATCATTTCTCTCTGGACTAGTGGAAATACTAGAAATTCTGGTCTCTACAAATTTTTCCAATTCTTTTATATAATTTTTTGCATTTTCAGGAAGATCTTCAAATTTATTTATACCCACTGTTGAAGATTTCCAACCTTTAAAGGATTTATAGATTGGTCTAGCCATAAATTGGTCATCCACTGAAGCTGGGAGGTAATCATATTTTTTACCATTTATCTCATAAGCGATGCACATTTTAATTTCATCCAGTTGATCTAGCACATCTAGTTTAGTCAAGGCAATTCCATTAATTCCTGATATTTTTAAAGTTTGTCTCACAAGTACCCCATCAAACCAACCGCATCTTCTTTTTCGACTTGTGACAGTTCCAAATTCTTTTCCTCTTGTTCCAAGTAAGTCACCTATCTCATCTGTCAGTTCTGTAGGAAAAGGGCCCTCTCCAACTCTTGTGGTGTATGCTTTTGTAATACCCAAAACATAGTTAATGGAGTTTATACCACAGCCTGAGCCTGTTGCCGCAGACGAAGCGACAGTATTAGAGGAAGTTACAAATGGATAAGTTCCATGGTCAACATCTAAAAGAACCCCTTGAGCACCTTCAAATAATATTTTTTTGTTTTCTGATTTAAATTCGTCTATTTTTTTCCATACTGGTTGTGAATATTTAAGTATTTGTGGTGCAATATTTATAAGATTTTTTTTTAACTGCTCTTTTTTAAATTCAGTTTTTCCCAAACCTTTTCTTATTGCATTATGATGAGTTAATACTACCTCTAATCTTCTATCCAAGTTATTTTCTGATGCAAGATCCATTACTCTTATTGATCTTCTACCAATCTTATCTTCATACGCTGGTCCTATTCCTCTTCTTGTAGTACCTATTTTTGATTTTCCTGCTGCATCTTCTCTAATCTCATCCATTTCTTTATGAAATGGTAATATAAGAGTGGCTGCTTCAGACACAATTAAATTATCAGTATTAACTTCCACACCTTTAGATTTAATTTCATCAATTTCATCTAAAAGTGCCCATGGATCAATCACGACACCATTTCCAATAATTGATATTTTATTTTTTCTAACTATTCCTGATGGTAAGAGTCTTAATTTATAAACTACACTATCTATAACAAGGGTGTGGCCAGCATTATGCCCTCCTTGAAATCTTACAATTATATCAGCCTCACTCGATAGCCAGTCAACAATTTTACCTTTTCCTTCGTCTCCCCATTGTGATCCGACTACAACTACATTTTTCATATAAAATTTTTTTTAATTTCTATACTATTTAAATGGTTTACAGGACCGTGCCCTTTTCCTAGGTTTGGTTGTGTTCTTAATGAATGATTTACATATTTAATTGCCATTTCACAAGATTTCTTTAAAGTTTTTCCACATGAAAAGTAGGTAGTTATAGCGCTAGAAAGAGTGCAACCAGTACCATGGCTATTTTTTGTATTTATTTTCTTATTTTTAAAGATTTTGATTTCTTTTTTATTAATAAATACGTCTTGAATACTTTTATAATTTAAATGACCTCCTTTAATAAGAACATTTTTTGCACCCAATTCTATCAAATAGTTTCCTGCTGAAATTACATCCTGGATAGTTGATATTTTTGAATTGGTTAAAACTTCAGCTTCAGGTATGTTTGGTGTAATTAAATCTGCTTCAGACAAAAGTTTGTTTTTTAAAATTTTAATTGCAGGGTCATTAATTAATTTTTTTCCACCCTTTGCTACCATTACAGGATCTAATATTATTTTTTTTGCTTTTATATTTTTTAATGATTTTATTACTGAATTTATAACTTCTTTTGAATGAAGCATTCCTATTTTGACAGCGTCTGGTTTTATATCTTTTGCAGTAAATTCAATTTGATTAGAAATATCTTTACTATTTACTGGAATAATTGATTTAACGCCTGTTGTGTTTTGTGATGTTATAGCAGTTATAGCAGTCATGGCATATGAGCCAAGAGATGTGACGGTTTTAATGTCTGCTTGTATGCCGGCACCACCAGAAGAGTCTGACCCAGCAATTATTAAAATTTTTGATTTAATTTTCAAGTTAGATAATCGATTTTTTTACAATATTAATACATTTTGAAAGCATAGTTTTATTCCCAGTTTCACACATTATTCTCACTACTGGTTCTGTTCCAGACTTTCTTACTAACATTCTGCCTTTTCCTTTTAATAAACTATTTGCTTTTTTAATTGCATTTTTGCACTTGGGGTTGTTAATTATTGATTTATCTTTTACTTCAACATTTTCTAACAATTGAGGAGTAGGTGTAAAATTTTCAAATATTTCACTCGCCTTTTTACCTTTCCTCATAGAAAAGAGAATTTCTAATGCTACTAATAATCCATCGCCTGTAGTCGCAAATTTGCCAAGTATAATATGGCCAGATTGCTCTCCTCCTAAATTAAATTTACTTTTCTGCATTGCTTCCTTTACGTATCGATCTCCAACTTTAGATCTTATAAACTTTATCTTATTTTTAGAAAAATATTTTTGTAATCCATAGTTTGACATTAAGGTACCTACAACACCACCTTTTAAAATTTTTTTTCTTTTCCATCTTGTTGCTAGCATTGCTAATATTTTATCTCCATCAATAATATTACCCTTTTCATCACAAATAATAATTCTATCTGCATCACCATCTAAAGAAACTCCAATATGGGATTTATTTTTTTTTGTATGATATTTAATTTTATTTGGAAATGTAGAACCACATTTTTTATTTATATTTAATCCATTTGGAGAAGTTCCAATTTCATAAACTGTGGCGCCTAATGATCTAAATAATTGAGGTCCTACTTTATATGCAGCCCCATTAGCACAATCTAATGTAATTATTAAACCTCTTAGATTAAATTGTTTAGGAAAATTTGTTTTTAATATTTCAACATATTTATTTGAGCCATTCTCTAATCTTTTAACCCTACCTAATATTTGAGCATTTGATAATTTTTTTGATATTTTAGAGTCAATTAATTTTTCTATTTTTTTTTCTATTTTGTCTGACAGTTTTAAACCATTTGGTCCAAATAATTTTAAACCATTATAATAAAAAGAATTATGTGATGCAGTAATCATGATTCCTAAATTAGCTCTCATTTTTTTTGTAATCATTGCAAGACCATTTGTTGGTAATGGCCCAAAAGTGAAAACATGCATTCCAGCCGATGTTAAGCCAGACACTAATGCTGGTTCTAGTGCATATCCTGACAACCTAGTATCTTTAGCAATTATTGCAATCTGTTTGGTTTTTTTTTTATTGTTAAAATATTTGCCAACAGCCAAACCAAATTTAAAAAACATGTCACCATTTATTTTATTTCCATTTACTTTTCCTCTTATTCCATCTGTACCAAAGTATTTTTTTGTCATTAATCAAAATTTAATTTTTTAAAAACTTTAATTCCTTGGTTAACTTCGTTAACATCATGAATCCTAAGAATTTGTACTCCTTGTAACATGCTAAAAATACTTGAAGACACAGTTCCACCTATTCTTTCTTTGCTATCATTATTTCCAGATATATCTTTTATAAATCTCTTTCTGGAGACTCCTAACATTACTGGTAATCCCAAAGAATGAAAAATAGAAATATTATTGATTAGGGTAATATTATGTTTCATATTTTTACCAAATCCTAATCCAGGATCTAAGATAATATGATCATGTTTAATTCCAGCTTTTCTAATTAATCTAAGCTTATCCTCGAAATAATCATATATATCTAACAAAACATTGTTGTAATTAGGATTTTTTTGCATTGTTTCTGTGTTACCTTTCATATGATGTAAAACGAATGGTAACTTTGTTTTTTTTAAAAAATCAATTGTTTCCTTATCATAGCTCAGGCCAGATACATCATTAATTAAGTCTAATTTATATTTTGAAGCTTTTTTCATCACAAAACTTTTTCTAGTGTCTAAAGAAACAAAAAAACTTTTAGATTTTAAATAATTCATAACTTTATTTATTCTCAGCCACTCCTCTGTTTGAAGAATTTCTTTTGAGCCTGGTCTTGTAGACTCCCCACCTACATCAATTATTTTGGCTCCATCAAATATTAACTTATTGATCTGTTTTTTTGCAGAAATTTTATTATTAAATTTTCCACCATCAGAAAAACTATCTGGTGTAATATTTAAAATACCCATTAATATTGGTGGATTATCAAATTTTAATTTAGGAATTTTTTTAACTCTTGATATATTATCTATATCAATAATAACTTTTTGTTTTATTTTTAAAGGTAAATTTTTAATACTTCCTATATTTATTTTTTTTTTATTAGACCTGGTAATGATTTCAATAGTATCAAATGAAATCGACTTATTGCCACTAACAGGAATTGATATTTTTTTTTTTACTTTTTCTCTTGATTTTCTGTTATAGTAAAAATTACACGATCTTGTGTAATATTTTTGCATTAAATCTTAATGAACAATCTTTGGTTTTAGTCCCATTGAACCTAAAGCAGAACTTTGATCATCTTCCTCTACTTTTAAATCCTCTTTATTTTTTGGATATAAATTTTTGTTCACTATGTCTTCAATTTCCTGACCCGTCAATGTTTCATAGGTAAGTAAAGCTTTAGCTAATTTGTGCAAGTCATCAATTTTATCAGTCAAAACTTTTTTTGCTCGATCGTAACCTTTATCAACAAATTTTCTTATTTCAGTGTCTACTTTTCTTGCGGTTTCTTCTGACATATTTTGTTGTCTTGCAACTGATCTTCCAAGAAAAACTTCTTCCTCATTTTCACCGTAGGCAACTGGACCAAGCTCTTTACTTAATCCAGCTCTCATCACCATAGCTCTTGCTCTTTTTGTTGCTTGCTCTATATCGCTAGCTGCACCAGTTGTCACCTTATCGTCGCCAAAAATAATTTCTTCTGCAACTCTACCACCCATTGCAATAGCCATTTGTGCATGTAGTTGTTCTCTTGTTTGTGATACCTCGTCTCTCTCCGGTAATTGCATTACCATTCCCAGTGCTCTTCCCCTTGGAATGATCGTTGCTTTATGTATAGGATATGCTGCCTTTTCATTTATAGTAACAATTGCATGGCCAGCTTCATGATAGGCAGTTAATTTTTTCTCTTCCTCGCTCATCACCATTGACCTTCTCTCCGACCCCATCATTACTTTATCTTTTGCTTCCTCGAATTCCATATATGTTACTATTCTTTTATTTTTTCTTGCCGCTAATAATGCAGCCTCATTAACTAAATTTGCAAGATCTGCACCAGAAAACCCAGGTGTTCCTCTAGCAATCGTTCTTAAATTTACATCTGGTGCCATCGATATTTTTTTAGCATGTACTTTCAATATCTTTTCTCTTCCTAGTAGGTCTGGATTAGAAACTACAACCTGTCTGTCAAATCTTCCTGGCCTTAATAAAGCTGGATCAAGTACATCCGGTCTGTTAGTTGCTGCAATTATTATCACACCTTCGTTTGTATCGAAACCATCCATCTCAACAAGTAATTGATTAAGTGTTTGCTCTCTTTCATCGTTACCACCACCTAAGCCTGCACCTCTACTTCTACCTACAGCATCAATTTCGTCAATAAATATTATACACGGTGCATGTTTTTTTCCTTGCTCAAACATATCTCGAACCCTTGAAGCTCCAACACCAACAAACATTTCTACAAAATCTGATCCCGATATTGTAAAGAATGGAACTCCTGCCTCTCCCGCAATTGCTCTGGCTAATAAAGTTTTACCTGTTCCTGGAGGTCCGACTAAAAGACACCCGCGAGGAATTTTTCCTCCTAACCTACTAAACTTTTTAGGATCTTTTAAAAATTCTACTACTTCTTCAACTTCCTCTTTTGCCTCCTCTACTCCAGCTACATCATTAAAGGTGACTTTACCTTTCAATTCGTTCATCATTTTGGCTTTTGATTTTCCAAAACCCATTGCTCCGCCTCTGCCACCTTGCATTTGTCTCATAAAGAATATCCACACTGCAATTAAAAGTAACATTGGAAACCATGATAAAAGTACACCGAATAATGATGGCATTTTTTCCTCTAATGGACTCGCTGAAATACTCACTCCTTTATCATTTAACTTTTGAATTAAATTTGGATCGTCAGGAGCGTAGGTATTAAACATTTCACCATTAGACATTACACCCTTAATATTTTTTCCTTGAATTTCTACTTGAACAACTCTTCCATTATCTACTTGTGTTAAAAACTCTGAAAATATAATGTTGTTTTTTTTATTAACTGATCCTTGTGGATTCTTAAACATATTGTATAGACCGATAGTTAATATAACTATTACAGCCCACATAGCTAAGTTTCTAAAATTCATTAGTATAAATTAAGAATTATTATCAAATTAACAAGTGTCAATTTGTTCCAATTTAGATGTATTCTACCCCTTTTCTGGAGAAATAATGACAGAATTCCCAATTTTCTGAATTATACAGCCTGAAAGTGTTTTTTTCGAATAATAATTAGTAGTTTCTAAATGATTAATTAATCTCTCAACCTTCTCACCTCTTGCAAAAGTGTACTTTTTTCCAACCTTTTGTATTACTTCTGAGAATGATCTAAAGACTATTTCGTCTGGTTGTTTAAGAAAATCATCTTTTAAAATAATTGTTTTAGTTAATTTTAAGTAATTTGAATTATCATTAATATTTTTTTTAACAAAATAATCTATAGCATAATTGCTTTTACTTAAGTTATTCAGAGTCAATTTAAATTTTTTAAAAGTTAATCCATCTTTCTCTAAATTTGAAATTAACTTTCTTACTTTTACTCTTAAAAATTTATCTTCAAAATTAGAAGGATCTTTTACATAAAAATTAAAAGTATTTTTTGAAATATATGCCAAATCCTTTTTATCTATATCAATTAAAGGTCTTAGAATATAAATTTTATCATCACGTTTTACTTTAGATTTAATCTTGCTAAATGAAATTAAACCTTTTAATCCAGAGCCTCTTAATAACCTTATAAAAAAATTTTCAATCAAATCATCTGAGTGATGTGCAGTTAAAATTATATCAATTTTTTTAATTAAACTTTGTTTGATAATTAATTTGTATCTATTTTCTCTTGCAAGAGATTGAATGTTTGTTGATAACTTTCCTTTTTGAATTGTAAGTATATCGCTAGAAATTTGGAATGATTTTAGTTTTTTTTTTACTATATTCGCCTCAATAGTAGAATTTTTCCTCAGTTTATGGTCTACGATGAAAAAGTAACATTTTTTATTTTTCTCTATAGAATAAGATTTAGCTAAGAATGCTAAAGCCATACTGTCTATACCACCTGAAACAGCTATACAAAAACTATTTGTAACATGGTCAGATATTTTTTTTTTAAAATTTGAGTAAATTACTTTTATTTTTGGATCATCTAATTTTTTGGAATAAAAATTATGAATTTTCTTTTTTACACTCAAATTCTTTTTCCTCATAATACTTTGCTTTTTGAAGTACAGATTGAGTTGCATCAGGATATTGTTTTTTAACTCCAGCAATCATCAAGCATCCTTGATCTTTTTCACCCATTTGAACCAATGATACTCCTAGTTTTAATAAATTTTCGGGAGCAATCTTGCTTTTTGGATATTTTTGATAACCCTCCAAATATGCAGTAGCTGCATCGGTATACATTTGTCTTATTCTATATGTTTCAGCATACCAATATTGTGCATTGCCTGATAATTCATTATCAGGATTGGTTATTACGAATTCTCTAAATGCTTTTTCAGCATTAGCGTAGTCACCAACTTTTAAAAAATTTCTTGCAAACTGATATTGTTCTTTAGGACTAACGTCAGGCAACAATTTTTCCTCTGAATTAAAAACTTCTGAGATAATTGCCTCAGTCTGTTCAACAGACTCTATTATCTGTGTATCATCGCTAGTAGTCATATCTTTATACGAAATTTCTCCTAGTGACTGTGGTTCGGAAGATCCAGGCAGTAATTTCTTTTTTGTTATCTTTTCACTTGTTAATATTTCCTCTGTTTTAGGTAATGAAGTGAGAGATTTATCGTTAGTATTTATAACCGATGTTTTCTCAATTTGCTCAAATCTTAATTGATTATCTTGTTGTACTTTTAAAAGTTTATTGGATAGTTTATCTAATTTAAAATTAATTTCCTCAAATTTATTTGTCAATTCCTGAAATTGCATCTCAATTTCACCTAATTTTAACAAATGTTTAGTTAAAGCCTGCTCAGACTCTTTTGTTGAAGCTTTGAGAGTTGTGTTTGTATCTGAGTTTTCAGAAAATGACTGCGAGTAAACTGCTCTTTCTAAAGTTCTTAGATCTTTTTGAATATTTTCCAAAATTTCAGCAACTTCTTGATCCTGCGAAAATGAAATATTAATTGAAAAATATATTAAAATAAAGTTAATCAAAATTAACTTAATTAGTGATCTCATAAGAACATTTCTAATTATAATAATGGCGAAAAGAAGACTCTTATTTTAAAGTAAGAGTCCTCTTTATAATTAGATTTAATTTGCTTTTACTGTTACAGATCTTCTATTTTTTGACCACGAAAGTGGATTGGAGCCTGAGTCCACAGGTCTCTCTTTTCCATAACTTAAAACTTTAATTCGATCAGACGAAACTCCATAGGTCATTAAATAATCTTTTGCAGCATTTGCTCTTCTCTCACCTAAAGCTAGGTTATACTCTCTTGTGCCTCTCTCATCAGCGTGACCCTCAACTACTACAGTCACATCCGAGTTTTGTCTTAACCAGGCAGCTTGCTTTCTTAATGTTTCTCTAGAAGCTGTTGTTAATATTGTCTCATTTGTTGCAAAGAATACTCTGTCGGGAACTCCGCTCGCAAGCTCTCCTACAGTATCAGAGCCAATGTAAACATCACCCTGCATTAACGCATCTAATTTTTCAATTGGATCTGCTTTTTGAGTCTCAGCTGCTTCAGCTGCTTTAGTGGTAGAAGATGAGTCGGTAGTTGTTGTTGTTGTTTTTACAGACTTCTTAGTTGCACATGAGGTTACAATTAAACCTAATATAACAAGAAGAAATGCATTTTTTAAAATTTTGCCTAGATTCATTTTTGCTCCTTAAATAGAATATTATGAACTTAATCATGTAATTAGATGTTTTGTCCAGAAAAATCAACCAAATTTAACAAAATCTTAAATTTTCTCTAATTTCCTAATAAAGAAGACCAGGATGGGTCTGAGGCATCAGTCTCGGTTTTTACCAACCTCTCGTTGTATCCAGTTAAATCAATAGACCATAACTTTGCAGAAAAACCCTTGCCCATATCATCAGTTTTTGTCTCTCTATAAAAAATTATTATTCTCCCATTTGGAGACCATGAGGGTGCTTCTTGGTAAAAGTTTTCAGTAAGCAACCTTTCTCCAGATCCGTCTGCTCTCATAACGCCAATAAAAAATTTTCCTTGATGTAATTTTGTAAATGCTATCAAGTCCCCTCTAGGTGACCAAACTGGTGTACCATAAATACCTTTGCCAAATGATATTCTTTTTACATTAGATCCATCACTTCTCATTACATAAATTTGCTGATAACCACTTCTGTCAGAATTGAAAGTGATATATTTTCCATCTGGTGAGTATGATGGTGAGGTATCTATAGATGGATGATCGGTTAATTTTTCTTGTATATTTGTCTCTAAATTTCTAACCCAAATTTCTGAATTACCATCTTTTGCTAAACTCATTATGATTTTTTTTCCATCTGGAGAAAATCTAGGTGCAAATGTCATTCCTGGGAAATCTCCAACAACTTCTTGCTTACCAGTTTCAATATTTAAAAGATATACTCTAGGCATATTTCTAAAGTATGAAAGATAGGTAACCATTTGATTTGTTGGATTAAATCTTGGTGTTAACACAAGTTCATTTCCAAGAGTTAAATATTTAGTATTAAATCCATCCTGATCCATTATTGCTAATTTTTTTACCCTTTGAGTTTTAGGGCCCTCTTCAGCAACATAAATAATCCTGGTGTCAAAATACCCACTTTCTCCAGTTAACCGTTCATATACCTTGTCTGAGATTTTATGTCCCACTCTTCTCCAATTAGTTGGAACAGTTGTTAAAGAAAAACCATCTACCATCTTAGCTCCCAATACATCCCAAAGCTTAAATTCTATTCTGATATAATCTTTTTCATTAATAATTTTAGAGGTAACTTTACCAGTTATTAAAACTTGAGATTTTATGAGAGCCCAATCTTCAAATCTAGGTTTTAAATGTGCAATATCTGGTTTTTGTAAAAATGCTTCTTTATCAATTGCATCAAATAGTCCTGTCTTTTCTAAATTATTCTCTATTACCTTTGATATTTCTAAACCTAAATTGTTAATGCTAAGAATATTCTTAATTTTATCTTTAGTGTCTTCATTTGAAAAAAATGGTGAAACAGAAATAGGCATAGGATCAAGGTTGCCCCTAGTTATATCAATTTCTACGAGTGAAAAACTTATACTTGGTTTTAAAATTGAATAAACAAGAAATATTAAAAATAAATTTTTTTTCATTCACCAACCATCATTCCTTCTGGGTTAAATCTTAGTATCATAGTGCTCCAATTTTCATAAGTTTTAGGTGGAAGATTTTTTATGGGGTTGCACTTTAAAATTGCTCGATCAACTGCCTCAGCAAAAACTCTATATTTACCATCTGTTCCCATTCTATTTCTTTCCAAAATTTCTCTACTTTTTACTCTACCATCCTTTTCTAAATCAAGTTTGACTGTGACTAAATAATTATTTTTTTTATACTCAGCTCCCATCGGTGGTGACCAACAATCTTTATACTGCATCTGAATAGAATACTCAGTAGTAACAGATAATTTTGTTAATCTCATTGATTTGTCCTCAGATTGAGTAATTCCATCAGCCTTTTTTTTTACTTCTCCAACATTTTCGTATTGTTTTGCTATTAATCCTTTAATTAAATCAACGTCTACCTCTTTTTTCTCATACTCGGAGGCTTGAATTGCTTTATCCTCTTTAATTGGTTTTATTTTTTTCACAAATTCTTTAATTACTAAGTCTTTTTCTATCTCTATTTCAATTTTTTTTTTCTTTTCATTTTCAACTTCTGTTTTTAAAATTTCTTTAGATGGTTGTTGCTCACTTTCTTGTTTTGTTTCAATTTTTTTAATTTTTTTGTCAGGCAAAGGTATTGCTTCAGATTTATCAAATTTTACTTGATCTTGTTTTTTATCAGGAACAGGTACCTTTTTAGGTTTAGATAAGTCTATCTCATCTTTTCGGTTATCCAATTTTACTTGTTTTTTTATTTCCTGTTCGACCTCTTTAGGGGGTGCTTGCTCTGATAAAAGTTTTTTATTTTCATTTTTTGCTTTTTCAATGATTTTTGCAGCTTTTGGAGCATATGGAATATTCATTTGCTCAGAAATCTGAATTAATTCAACAGAAATACTTGGCAATAATTCTATTGGTTTTTTTGCAACAAATGGAAGGGCAAAAATTGTAGCCACAAATATCGATGCATGGAATACAACAGAAAATAACATGCCGTAAGAAAAATTATTAATTACATTTGGAACACCAGGCAATGCAAATCTATTTAACAAGTTTATCTTTCTTTATAAGGCTCAGATATTAAAGCAACTTTGGTGAAGCCCGAACCTGAAAGTTTACCCATTACCTCTAATACTCTTCCATAATTAATTGTTTTATCACCTCTCACATAAATTCTTGTATCAGTTCTATTATTAGAAACGGCTAAAATTTTTTTAATTAGGTTATCAAATTCAATTTTTGTCTCTTGAATAAAAACTTCACCTTTTGAATTTATAGTTAAGGTTAATGGCTCACTTTCCTCTGGCAAAGTATCAGCTGATGTTTCAGGTAAATCTACTTGAACACCTACTGTTAACAAAGGTGCTGTAACCATAAAAATAATTAAAAGAACTAACATTACATCTACAAAAGGAGTAACATTTATCTCACTTATTGGCTCTCTTTCTGAACGCTTTAAATTAAATGCCATCTTAAATAATTGAAATAAATCTTTTTGAAAAATTTTCTAATTTTTGTGAATATTTTTTTGAGTCATTACCAAATTTGTTATAAGCGATTACCGCTGGTATAGCTGCTAATAAACCAAGAGCTGTAGCAAACAAAGCTTCAGCAATTCCAGGAGCTACGATGGCTAGACTAGTATTTCTTGATATTGCAATAGATTGAAAAGAATTCATTATGCCCCAGACTGTCCCAAACAATCCAATAAATGGAGCAGTAGATCCTACCGTTGCAAGAAAAGTAAATTTGTTATTTACAACATTCATCTGCTTCTCGATGTTTACTTCTAATATATTTTCAAGTCTATGGCTTATATTAGTTTTCGACCTTGATTTCATAACAGCTTGCATTGAATCTTTAAATAGTTGAGCCATTGGATTGTCTAATGCTGAGGGTAGACTATTATAAAATGTTTCTGCTGACTTAGACTTCCAGAATCTATCTTCAAAATCCTCAGAATCTTTATTTATTCGCCTGAACATTACTACCTTATCAAAAATTATTGCCCAAGAGTAAATGGAGCTTGCAATAAGAATTATAATGACAGATTTGACAACAAAATCAGCTCTTAAAAATAAACTTAAAATTGAAAAATCTGTATTGCTCGCCAACCCTACTGCCTGAGAAGTTATATCTGCATCCATATAATTGATTTCACACTAAAATGTGTCATGAATTTGACTATTGATCTCTACTTAAGTTTATTTTTCTTGGTTATTAATATGATAATTAGCAATTAATATCGCATCAGCTTTGTTTGAGTCTTTTTTACGAGACAACATTGATGAAAATTTGGGAAACATTTCTATTGCTCTAACTCGACTCGAGTCCTTTTGAGAATTTATTAAATCAAAATATTTTTTCCACTTAGCAGGTCTTACAAAATAAATCGGCAATTGCATTGCTGCACATACACCTTTTATTATCCCAAATGATTGACCAAAATTGAACATGCTAGTTACACCTTGTCCAGGCATAGCTGAAACTTGTTCAACTATCACATTTATATTCTCAGTTTTATGTTTTTTAGCCCTAAGAGAAATTTCATTAAATATTTGGCTACCATTAACTTGTTGTTTATTTTTATTACCTGATGCCATTGTAGGCATATCAATAACATCTTTTAATTCTCCATCTTCAAAAAAACAAATTGCACCTGTTATTCCAGGATCTATACCAATTATTAACATGAAATACAATTATATAGCATTGGTAAAAACATTTTGTACATCTTCATTATCTTCTAAAATTTCTAAAAACTTCATGATTTTTTCTTTGTCTTCATCATTCAATTTTATTTTATTTACAGCAATCCATTCTATTTCTGTAGATACAAAATTAGAAATTTCTTTTTCTAATATATTTTTTACATCATATATCTCATCTTTATTAGTATGAATTTCATAATAATGATTATGAAATATACAATCATTAGCACCTGCATCGATTGCAAGATTAAATACTTTTTCTTCATCAATTTCTTCTTTTTTGATTTTTATGACACCCAATTGTTGAAAGTTATGTGACGCAGAACCTTGTGTACCAAGTCCCCCGCCATTTTTTTGAAAAATTGTTCTAATACTTGAAGCAGTTCTATTTTTATTATCTGTTAAAGTGTTAACTACTATTGCTGTTTTTGCAGGTCCAAATCCTTCATATCTAATATTTTCAAAATTAGAGTCTGCTGCAATTGATGATTTATCAATGGCTCTCTCAATGTTGTCTTTAGGCATATTTGCTGATCTTGCGGCTTGGATTGCAGATCTTAATCTCGAATTCATGTCTGGATTTTTATCCCCAAGTTTTGCGGCAACTGTAATTTCTCTTGATAGTTTTGAGAAAACTGCTGATCTTTGTTTATCTGCCTTTCCTTTTTTATGTTTGATTCCAGCCCAATGAGAATGACCTGCCATGATTTAATTTTCTTTCTGGAGTTGACCACCAAATATAAACTGCTTAATATTTGATGCTAAACCATTTTTTGGATTAGCTTTAATAATTGCACCACAAAGTGAAGCCTCTCCCTCTGCAGGAAAATGTTTTTTGGAATCCATTTTGAAAAACCTGTTAATAGAATTTTTAGCATTCATCCCAATTACTGAGTTATAGTCACCACACATTCCTGCATCTGTTAGATATGCAGTTCCCTTATTTAAAACTCTTCCATCATTTGTAGGTACGTGGGTATGTGTACCAACTACAAATGTGGCGTGACCATCAAATACATGGCCAATTGCCATTTTTTCACTTGTAATTTCACCGTGAAAGTCAACTATAAGAAAGTCATATTTCTCTTTTAGCATATTTTGATCTAAAAACTCTTTACTTTTTATAAAAACATCATCACATTTTTTCATAAAAACATTGCCCATTAAATTTAATACACCAACTTTATAACCACCAATCGAATCGTAAATACCAAATCCATTACCAGGAGCATCATTTGATAAATTTAATGGTCTCAATAACCTTTTTTGTTTTTTAATAAATTCAGTTGTTTCTTTTTGATCCCAGACATGATTTCCTGATGTGATTACATCAACACCACAACTTAATAATTCATCTACAATATTTTCGGTAATTCCAACACCTTCTTTTGAAGCATTTTCACCATTTACAACTACAAAGTTTATATTTTTTGATTTAATAATATTTGGTAAAAATTTTTTTACTGCAGTACAACCACTATTTCCTACTATATCTCCTAAAAATAATATATTCATTTCACAATTCCTTTGTTTGTTAATATAATATTCAATCTTTGATCAAATTTATCTGTGGGAATTTTTAAAATTTCTTGAAATGAAAATGCAAATCCAACTGTTATAACACTTTTAATTTTTAGAATTTTACTTATATATCTGTCATAAAATCCACCTCCATAACCTAATCTAAATTTATTTTTATCAAAACCCACAAGGGGAACAATCAAAACATCTGGAAAAACTTTTTTATTTTTTTTAGGTTCAGGAATACCATGCTGACTTAATTTAAGTGTGTCTCTAAATGACCATTCATAAAAATCCATATTATAATTTTTCTTTATAACTGGTAATGATATTTTAAAATTATTTTTTTCTAACTTTTCTAAAATTTCTAAACATCCAATCTCACTATTAATTGGATAATAACCTCCAATATTAATATTATTTTTTAAATTAAATTTTTTTAATATTCTATTAAATTTAATAAAGTTTATTGTTTGATTTCTAAACTTTATTTTTCTTGTATTAATTAATTTTTTTCTTAATTTTTCTTTGGACACTTTATCTATTGAGTCTTGATGTCTGGATCATTTCTTTTGATAAAGTTTTCCAGCTCAAGTGTTGTCTTATCAACTAAAGATTCATAATTGTTGCGATTATTCTCGATTTCATTTTTTAAATTATCTTGATCTTTACTTAATTCAGAAATTTCTAACTCTTTTAAGTCTCTATAATTATATACTAAAGATTTAAGTTCTTTAAATTTCTCAGTAATTTTATTTATTTCTTCTTTTTGTATGTCAATTTTTTTTTTAGTCTCATAATATTCATCTAAAACAGAAATAGAGGTTATAAGTAAAAGTTTACTCTCTCCTATATTTCCTAAAGAGTTTTTAAGATTATTAAATTTTTCGTTTAAATATGTAGCTAATTCCTCTAAATGTTCCTCTTGCCCGTCCTCGCAAGATAACAAAAATTCTTTTCCATTAAATTTAATATTTACATTTGCCATTTATCAATTTCTTGCATCAAATTATCTGTTTCTTGGTTTAATTCATCAATTTTTTGAGAGAATTGGTCTTCTTTTTTTTTTTCCTCGATCTCTTTTTTCTTAAAATTATCGAATTTCTGTTTAAGTGACTGATTTTCTTCTTGGAGTATATTATATCTTTGTTCTATTTCTTTTTTTTCAATTTCTAATTGATTTTTTTGGTTTGCTAGATTTTCTAACTCCAAAATTTTATCTGATTTTATATTCTCTAGATTTTTTAATTTATCTAGAGTTTCTAATAGTTTTTTTTCTTTTTCACTAATTGAATTCATATATATATCTATAATAATAAATTGAATCACCTAAGTCTACAAAGGATAAATTTTTTGAGAAAATTAAATAAAACCTTGTCTAACTCTATACGTGCTCTTTCAATGGATGCCGTACAAAAAGCTAATTCTGGACACCCCGGTATGCCTATGGGAATGGCTGACGTTTCTACAATTCTTTTCAAATATTTTCTAAAGTTTAATCCAAAAAACCCAAGCTGGATAAATAGAGATAGATTCGTTTTATCTGCTGGTCACGGATCAATGTTGCTTTACTCTTTGCTTTATTTAACTGGTTATAGAAGTGTTAAATTAAAAGATATTAAGAATTTTAGACAAATAGACTCTATTTGCGCAGGTCATCCTGAGTATGTTAAAAACTCAGGCATTGAAACAACTACAGGTCCTTTAGGTCAAGGAATTTCTAATGCAGTTGGTTTTGCATTAGCAGAGGAAATTTTAAAAAAAAAAATTGGTGAAGATATTATAAATCATAAAACTTATGTAATCGCTGGTGATGGTTGTCTCATGGAAGGTATTAGCCACGAGTCTATGAGTTTGGCTGGTCATCTAAAACTTAAAAATCTAATAATGTTGTTTGATAATAATTCTATATCTATTGATGGGCCAACAAGTTTAGCGGTTTCAGATAATTTTAAAAAAAGATTTGAAAGTTATGGCTGGGATTACATAGAAATTAATGGTCATAAAGAATATGAAATATTTAAAGCCCTCAAAAAGGTTCAAAGTGCAAAAAAACCAACTGTCATTTCTTGTAAGACTAAAATTGGTTATGGATCACCTAATAAATCTGGAAAAGCTTCTTCGCATGGAAGCCCGCTAGGAATGGAGGAGATTGAATTGGTACGTAGAGAATTAAAATGGAATTATAAACCATTTCAAATTCCAAAAAATATATTAGAGATTTGGAGAGAGATTGGAAAAAAAGGAGAAAAAATTGAACACAAATGGAATAAAATCTATAAAAAGAAAAAAAATAAAATAGATAAATTTTTCAAAAATGATTTTATAAGGTCTGCTCTTAAAGAAAAAAAAATAGCTTTAAAAGAAGAGAAGACTCTCGCCTCAAGAAAATCCTCAGAGTCAATTATTAGCTCTCTTGTTAAAAAAAGTAATATACTTATTGGTGGATCGGCGGACCTTGCTGGATCAAATAACACCAAAACAAAATATCATAAAATAATCACACCTGGAAATTTTAACGGAAATTATATCCATTATGGAGTAAGAGAACATGCCATGTGTGGGATTATGAATGGATTGGCTTTGCATAGTAAAATAATACCTTACGGAGGAACTTTTTTAATTTTTTCAGATTATTGCAAGCCATCAATAAGATTAGCGGCTATGATGGAACGACAGGTTATATATGTAATGACACATGACTCTATTGGTCTTGGAGAGGATGGGCCAACACACCAACCTATTGAACAATTATCCGGATTAAGATCAATACCCAATCTTAATATTTTTAGACCTGCAGATCGATTAGAAACTATTGAATGTTGGGAGCATGCCTTAGAGAGTTTTAAAACACCAAGTATCTTATCCCTAACTAGACAAAACCTCAATCCTATTAGAAATAAATACTCAAAAACCAACAAGTGCTCATTGGGAGCTTATGAAATTTTAAGAACTAACAAAAAAATTAAACTAACAATTTTAGCCAGCGGTTCTGAAGTAAACTTAGCTTTAGAGACTAGCCATAAATTAGCCAAAGATAAGATATATTCAAAAGTTATATCAGTGCCATGTATGGAGCTCTTTGACTTACAAACAAATAAATATAAAGATAAAATCTTAAAAGAAACTAAATTGAAAATTTCAATTGAAGCTGGATCAAGTGATTGTTGGAAAAAATATTTAGGTGATAATGGAATGACTTTTGGAATTGACGTTTTTGGGAAAAGTGCTCCTTATAAAGATATTTATAAATATTTTGGATTAACATCCTCAAATATTGCAAATAAATTAAAAAAATTATTTAAAAACTGAAATGACTGTTAAAATTGGAATTAATGGGATGGGCAGAATTGGTCGTATGGTAGTTAGATCAATTATCGAGACTCAAAACAAAAATTTAAAAATTCAACATATAAACAACAGATCTAATGCTGAAGCTACATGTAAACTATTAAAATACGACTCTATTCATGGTAAATTTAATGCAGAATTAAAATTTGATGAAAATGAATTAATAATTAATGAAAATAAAATTACGTTTTCACAAGAAAGTAAAATAGAAAATATTAATTGGAAAAAATATGATGTTGATTATGTCTTTGAGTGCACTGGTAAATTTAATTCAAAAGAAAAATTAATAACACACATCAAAAATGGAGCGAAAAAAGTAATTGTTTCTGCTCCATGTAAAAATGCAGACAAAACAATTGTTTTTGGTGTAAATGAAAATATTATATCAAAGGATGATAAAATAATATCTGCTGCCTCATGCACAACTAACTGTTTAGCACCATTGGTGAATGTCCTTAATAATAATTTTGAAATCGAAAAAGGTTTTATGACTACCATTCATGCATATACTAGTGATCAAAGAATTTTGGACAATTCTCATAAAGATCCAAGAAGAGCACGTGCCGCAAGCCAGTCAATAGTTCCTACATCAACTGGAGCATCAAAAGCAATAGGCGAGATAATTCCAAGCTTAAAAGGGAAATTAGAAGGGGTTGCAATGAGAGTCCCGACCCCTAATGTATCGCTTGTTGAGTTGATATTCTGTTCAAAAAAAGAGATAAATATTAAAAAAATTAATGATGCTTTTGAAACTGCGTCTAAAAATGAATTAAATAAAATTTTAGAGGTTACTCATGAAAAGCTGGTTTCCATTGATTTTAATCATCATTCTGCTTCTGCAATTGTAGATGCCTCTTTGACAAATGTGGTTGGATCTAATATGGGCAAAATTTCTGCTTGGTATGACAATGAATGGGGTTTTTCCAATAGAATGTGCGATATAGCTGAGAATTTGAATAAAATCTCTTAATGAGAAGTATATTAAACGAAAAAAATCTTAATAATAAAAAAATATTACTTAGATTAGACTTAAATGTTCCTCTTGAAAATGGAAAAATAAGTGACACGACAAGAATTGATAAAATTCTCCCTACATTAAAATTTTTAATAAGACAAAAAACTAAAATAATAATTTTATCACATGTGGGAAGGCCAAAAGGAAAAATAGTAAAAGAGTTGTCCTTAAAACCAATATGTGAAGATTTAAAAAAAAAATTAAATGTAAGTACAAAACTAATAACAAAAAATATTTATGAAATTAAAAATAAAGATTTCTTTGAAAAATTTGATGAAGAAATTCTAATTTTAGAAAATATAAGGTTTTATATTGAAGAGGAAAAAAATGATCATAAATTTGCAAAACATTTAGCAAGTTTAGGGGATATTTATGTGAATGATGCATTTTCATGTTCTCATAGGACACACGCATCTATTTATCAAATTTCTCAATATCTACCTTCTTACTCTGGACTTCAGTTGGATTTAGAAGTTGCAGCTCTTAATAAAATTACTACTGAGATAACAAAACCTATAACATGTATAATTGGAGGATCTAAAGTTTCGACTAAAATAGATATTATCAAAAATTTACTTCCAAAATTCGATAATATTATAATTGTCGGAGGAATGGCTAATAACTTTATTGAATATTTTGGAAATAATATTGGAAAATCTCTTAAAGAAAAAAATTGTCATGAAATAGTTGATGAAATTATATCACTTTCGGAAAAAAATGAATGCAAGATAATTTATCCCGATGACGTTCTTGTATCTAAATTTTTGAATGGATCAGCTGTAAATAAAAAATTAGATCAAATCTTGCCTGATGAGATGATTTTAGATATTGGACCAAGAACAATTAATAAAATAATAAATATAATTGATAATAGTAAAACAATATTATGGAACGGACCCGCTGGCTATTTTGAAAATCCAAATTTCGCTAATGGAAGTATTAAAATAGCTAAAAAAATAGTTGAAAATAATAAATCAAGCAAAATTTTTTCTGTTGTGGGGGGTGGCGATACCGTTTCATTTTTAAATAGCTTAAAAATTGCTAGTAATTTTAATTTTGTTTCAACTGCAGGTGGAGCCTTTCTAGAATATCTTGAAGGAAAAAAGCTGCCTGGTATAACTGCTTTAAGTTGATATGTCAGAACTTAATAAAATCGCTCTTAAAATTATATCAAATGGCAAAGGTATCCTTGCAGCAGACGAAAGTAATGGAACCATGACAAAAAGACTTGAGGCAGTAAATGTGACCTCAACCCCAGAAAATAGACTTTTATTTAGAGAAACACTTTTTTCATCTGAAGGTTTGAATAAATACATAGGCGGTGTAATTCTTTACGATGAGACAATAAATCAAACAACAAATTTTGGAAAATCAATCCCTGATTTAATCTCTTCCTCAGGTATAATAACTGGGATAAAAGTTGATACAGGAGCAAAAACTTTGGCAAATTCTTCTGAAGAAAAAATAACTGAGGGCTTAGACGGACTCAGAGAAAGATTAGATAAATACTATGAACTTGGTGCGAGATTTACAAAATGGAGAGGTGTTTATGCTATAAGCGATAAAAATCCAAGCAAACTTTCAATTAATAGTAATGCTCACGCATTGGCACGATATTCGGCTTTAGCTCAAGAAAGTAAAATGGTTCCAATAGTTGAACCTGAAGTATTGATGGATGGAAATCATTCAGCTGATATTTGTTTAAGTAAAACATCTGAGGTTATTAAAAAGTGTTTTGAAGAATTGACTTTACATAAAGTCGATCTATCAGGAATAATTTTAAAGCCAAATATGATATTAGCTGGCAGCCAATCAAGACGTAAAATCTTAAGTGAGGAGGTTGCTCAAAAAACACTTGATTGCTTGAAAAACTCAGTTCCTAATGAAGTTCCAGGAATTGCTTTTTTATCTGGAGGCCAAACAGAAATAGAGGCTACAGAAAATTTAAATTTAATAAATAAATATAATAATACAAACTTTATAATGACATTTTCATACGGGAGAGCTCTGCAACAAAGTGCTCTAAAGGTTTGGTCTGAAACTAATAAAGACATCCAAAAAACCCAAAATATTTTTAAGCATAGAGCCAGAATGTGTACTCTAGCTGCTAAAGCAAAATGGTCCATAGAACTTGAAAATTAGCAATAAAAAATTTATTTATCTCATCTCACCTAACAAAATATCTAAAAGTTTCTATAGGGATCTCAACTTGGTTTTAAAAACAGGTAAAGTAGGAATTTTTCAATTAAGACTAAAAAAATACCCTCTTAAAAGTAAAATTTTAATAGGAAAAAAAATTAGAGAAATATGTAGAAAAAATAAAGTAAAATTTTTAGTAAATGATGACCCTAAACTAACAATAAAACTAAATGCTGATGGATGCCACCTAGGTCAAAGTGATACAAACATTAAAGATGCGAGAAGTATTATTGGTAATAAAATAATAGGAGTAACTTGTCATAATTCCATCAAGCTTGCAAAATTTGCTATTAAAGCTAAAGCAAGTTATCTAGCATTTGGTGCATTTTTCCCATCTAAAACCAAAAAGACTAAATATCTGGCATCAATAAAAAATTTAAAAGAAGCAAGTAAGTTAACAAGAGTACCTTTAGTTGCTATTGGAGGAATTAATCCTCAAAATTATAAAAAACTGTTGTTGAACAAAGCTAAATTTTTAGCTATTTCAAGTTACATTTGGAAAAATAAAAAATACGAACCTTTAAAAGCTATAGAAAAATTTAGATGAAAATTAATGCGAGCGAAATAAGAGTGGGAATGCTTTTAGAATTTAAAAATGATTTGTGGCAAGTTTTAAAAACACAACACGTAAAACCTGGAAAAGGTGGTGCATTTGCACAAGTGGAAATGAAAAGTGTTGGTAAAAATACAAAATTGAATGAAAGGTTCAGATCAAGTGAGTCTGTGGAAAAAGCCTCAGTCGATGAGATAACTTTTAATTATCTTTATAGTGATGAAAGTAATTATATTTTTATGGATCCAAAAACATTTAATCAAATTGAGGTTAAAAGGGAAATTGTTGGTGATAAGGGTAATTTACTGACTGAAAATCTTGAAGTCTCAATAAGCTTTTATAATGATAGCCCCATATCAGTGGAACTTCCAAATCAATTAAAATGTAAAATAGTAACAACAGATGCAGCACTTAAGGGTCAAACAGTATCTTCTTCCTATAAGCCTGCAATTCTTAATAATGGTATTAAAATTCAAGTTCCTCCATTTGTGGAGGTGGGCGATGAAATCATTTTAGATACTAGAACTTTCGATTACGTAAAAAAAATTTAATACCATGAATTCTATTTCTCCAAATTTAAATATTATGATCAAAGCTTGTGAAAAAGCATCTAAGACTATAATTAGAGATTTTGGAGAAGTAGAAAATTTGCAAGTCTCAAAAAAAGGTCCAAGAGATTTTGTAACTAAGACTGATAGACGTGTTGAAAGTATATTAATAGATGAATTGTCTAAAAATAGGAAAAATTTTTCATTTATAACTGAGGAGAATGGAATTATTAAAAATAATGATCAAGAAAGTATTTGGATTATTGACCCTATAGATGGTACTACAAATTTTCTTCACGGAATTCCACATTTTGCAATTTCAGTAGCTTTAAAAGTGGAAAATAATTTATCTTCAAGCATAATATTTGATCCAATTAAAAATGAAATTTTTTTTGCTGAAAGAAACAAAGGTGCTTATTATAATAATCAAAGAATAAAAGTATCTAAAAAAAATGAAATTGAAGAATGTTTGTTTGCAACAAATTTGGAAGGAGTAAAATTCAGTAACCTCAATATGAGGCACTCAGGCTGTGCTGCACTTGATCTAGCCTATGTGGGAGCAGGTAGGTATGATGGTTTTTTTTATAATAAACTTAATATATGGGATATAGCCGCTGGATTACTTATAATAGAAGAAGCAGGGGGGGTATTTAATAAAGTTGATTACAACATGACTAAAAATATAGATGTTAGAGCATCTAGTGATAGAATTTATAAAAAAATGATAGAAAATTTAGAGAACTTTTAATTGTTTTTAATTAATCTTTTGTTATAAAACCGCATATGAAAAAAAATATTCATCCAAACTATCATGCTATAAAAGTTGAAATGACTGATGGATCTTCATTTGAAACTAAATCAACTTGGGGATCGGAAGGTGATGTTTTAAAACTTGAGATTGACCCTAAATCACATTCTGCATGGACTGGTGGTAAGCAGAAGATTTTAGATAAAGGTAGAGTCAGTAAATTTAACAAAAAATTCCAGAATTTTACTTCAGAAAATAAAAGCTAAATGTCAAACGCACCATTAATGCCAATGGCAACTGCCGTATGGCTAGTTGAAAATACTTCTTTGACTTTTAAACAAATTTCGGAATTTTGTAAATTACACGAAGTCGAGATCCAAGGTATAGCAGATGGAGAAGTTGCAAAAGGCATAGTTGGAAATAATCCAATAATTTCAGGACAGTTGACAAAAGATGAAGTTGAACTTAGTTCATCCGACCCAAATAGACCATTAAACCTTAAAGTAAATGAAATTAAAATTGAAAACTCAGAGACAAAAGTAAAAAAATATATTCCTTTTTCAAAAAGACAAGACAAACCAGACTCTGCTTTGTGGCTTATTAGGCAACATTCAATTTTAAAAGACTCACAAGTTGCTAGATTAGTTAGTATTACTAAAAATTCAGTTACATCAATTAGAAATAAAAATTATTGGAATTATAACAATCTAAATCCGAAAGATCCTGTTGCTCTTGGTCTTTTTACACAAAAAGATCTTTTAAAAGAACTTGAAAAAGCAGAAAAACGGATAAATAAGGAAAAAAAAGAAAAAGAGAAAAACCAAATTAATAAATAATTATGCATTATAATAGACAAACAAATTTTAAAGTGTTACTTACATCAATTTTTGGAGGTAGTTATTAAAATAGAGGTTAAAGATAATAATATAGAGCAAGCGTTGAGAGTTCTGAAAAGAAAACTACAGCGTGATGGTTTTTTTAAAGTTATTAAACTTAAAAATACTTATGAAAAACCTTCAGAAAAGAAAAAAAGAATTCTTCAAGAAAATATTAAAAGGGTAAAAAAGCTCAATAAACTAAAAAACAGAATTTAATTATCGCGGGGTGGAGCAGCCTGGTAGCTCGCAAGGCTCATAACCTTGAGGTCGGCGGTTCAAATCCGTCCCCCGCAACCAATTATAATTTAAATTTAGATTTTTTACTATCTATCAAAAAACCATTTACTGTATCTATCGTGAGTTTATGAAAACTTTTTCCAAATTTTTCAATTTTTTCTATTATTGATGGAGGTACAGTAATTATATGACAACCTAAATTTTTAGCCTGAAGATAATTATACGGTTCCCTTGTGCTTGCCCACAATATCTCAACATTCTTATAATTTTTTGCAGCTTTTATACTTTCCTTAAATTGTGGAATTGGATCTTTTCCTGCATCAGCCATTCTTCCTGCAAAAATTGAGATTATTACTTTAGTTTTTTTATTAATATTTTTTAAAATTTTTTTTGTTTGTTTTGATGAGTATACAGCAGTTATGTTAATCTTTATATTATTTTGATTAAGAGTTTTAATAACTTTCCCAGTAAAAGTTCCCTTTGAATTTGTTATAGGAACTTTGACATAAACATTTTTACCCCATTTATTAATATTTTTTCCCTGAATAATCATATTTTGAATATCATCTGCGAAGACTTCACAAGATACAGGTTTTTTTGTTATTTTTAAAATATCCTTTGAATAATTCATATAATTTTTAGCTCCAGCTTTTCTCATCAAACTTGGATTTGTTGTAAAGCCTTTGACTATTTTTTTTTTATTGAATTTTTTAATTAATTCGATATCTGCAATGTCACAAAAAATTTTAGCCAATTACAAACTCTTCACAATTTCTTCAGTCATCTTTTTTGCATCTGCAAATAGCATCAGAGTATTATCTCTGTAAAAAAGATCATTGTCGATTCCTGCGTAACCAGGGGATAGACTTCTTTTTACAAATAATACAGACTTGCTTTTCTCGACATCTAAAACTGGCATCCCGTAAATAGGACTTTGAGGATCTGATTTGGCAACAGGGTTGGTCACATCATTAGCTCCAATTACATATGCAACGTCACAATTTGCAAAATCGTTATTTATTTCCTCTAATTCAAAAACTTCATCATATGGTACGTTTGCTTCTGCCAAAAGAACATTCATATGTCCAGGCATTCTTCCTGCAACAGGATGAATGGCATATGAAACTTTTACACCATTTTTTTTTAACCCATCAACCATTTCTCTTAGGGCATGTTGAGCTTGTGCTACTGCCATTCCGTAACCTGGTACAATAATTACTGATGATGCATTTTTCATTAAAAAAGCAGCATCATCGGCATTACCGTTTTTGACAGGTTTTTGTTCTTTAGTTTTTATATCGGTTGTTTGATCAGTTGCTCCCCACCCTCCTAAAATCACATTAAAGAAAGACCTATTCATGCCCTTGCACATAATGTAAGATAGAATTGCTCCAGAAGAGCCTACTAGTGCACCTGTAATAATTAACGCTGAATTTTCTAAAGTAAATCCAATTCCCGCAGCAGCCCAGCCTGAATAAGAATTTAACATAGAAATGACTACTGGCATATCAGCACCTCCAATTGGGATAATTAATAAAACCCCAACAATAAATGATATTATAACCATAGACCAAAAAATATTTGCTGACTGTGTATTACATAAGTAATAAATTAAAAAAATTATAGTTAAACCTAAAATTAAATTAATTAAATGTTGACCTTTAAAAGTGATTGGTGAGCCAGACATAATACCTCTAAGTTTTAAAAATGCGATTATAGAGCCTGAAAAAGTAATGGCTCCTATTGCGGCTCCTAGGGACATTTCGACTAAACTTGCTAATTTAATATTTCCAACAATTCCCAATCCAAAAGCCTCTGGTTTTAAAAAAGCAGATATAGCAACAAAGACTGCGGCAAGTCCAACAAGGCTGTGAAAACCTGCAACCAATTCTGGCATAGCAGTCATTGGAATTCTAAAGGCTATGAAAGCTCCAATTGATCCACCAACAATTAAAAAAATAATTACGTAGATAAAACCTGGACCAAAATTTCCAATTGATAAAAAAGTAACGAAAATTGCAATTAACATTCCAGCAATACCAAAGTAGTTTCCTTGTCTAGAAGTCTCTGGTGAAGACAAACCTCTCAAAGCTAAAATAAACAAAATTCCTGAAATTAAATAAAATAATGCAGAAAGATTAGACGACATTTTTATTTTTTCTTCTTTTTGTACATTTGTAACATTCTTTGTGTAACAAGAAATCCACCAAAAATATTAACTGCAGCTAAAATAATTGCTAGAAAACCAAAAATATTCGATACTTCAAATATCTTCTCACTAGAGCCAGCTAAGGCTGCAATAATAGCCCCAACAATTATAACTGAAGAGATAGCATTTGTTACAGACATAAGTGGTGTATGTAACGATGGGGTTACACTCCAAACAACATAATAACCAACAAAAATTGATAGAATGAATATACTTAATCTGAATATAAATGGATCTATTTCCATAAATTATTTTACCATAGTTTTTTCAATTATTTCATCCTCTAAATTAATATTAAAATTTTTTTTGTCCTTATTAAATAAATTATTTACAAAGTTAAACATATTCTTTGAGAAAAGGTTTGAAGCAGAAACTGGAAGTTTATTTAATATATTAGTCTCGCCCATAATTTTGACACCATTACTATCAACTATTTCGTCTGCTTTAGTAAGTTCTGAGTTACCTCCTTGGGAAGCTGCCAAATCATAAATAACAGATCCACTTTGCATAACTTTAATCATATCATTTTTAATTATAACAGGAGCTTTTTTTCCTGGTATCAGAGCAGTACAAACAACTATATCTATTTTTTTTAATGTTTCTTTTAAAAGTTCCTCTTGTTTTTTTTTAAAATCATCTGAAGCTTCTTTTGCATATCCACCTTCAGTTTCCAAATTTTCTGCTCCTTCCACCATTAAAAATTTACCTCCAAGACTTTCTACTTGCTCTTTTGAGGCTAATCTTACATCAGTAGAAAATACTATTGCTCCCATTCTTTTAGCCGTTGCAATTGCTTGTAAACCAGCAACTCCAGCACCAACGACTAAAACTTTAGCAGCAGAAATTGTTCCTGCGGCTGTCATCATCATTGGTATTGCTTTTTGAAAAAAAGCGAAAGAGTCTACAACTGCCTTATATCCTGCTAAATTTGCTTGTGATGATAATATATCCATAGATTGTGCTCTTGTAATTCTTGGTAAAAGTTCCAAGGAAAAACAATTTATTTTTTTTGAGGAAATTTCATTAAGTTTCTTACTATTTACAAAAGGATTAAGAACACCAATTAAGATTTGATCTTTTTCAAGTTTATTCAAATTTTGATCGTTAGGTAAACTTAATTGTAATAATGCGTTTGAATTTGAAATTACTTCATTTTCACTTTGAAAAATTTGTGCTCCTTGACTTTCATACTCTGAATCATCTATTCCTAAATGGACTGCATAATTTTCTGTTATACTTACTTTTATACCCAATGCTAAATATTTTTTTATTATATCTGGCATTATTGCAACTCTTTTTTCTATATTTTTATTCTCTGAAATTGAACCGATTATCATAAAATATTTGGATATGATCCGAGGATCATTTTTGCCTTGCTTTGAACTTAGGATTAGTTTTGTTTATAACATAAACTCTTCCTCTTCTTCTAACAAGTTTTGAATTTAAGTCTCTTTTTTTTATAGATTTTAGTGAACTTTTAATTTTCATAATTTATAGTCTTTCTTAAACGATGTGATGTAATCTTTCAATTTTATTTTACCATATTTTCTTATTATATAATTATTATTTGAAATTCTAGTTAGAGCTGATGCATACCTTTCTCCGGGCCTTTTTTTCAAATACTTTATTCGAGAGCTAAACATTTTAGCAACTTTTAATATAGAATATGTATCTTTGCTAGTAATACTATAATGCTTACATTTATTATTTTTCCAAGCATCTAAACAAACTTTTACTGTGTCGTTAATATGCGTAAACCTTCGCGTTTGAGTTCCTGGCTTTACAACAGTTAGGGGTTTTCCTTTTTTAGAAAGTGTTTCAAAAATACCTATAACAGTTGCCATTTCTCCATCTTTAATTTGTTTTGGGCCATAGACATTATAAAAATAAATTATTTCATATCTAAAACTAAACCATTTTTTTAAATTTTCTAAAAGTTCTAAATTTTTTGATTTTGTAAAAGCATATGGAGAGAGGTCTTTATCCCTACCTTTGTTACCCAGAGATGCGGATGTTGCTGAGTAAATTAATTTTATATTATTTTCTAGGCAAAATTTAAAAACAGCCTTAGATCCTATTGTATTAGCGTCATAACATTCATCAAAATTTTTAAAACTCTGATAAATTCTTGCAAATTCTCCAAAATGAAAAATTGTGTTTATTTTTTTTCTATAAATATTCAAAATTTTTTTAATTTCACTAGTATTTCCAAAAATATATTTTATTCTTTTACTATTTATATGATTTTTTTTGGTTCCTGTTGAATAATTGTCTAAACTTAAAATTCTATAATTAGTTCTTTTCAATAAGAGTTCAATTAAATTAGAACCCACAAAACCTGCTCCACCAGTTACAAGGATGAATTTTTTCATTTTAAAAAGCCTGGCGATGTCCTACTCTTCCATGTCTTAAGACAAAGTACCATCGGCGCTGAAAGGCTTGACTTCCGAGTTCGGAATGGGATCGGGTATTACACTTTCGCAATAACCACCAGGCAAATCTTAATACAAATGTTTTTTTAATAAGTAAAGAATAAAAAACTATTATTTTTGTGATTATTTTTATCTTTTAATATGAGGATTTTCTTTATAACTAAAGATTGTATTTTACAAATTTAAAAAATATCTAAAATTAATAGGAATGCTTAACCTTATTTTTAAAAATAAAGATTTAGCAAATTCAATTTTTCTAATATTGATTTTTTTGCTTCCATTTGCGATCGTATCTGGACCTTTTTTACCTGATTTAATAATAACTACATTTGCATTAATATTTATATTTTATTTATTTAAGGATAAAAATTTTATCTATTACATTAAGAAAAATTATTTTTTTGAAATAATTTTTTTTTTAGTTTTTTATATATTAATAATCTTAAGCCTAATAAATTCAAATTTTTTATCGTCTTCTTTTTTACCTAGCTTTTTTTATTTTAGATTTATTTTTTTTACTTTAATAATTTTATATCTTTTAAATTTAAATCAAGAATTATTAAAATTTTTTACAATATCTATTGTTTTACTTTTTATAGTTATTTTTTTTGACTCTATTATTCAATTTACATTTGGTAAGAACATTTTTCTTCAAAAGTATAATGACCATATAGATGTTAAAATAATAACTAGCTTTTTTGGAGATGAAAAAAAATTAGGAAGTTTTATATCTAGATTTTTACCACTTGTTATCTCATTATTAATATTATTAGACAATAAACTATATAATAAATATAAGCTAAAAGAATTATTAATTACTTTGTCGATTATGTTAATAATTTTATCCACGGAGCGTGTAGCTATTTTAAATTTATTGATCTTTATTTTTTTTTATTTTTTCACATTAAATAAATTAAAAAAAGTAGTTTTTTGCTTAATTTTTTCAATATTTGCAATTATCATCACTTATTCTTTTAGTAATTACTTTGAAAAATTTTACAAAAGTACATATGATCAAATTTTTGAAAAAGAATTAGTAACAAATAGTCCGTTTTCACATTACAAGGAATATAGATACTCTGATAGACCATTATATTTTTCAAGAAATCATGAAAATATGTTTCTGACTTCTGTAGAAATCTTCAAAGAAAATATTTTTTTCGGAACAGGAATAAAAACTTTTAGAGAAGAATGTAAAAAAAAAAAGTATAATCTAGAACAAAGATGTAGCACACATCCACATAATACATATATTCAATTATTGAGTGAGACTGGTATTTTTAGTTTTTTTGTTATTTTTTTAGTTTTTTTAATTTATGCATTTGAAAATTTTAAAATAATTTTAAATAACAAAATGACCAAATATAACAAAATAATTCTGATAAACAATGTTGGAATATTTATACACTTACTTCCACTTATTCCATCGGGCAGTTTTTATAATAATTGGATGAGTTGTATTTTTTTTATAAATTTAGCAATCAATTTACATCTGAAAAAAAATTTAAAAAAACTTATATCTAAATAATGTTATAATAGCACTTATACCATCTTTAAATTTGATTTTTTTTCCATCACTATAAGATCTTCCTTTATAAGAAATAGGTATTTCTATAATAGTCTCGTTTAAATTTGAAAATTTCGTAGTTATTTCGGGGCAAAAACTAAATCCATTTTCTTTTAATTTTAATTTAACCACTAGCTGTTTTTTGAAAACTTTATAACAAGTATGTGCATCAGTTAAACTTTGTCTATTAATTATATTTGATAAAATTGTTAAGACATAATTTGCAAATACTCTTAATTTATTTGAAAAAGTATTACTTATTTTTCTCTTTGACTTATTTAGCACCCTTGAACCATAAACAATATTACTTTTTTTTTTAATTATAGGTGATATCAAATTGATATAATCATTTGGATCATATTCTAAGTCTGCATCTTGAATTATTATTATTTGTCCACTTGCCTTTTTTAGACCTTTTCTTATTGCATAGCCCTTTCCCCTATTCATTTTATAATTGATTATTTGATCGTAACTTTTATTTAAATTTTTTAATATAGTATAAGATTTGTCTGTTGAGCCATCATTAATTACAATTATTTCAATGTTTAAAGAATTTTTATATGCAACTTTTTTTATTTTATTAAGTATCTTTGCTATAGTTTTTTCTTCATTATAAATAGGTATAATAATAGAAAGTTTTGATTTTGAATGACTAATTTTTTTTTTTTTCATTATTATGTTTATTTAATTAAAAAAAAAACTAAACTAAATTATTAGTTTAATTTAATAAACTAATAATTATTATTGTATTACATATGTTTTTCATTTCTCATAGAGGTAATATTGATGGACCCAATCAAAATGATGAAAACAAAATTGAATATATTATGCATGCTATAGACAACAATTTTGATGTGGAAATTGATTTATGGTTTAAAAATGAAAAATTTTACTTAGGTCATGACGAACCTCAATATGAAATCAATAAAGAATTTTTGAAAAATAAAAAATTTTGGATACATACAAAAAATCTTGATTGTTTCTACGAGCTTGAAAAAACAGACTATAACTATTTTTGGCATGAGAAAGATAAAATAGTTTTAACGAGTAAGGGTTATTTCTGGAATTATCCTGGCACAAAACTTTCAAATAGAAGTATTTCTGTTTTACCAGAACAAACAAAAGAGAGAAAACCAAAATGTTTGGGTATATGCTCAGATTATATTAAGGAATACTATGATAGATACAATAATATTTGATCTAGATGGAGTTTTAATCAATTCTAAAGATATTCATTTTAAAGCTCTTAACAAATCATTAAACGATAATAATATAAATTATGAAATTAGTATAGACGATCATTTAAAAAGATTTGATGGTTTGCCAACATTAAAGAAATTGGAAATTCTCAACAAAGAAAAAAAGGTACCAAAATTTTTAAATAAAAAAATTCAAAATAGAAAAAATGAAATTACAAGAATACTTTTCAAAAAAGAAATTAAATATAATGATAGAATATTTGTTCTATTCAAAAAATTATCAAAAAATTATAAATTGGGGATAGCAACAAATGCAATCCAAGAAACCTTGGAAATAGCTATAAGGAAACTTAAAATAAAAAAATATATTAGCTATTCTTTATCAACAAAAAATATTTTAAATCCAAAACCTCATCCAGAAATGTATTTAAAATCTATTGTCAATCTAAATTCAAAACCTTCAACAACCTTAATTTTGGAAGACTCTCATAATGGTAGGATAGCCGCGAAAGAAGCAGGAGCTAGATTGATGCCAATTAAATCATTGGAAGACGTAAGTTATAAAAATATTCTTAACTTTCTAAAAATAGAAAAGAATAATTTTGAAAATTTAGATAGTTGGGACGACAATGACTTAAATATTGTAATACCTATGGCTGGTGAAGGAAGTAGATTTGCAAAAGCTGGCTATACTTTTCCAAAACCCCTTATTGAAGTTCATCAAAAACCAATGATACAGTTGGTTGTAGATAATTTAGGTTTAAAAGGAAATTTTATTTTTATAGTAAGAAAAGAACATTTAAAAAAATATAATTTAAAAAGTTTTTTAAATATAATAGCTCCAAATTGTAAAATTATTGCAATAGATAAAGTGACAGAAGGCGCTGCATGTACAGTTTTATTAGCAAAAAAATATATAAACAATTCAAAACCTCTAATTATCTCAAATTCAGATCAGTATATTGATTGGAGTCCATCTGAAACAATGTATAACTTTTATTCAAAAAACGTAGATGGTGGTATACTTGTTTTTAATGCAACACATCCCAAATGGTCATACGCAAAATGTGACAAAAATAATAATGTATCAGAAGTTGCAGAAAAAAGAGTTATTTCTAATAATGCTACAGTTGGTGTTTATTATTGGAAACATGGAAAAGAATTTGTGAAATATAGTGAGCAAATGATTAAGAAAGATGTAAGAGTTAATAATGAGTTTTATGTTTGCCCAGTATACAACGAAGCAATCAAAGATAGAAAGAAAATAAAAATTAATAATGTAAAGTCAATGTGGGGTTTGGGTACACCTGAGGACTTAGATTATTTTTTAAAACATAAATCAAAACAGAATAGCTAAAATACGATTTATGATAATTAGTAAGATAAAAAACTTTATAAAATTAAATTTTCCTTTTATTGCAAAAAAACTTATTGAGTTTAGAGATACAAATAATTTATCAAGAAAAATTAAAAGTCAATTAAATACTAATTTGACAAAGCAAGTTCACGGTAAAAAAATTATTAATATAGAAAAAGGTATTGTAAATGACAAAACTATAAATAATTTTGTATCCTATACTTTAAGACCTAAAGTTACTGAAAATATTATTATTGAGAGTGATAACTATAATAATAAAGATACGGCAATAATTATACAAGGCTCTTTAAAAGGAATTAGTGAGTTTACACAGCAAACTATTGAACTCTACATAAAATTATTTAAGAATTCTGAAATTGTACTCTCTACTTGGGAAAATGAAATTCACTCATTTCCTGTTAAAAAATATAGTGATAAAATAAAAATAATTGTAAATAATATTCCAAAAAATGAGCCTCACAATATAAATCTTCAACTTATTTCTACAAACAGTGCACTTAAATATGTTAAAAAAAAAAATATTAAATATTGTTTAAAAACAAGAACTGATTGTAGAATTTACAACAAAAATTCGTTAAATCATCTTAAGAATCTAATTTCAGTATTTTCAATAGATACCGAGTACAAACATTTGAGTTCGAGAATAATTTCAAGCTCAATAGATACAAGAAAATATAGAGTTTATGGATTAAGTGATATTTTTATATTTGGCGAAACAACAAATTTAGAAAAATATTTTGAAGTTGAAAATTATATATCATCATTAGAAAAACATTTTGGTAAATATCCTTGTATTATAAAGGAAACAGCAGTTATCAATGAAATCTTCTTGTGTGCAAGATATTTAAAAAATTCTAATATAACTCTTAATTGGGAACTAGAAGATTGGTGGAAGTATTGTGGAAAAATATTTTGCGTAGTCGATTCATCTGACTTTGATTTTTTTTGGTATAAATATGATTGGAAATTTGAACAAAGATTTATTCAAAATTATACATCAGATTTCAAGCAAGCTTTGAGCTTTTCTGATTGGTTAAATCTCTACAATAATAAAAGTTTTCAGTTTGATGTAAGTAAAAAAGAAGTTTGGAGATTAAGGGATGGAATAATTGCGCAATAAACATTCAGTAAATATTATATTTTCTTTCTTACCAGGAATAATATCTATATTTGTTACTTTTTTCTCAATTCCGATTTATTTAAATTACTTTGATAACGACACATATGCCAATTACCTAATTCAACATTTCATTCTTACTTTAGGGATGATTCTTAGTTTACAACTTGGCAAAATAGCATCTATAAACATTCAAACAGTTGGAAAAAGAGAAAGAGAAAATCTAATTTATACAACTTTAATTTTATCCATCATATTAGGAAGCATATTATCTGGAATATGTTTATTTTTTATAAATTTTTTTTTGGAAAGTAAAAACTTTATTTCCGTAGGTTTTTCTCTTTTTATAGGGATAGTATTAACAATAATTTACATTAATTTAGAATATATTTCCAGAGGATTAAGTTATTTTAAAGAAACAAGTTTATCAAACCTATCTTTTTATAGCTTATCAATTTCATTACCAGGTTTTTTAATTTTTACTGATATTGATAAAAATTTTATAGTAATAAATCTTTTTAATATTTCATTGGCAATAAAAGTAATTTCAATTTTATTCTTACTAATTTTGCTGATAAAAAAAAAAGTATTAATTAATGCTAAAATAAATTTAAAACTAACACATAAGTTTTATTTTCACTCAAAATGGATGACACTTACATCTTTTTATACTCAGATATATGATTACTTTGATAAACATTTAATTAAAATATATTTTGGATCTTTATTATTAATAACCTATTCAATACCACAACAAATTGCTGCGAAATTAACAATTATTTCAAGTGCAATTATTTCTGTAATACTTCCAAAATTATCGGCAGCAAAAAATGATAAAAATAAAAAAAAAACTCTTACTGCAAACTTATATTTATTTATTTACTTGTCCAGTTTCCTTATTTTAATATTTCTTCCATTTTACGAAAATATTTTAAATTGGTGGTTAAAAGATGGTTACCAAATAAAAATACTCAAACTTTTTGAATTATTTTTATTAGCAACATTTCTTGGAAGCTGTTCAAATATTTTAGTTTCAATGTATGAGGCTAATTCAATTGCAAAAAAAAATACAATATTAGAAACTTATAGTATTTTTCCCTTTTTAATTGGTTTGTTTGTAAGTATACATTATGAAAATATTTATTTTTTTGTCTTTGTTATTATTTTAAAAGAATTTATTTTATTATCATTTAGAATTTTTGAATTAAGAGCGTTCATTTTAAATTATAAAATTTTAATTTTTCAGATTTTGTTTTTTTCGACTATATTTTTTTTCATTTATATAGAAAACTTTTATTTTGTTTATATAAATATAATTATACTAATAATTATTTCTTTGTTAAATATTCCTGTAAATATACTTAAAAATGAATTTTCAAAAAAATAAAATTAATATATTTGTAGTATGCTTTTACTTTGCCTCAAAAGGGGGCAACGGTGCTGCGGAAGTTACTTTGAGTTTATTTAATTCTATTAATGATAATAAAAAACTTTTTGAAATAAATGACACAAAGATTAAGAATATTTTTTTGAATTTTATATTCAAAATTAAAAATATTATTGCATTCATATTTAAGATAAAAAAAATAATTAGAAATTATAATAAAAATGTAATTATTATTGAAGGTGCAAGCTGGATTGGGTACTCATTTATTTTTTTTTTATTAGGTAAATTTTTTTTTAAAAAAAGTACTTTTATTTATCACTCGCATAATATCGAATACGATATAAGAATAAAAAATAAAAGTAATAAATTTATTATTTTTTTATCAAAATATTTTGAAAAATTTCTATTCAGATATTGCAACTATTCTACAGTAGTCTCTTTAAATGATAAAAAAAGAATAAAAAAGCTTTATAAAGAGAATCCATATATTTTAGAAAACGGAGTTGATATAAAAAGATTAAAAATTCAAAAGCCAATTTTTGAAGTACCAAAGAAATATTTTATGTTTATAGGTAGTTATTGGTTTAATCCAAATAAAGAGGCTATAGATGAAATTTTAGATAAATTATACCCAATTATTATTAAAATTTATCCAAATATAAATTTTATTATAACTGGTAGCGGTTTCCCTTTAGAAAAATTAAAAAATAAAAATATCAAATATTTCAAGAATATAAAAAAAAATAATTTAAACTTTTTAATCAAAAATGCTGAGTTTTTGTTATTTCCAATGAAAAAGGCAACTGGTACAAAAATAAAAATTATTGAAAGTCTAATTTTAGGAGGAAGAATAATTACTACAATTCATGGTGTGAAAGGTATTAATCTAATTTCAGAGTCAATTCCAATTATTTATAGAGAAAATTATGAATTAAAAAAAATTATTAAAAATAAAATTTATAAAAAAAAATATTCAAAAAATTCAAAGAGAATTATGCTTTATTACAAAAAAAAATATTATATGAAATTTATATTTAATAATTTTTTGAAGAAAATTAATTTAAATGAGTAATTATTTTAATTTAAAAAATATCTTTGTTATATTAATTTGGATATCTATTTGGTTAAGTATTGGCATTAACCCAGATTACATATTTAAATTTCAATATAATTTTCAAAATTTATTTAATTCAGATTTTATTAAATTACTTAGAATTTTAGTTCCAATAATTTTATCGTTAATGTGGATATTATTTATTTTAAAAAACAAAAGATTTTTAAAAATAGCTTTTTCTATTAATTTAACATCAATATTTTTAATTTTGTATTTTTTAACACAACTTTTTTCATTAATGCTCTCAAATAATTATTTCATTAATTTTTATTGGATTTATTTTCCATTTATAATGCTAACTTTAGTAAATTTTATATTAATTGATAATGATGAAAAAATTTGTTTCCAGTTAAATTTGATTTCTATGATAATTTTGTTTATTGTTTTTTTAAAATTTATATACCCTCTTTTTTTGAATTTTTTTTCATCAACCCTTTCATTTTACAATATGTGGCCAACAGTTTATGCATATGACTTTACTGTTCCTAGACCTACTGGGTTGGCAAGAACAGCCCTTCTTTTAATTGCTTTTTTATTATGTTTTAATTTTAATAATATTATTTATAAAATTGTTCGATATCCATTAATTATATTTTTTGGCTTAAACATCTGTTTATTTCAATCTAGAACAATACTTTTTTTGTGGCCTGTAATTATTTTTTTAATTTTATTTTTTAAGAACCAAAGTTTAAAAAATAAAATAAAAGAATTAGCTTTAATATTAATACTTCCAATTATTTTATTTTATGGCATGAATTTAAGCAAAATTAGTTACAATTACTTAATTGCATATAAAGTTTTTAAAAGTCAAAATGTAGAAAATAAAGAAACAAGTATATTTAATTTTAAAGAATATAAAGAATTTATTGAAAAGCCTAAAAACTCTGACAAATATGAAGTTCAGGTTTATAGAGATACAGATCCTAAAAGCTTTTCATCATTCAGAACTCTTCATTGGAAGAAGATTTTTTTAAAAATAAAAGAAAATAATTTTATTGGATATGGTCCTATGGGAGATAGATATATAATTAACAACACTGCCTCAAGTATAATTTTCTATTCTTTATCATCGGGTGGTATTTATGGTTTGATAACGATAATATTACTATGTTTAAGATCACTTTATCTAATTTCATTTTTTATATTAAAAAAAAAATGTTTCAGTAGAGATAATTATGAATTAATTAATTTTTCGTGTTTAATATTAGTTATACTTTTCTTACGTGGAGTTCTAGAGACATCAATTGGAATTTTTTCTATAGATTATTGTATGTATATTTTACCAGCATTGTTCGTTGAATATAAATACAATTTATTAAAAGAAAAGCTTGATCAATTTTAATGAATTTAATATTCTAGAAAAATAAACTTTTGGATTGTAAATTAATCTTACAAACCACCCTAAATAATATTTATCCACAAAATCATTAATTGGCGCTTGTCTTTTTGTTAAAAATGCTATGGCAGCACCAGTACAAATTATCGAAGTATTACGGTTTAAATTTTTATTTAAAAATAGTGCAAGAATTTCTTGAGTCTCACCGCCAATGTTTATGATAACATATTTAGGTTTATAAGAATTTATAATTTTTAAAAGCTTATAATCTTCTATTTTTTTTCTATAAATTGGAGCTATATAAGATTTAATATTATTAAAATTTTTTTTTTTTAAATAAAGTAAATTCTCTTTTGACTCTAAATAGTTTGGATCGACTAATAATAATTTTTTTTTTTTAATAGGTAAATAATTTATAAATGTTTTTAAAAATAGGTAACCTGAGTATTTATTTACATTTTTTTTCTTAAAAATTTTTAATAGAATACAGAAAAATCCACTGTCTAATATCGCTACTGAGGATTTTTGTAATGCTTCTAAATATTTAGTATTCATCTTAATAGAGGATAATGCAGATGCTGCAGGTGCAACTAGATATCCACCATTATCAAGAATTCCTATTAATTTTTTAAAATCATGATTATAAAACTTTATTCCATAAAAATTTATAATTTTTTTCTTCATATATTTTGTTTATCTTTAAATTATATATAATTAAATATTAAATTTTTTATGGTAAAAAAAATATATTTTTGGGCGTGTGACTACTCTAGCAACAGTGGCGAGGGTATTCTTGGAAGATCATATATAAGATACATTAGCAAAACTAATAAAAGTATTAAATTAATTAATATAAACAGTTCAAGTAAATTTCAAAAAAATAAATTTAAAAAAAATAGTCAAATTTATAAAAGTGTGCTTCATAAATATATCTATCCTTTAATAGGACTGATTTACTTATGGAAACTTTATTTTCAGTCAAAAAACGTTCTTTTTTTGAATTATACTCCACTTTGGAATTTTTTAATTTTTATTTTTTTACCACCAAATTCTAAAATAGGTCCAATTACAGGAACAATAATCAAAAAAAAATATTCATTCTTAATTAATTTATGTGAAAGAGTTAGCTTATTGGTAATAAAATTAAGATTCAAAAAAATAATTTTTTCAAATAATTTTTATCGATTTAAATATAAATTACGTGGAAAAAAGTTTGAATTTAATTTTATATTAAAAGATTATAGGAAAAACCCTAAAAAATGTAAAAAATTATATGATTTTGTGATTTACTATAGAAACTTATCAGTTCAATACAACAATTATATATTTAAATTGATTTATCGATTAAAAAAAGATTTTAAGATTGCAGTTATAGGAGATAAGATTCAAATAAAAAATTTAAAAAACTTTGGTCTTGTAGATAGAAATAGAGCAAAGCAGATTATCTCAAATTCCTCATTTGCGATTAATAACCCAGAGAATTTATATAGCTATTTTTTTCAAGATTGCATGTCCTATGGGTTAATAATATTTTATAATAAAGTTTTTAAAAAATATAATATTTTTAAAAACAAGAAATTAATTTCAATTTCTAATTACGATGTAGTAATAGATTACAATAGAATAAGAGCAAAAATTTTATCCTACAAAAAAATTTAACAATTTTTCTTATCTACTTTGTAAACATAACTTTCTAGTCTTAAATTATTTAGAAAATTTCTTGTTGCATTAATTTCTTCAATGACAGCAATTTTCTCTTCATTCAAACAAGCTGGCTGTAACTTATCTTTGTAAGATATTATAAAATTAATTTTATTATCATTTAAAAATTTAATAAATTTTTCTTTGTCACCATTGTAGATATCACTTATTTCTAAAAATGACCTTGGAATAATATTTTTATTCGAAAATATATTTGCTCGACCTTGTGTAAGGGTAAGGACAATTTTTTCATCTGCATATTTATTATAGATATTATTATTATAGAAACCGTAGGAAAATTTATTCATATATTTATTTTTTTCAAAGATTACATTTTTGTCCACATAGGCCATAAAAATGAAAACTAAGGTAAAACAAATAACAAAGATTAGCTGTAAATTTCCAATCAGTTTGATGTAATTATTTCTTTTTTCTAAATAAAAATAACTCAACAATAGAAATGACTCAAAATAATACCTAGAAAGAATTTGACCAGTAGATAAAATTGTTATTATTATAATCAACGGTATAAAATTTAATTCTTTTTGTAATTTTAAATCAAATAACAATAGAAAGAATATCAAACCTAACGTATTACTTAAATCAGCTAAATTTGTAGGTAAAAAAGGTTTAATATAAATTAAAAAGTTTTTATAATCTGACAACCAGCCCTGCGACTCTCTTAAAGCCAAAGAATAATTAGTAAATATATCTCTAGAATTTCCAAATATTTCGTCAAAAAATGGTGCCGTTGGGTTTCCAAAAAATTTATATTTTAATAGGAATATTGGTAAAAAAATAATAATTAAATTTATTAAACTAAAAATGATCGAAATTTTTAATTTGTCTTTATTATTTAATAAAAAATAAATTAACAACAATAAAGATAATAGAACATAATAAACCTTACCAGTAGCATAGAAGCTTAATAAAGATATAAACAAAAATATTTCTGATTTTGATTTAATTTTATCTTTTTGAATAAGTATGAATAATATTAAAAATATAATAGAAAAAAAAAGCTGTAATTTTTGAGTTGAAATTAAAAAAATAAATAATGGACATGAGAAAAGAAACAAAAAGAAATTGAAATTTTTTTTTGAGATTAGATATAAGAAAAAAATTGTAAAAAAATTAAGTTGAGATCCAAAATTATCTGACTTTAGAATCGGAGACAATAAAAGAAGAATTTCACTGTTTGAAATTGATAAAAATTCAAAATTTTTGTTGTAATCAATATTACTAAGTCCATTTTCATAAATATATGTTGCAGATCTTAAATGGACTGAAACACTATCTACATCTGAGATGGGCAAAATTGCTATTAATAAAAAAATTAAGAATAATAATAATAATTTATAATTTTTTTTATTAAATTTTATATTTAAATGCGAAAAAAAAGAATTTTCAAATTTTACAAGTATAAAAATAATGAGTAAAAAATATAAAAAAGTTATATATCGAAATAAATAGATTTTATCAAAATAGACAATAAAATTAAAAATGAGAGTAAAGAAAGATAAGAATAAAAAAAAAATTATAACAGGTTGATAATTTCCAAACAGAACTATTTCTTTTTTATTAAATTTAATTTTTAAAAAGGAAATGAAAAATAAAGATGATAAAAAAATAAAACTTGTAATAAAATTTAAGAAAAAATTATCTGAATAAAAGCTACCGTACATAAAATACTTTGGATAATATAATAAATTTAAGTTATATTATCTTCAAATTTCTGTAACGTTAAATTTATGCAAATTATACTATGTACACTATTTATATATGGGCTTTTTTGCATATCAAATAATTTTTATAGAAAACTTCATTTTGAAAGAAATATAATTATTTTTTCTGTTTTTTTTACAGGATTTATCTCGTTAATATATCTCATAATATCTTATAGTTTTTTATTTAATATAAATACTTTTTTTCTTTCTATAATTATTGCTTTTTTTTTAATAATTTATGGATTTTATAAAACTTTATATAGTTTTTTGTCTGTTAAAAATTTTGTTTTTAAAAAGTTTAAAATTAAGAAAAATCATACTTCATTGTTAGTACTGATAATATTATTGTTATATTATTTATCATCTTTTATCCCAGTCAGTGATGTAGATAGTTTAAGATATCATTTAGAAATACCAAGACTTATAAAAAAGGGATTTTTTTATGAAAACTATACATTAGACTATGTAACTTTGGGATCGAATGAGTTTTTAAATTTGTTTGGACTAAATTTAAAATTTGAAAACACATCATCTGTAATCAATGTGATTTATTTAATGATTATTTCATATATTAATTACAGTTTCTTAAAAAAAGAAAAGACGAGCAATCTAAATATTAAAAATTTAATGATACTATCTAGTCCTTATGTATTTAGCGTTAGTACAACACAGAAAATTTTTATTTTACCCTGTTTTTTGGTTATTTACTCATTAATTTATCTTATTCATCAAAAATCTGAAATTTGCTATAATTCAAATAAATTAATTGCTTTTGTATTACCTTTTGCAATATCTATAAAATTTATTTTTGCACCTATTTGCTTAATTATTTATCTGTATCAAATTTTTTTAATAAAAAGATTTAAAAATATTTTTTTTATAACAATAATTTATGTTAGCAGTTTTATATTATTTGCTTTACCAATTTGTATTATAAAATTCAGGATATTTGGTGAACCTTTTGTTCCATTATATTTAATTGATAGTGCTAACATTGAATGGTTTAAAAATATAAAAAGTTATTTAACGAATTATGATAACAAATTAACGTTTCTAAATTTAATTTTTTTACCTGTAAAATTTATTTATCCAATAAAACTCAATTATCTAGATAATAATTTTATAAATTATTTCGCGACTTCTGAAATTTTTAAACTTTTAGGTATTGGATTTTTATCAATATTATTTTTAAATAATAAAAAAACAAAAATATATTTTATTTTATCAATTTTATTTTTGTCTATAATTTCTACTGGAAACATTCAAATAAGATGGTTTCTTCCTATTTTAATGTTTGTGAGCTTTTTTTATAATTATAACAATCCTTTCAATACTATTTTTAAATTTCTGATATTTTTACAAAGTTATTTTATTTCTGTTGGATTAGTTTTATTAACATTTATGTCAATCTATGGAAATTTTATAAATAAGGATAGGATTTTAAATCAAATGTCTTATGGATATAAAGTTTCCAGAGAAATTGAAAAAAAATATTCTGATTTAAAAATTTTGACTTATAATGAAGGATATTTTTATCATAACAATTACGTTCCATTATATAAATCAAAAGATTTATTATTATTTGATAAAAAGTATTATAAAAATTTATTAGAAAGCGAAAAAAAATTTATTTTTATATATCCTAATAGGTTAAGTACTGAAAAAATAACTGAATTAATTGGTATGAAAAATATAAAAATTAGAAAAATAGATATGTTAAATGAATTTTTCTCAACAAGATTATTTGTATTCAAACATAAAGCAGAGATATTTATTTATGAGATAGAATTGAATTAATTTTGTTAATTCTAAGAATAAAAGGTATGACTATCCAATAAAAGACTCCATTCCATGTAGAAAAAAAAGCACCAGTTGTTTGCATAGGATTAAATAAAATAAAAAAGTTTAGTCCAACCATAAGTTCAAATTGAGAAAATTTAAAATTTTGAAAGAAATTATTTATTATTTTTTTTAATAAAAATAAAATCATTAATAAAAAGATCATAAAACCCAAAAGACCAGTTTCAGATAAAACTTCTAAATAAATATTATGAGGATGAGTGTTACATCTTGCATTTACCTCAGCAGTCTTAATATTAGAGTATTTTGTTTTAGAACATTCGATTCTAAATGTTTTTAATCCTGATCCAGAAAATTTGTAGTTTTTAAAAATTTCAATTGATGTTAAATAATGCGCACCCCATTGACTATCCAAAAGTGTATTATGGGAAATTTTATTTGTTTTAGTAATTCCTAACTGTTCAAATGTTCTATCAATAAAATGTTTTTTTAAATTATTATCAAAACTAAAAAAACTAAACAAAACAACAATAAAAATAACAAAGTTTAAAATTTTTTCCTTCAGAGAAAATTCGTTATTAAATATAAAATATAAGATAGTTGCTAAAAAAAACATTATAGATGCTGCTCTCTCATTTGACAAAACTATAATTAATAAGAATAAAAAAATTAGGAAAAGTTTAGTATATTTATATTGATTTTCTTTAAAAAATAATAAAGCAAGAAAAAAAAATTTACATAAATAAGAACCAACAACATATTCATCACCAAATGGTCCACTAAGTCTTCTTCCATGACCCTCATCTAGCTTAAAGCCTAAAATATCCACACCATTAAAATATTGGTACAAAGTATCAGCTCCTGTGAGAATGATAATAAAAAAAATAATTTTCAAAAAATTTCGAGCAAAATAATTGTTAAAGTCTAAACAATAAATTATTATCAACATTAAAAAAAAATGTCCCAGAAATCCAATATATGAAATTAAGGAATTCAACCTATCTATAGAGAATAAAATATTTATAGAAAAAATTAATGATATAAAAAAAAAAAATTTGAAATAGTTGTTATATTTTTTAAATAATTCTTTTTTTTTTAAAATTAAAAAAAAAAAACTTATAACTAAAAGAAAGTTCAGAATATTAATTGCTGAGTTTCCTATTATAATAGTAATTGGTAAAAAATATAATAGAATTGGTATGTATTGAAATTTTTTTAAAAAATCTAAATTTGACATTAAATTTATATTTTTTTATTTGTTAAATATTGAATACTTAAAGATACAATAAATTGCTTCAAAAGCATCTTTGAGTCTAATTTTTTTTCCTTCATCGTAATTTCTTCCGTAATAAGAGATTGGAACCTCATAAAATTTATATTTTTTTTTCGCAAGTTTTATTGTTATTTCTGGCTCAATACCAAACGAATTTTCAATTAAATTTATTGATTTTATTGCTTCGGACTTAAAAACTTTATATCCAGTTTCAATATCTGTAAAATTCATATTAACAAATACATTTGTAATTAAAGTTAAAATTTTGTTTGCTAGATAATTCCAGAATAGATGTACTCTAACTGGACCACCACCTAAAAATCTTGAACCAAAAACAATGTCTGCATTATTTGACAATAGAGGCTTTAGTAACTCATTATAATCATTAGGATCATATTCTAAGTCAGCATCTTGAATAATTATAAAATCATTATTTGTTTTTAATAAACCAGTTCTTATAGCTGCACCTTTTCCTTGATTTTTTGTATGCTTTATTGAGGTTATTTCGTTATTATTTTTTTCTAAATCGTTAATAATTTCTGATGTTCCATCATTCGAACAATCATCGATAATAATTATCTCTTTTTTTAATTTGTTAAATTTTAAAACTTTTTCAATGATTATTTTAATAGTATTTTTTTCGTTATATACAGGTATTATTATACTTAGTGACATATAAATTAAAAATATGAGTTTAATATATTTTAATATAATTACATTATTTATATCAATACTAATAATTGAATTTTTAAAAAAGAATAAAAACTTTTTAATTATTTATGATTATCCTGATAATATAAGAAAAATTCACAAAAGACCAATCCCATTAATAGGTGGACCTATAATATTTATACACCAATTCATTTTATTAGGTTTCATGCTTTTAAGCTTTAACTATAAACTTAAATTAGTAATTATTTTATTTTTACTTTTTTTTATTTTTTTTTTAATAGGCTTTTTAGATGATAAAAATAGTATAAGCCCACTCAAAAAAACTATCTTAATTTTTTCAATTTTATTTATTGTATTGCCTATTGACCAAAATTTAGTTGTCAAAAACTTAGAATTCAAAGATATAGAGATAAATATTTTACTAAATCAAGGAAGTATTTTTTTTACTATATTTTGCTTCTATTTTTTTTTTAATTTATTAAATTTTTCTGATGGCATAAATGGATTAACTGTTTTAATAAGTATTTTTTGGGTAATTATTTTTATAATATTTTCAAAATTCAATTTTTTTTATTTAATTAGTTTTTTGATATGTCTCTTTATTGTTTTAGTATATAATTTAAAAAATGATTTATTTTTAGGTAATAGCGGATCAGCTTTACTATCTGTAATACTGAGTTGTTTATTTATTTCGGAATATAATAATAACAAAACATTATTATGTGATGAAATTTTTCTATTAATGTTTGTGCCAGCAATTGATGCAGGAAGAGTTTCTATTGAAAGAGCTATGAGAGGACAATCACCATTTAAAGCAGATAATATTCATTTACATCATTTACTGTTAAATAAATTAAGTCATATTTATACTTTAATTGTTTATATAGCTTTAACTATTTTACCTTTTATAATTAGTTGCTTTGGTTTGAAAACATATTATGCTTTTTTTATATCATTAGCCTTATATATCTTAATTATTATTTACTTTAAGAAAAATTCTTTGTGATCATTATTCTCTCACACTTAATTTTTTTTTCATTTATAATTTATTTTAATGGAAAAATTTTTTTAGATTTTATTAATAATAATTTAAGAATTTTCAATTTCTTCGAAACTTTAATCTTTGGTATAATAATTACAGGCTTTTTTGGTCAAATTTTAAATTTTTTCATTCCTCTTAACAATAACTTAATTTTTGTTAACTTAATTTTAATAATATTTGTTAATTTTAGAAAATATAAAACTTTTTATTTTAAAGTATTAAAAGAAGATTATTTAATTAAATTTCTCTTATTAATTTTTATTTCTATATTAATATATGGTAGTGAATTTTCCGATGATCTAAATCATTATCATGGTGGATATATTATAAACACTGATAACTTAAACTATATTTTTGGATTAAATTTTTTACATAATCACTATGGTTATTCATCAATATGGTTAATTTTACATTCTTATCTCAACTTTAATGAATACCTTTTACAGGATATTCACATTTTAAATGGTATTCTATTTGTTTCAATTTTAGGCCTATTAATAAATGAAATTTTAATAAATATAAAAAATAAAAGAGCAGTATATTTTAATTCGATATTAATTTTTTTTCTTTTTTTTATTATACTAAAATATACAAGATTAAAAGAATTTGGAATTGATAGACCTGGATTTTTAATCGTTATATTTTTTTTCTATTATTATTTTAAATTTTACTTAGTAGATAATGTCAAATATTTAAATAAACATTACGATTTAGTATTAATAAGCTTCTTTTTATTTTCAATTAAAGTTATTTTTTTACCTTTTTTGATCATGTCAATAACTTTATTTATTTATAATTTAATTAAAAATAATCATTTAAAAATATTTCAATCAAAATTTAATATTGTTTTATTAGTTTTGGGGATAAGTTATATTTTGAAAAATATTTTAATTAGTGGATGTATAATTTATCCTATTGATATTTTTTGTTTTAATAAAATACCTTGGTCCAGCTCTACATTAATTCAAGACTTAACCATAAATACAGAGTCTATGAATAAATCTTTTAGAAATTATTCTGGAGATTTGACTCCCCCCCTATATATTCAAAACTTTAATTGGGTGGAAACTTGGTTTAAGAGAAATTTTATCGAATTATTTGAATTTTTGTTAACAACATTAATCTGTGCTTTCTTTACCATTTATTCAACATTTAAAGCAAAAATTGAAACAAACAATATTAGAAAATTTATATACTTTTTGTCTACAATATTTATTTTAACTATTTTTATAACTTTAAAAACTCCTGTAATAAGAATGTTTCATCATTTGTTTCTAATATTTGGAATATTTATTATTTTATTTCATTTTAGAAAAAAACAAATCTATGTAAAAAAAAATATTTTTTATTCTTTTTTAATATTAATTATTTGTTTTAGTTTATCAAAAAATATCAAGCGAATTTATGAGAAAGATTTTGTCAATAATCCTAAAATGTTAATTAAAGATATTGGCTGGTACGAAACTCCTAAGTTAAAAAAATTAGAATCTTTTAATTATTACAATGGTTGGAATGACAAATTTCCTATCGGAAATGAAGACTTAAGTGAATATAATTATACCAAGCTTTTCATTTTTAATATTATTTCTAAATAATATTATGGTTTTTTTATAAAATTAATTGTCTGCTTAACAGTGTCTTCCCAATTAAAAAAATTAATCCTATTAATAGAATTTTGAAGAAGCTTTTTTCTATGGTTTTCATCAAATAAATTTAATTTCATTTTATTCTCAATTTCAGAGACATTATCTGGATCGAAATAATCTGCTGCATCTGAATTTATCTCTGGTAAAGATGAAGTGTTAGATATTAAGACATTACACCTATTTGACATGGCTTCAAGAGACGTAAAGCCAAAAACTTCACAATATGACGAAAACAAGTACAATTTAGATAGACGATATAATTTATTTAAATAAGCTTGATCTAAATTTTTAAATATTATCACATCATCTGTTAAATTATGACTTTTTATTAATCTTTTAATTACAATATAGTACTCTTGATCAAGAACCTGGGTCACAATAACAAATTTGTGATTAATTTTATTGTTAGTCTTTAATTTGTTAAATGCTAAAATTAAGTTTTCTATGTTATGATATTTAACACAAGATAAAACAGATAATATATAATTCTGACTATAGTCGAAATTATCTATATAATATTCATTTTGATCATTGTTGGAGTCTTTATCTAATCCTAAATAAATTCTTTTAATCTTACTTTTTTTTAAGTTTAATTTTTGTTCAATTTCTTGTTTTGCAAAATCTGAATTTACTATTAATTTTTCGCTTAAATGAATAGATGCCTCCATTAAAAATTTTGTAAATAAGTTTCTCAAATAATTTCCTGGCATTTTTTCAAAAAATACCCAAGGAAGATTAGAGTGCAAACATAAAATAGTTTTTATTCTCAAAAATTTATTTAATAACGGAATTATATTTAATGGAGAATATAAGATATTTATTTTCTTTTTTTTTAGATCAAATGGCAAAATGAACTGCATCCAAAATAATCTATTAAATGGTTTGGTAAGTTTATTTGATTTTATTTCATATTTTATATTTTTATTATCAATTAATTCATTTTCTAATGATGTATAAAGACCTTTACAAATATAAATTATAATTTCACCATCAATTTTTGTGCTACATAAATATTTTAAAAATTTTGAATTATATGTTTTTGAGCCACTATTATTGCTAGTGCATACTAAATCTATAGCAAATTTCATATAAGTCTTGATAATAATTAATTTATTTAATAAATAACCTAAAATTAATAAACATTTTATATATTTATTTTCTATGTCTAAAAAGATATTTGTTGCTGGCGCTGGCGGATTTATTGGTGGTCATATTGTCAAAGAACTAATGAAAAGAGGATATAAAGTAAAAGCTGCAGACATAAAGCCATTTAATGAATGGTTTCAAATGTTTGATGGAGCAATGAATTATGAGAGAGATCTATCGGATAAAAATAGTTGTTACGAAATGGTGGATGGATGTGATGAAGTGATAAATATGGCATGTAATATGGGTGGTATGGGATTTATTGAAAATAATAAAGCTTTGTGCATGTTGTCAGTTTTAGTTAATACTCATCTTTTAATGGCATGTAGAGAATTTAAAGTAAAAAAATATTTTTTTTCATCAAGTGCATGTGCATATAACAAAGATTTACAGAATGAAACTGGGATCACTGGGTTGAAAGAAGAAGATGCATATCCAGCAAATCCAGAAGATGGATATGGATGGGAAAAGTTATTTAGTGAAAGAATGTGTAGGCATTTTTATGAAGATTACAAATTAGACGTTAAAGTTGCTAGATATCATAATATTTATGGACCAAATGGTACTTATGATGGAGGAAGAGAAAAAGCACCTGCGGCCTTATGTAGAAAAATAATCAATTCAATTTTAAATAATGACAATGAAATTGATGTTTGGGGAGATGGTGAACAAACTAGATCGTTTCTGTACATTGAAGATTGTGTAGAGGCAACATTAAATTTTTTTGACTCTGAATTTCATGGTCCAATAAATATTGGTAGCGAGGAAAAGGTTTCAATAAATCAAATGATAGATAAAATTGAAGTGATTTCCAATAAAAGAGTTAATAGAAATTATCAACTCGACAAACCAAAAGGTGTAAGAGGTAGGAATAGTGATAATACTCTTATAAGAAAACAGTTAGGATGGAACCCAAAATATGATCTTCATAAAGGTTTAGAAAAAACATATCAATGGATATTTTCTGAAATAAAGAAGAAACATAATCAATAAATGAATGTAATACTTGGGCTAAATTGTAATCATGCAGATTCATCAGCATGTATTATAAAAAATAATAAACTTATTTTTGGAATTGAAGAAGAAAGAATAAATAGAATTAAACATTGGGCAGGAGTACCGATAGGATCAATTAGAGAGTGTCTTTTAAGATCAAATATAAAATTATCAGAAATTACTGAGATAACTGTAAATACCAATCCTAAGTCTAATTTATTAAAGAAAAGTTTATTTTTTTTTAGAAACTATATTAGAGGAAAAAAAAAATACGAAATATTAACTAGGCTTAAAAAAAAATTTGATATTATTAACGAAATTAATAAATCTTTTTCACCAGATAAAATATCGAATAAAGTAAGGTTAAGATATGTTGATCACCATATTTCACATATTTCATCAGCTTTTTATCCATCTGGTTTTGATAAAGCGATAGGTTTATCAATTGACGGATTTGGAGATTTTGTAAGCTTAGCTATTGCGGAATGCGAAGGAAGTAATATTAAAATTATAAAGAAAAAATTTTTTCCTGATTCTATTGGTGTATTTTATGAGGCATTTACACAGTTAACTGGCTTTGAAAATTATGGTGATGAATATAAATTTATGGGTCTTTCATCCTATGGCCAACCTATCTATTCAGATTTAATTAAAAAAAAAATATTTAAAGATTTCAAAAAATTAGAACTTAATTTAAATTATTTTAATCATACAAATAAAAATTACGTATATAAATTCAATGGTAAGCCAAATCAAGATGTAATTTTCAATAAGAATGTATTAGAAATATTTCAAATAAATTCTTATGATGAAATAAAAAATAATGATAAACTAAAAAAAGATATTGCAAGTTCAGTTCAGAAAGTTTTTGAAGATAAATTAATTGAAGTATGTACTGAGATTAAAAATTTAAATTTTTCAAGTAATCTCGTGTATGCTGGTGGATGCGCATTGAATTCTTTGGCTAATAAGAAAATTATTGAAAGTAAAATTTTTGATAATGTATTTATTCCATATTCTCCAGGGGATGGAGGTGGATCAATAGGTTCGGCAATATATGTTTTAAAAAAAAATAAATATAATTCTATAGAAAATTTAAATTCACCTTATATTGGCCCAAGCTATAGTAATGATGAAATTAAAAATACCATTAATAAAAATTACAAGAACTTGATTAAAAAGTTTGAATTAATTTTAGATAAAGATCAACTAAATAAAGAAATTATTGATATGATCACCGAAAATAAAATAATTGGTTACTTTAATGGAAAAATGGAATTTGGTGCTAGAGCTTTAGGTAATAGGTCAATAATAGCTAATCCATGTGATATTAAAATAAAAGAAGTTATAAACAAAAAAATTAAAAGAAGAGAAAATTTTAGACCATTTGCGCCTTCAATTCTTTATGAAAAAAAAAAAGATTGGTTTAATAACAATAATTCTAACCCTTATATGGCAACAGTTGAAAATATAAACGAGAATAAAAGGGAACTAATTCCTGCTGTAACACATATTGATGGAACTGGAAGAGTTCAAACAGTTTCAAAGAAAATAAATGAAAATTTCTATAATTTGATTAAATGCTTTTTTGATGTCACAAAAGTACCAATACTTTTAAATACTTCATTTAATGAAAATGAACCCATAGTAAATCAACCATCAGAGGCGATTGACTGTTTTATAAGAACAGAAATGGATGCGCTGGTAATTGAAAATTTTTTGATTAAAAGATAGTTAAAGCATATGGGAGTCAACTTACATTCATTAAACTTTTTATTATTAAATTCAAAGAGGCGTGAGTTTGGTAAAACATTAACTCTTGGAAAACTTAAAATATATGTTGATGAATTTAACATCAAAAAAATTTTAAATGATAAAAATTATAAAAAACAGAAATATATTGATGAAGTTTTAATTAATTATTTTGGATCAACACAAGTAGACGTTTTGGATATTAATGATTATGAAGGCGCGAATATTATACATGACCTTAATATAAAAATTCCTGAAAAACTCGAAGATAAATACGATACAATTCTAGATTTTGGCACACTAGAACATATATTTGATGTCAAAACTGCTATAGAGAATATTTCTTTGATGAGTAAAAAAAATGGAATGATTTTACATGTTTCACCAACCAATAATTTTTGTGGACACGGATTTTATCAATTTAGTCCAGAATTTTTCAATACTGTGTATTCTTTAAATAAATCTTATAAAAATACAGAAATTTTTTTAAGTAATACGTACGACTCAAAAAACTGGTACAAACTTAAAGAATTTAACAATAAA
>CABZGO010000001.1 GCA_902525355.1 uncultured Pelagibacteraceae bacterium | reverse complement strand
TCATCCTCATCTTTTGGAAATTTTAAAATTACTTCTAACGGAGTTGTTCCACCCAGCTTTTCATCTATTAATTTCATCCCTTTGTAAATCTCTGTATCTTTATCAAAATAATTAATAAAACTATTTTCAACTTCTAATTTAGATATGCCAAATATACTTAAAAATATAATTAACCCAGTTAAACCAAATATGTAGTTTTTATTTTTTATTGATAATACTCCTAGATATCTTGTTATTTTTGAGCCCTTATCCTCAATTAATTGAACATTCGAGTTTTGAACAAAACTTAATAATGTAGGGAGAAGGGTGAATGTAACTGTTAGTGAGGTTATTAGTCCAAAAGTCATCATCCATCCAAAATCAATAATTGGTTTTATGTCACTAAATATTAATGACATAAAAGCACATATCGTTGTTAAGACAGTATAAAATATTGGCCAAATCATTTTTCTTGTTGTCAAAATTAAAATTTCAAATTTTTGCTTTTCTGGAAACTGCTTATTCAATTGCAAAAATCTAGTACTCATATGAATATTCATCGCCATTGTAAGAATTAACATTAACGCGATAAAGTTTGATGAAATTACTGTAACTTTCCAACCAACCAAACCCAGAAAACCTGTCATAACTACAACCGAAAAAAAACAGCTACTGATAGGAATTATAATCCAAATAATTTTTCTGAATACGTACCAAAGTGTTAAGATGATAAAAAGTAATACCCCAATTCCAAACGTAACAATATCATTTTTAATAAAAGTCATCATATCATCTGCTATCATTGGAATACCCCCAAGATAAATCTGTGTATTTTGGTTATGATTTTTTATAACTTCTCTTATTTCTAAAATATTTTGATGTCGCTCTTTTTTAATTTTATCTTTATAAATCTCTAATTCTTTATCGGTCTTATACTCTTTATTAATTTTATTTGGTTTTATATATACAATTATGCCACTTGTTTTTCCGTCCTCGCTAATCACAAAATTTTTAAACACTGGACTATTTAAGATTTCATTAAATCCACGGTCTTTATCTATATTCTTACTTGTTAACGTTTTAAAATTTTGAATACGTTCAATTAAACCATCATCTGTTGCCTCCAATAAAGGAATGTCTAAAAGTGTAACAACATTGTGAACCCAGCTTAATGATTTTAACTCATTTTTTAATGCGAGAAGATTTTTAATTGACGCTTCCGAATTCATTTTAATTTTTGGGGAGTAGGTGAGCACTAGAAATTCCTTAGCACCATATCTCTCATTAATTTCATTAAGATATTTTAGATCAGGATCATTTTCTAATAACAAAGTTTCTGAACTTGCATCTAAGCGAAAATCTTTAGAAAAGTAAAAAGATGTAATTAATATTAAGACTAGGATGGAAAAAACTAGCTTAGGTTTTTCTATAATATTTTTTTCGTAAAAATTAGCTAACATTTGATATCAGCTTTTATAATTTATATTAATTATTTTGAATATCTTTAAATTTTGTAAACATTTCCTCAAATTCAAGCATTATAGTTCCCGTTGGTCCATGTCTTTGCTTAAGTATGAGTAGCTCAGCTAAATGAGAAATTTCATTCATTTTTGCCTGCCATTCAGCGTGTTCAACAGTTGCAGGTCTTGGCTCTTTGTTTTTTAAATAATAAGACTCTCTAAACACAAACATCACAACGTCAGCATCCTGCTCAATCGAGCCAGATTCTCTTAGATCTGAAAGTAAAGGTTTTTTATCATCTCTTTGCTCAACAGCTCGAGATAATTGAGAAAGTGCAAGTACAGGTACTGATAATTCCTTTGCAAGAGCTTTTAAACCTTGAGTTATTTCTGAAATTTCCTGAACTCTTCCATCTTTAAAACTTGTTCCTTTCATTAACTGAATATAATCAACAACAATCATGTCTAATCCATGAATTCTTTTAATTCTTCTGGCTCTATTACTAAGAGCAGCGATAGATATAGCTGGAGTTTCATCGATGTACAAAGGTAGTTCAGCAATATTTTTTGAAGTTTCTATGAATTTGTCAAATTGTTCTTCTGAAATTTTTCCTCGCCTTATATCGTTAGATTTAATTCTAGATTGTTCTGCTAAAATTCTTGTGGATAATTGTTCTGATGACATTTCCAACGAAAAAAAAGCTATACAAGATTTTTCTCCTTTCTCTTGAATATTTTTTGCAGCATGAAACGCAATATTTGTAGCTAAAGCTGTTTTTCCCATAGAAGGGCGTCCAGCAATAATGATCAAATCTGATTTATGCATACCACCTAATCTGTCATCCAGATCTTTAAGGCCTGACGGCACGCCTACAATACCTTCCTCATTTTTATAGGCATTAGATGCCATTTCTATAGTCTGTCTCATTGCTTCGTCAAATTTTACAATTGAAGAACTGAAAGATCCTTTTTCAGCTAAATCAAATAAAGATTTTTCAAAATTTTCAATAATTTGTTGTCCATCATTATTGAGATCATTAAGTTTTGCAGTATCAATTATGTTACCTGAAATTTTAATTAATTCTCTTCTTACATAAAGATCATAAATAAGTTTTGAATATTCAATACTTTGTCTAGAGGAGGTAGAAAATTTTGTGATTTTTACTAAATATTCAGGAATAAAGATTTCATCTTTTTCATTCTCGAAGTGATTTTTTAATGTAATAGGGTTAGCTAATAGTCCTTTATATATTAGACTTTCTATCGCACCATAAATCTTTTGATGCATTGGATCATAAAAATTTTTGCTAGAAATTAAAACATTAATTTCATCAAATATTTCATTAGAGAGTAATATTGAGCCGATTACTGATTGCTCTGCTTCAATATTGTTCGGAAGCTCATCTAATTTATTTTTTATTAAATTAAGTGATTGAGACACACTAGAAATTTACAGAATAAATTTTGAAAAACAAATTGTTATTTTTACTGGGGAAAGCTTTGTATAATTATTTTGTGTCTTCTTGAGCTATTGTGTTAATTACTATTTGTGTTTGTACTTCTGGATGAAGATTTATTTCAACTTCAAAACTTCCAATAGATTTGATTTCTTTTGAAGGTTGTATTAAAGATGGATTTATTCTTACCTGATCAACCTCCTCTAGAACTTTTGAAATTTCTGTTGGTTTAACAGAGCCATATAATTCTTTATTCTCAGTACTTAACTTCTTAATTTCATATTGTTTATTTTTTATTTTTTCATGAATTAATTTAGCTTCTTTTTTTTTGTCATTATCTTTCTTATTTAAATCTTGTTTGATTTTCTCAACCTCTTTAATATTGTCTTTTGAGGCAAATAAGGCTTTTTTATTTGCTATAAGGAAATTTCTTGCAAATCCTCTTTTTACATCAATTATATCACCAATTGATCCAATTTTTCTAACATTTTCAAGTAGTATAACTTTCATTTTAAAGTAGTGCTAAATTTCGTGCTCTTTTAATAGATAAAGATAATTCTCTTTGTTTTTTTTGACAAACAGAGGTAATTCTGGAAGGTAAAATTTTTCCGTTCTCAGATATATATCTTTTTAGTAATTTTATATTTTTATAATCTACAATCGGAGCACCTTTCCCTGATAATGGACATTTTTTTTTAAATTTATATTTTTGGTTTTGAAAAATACTTAGCTTAGCAAAGTTACTTTGTTTACCCTTTTTTTTGTTATTTTTTTTCTTCATTACTCCTATTTTTTTTGTAAGTTTTCATTCTCTTCATTTCTTTTGAAGTAATTGGTATCAAGATCAAATTTTTTTACTTTCACAGTTAAATACCTTAATAAGTTTTTGTCAATTTTCTCGTTTTTCTCAAGTTCAGAAATTATCTTTCCATCAGCTTTAATTTTAAAATGTATATAATTCCCTTTTTTATTTTTTTTTATTAAATATGATAAATTCATCAATCCCCAATTTTCAAATTTAACTATATCTCCATCTAATTTTTCCACTATTTTAGAATATTTTTCTTCTATTTGTTTTAATTGGCTAGGGCTTATATCTTGCCTTGCTATAATTGTATGCTCATAAAAGTTCATAATATTTCTTTCAAAAAAAAGAGGATATACTATTATAATTTTTTAATTACAATATAAAAAATAAGGTTTTTGCTTATATTTTCTATGTTTTCTGTTTTATTTCCTGGTCAAGGATCACAATCAGTTGGAATGGCCAAAGATCTATATAATAAATTTGATTATATCAAAGTTCTTTTTGAAGAAGCTGAAGATACATTAAATTTATCTATTAAAAAAATAATTTTTGAAGGTCCACCTGATATTTTAAATCAAACAGAAAATACACAACCTGCAATCTTCCTTGTTAGTTTTGCAATATTTAGTGTGATAAAAAATGAGACATCTTTTGATATCACAAAAGCAGATTATTTTGCTGGTCATTCTTTAGGTGAGTATTCAGCTTTAGCTTGTTCTGATGTGATTAACTTTCGAGAAACAATAAGACTTTTAAAAATAAGGGGTAATGCGATGCAAAATGCAGTACCTAAAAACGAAGGAGGGATGGTAGCTGTATTAGGTGAAAATATTGATAAAGTTCAAGAAATTATTCAAATAAATAAAAATAATTTTGATTGTTTTTTAGCAAACGATAATTCAAATGGCCAAGTGGTTATAAGTGGAAAACTGAATGATCTAGAAAAACTTACCATTGAATTAAAAAAGTTTAATATAAAAAATATTAAATTACCTGTTTCAGCACCTTTTCATTGTATGTTAATGAGTCCAGCTACTAAAATTATGGATAAACATTTAAATGAGATTAAATTTTCTACTCCAAATAATATGATAGTATCAAATGTGACAGCAAAACCGTCTAGTGATCCAAAAGAAATTAAAAAACTTTTAATAGAACAAATTGAAAAACCTGTTCGTTGGAGAGAAAGTATTGTAAATATGATAAACCTTGGATCTGATAAATTTATTGAAATTGGTCCTGGAAAAGTATTGTCTGGACTAGTAAAAAGAATAGATAGAAATGTAAAATTAATTCCAATAAATAATATGGAAGATTTAAAGAACTTATGATTGATTTAAAAAATTTAAATGTAGTTGTTACAGGAGCAACTGGAATAATTGGAAATTCAATTTTAGAAAAGCTTGTTTTAGGTGGTTCGAATATTTTAGCCACTGGAACTAATGAAGAAAAATTAAATAAAATCAAAAACAAATATGAAAATATAAATATATTGCAATTTGACATTTCAAAGCATAACGAAATAGAGAAATTTATCGATAATTGTAGCACAATCTTATCAAATAAAATAGATGTCCTGATTAACAACGCGGGAATTACAAAAGATAATCTTTCAATTAGGATGAAGGAAGAAGAATGGAAAAAAGTAATTGACATAAATCTTTCATCAACATTTTTTTTAACTAAAAATGTAATAAAAAAAATGTTAAAATCCAAAAAGGGTAAAATTATTAATATAACCTCTGTTGTTGGCCATTCAGGAAATATTGGCCAAGCAAATTATGCTGCATCAAAGGCTGGTATAATTGCAATGTCTAAAAGTTTAGCATTGGAATATGGGAAAAAAAATATTACTGTTAATTGTGTCTCACCAGGTTTCATAATGTCTGATATGACTGACAAAATTAGTGAAGATCACACAGAATTGCTAAAATCAAGAATTTCCCTAAACAAATTTGGTAATCCTGAAGATGTGGCTAATACAATTGCTTTTTTATGTTCAAACTTATCAGATTATATCACCGGAGAAACTATTCATGTAAATGGAGGAATGTATTTTAGTTGACAAAACCTCTAAATTATTTATTAACAAAATTAACTTAAGGAACAAAATGTCAGATGATATTTCAAATAAAGTAAAAAAAATAGTTGCCGATCATTTAGGTATTGATGAAACTAAAGTAAATGATGATTCGAGTTTCATTGACGATTTAGGTGCAGATAGTTTAGATACAGTTGAGTTAGTTATGGCTTTCGAGGAAGAATTTGGATCTGAAATATCTGATAGCGATGCAGAAAAAATTTTAACTGTAGGTGATGCAGTAAAATTTATTGAAAATAAAGCAAACTAACTTTTTACATTAATGGCCGAAAAAAAAGCAGGGGTGATTGTAATCCTATCCTCTCCTTCAGGCGCGGGAAAAACAACCTTAGTAAAAAAAATTTCAATTAGAAAAAAATATAAAATATCTATTTCCCATACCACAAGAAAACCAAGAGCTAATGAAAAAAATGGGAGAGATTATTTTTTTGTAGATAAAAAAAAATTCCTAAAATTGATAAAAAATAACAAATTTTTAGAATACGCAAAAGTATTCAAAAACTACTATGGTTCATTAAAAGAAACTATAATCCAAAATTTAGTAAGAGGAGAAAATGTTATTTTTGATATCGATTGGCAAGGAACAGAGCAGATTAAAAATAAAAAATTAAAATACAAAATAATAACCATTTTTATTTTACCACCATCAAAAAAAGAATTATTTAAAAGATTGTTAAAAAGAGACCAAAAAGATAAAAAAATTGCCAAAGAAAGGATGAAGCAATTCAAGAAGGATGTAATGCACTGGATAAACTATGACTTTACTGTAATAAATGATGAAGTAGAAAAATGTTATAAGTTGATTAATAATTTTATAAATTTACAAAAAAAATCAAATTTAAAATTAAAATATAATAAAAAAATTATAAAAAGTCATGTTGATTACTTAATTAACTCTAATTCATAAAGTTCAGTAATTTTATAATAAGTCTTATGATCTAAGTTTTGAGGTCTAAGTTTTAAATCAATTGATAATTTTTTAGACACTTCTTCAAAATTATTAAATAAAAATTTAAGAGGTTTTTTTATCATTTTACGTCTTTGGCTGAAAAAGATATTTGTTATATGTTCTAAATTCTTAGGATCTTTAAATATATAATATTTTCTTTTAGGAATAAAAACTAATAAAGTACTTTTTACTTTTGGAGAAGGGCTAAAACTTCTAGGTTCTATATCTATTATTTTTTCAATTTTCATTTTCCAGTTGGATATAATTGATAATCTTCCATAATTTTTTGTATTTGTTTCTGCAATTATTCTATCAGCTACTTCTTTTTGAAACATTAATATCAATTTTTTACAAAATTTTTCTAAATTATTTACCCTAATCCATTTTGTTAAAATTTGCGTTGAAATATTATAGGGTAAATTTCCAAAGATAATTAAATTTTCTTGTAAATAATCCTCATATGAAATTTTCATCATATCACTATTTATTATATCTATTTCAGAACCAAATTTTTTACTTAAAAATTTGAATAATCTCTGATCTTTCTCTATTACGGTAAGTTTTTTAGGTTTTTTTTCAAATATTTTATCTGTTAAAGCTCCTTTTCCAGGACCAACTTCAATCACAACGTTTTCAAAATTTATATCTCCAATATCAATAATTTTATTCAAAACTTTATCATCAATAAGAAAATTTTGTCCTAAACTTTTCTTAGGATTAAAAATCATTTATTTTATTAAGGAATTTAAATGCGTAAATAATTGATGATGGATCGGAAATATTTTTACCCATCATTTCTTGATTTGGACCATGATCAGGTGTTACTTTTACAAAAGGTAGTCCAACTGTTACATTTATTGCTTTAAATTTAAATAATGTTTTAATCGGAGTTAATACTTGGTCATGATACATACCTACAACAACATCAAATTTTTTTATATTTTTTTTTAAAAAAAAAGTATCAGCAGAGAAAGGACCAGATATTTTAATTTTTTTTTTCTTTAAATAATTTATTGCTGGGATTATTTCAATTTTTTCTTCACTAATTTTATCAGTTGTTTCACAATGAGGGTTTAATCCTAAAACAGCAAATTTAGGTATTTTCTTTAATTTTGACTTATAAAATAAATCAACTTTAATTATATTATCTATAATTTTCCTTTTTTTAATGAATTTAGTTACATTTTTAAGAGGTATGTGAGTTGTCAAAGGAACAACTGATAGATTATCATTATAAATAAGCATTACAGGATTTTTTGTTTTTGTTTTAAAACCGACATATTCTGTGATGCCAGGGAATTTCTTCTTCAAAAAATATTTTTTTGAAATAGGCCCATTTATTAATTTCGATATTTTATTAACTTTTATAAATTGTAATGCTTTTTTGAAACTATTCTCAATATATTTATTTGATGAACTGCTTATTTTAGTAAAGGGTTTTTCAAATTTGTAATTAATATCAATCAGATTTATTCTCTGTTTTCTTGCCTTTTCTATATGATTTATTTGATTAATATTAAAATTATACTTTAATTTCTTCATTTGTTTGAAAATTAATTTTTTGTTGCCTACTAAGATTATTATGTTTTTATTTTTTTTTAAATTTTTTAAAGAAAAATATTTAAATAAAACTTCGGAAAATATGCTATTTGGCTCACCAAGCACTATTAATATTTTATTAAACTTCATTTATTTTTGTATTTTTTTTTAATTTTTTATAAAATATAACAGAATATGTATTTAGCTGTCTGTTAGTTTCTTTGGCAATTAATTCTTTTATCTCATTTTCTATGTTAACTTTTTGTTTGAATTCTTTTTTATTGTTTAGTTTAATCATCAAGTATCCTCCACTAATCTTTATGGGATTACTTATTTGACCTATTTTTAGCTTTATTATATGTTTTTTTATGTTTTCTGAAATTTGCAATTCATTAACCCAACCAATAAGCCCTCCATTCTTTGAAGTGCTTGAGATGCTAAATATATTTGCTGTATTTTCAAAACCAACATTTATAATGCTTTTTTCAATTTTTTTTAATGTATCATCAAAATTTTCACTAACATTTTCTGTAAAAAGAATTTCTGAAAGGTCATACTCGTATTTTTTTTTTTCATTTTGAAATTGAATTAAGGTATTTTTTCTTATGTTTTCTTCATTAATTCTAATATTTTTTGAAAATTTGCTATAAATGAGCTGATTCCATAAGGCTTCAATATGTAATTTGTTTATAATGTTATCATACTCAAGGTCCCTTTTTTTTAATAACTTAATAAAATCAGATTTATTTTTAATATTTTTGTTTTTTAAAAATCTTTGTTCAATGGAGTCTAGCAAACTTCCCATATTATTTGTGTCATAGATTTTTTTTAATTCATTTTTTTTTACTATTTCTGTAATAAGTGAGTTTTTTGCTATTTCATCAATTTGATTTTTAGTAAGTTGATCTAATTTTGGATTAAGAAATAATAAATATTTTTTTTCATTTTGAATATCTAAATTTGTTATTATTTCATTATTAACTTTTACAATTATTTTTATCGAGGAAGCATAAACATTTAAGTTTATAATTAAAAAAAATACAAAAAATGAAATATATTTAATTTTATTCATCTAATTTTCAAAAACCGAATTAGCTGCTCCACGTATATCTACAAAAGGAATAAATTTGATAAGAAATACTAAACTCTCATCTGGGACTAGACTACCATCTCTAAAAAATTTCTTTTGATATTCAAATGAGGCTAAAAGACAATCAGTTTCGTATTCATAAGATAATTTATAAAATTGAGTAAAGTCATCTTTTAGATCTTTTGTGGTATTAAAATTAATTACGTGTTCATCTGTAAATTTATAACTTGTATCATTTTTGACAACTTCACTATCACCAAAATCGTGATTTTCAGTTATATAATCAAAGGAGGTTATGAATTTATTTAGTCCAAATGTTGCGTTGATAGAGTCATAATTTGAATATTCTAGATCTTTATCATACGAAAAATCATAATTCACCTCTAAATTGTTATTTAATTTATAATATAGATTTCCCACAATATCAGATCTCGTTTGATTTAACTTTGTTTTTGAAGGGAGATCATCATTCTTTTTATCTTTAAAGACATTTCCAAGGCTTAAACCTAATAATTTAGTATCATCATGTTTTTGTTTTTCAAATTCCACACCTAATGTAATTGAATTTCCTTTTTCAACCATATCTGATCTTCCAATTCTATTTGGTGAAAAAAGATTATCAAATTCTATGCGTGTATCACTAGATGAAATATTTTTTCCATTAGTTGGACTAACTCTTAATTGTAGTATTGGTTTTAATAAGTTGGTAGAATTCTCTAATTCTTTTTTAAGAGGTAATTCTGATTTTAATAAAAGTGTTGCAAAGATTTCATGATCATTCTTCTTTTCATACACAGTTGAATTTTCAGAGTAAGTATTAAAATTTTTTAATAGCAAACTATAATCAGAAACTATACCTTTTTTAGTTATATAATCAAAAGAATTAAAATTAAAATCGTTATTAATTAGTGCTTCGTACTTATTCGTTTCGTAAATTTTTTGAAATCCAGTTGACATAAATTGTAAATTTCCATTATAACTTTCTTCTAAATTAATATTTTTTGAAAAATTAAAATCTGGGAAAATATATTGATATTTGTCATTATCTTCCTTTGACAAATCCTCGTACAATTTAATTGTAGTATCTAGTTTAGTATTTTCATCTATATCCTTCTCTAAACTTATGTAAGACGCCAAAGTACTTTCACTATCAATGAGTGAAGTGTATTCTTTTATATTATGAATCTTCAGATAACTATCATTTGTAACATTTTGAATTTGTATTTTATAGTTTGAATTATCTTCAAACTTTCCTTTCAATTCTGTAAAAAAATGACTACTCGTATTATCTTTTCTATTGAAACTAAAATCTGTTATCAAATTTGAATTTTTAAAAGCTTCCCTGTATTCGCTTTGAAATATATAATCATTATCAAAATAAAACCTTGGCTTAAAAGTAAGGTCTTTAGAATTTGATATTGAGTAAAAGTAAGGTACGGTTACAGAAGAACCTAAATTACTCGAACCTTTATAAAAAGGACTTAAAAACCCTGATTTTCTTTTTACTGTTGGATCTGGATGATTAAAATATGGTAAATAAAATATTTTATTATCAAACACCTTAAACCAGGATTTTTCATATTCAAATAATTTTTTAGTTTTGTTGTGCGTAAATATTTCACTTTGTAATTCCCAACCTCTACAATTTTTATTTTTTTTATTACAGGTACTAAAAACAGTTTTATAAATTTTGGTATTTTGATTATTAGACACAATACTTGAACCTTTTAGAATTGGATCATTATTCTCGTTTCCAAAAAAATTATCTACAAAATCAACTTTTACATCTTTTCCAGCAACTTCATTATCTTTTAAATTTAATTTTGAATTTTCAAAAGAATATTCATTTAGGTTTTGATCTTTTATAAATATTTTTTCTGATGATATGATTTCTCTGATTGTGTCAAATATTATGCCTTTTTCGAATATAAATTTATTAGCTACTTTGTCGTTTATTTCTGTGATTTCACTGCTTGATATAATATTTAAATTTCTATCAAATAAGATATTTGACGACTTAATATCGTATTTATTTTCTAAATCCAAAAATGTTTCACTTTGAGTAAAAACTTTGTTATCAGACTCATTATAAATCATTTTTTGACTCTTAATAGTTATATCTTTCTCCTCATCAATATATTCAACATTATCAAAAATTATTAATTCAGACTTCAATTTATCATAAATAAATTTTTCACCGATAATTTTCAAATTTTTTGTTGGTATTTTTGCAACTCCTTCTGTGGCAAAAATCATATTATCTTCAACATCGATTTTAATATTTTTTGAATCAAAAAATACTGTTTGAGCATTTAAATTGGAGTAAGTTGATAAAAAAATTAATATTAATAATGTTCTTAAAATTTTAATTTTCATTTAGCTTAGTCAATCCTAGTATACAAATAAGAAGTATCAGAAGTTGAGGTAACCACACAGCAACCTCAACAGGTAATGTTTCATTTTTTCCAAATAATACTGAAAAGTAATTTATATAATAAAATACTACAGAAACCAATACACCAACTACTACTAAAAAAAATTTTGATTTTATAAATGTTAATTTAAACATTAATAGTGCTCCTATAATAGTAGTAAGTGTAAGGTATGTAGGCAGACTGTAAATTTTATTAAGATGTAAACTTACTTCTGTCGCTGAGTACCCAATAGATTTGTAGTTATCTTTTAATTTTATTAATTGTAAAATATTTAGAGAATTAAGATTGGAATATAAGTTAGATATAATTTTCTCATTAAATGAAGATGAATAAAGGTAATTTTCTAAGAGTTTTGTTTTTTTATCTTGAGAATATATTTTTACATTGCTTAAGGTCCAAGTTTTTTCTCTAATATCTGCTTTCTCAGAAACTATTGTATTCAATAATTTATAATTATTATTAAGTTCAGTGATTTCTAATTTTTCAAGACTATTAATTTTGTAGTTTTTAGCGTTAATAATAAAAATTTTTTCATTATCAATACTTTTTTCTTTAATCCATAAACCATCTTCATTTACTACTGCTAGATGATCACTTGTATTAGAATACTTGTACTTAATGTTGAGATATAAACTTTTTAAGTTAGCTGAAAATGAGTAATACAATACTATGAGGATGATACCCAAAATTATTGAAACAATAGAAATTAATGATGTGATTTTTAAGTTGTCTATGCCGTTACTTCTTAGTAACTCAATTTCATCTTTTTCATACAAATTAATAAAAAAAAACATAACACCTAATAAAAATATAAATGGGAGAATTTCAAATACAATTGAAGGAATATTTAATATAGTCAAAAAAATTGGGATATAAGTTTCACTTGTTTTATTTTCAAAATATTTTATTTCCTCAAAAATATTTAAAAAAAAACTTAAAAAAACAAAAACCACAGTAATTATTAAAATATTCTTTAAAAATAAACTTGTTAAATATCGTTCATGTTGTTTAATTATCATAGGTAATTTAATTTAAATTTAGTAATCAGAAATAATAATAAATAAAAAATTAATAAAAATATAATTGGCATCAAAGATACTAAATAAATCATACTTACAGAGTTTAATAAAAATTTCAGACTTATCTGAGATATAACAATTATAAAACTTCCAACTAAAAAGATATTAATTTTATGAAATTTTGAAAAATACCTAGATTTTGGTTCAACAATTAAGCTAGCAGCGATTAGTGAAATAATCAAAGTGTAGAGTGGCATAATTAATCTTTTATATAATTCATCACTTATCGACTTTAGTTTTCTGCCTTCACAAGTTTGTTTTTTCATATTTTTGAATACTTCATCACTATTCCTATAAATATTTAAAAAAAAATCCTTAAAACAATTTATCAAAATATCTGACTTTATTTCTTGTGTTTTTGGATGAGTAACCGATTGTGTAGAAAAATTTGATAAATTATAATCTGTCTCAGAAAAATTTAAAGCAAATGAATTTTTTTTATTAATATTTGTAATACCTCCATCATAAAGTCTTAAAAAAAATTGATTATCTTTTTTTATTATCTTTCCACTATCAGCAACAATTATCTTTGATCGATCGTTATCAATTTTTTCATTGATATATATCTTATGTAAAACATTGTCGTTTTTATACTCTTCAACAAAAATAGTAAGATTTTTTACAACATTTATGAATTTTTTTTCTGAAATTAATTTTGGTAAAAAATCTATATTTGACTCTTTTATATACTGTCTTGCTAAACTTTGAGATTTTGGGATTACAAATAAATTAAGAAATAGTTGCAAAATCAAAAAGAAAATTGAGAGCTTACAAATAAAATTTATAAAATATATTTTTTTTATTCCATTATTCCAGAATACGATCAACTCATTTGCATTATCATATTTATTTATTACATAAAATATGGATATGAAAAATACAAAAATTATTGTTTTACTGAATATTTTTGGAAGATTTAAAGTTACATAGTAAAAATATACCTTAAGACTGTGACCATCATCAGATACTAAATCTAAAAAGTTTACTGCTTGAATTATCCAAACAATAAAAGTAATGCTAAATGACGCAATTAAAAAGAAATTTACTATATCCAAAGAAAATTTACGAAATATTAATTTATTCATTGAAATTATTGTTTTAATAAATATACAACATTATCTAATAAAAATTTCAAAAAAATGAAGCTAAATTTAAATTTTGTAAAGAAAGTACCGAAAATCGCTAAGGATAACGAGATTATTTTGCTGACCCAAAAAGTTATAAAAAGTAAAGAGATTAAAAATTTATCAAAATCAATATTTTCGAATAAACTTTTCTCTGAACAGAATTTCCTCTCAAAAGATTATAATGGCAAAAGTTACATATTTGTAAATTGCACTAAATCTAAAATTTCTTTAGATTTTGAAAAACTTGGTTCGAAATTGTATGTTTTTTTAAAGGAAAATAAGAAAGAAAATTCTTTCATAAATGTAGAAAATAATTCTTTTACCAATATACAATTGGAAAAGTTTCTTCATGGAGCACAGCTTAAATCGTATAATTTTAATCTTTATAAAACCAACAAAAAGAAAAATGAAAATATAAATTTAAGTATTATAGGCAATGGTATTGAACAAAAAAATTTATTGAGAAATAAACTAAAAGCTCTTTTGGAAGGTGTTTTTCTTACGAGAGACTTAGTTTCTGAACCTGGTAATATTTTACATCCAGATGAATACGCAAACAGAATTGTTAAACTAAGAAAGTTTGGATTAAAAGTTACAGTCTATGATCAAAAAAAATTAAAAAAATTAGGTTTTAATGCATTACTTGGTGTTGGACAGGGAAGTATAAGAGGTTCTTATATGGTGACCATAGAATGGAAAGGAAATAAAAATAAATCAAAACCTTTAGCCTTTGTAGGAAAAGGAGTTTGTTTTGATACTGGAGGAATTTCACTTAAGCCTGCAAAATTTATGGAAGATATGACATATGATATGGCTGGTTCTGCAACAGTAGTCGGTCTTATGAAAACCTTGGCTTTAAGGAAATCAAAAATTAATGCTGTTGGAGTTGTAGGATTAGTTGAAAATATGCCAGGAGCAAATGCACAAAGACCTGGAGATATTGTAAAATCTTATAGTGGACAAACCATTGAGGTTTTAAATACCGATGCCGAGGGAAGACTAGTTCTAGCTGATGCGCTTACTTACACTGAGAAGAAATTTAAACCAAGTTTAATTATAGATTTAGCAACATTAACTGGAGCAATAATTGTTGCACTTGGATCTGAATATGCTGGCTTATGGTCAAATAATAAAAAATTGTCGAAACAACTTTTTGATGCTGGAGAACAGGTAGAGGAAAAAGTATGGGGAATGCCTTTACATGAAAATTATAATAAATTGATGAATTCAAATAATGCTGATATGCAAAATATTAATTATGTTGGAGGAGCTGGGTCAACTACCGCAGCTCAATTTTTACAAAGATTTATAATTAATAAAACACCTTGGGCGCATTTAGATATTGCTGGAATGGCATTTTCTAAATATGCAGGAGCACTTAATTCTGGTGGTGCAACAGGATATGGTGTCAGATTATTAAATAAGTTTATTGAGGAGAATTATGAGTAATATTGAACAGACATTGTCTATAATTAAACCAGATGCTGTTGAAAGAAATTTGCAAGATCAAATTAAAAATGAATTTAAAAATAAAGGATTCGAAATTTTAGAAGAAAAAAAAATTCATATTTCAAAAGATGAGGCTGAAAAGTTCTATAAAGTTCATGAGTCTAAACCATTTTACAATGATTTATGTGCTTATTTATCCTCTGGACCTATTGTTGTTATGTGTCTTCAAAAATTCAACGCTGTTTCTGAAAATAGAAAATTGATGGGGGCAACTAATCCTAAAGATGCAGAAGAGGGAACACTTAGAAAAAAATATGGTATCTCAATCGATAAAAATTCTGTCCATGGATCAGATAGTGTAGAGAATGCCAAGATTGAGTTAGACTTTTTTTTTAAAGATTAGATAAAAACTTATCAATAGCTTTCGGGTAAATTTTATGTTCAATTTTAAGAACTTTTTTCTCCAAACTTCTCACAGTATCTGATTTTAGAATTTTCACTTTCTTTTGTAAAATAACTTTACCTGAATCTAATTTTTCTGTTACCTTATGAATTGAAGCTCCTGCAAATTTATCTTTATTTTTGATTGCTCTTTCATGTGTATTCAATCCTTTATACTTTGGTAAAAGAGATGGATGAATATTTAATATTGGTTTAGAAAATTTTTTTATAAAATTTCCTGACAATATTTTCATAAAACCAGCTAAACAAAGTAAATCTATATTATATTTTTTTAGTAATTTAAGTGAATTTTTTTCAAAACTTGATATATTTTTAAATTTTATACCAAAAATTTTTATTTTTGATCTAGATGCATATTTTAATCCTTCAGCATTTGGATTATTTGAAATAACTAATATAATTTTAATTAAAGAATTTTTTTTTTTTGAGTGTTTTATTAAATTTTTTAAATTACTGCCTCTACCACTAATAAAGACAGCTATCTTTCTTTTACCAGGATATTTTTCCACTTAATTTAACTTTTTTTGAATTTTTAACAATTTTACCAATTACGTAGGGTTTAAAGTTTCTTCCAAAATATCTAATTATTTTATTTAAATTTTTTGGATTTATAACTAAACAAAAGCCTACACCACAATTAAAAGTTTTTAACATTTCATTTTCAGTTATACCCATCTTATGTAACAATTTAAAAATTTTTAAAGTTTTAATGTTATTTAGGTTTATTTCTGCACCTAGGTTTTTTGGAATTATTCTTTTAAGATTGTCTGCTAATCCACCACCAGTTATATGTGCGCATCCATTTATCAAATTTTTTTCATTTATTATCGATAATTCTTTAACATAAATTTTAGTTGGTCTAATTAATTCTTCTTTAAGGAATTTATTTGATTTTAAATTAATTCTTTTTTTTTTAATAACATATCTTACTAATGAAAATCCATTTGAGTGTAGTCCATTTGATGGTACTGCTAAAATAAGGTCATTATTTTTAATCTTATTGTGGAGTATTTTTTTTTTTTCAACAAGACCGACAGCAAAACCTGCAATATCAAATTTATCCTTTGAATATGTCCCAGGCATTTCCGCAGTTTCACCACCAACTAATTTACATCCAGCTATATTACACCCATTAACAATTCCTCTAACCAAACTTTTTAATTTTCTTAAATTTATTTTACTCACCGATATATAGTCTAAGAATAAATATGGTTTAGCTCCTTGAACCAACAAATCGTTTACACACATGGCCACAAGATCAATTCCAATTGTATCAAATTTATTTAGATCATTTGCAATCTCAATTTTAGTGCCGACTCCATCAGTACTTGTAACAATGTTAGGTTCTTTGAACTTTCTTGGAATTGTAGAGACTGCACCAAAACCACCTATATTCTTAAAATCACCACTTTTGCTTGATTTTCTAGTTAGTGAACTTATGAACTTAACAAAACTATCCGCTTTTGGAATATTAACTCCGCTCTTACTGTATGTTAATTTATTTGATGTCATATAACAAAGTTATGTTTTTATTTAAAAAAAAAATTCCTATTTGTTTATATATATTTTTTATATTTTTAACCTTCAATTTTATAGAGTTTTCCACAAACATTGCATACTCAAAAACTTTTGTTGTTTCAAAAATTGAAGTTGAGGAAGAATATAATCTTAATTTTAATAAGATAAAAGTTATTGATAGAGGCTTTAAAAAAGCATTTCAGAATCTCTCTCAAATCATACTTGAAGTAAAGGATCTTAATAAAATTACAGATACTTCAATAGAGGATATTAAAAAATTAGTAGATAACTTTTCAATATTAGACGAAAAATTTGTAAACCAAAAATATAAAAGTATTATGGAGGTTGAATTTAATAGAAAAAAATTGATTAAATTTTTTAATACTAAAAATATAATTCTTTCTTTACCAAAAAAAATAGATGTTTTTTTTCTACCAATCCTAATTGATTTAGAAACAAGTAGTTTTAATTATTTGAATGATGACATTTTTGTAAAAAATTGGGAAAATGTACAAGAAAATTATTTTCAAATAAATTATATTTTACCAAATGAAGATGTGGAAGACTATTTAATAATAAAAAAAAATCTGAAAAATATAGAAAATTTTAATTTTAAAAAAATATTACAAAAATATAATTCTGAAAATTATATAATAATGATAGTTTTCAAAAGAAAAAATAATATCAAATTTTATTCTAAAATTCAATTTGATGATAAATTTTTAGTATCAAATGAAAATTTTACAAATAAAAATATTCTGGATCAGTCAAATTTAAACTCAATGATATTAAATATAAAAAATAAATATGAAGATTATTGGAAATTTATTAATAAAATGAATCCATCTTCATCAGTACCAATTCGATTATCTGTAAATTCTTTTAATATAAAAAAATCCTTAAAGCTTGAAAATACTTTAGCAAATTTGGATTTTGTTAATTATTACACTGTTGAAAAATTTGATAATAGCAAAATTATCTATAAAGTTTACTATAGTAGTAGTCCAAATAGATTTTTAAAAGATATTTCAAATTATGACATTATTGTTGATACCACTTCACCAAATTGGAGAGTAAAATGAGTGAATTAAACCAATTACTACTAGAGTTAGATTATAAGACTAATTTTAATGAAAATGATTTTTATTTATCGAAAAGCAATTCTAATGCATTTAATCTTATTAATAGATGGCCAGACTGGGAAAAAAAAATATTAAATATTTCAGGTGAAAAATTCTCTGGCAAAAGCCATCTAGCAAATATCTTTAAGTTAAAATCAAAAGCTTTTTTAATTAAAGGAAATAAGATTGATAATTCAATTTTTAAAAGTCTTAAATTATATGAAAGTATAATTATTGATGATTTTGAAGAGTGCAATGAAGAGGAAATACTTTATTCAATTTTTAATCTAATAGATCAGGATAGCAAATATTTGCTGATAAATTCATTAAAACCAATTAACAAAATTAAATATAAATTACCTGATCTAGCATCAAGATCAAAAAATTGTCTTTATGCAGAAATTGAAAATCCAGATGATGAATTACTTTTTGCTATTATTTTAAAGAATTTTTCTGATCGACAGATTAAAATCGAAAAAAAAATTATAAATTTCATAATTAGCAGGGTTGACAGATCTTATAGAAAAATTGACGAATTTATATATAAGGTTGACGAATTAAGTTTAAAAAAAAAAAAACCAATTAATTTAAAGACAATAAAAGAGATATTGTAAATTGAATAAATATAGAACTCATACCTGTGGCGAACTAACTAAGCTGCATAAAGAAAAAGAAATTTCTTTATCTGGTTGGATAAATAAAAAAAGAGATCATGGAAATCTTTTATTTGTAGATTTAAGAGATAACTTTGGAATTACACAATGTGTTATAGACAAAAGTAATGAAATTTTTAGGAAAATTGAAAAACTTTCTTTAGAAACAGTAATTAAAGTTACAGGAATAGTTGTTGAAAGATCAGATGAAACGATAAATAAAAATATTTCTACTGGAGAAATAGAAGTTAAAATTGATAATATAGATATTTTAGGTGAAACAAAAGAACTGCCATTGCCAGTTTTTTCTGATCAAGAATATGCTGAAGAAATAAGACTAAAATATAGATTTCTAGATTTAAGGAGAAAAAAAATACATAGAAATATTATTTTAAGATCAAAAGTAATTTCTTTTATAAGAAATGAAATGCAAAAACTTGGTTTTTTAGAATTTCAAACTCCCATATTAACTTCATCAAGTCCAGAAGGTGCAAGAGACTTTCTTGTACCTAGTAGATTAAATCCTGGTAAATTTTATGCTTTACCACAGGCACCCCAACAATTTAAGCAACTCATCATGGTATCTGGGTTTGACAAATATTTTCAAATAGCCCCATGTTTTAGAGATGAGGACGCAAGAGCAGATAGAAGTCCTGGAGAATTTTATCAATTAGATGTTGAAATGTCTTTTGTTGAACAAGAGGATGTCTTTGGTGTAATTGAAACTTTATTTCTTAAATTATTTAAAACATTCAGTAATAAAAAAATTCTTCATGAAAAGTTTCCAAGAATTACCCATGAAGATGCAATGCTTAAATATGGGTCAGACAAACCAGATTTAAGAAATCCATTAGAAATTTCAGATATAACAAACATTTTTGAAAGGGAGGATGTTAAATTTGAAATATTTAAGAAATTAGTAAAAAATGGCTCAATAGTTAGAGCATTAGTCACCAAAAATACAAAAGATAAACCTAGAAGTTTTTTTGATGGAATTGATAAATGGTCTAAAGATCAAGGGTCGTCTGGTCTTGCATATTTTACATTAGAAAAAGAGGATAAAATAAATGCGAAGGGACCGATTGGAAAATTTTTTTCAGAGAATGCATTATTAGAAATTATGAAACTTACAAAGGCAAATATTGATGATACCGTATTTCTTTCTTGCGGCAAGAAAAATGATGTAGAAAAAATACTAAGTATTGCAAGAAACAAAATTGCAGAGAATTTAGGTTTAATTGATAATGAAACATTTTCGTTTTGTTGGATTGTTGATTATCCAATGTATGAGATTGATGAAACAACAAAAAAAATCAAATTTAGTCATAATCCGTTTTCAATGCCTCAAGGAGAAGTAAATAAATTAGACTTTTCTAATCCATTAAATATTAAAGCTTATCAATATGATATTGTTTGTAATGGTATTGAGTTATCATCAGGGGCTATAAGAAATCATATTCCTGAATTAATGTATAAATTATTTGAAATTGCTGGCTACTCAAAAAATGACGTGAATAAAAAATTTAGAGGAATGATAAATGCCTTGAGTTATGGAGCACCACCGCATGGAGGAATAGCTCCAGGAATTGATAGAATTGTTATGCTTTTGGCAAACGAAAAAAATATAAGAGAAGTTACAATGTTTCCAATGAACCAAAATGCACAAGATTTGATGATGAATGCTCCATCTGAAATTTCAGATGATCAACTAAAAGAGTTAAATTTAAATATTAAAAAGAAAAAATAATTATTTCTTTCCTTTAAGATTAATTTTTATATCTGAGAGATCCACTAATTTCTTTTTGTAATTACTTCTAACAAAACCTTTACTTGTAATGTCTTTTACTAATTTTAAGAATTGAGTTTTATCCTCACTATTTTCGTCTGTTACAGCTTCATCCAAGTTTTCAGATCCTCCTATAGAAGGAGTATGGGCGAGATCTTCTCTGTTTAGATATGATATTGCTAATTCTCGAAATATATAGTCAAGAATTGATGTTGCACTTAATATTCTGTCATTTCCAAACACTTTACCTGATGGTTCAAATTTTGTATCAACAAAGGCATTTACAAATTCATCCAATGGAACTCCGTATTGCAATCCAAGGGAAACAGCTATAGCAAAGTTATTCATTGTTGCTTTTACTAGTTCACCTTCTTTACTTGTATCAATAAATATTTCTCCTATTTTACCATCCTCATATTCACCAGTATGTAGGTATACTTTATGATCTCCAATCGATGCCTTTTGGATATATCCTTTTCTTCTGTCTGGCATACTAAATCTTCTGCCATTTGAATCTTTGATATTTTTAGTTAACGTTTCATGGTTAACCTTAAGATTATTTTTTTGCTCAGGTTGTGGAAGCTCTTTTTCTACAACATTTATCTTGTTTTTTTCAATTTTTTCTAAATTTTTAGTTTTTCTGTTATCTAGTTTTACATCTAATATTTCAAATTTTCCATCATCTCTTTTTTCTATATTTTGCATATTTTTCTCATCAATATCGTTGAGATAGTGACTTACTTTGAAACTACAGGTGTAGTATGTCTCTACTAAATATTTTGCCATTTAATTTCCTTATTTATTTATAAAATTGAATCTTAAAGATATAATATATATAGAAATTTAAAATTTTAGTCTAATTGAATTTTTACAATTTTAAATTGAAAAAAAAATAAACTTTTATGTTGACAGTATTTAAACAAATTTTTACTTGGTGGAATCAGCAGACGTTTGGAACAAGATTGCAAATATTTTTTTCAGGTAAATTAGTTGGGGAAGATAAAAATGGAAATAAATATTATGAAAGTAAATCAGGAAAAAGATGGGTAATTTATAATGGTGAGGTTGAAGCATCGAAAATACCCAATGAATGGTATTCATGGATGCATTACATGAATAATAAAATAGAAAATGATCACAATTTAAAAAAATATGAATGGCAGAAAGAACATTTACCTAATCAAACTGGATCAGAAAATTCTTATCATCCAAAAAAATATAATAATGTTGTTAAAAAGAAATATAAAAGTTGGAAAAATTGAATTATTATTGTTAACAATTTTCTTTTCCCTAATAATAAATAATTTACTTGCTGAAACCATTCAAAAAAGCGAAACAATCGCAGAACTTAGTGTTCTTGATAAAGTAAGTTCAAAAAATACGAATATTAAAATACAAGTAGGTGAAGAATTTTCATTTCAAAATTTAAGTATAAAAGTTTTAAAATGTTACAATTCAGAATTTGATGATGACCCAGAGGTTACGGCCTTTATGCAGGTAAAAGATATTTCAATGAATAATAATGATAAAGTATTCGTTTTTAATGATTGGACATTCGCATCAAGTCCATCAATTAGACCATTTGATCATCCAGTTTATGATGTTTGGTTAAAAAAATGTTATAGTTAGATAACTTTTTCTTTATCCAACCAGCTTACATTAAAGTCAGATGTTATAAATTTTTTGTTATTAAGTAATACTTTATGTAATTCTATTGTAGTTGTTATTCCATCTATCACAAACTCATCGAGAGATCTTAACATTCTTTGAATTGCTTCTTCTCTATTTCTTCCATGTGTTATTACTTTACAAACCATACTGTCATAATACGGGGTTATTTTATATCCTTGGTATATAGATCCGTCGACTCTTGTTCTAAATCCAGATGGTTGATGGCACATACCTATCTTGCCTGGTGAGGGTTGAAAATTGTTGCTTGGATCCTCTGCATTAATTCTGCATTCTATGGCATGACCTCTAGGGTTTATATCACTTTGTTTTAAAGCAGTATCTCCGGAGAAAGCTATCCAAATCTGCTCTTTTATTATATCAATTCCAGTAACCATTTCAGTTACTGGGTGCTCAACTTGCACCCTGGTATTCATTTCCAAAAAATAGAATTTACCCTCCTCGTATATAAATTCAACTGTCCCAGCCCCTTCGTATCCAATTTTACTAACCATATTGACTGTCTTTTCAAATAGATTTTTTCTAACAGCATCATTTAAAACTGGACTTGGAGTTTCTTCTATAAGTTTTTGGTGTCTTCGCTGAACAGAGCAATCTCTTTCGTGCAAGTGAACAGTTCTATTCTTACCTGATAAGACCTGCACTTCAATGTGTCTTGGATTTTGAAAAAATTTTTCAATGTAAACTTCATCGTTTCCAAAAAACTTTTTTGCCTCTTGTTTTGCAGTTAAAAAAAGATTTTCAAATTCTTCTAACTTATTAACAATTTTCATTCCTTTTCCACCTCCACCCCCAGATGCCTTAATTAGAACGGGAAAACCAACTTTCTCACATATTTTTTTTGCCTCATTAATATCTTTAATTCCACCATCAGACCCTTCTATAATTGGAAGTCCATATTCTTTAGCAACTCTTTTTGCCTCAATTTTATCACCCATCATTTTTATAAGACTAGAGGAGGGGCCAATAAATTTAATATTATTTTCCTCTAATATTTTTGCAAACTCAAAATTTTCAGACAGGAAACCATATCCAGGATGAACAGCTTCAGCACCTGTGAGTTCGATAGCTGACATGATCGCAGGAATATTTAAATAACTAAAAGTTGGTTGATGTGGCCCAACGCAAATACTTTCATCAGCCAATCTTACGTGCATGCTTTCTCTATCCACATCAGAATGTATAGCCACTGTTGAAATACCCCATTCTTTGCAAGCTCGAATTATACGTACTGCTATTTCACCCCTATTAGCTATAAGTATTTTCTTAAACATTAATTTAATTTAAGATTGCAATAGTCTGTCCAAACTCAACAGGCTGGCCATCATCAACACAAATTTCCATCACAATCCCGTCTTTTGGGCTTGGAATATGATTCATAGTTTTCATTGCCTCAACTATCATAACTGTATCACCTTTTTTAATTTTTTGATTTATATCAATAAATTTTTTACCTCCTGGTTCTGGAGCAAGATACGCAGTACCAATTATTGGGGATGTTATTTTTTTAGAATTATCAATTCTAACATCCTCTTCAATCGTCCTAATTTCATTTTTAGGTTCTGAAGTATCAATATTTTTCAAATGATTAGATTTTGAAACTTTAACTTTAATATCTTTTTCCGTGTACTCTATCTCTGTTAGGTTAAATTCCTCCAAATAATCATTAAGCTCTTTAATAATATTTTTGTTAATTTTCATTTTTCAATATTTCATGCATAGAGTTTATGGCTAAAATATAGCCATTAGTTCCTAGTCCACAAATTATACCTGTTACAACTGCACTTATCAGAGATTTATGCCTAAAGTCCTCTCTTTTATAAATATTTGATATGTGAAGTTCTATTATAGGTTTTTTATAAATACTCAAAGCATCTCTAATAGCAACAGACGTGTGACTATATCCAGCAGCATTAATTATCATTCCATCATATATTTTGCGAGCATCTTGAATAATATTTACAATATCCCCTTCAATATTTGATTGTTTTATTTCAATTTCGATATTTAAATCTTTTGCTCTGTTTAAACAAATTTCTTTAAGATGTTTGTAGTCTTTGCTACCATATTGAGTTTGTTCTCTTTCACCTAATAGATTAAGATTAGGTCCATTAATTATTATTAATTTACTCATTAGAAGATTTATATTATATGAACAAAAAAAATAAAATAAAAATAGTTGTCAACGGCAAGCTTTTGACTGTAAATGTAAAATTTTCCATAAAAAATCTTATTGAAAAGTTAAAAACCCCAATTAATAAAGTTGCAATAGAATTAAATGAAGAAATTGTTAATAAAAAAAAATTAAGTCAAATTTATTTAAAGAATAAAGATAGAATAGAAATTGTACATTTTATAGGTGGTGGTTAATGAAGTCAGATATTTTAAAAATTGCAGATACGAAATTTAAGTCTAGACTTATAGTTGGAACTGGGAAATATAAAACTATGAAAGAGTGTGCAAAAGCAATAAAAATTTCTGGTGCAGATATTGTTACAGTAGCAGTAAGAAGAGTTAATATTTCAGATAAAACCAAACCTTTATTAATGGATTATATTAATCCAAAAAAAATTACCTATTTACCAAACACTGCAGGTTGTTTTAATTCAAAAGAAGCCTTAAGAACATTAAGACTTGCAAGAGAAATCGGTGGCTGGAAACTTGTTAAGCTGGAAGTTCTTGGAGACAAAAAAAACTTGTTTCCTGAAATGATTGAGACTTTAAAATCAACCGAAATTCTGACAAAAGAAGGTTTTAAAGTAATGGTATATTGTAATGATGATCCTTTAATGTGCAAAAGATTGGAAAATTCAGGAGCGTCAGCAATTATGCCTCTTGCAGCTCCAATTGGTTCTGGACTGGGTATTCAAAATAAAACAAATATTAAGATATTGAGACAACAAACTAAAGTTCCTCTTATAATTGATGCAGGAATAGGTCAAGCTTCTGATGCTGTAGAAGCAATGGAATTAGGATGCGACGCAGTTTTGATAAATACTGCTATAGCTAAAGCTAAAAATCCTTTTCAAATGGCTGAGTCAATGAAGTACGCTGTTATATCTGGAAGAAAATCCTATCTTTCTGGTAGAATAATACCAAATTTAAAAGGCTCGCCCTCTACAACTAAAAAAGGACTAATTTAGCTTTTTTTTTTAAAAATTTTTTTTTTTTTAAATTTTTTTTTTTTTTTATTCTCTTTAGGACTATGTTCTTTTTTATCTTCAACAATTTTATCTAAACTCTCAATTTTTTGAATTGTTTCTAATACTTTGCCTGATTTAGATTTAAACTCCATGCTATATTCCTGTAAGCTTAAATTTTGGTCAATATTAAGATTAATTTTAATCTTATTCTTTTTTTTAAAATAATTTAGGTCCTCACTAAAATTATTCTCAATATAATTAAAAATTTTTTCATTAATTTTTACCTCTATGACTTTAGCAGTATTTTCAAGTGTTTTAATTTCAATTAATTTGATCACTTTTAAAGCTTGAGTCTCATTTGTTAATTTTATTGACCATTTAACATTACTTTCTCTAAGTCGTTGTCTTGACATTTCGAGAAGTCCAAAATTACTTATCCTTCCTATTTGAATCCTTGCTCTGTCGTTTCTACATCTCTCTTTTAATCTTCTTTCAACTTGCTTACGATTGTTGAAACTAAGCATATCAATAAAGTCAATGATTATTAAACCAGACAAATCTCTTATCTTAATTTGTCTAGCTATTTCTTCAGCAGCTTCAAGGTTGGTATCTAAAGCTGTGCTTTCCACATTTTTTTGCTTTATAGATTTACCAGAATTTATATCAATAGAAACTAATGCTTCTGTAGGATTAATTACTAGGTAACCACCAGAATTAAGTTTTACTTCTGTCTTAAATATTTCAAATAGCTTTCTTTCAATATTTTCTTTAAAGAAAAGAGGAAGTTTTTCTCTAAATTTTTTAACTTTTTTTAATTGCTTTGGCATCATGAGCTTCATATAGTTTTTAGTTTTTTGATATCCCTCATTTCCTTCAACTATTATATTTTGTGTTTCATCATCATACATATCCCTTATACTTCTTTTGATTATGTCACTTTCTTGATGAATTAAAGACGGTGCAATTGAATTTAATGCATTATCCTTTATAGAATTCCAAATTAATATTAAATTATTTAGGTCACCTTCTATTTCATTTTTTGTTTTATTGGATCCGGCTGTTCTAACAATAATTCCCATTTCTTTAGGAATTTCAATTTCATTTAGAATTTTCCGAATTTTTTTTCTATCCCCAGGATTAAATATTTTTCTAGAAATTCCACCACCTTTTGCTGTGTTTGGCATTAAAACAATATATTTTCCCGCGATACTTATAAATGTGCTAAGCGCTGCTCCTTTAAATCCTCTTTCATCTTTTAAAACTTGAACTAATATGACTTGATTAGGTTTTATTACTTCTTGAATTTTATATCTTTTTGATGGAAATTTTTTTTCGTTAATTTTATCCTTGTTTTCATCCTCCGGTTTCTCAACTGGATCATTAATCTTTATTTCTTCATTACCTTCCAAAATTTGATTTTCTGTGTTTTCACTTTCCTTTGAAAGCTCTTCTCTTACTTTTTCCTCCTCTTGTTTTATCTTTTCTAAATCGCTATGAGGTAGCTGATAGTAATCAGACTGAATATCATTGAATGATAGAAATCCATGTCTGTCTCTTCCAAAATCAACAAATGCTGCTTGAAGTGAAGGCTCAATTCTACTTACTTTTCCGAGATAAATGTTGTTTTTTATTAATGTGTTGTTTACACTTTCATATTCGTAATCTTCAATATGATCATCTCTTTTAAGAACAACTCTAGTTTCATTTGGATGCGATGCATCAATATATAAATTTTTTGACATAAATTTTGATTATTTTTCATTAGTTTTATTTTTAAATTCGGTGCCTTATCTTTAACAAATTCGATCAATAATTTAAACTAAAATGAGCAAATTGTTAAAAAAATTTATATTAACATTTACAATAATTTTATTTTTGGGGTTTATAGCCATCTTCTTAATATTGTGGAATTATTCGAATAAGTTACCGGATTATAAGTTCTTAAAAATGTATAAGCCACCAGTATCTAGTAAAGTATATTCTGGAAATGGTATATTGATTAGTGATTTTTCAACTGAAAAAAGAATTTTTATACCTTTTAATGCAATTCCCAAAAAAATAATTTATTCTTTCTTATCCTCTGAAGACAAAAATTTTTTTAAACACCCAGGAGTTGATGCAAAAGGTGTTTTAAGAGCAGTTAAAAATAATATTTTTAATTTAATAAAATCAAAAAGACTCGAAGGAGCATCTACAATTACACAACAAGTTGCTAAAAACTTTCTTTTATCAAACGAAGTTAGCTTAGATAGAAAAATAAAAGAAGCTATTTTAGCATTTAGAATTGAGAGAGCTTTATCGAAAGAGAGGATATTAGAACTTTACTTAAATCAAATTTATTTAGGTGAAGGATCTTATGGTATCGCATCTGCAAGTCTAAGATATTTTAATAAACCAATAGGTGAGTTAAATTATGCCGAGTCTGCTTTATTGGCCGCATTGCCCAAGGCTCCTAGTAAATATAATCCTTATAAAAATAAAGAATTAGCAACTTATAGAAGAAATTTAGTATTAAAAAATATTTATGATAATAATTATATTTCTAAAAATAAATATGAAGAATTAATAAATTCAGAAATTATTCTCAAAAAGAGAAAAAGAATTTTTATAGAAGATACAAGATACTTTGTAGAAGAGATAAGAAAAAAAGTAATAAAAGACTATGGATATGATAAAGTTCATAAACAAGGTTTTAATATAAAAACTCCAATTAACTTAGAACTTCAAAACTTAGCAGCAATTTCGTTGAGAGATGGGTTATTAGAATATGATAAGAGAAAAGGATGGCGGGGACCTTTAGAAAACCGTGAATATAAAGATTGGTATAAAAACTTAGATAAATATCAATTAGAAAAAACCCTTGGTTGGCAAATTGCTATTGTTAAAAGAATTGATAAATTTGAAACTGTAGTTGAAACATCTGACAAAGAAACAGGTATTATAAGTTACGAAGATATTAATTGGACAAGAAAAAACTTTAATGAAATATTTAAAACAAATGACTTAATTTATGTAAAAAAAATTTCTGATGGAATATTCAGTTTAAGACAATTACCAAATGTTAATGGGGGGATAGTTGTTATGGACCCATATACTGGAAGGGTTTTAGCAATGACAGGTGGTTTTAGTTTTAAAAAAAGCGAATTTAATAGAGTTACACAAGCAAAGAGGCAACCTGGATCTGCTTTCAAACCATTTATATATGCACTAGCTTTAGAAAATAATTACACTCCATCTTCATTAATCCTTGATGCACCAATAGTTCTAGATCAAGGTGACGATCTAAAAATGTGGAAACCTGAAAATTATGGAAAAAAATTTTATGGGCTTTCAACATTAAGAACTGGTGTAGAGAAGTCTAGAAATCTAATGACTGTCAGAATTTCACAGAGCTTAGGAATAGACAAAATTATCAATTTTTCAAAAAAACTAAATATTTATGATAATCCTGATGAATTATTGTCAGTTTCTTTGGGATCAGCTGAGACAACTTTATTGAATATTACAAGTGCTTATTGTTCATTTGTGAATGGTGGTAAGTTAGTTACTCCAATAATAATTGATAGAATTCAGGACAGTCAAGGCATTACAATATCTAACAATGAAAAAAGGTTTTGTGAAAATTGTGATAAAATATCTTTTAATGGTAATAGTTTTCCTACAATAAAAAGTAATTATAAACAAATTTTCTCTCCACAAACTGCATATCAAATGACATCTATACTAGAAGGTGTAATTCAAAGAGGCACTGGAAAACGTTTAAAAGATCTAAATTTACAACTAGCCGGCAAAACTGGTACAACAAATAATAATACTGATACGTGGTTTATTGGTTTTACATCAAATTTAGTTGTTGGAGTATATGTGGGATATGACAGTCCTAAAAAATTAGGAAAATATGAAACAGGTTCTAAAACTGCTCTGCCAATTTTTAAAGATTTTATAACTAAAGCAGTCAATAAATATGAAGCCAGACCTTTTAAAATTGCAAAAGGAATAAAAATGATGGTCATAGATGCAGACACAGGAAAAAAAGCAGATTTTGGATCAAAACAGACAATTATTGAGTCTTACAAAAAAGAAAAAATTGAAAATCAGATATATAGTAGTAATGATAAATATAAATATAACAAATATAAAAAAAATATTCTAAAATTTTATTAATGGAACAAGAGATAGAAAAATTTAAGTCTGAGGTAATTAAAATAAATCAAAGAATTAAGGAGTTTCTTTGAAACACAAGATATTGTATTAAAAAGAAATAAACTTAACATTCTCATAGAGAGTCCAAAATTCTGGGATGACAGAAAAAAAGCTGAAAAAATATTAAAAGAAAAAAAAGGATATGACGACTTATTAGTCTCTCATAAACAATCAGAAAGAGAGATTGATGAGTTATATGATATCTTTAAGCTTGCAAGTGAAGAAAATGACAAACAGTTAATTCAAGAAACTTTAGATAAATTTTTAAATTTAAAAAAAGATTTAAAAAAATTAGAAATAAAATGTTTTCTTTCAAATGAAAATGATACTTTAGATAGTTATTTAGAATTTCATGCAGGCGCAGGAGGTACTGAGAGTCAAGATTGGGCTCAAATGTTGAGAAGAATGTATATGAAATGGGCATCTGATCGAGGTTATAATGTTGAATTGATTAGTGAGCATAGAGGTGATGAGGCAGGTATAAAGTCTTCAGTTATTAAAATTTCTGGAGAATATATTTATGGTTTTTTAAAATCAGAGTCTGGAATACACCGTTTGGTAAGAATCTCTCCATTTGACTCAGGTGCAAGAAGACATACTAGCTTTGCGAGCGTTTGGGTTTACCCAGTAATAAGTGAGAATATAGATATTGAGGTACTAGACAAAGATTTAAGAATCGATACTTACAGATCAAGTGGAGCAGGCGGACAACACGTTAATACAACTGATAGTGCAGTAAGAATTACTCATATTCCAAGTAAAATTGTTGTCCAATGTCAAAACGAAAGATCACAACATAAAAATAAAGAAACTTGCATGAACATGCTTAAAGCAAGACTTTATGAACACGAAATACAAAAGAGAAAAAAAGAGAGTGATAATATTGAAAGCTCAAAATCAGAAATTGGTTGGGGACATCAAATAAGATCATATGTATTACATCCTTACAGAATGGTGAAAGACAACAGAACGAACTACGAAAATTCAAATCCAGATAAGGTATTAGATGGAGAAATTGATGAATTTTTAGAAAACTCTTTATATAAATTAAATGCCTAAGAAAATATTAATTACAGGTATATCAATTTTATTAATTTTCGGTATATGCATTTCATATTTAAGTATTTATGGCATAAAAACAGATAAATTTAATAATTTAATAAATAATAAAGTCAAAGACTTTAACTCAAAACTTACACTTCAAACTGAGAATGTTTATATTAAGTTAAATCTAAGTGAGAGAGCAATTAATATTAACACTAAGAATGCAAATATAATTGCAGAATTCAACACAATAAAAATTTCAAATATAGATATAAATTTAAATTTAATAAAATTTTTAAAGAATGAAAGTTCAATAAAAAATATAAAAATAAAATCTGCAAGTAATTTAATAAAAGATGTTACATCATTCTTAAATACAATAGACTATAATCTAACTAGATACATATTTTATAGTCAGATCAAAGAAGGATTATTAAATTTTGAACTAGATGCTAAATTAGATAGTAAAAGACAAGAGTCTCTCTCTTATTTTATTTCAGGCTCAGTGAGCAATGCAAAATTAAATATACCAGGATATGAAAGTTTAAATGACTTAAATTTTAATTTTCAGACTCAGGATAAAATAACTAATATTTCAAATTTAAACTTTACTTATGATGAGATACTGCTTTCATCAAAAAGATTAGATATAAAAGAGAAAAAATCTGGTGAATATTACATTGAAGGAGATATAGAAAATACTAAAGCATTAGTGAACCCAAACTTAATATTTAAATTTACAAATATAAAACAAGATTATTTGTCTAATAAAGATATTTTGTTTAAGAGTAAAAATTCATTCTCCTTTAAATTAAATAAAAATAAAAAAATTAAAAATATCAAAATTGACTCAGTCTTAAATTTTGACGAAATTCATTTTAATAATAAATATCAAAATCTTATTTTTTTAAAAGAGGGTACAATTAATTCTAAATTTGAAAATGAAAAATTTACTGCTGAGCTTGATACCTACTTTGCTTTTTTAGACGATTTAAAAATAAAGAATGAATTTAAAAATAATAATTTAAAATTATCTTTAAATAGTAAAAAAAATCAAAAAATAATGATAAAAGGAAATATAGGAAATGGAAAAGCACTTTTAGATCCTAAAATTTTTTTAAACTTTATAGATTTAGATCCCAAACTTCTATCTGATAAAAAAATTAATTTAGAGTCAGATAATAACTTTAAATTTGAAGTTTATAATAACAAAATAGAAAATTACCTATTCGACTCAGAAATTTACATAGATAAATTACAACTTAATGAAGAAATCCAAGACGTTCTGTACTTAAAAAATATTAAAACTAAAATAATTTTTGGAGACCAATTATTTAAAGTAGATTTAAAAAGTAATTACTCATTTTTAGATAAAAATTTTGATAATGAGTCAGAAAATAATATTATAAATCTCAAATTAGATAAAAAAGACGATAAAACCTCTGATGTAGAAATATTTGTACAATCAGATAATAATACATTTAATACTAAAGAGTTTAAGAAATATTTAGATATTCAAGAACAACATAATTTAATAAAGGATCAAATAATAAACCTAAATTCAAATTTTACAATAAATGCATCGATTGATGACACATTTAACATTAAAAAATTTGCTATAAAATCAAATTTAAATTTTGATAATTTAAATCTTAATTACAGATCAAATTTCATTAAAAAATATTTAACAAGTTTCGACAATAAGATTACTGTCAAAAATCCTCAAATTTTATTTGAATATTCAAATGATATAATTAATTTTCAACTAAATGGAAAATATTTAATACAAAATAAAGAGGATAATTTTTTTATTAAATACAAAGGTAGTGAAAATAATTATGAACTTTATACATTATTAAATTTAGATGATAGTGATTTAAAAATTGATGAAATTCAATATTTAAAGAAAAAAAATATTCCATCAAAATTAGAAATTTTATTAAATAAGTCTATAAATGGATTTAACTTACAGAAAATCAGTTTTAAAGAAAACAAAAATTATATTTCAATAGATAATCTCTATATATCCGATGATTTTAAATTGCAGAGTGTGGATAAAATTGATGCAAATTTTTTTAATATCAAGGGAGTTAAAAATAATTTTCAAATTAAAAAAAATTCAAATAATTATCAATTTATTGGAAACCAAATCGATGGAGAAAAAATAATTGAAAAACTATTGAAGAGCAATAATGAAACTAAGATTTCAAATTTCTTTGATAATTTAAATACTTCAGTAATATTGAATTTAGAAAAGGTATATTTAGAAAAAAATGAATATCTTAAAAAATTTACTGGCGAATTTGATATAAAAAATAATAAATTAATACTAGCTAAAGCTAATGGAGTTTTGGACAAAGAAAATCAATTCTCTTATTTTTATAGAACAACAGCTAAGAATGAAAAAATCACAAATATATTTATTCAAGAACCAAAACCATTTATCAATAATTATAAATTTATAAAAGGTTTTGATGAAGGTGAATTAAAGTTCAGTTCAATCAAAATTGATAATACATCTAGGTCAAAACTCAAGATTAGTAATTTCAAAGTTAAAGAAGTACCAGTTTTAGCAAAAATTCTTACACTTGCAGATTTACAAGGAATTGCTGATTTTTTGACAGGCGAGGGAATAAGATTTAATGAATTTGAGATGGATTATAAAACAAAAAACAATTTAATAGAGATTGATGAGATTTATGCATTAGGGCCAGCTATTTCAATAATGATGGAGGGTTATATTGAGAAAGACAGGATGACAAGTTTAAGAGGAACCTTAGTGCCTGCAACAACTATTAATAACACAATAGCCAAAATTCCTTTACTTGGTAAAATTTTAGTAGGTAGTAAAACTGGCGAAGGTGTATTTGGTGTCAGTTTTAAAATTAAAGGACCACCTAATGATTTAAAAAGTACAGTTAATCCAATAAAAACTTTAACTCCGAGATTTATTACCAGGACTTTAGAAAATCTTAAAGGTAATTAATTTGTAATTTTAAAGTGCTTTTTTTTTCCTACAGATAGTTTAACAAAACCCTTATCTGAGAATAAATTAGGATCAATTATATATTTTTCATCTAATACAGTTTCATTATTTAATTTTATCCCGTTTGACTTTATTAATCTTCTTATTTCTGATTTAGAAATTTCTTTATTTACAAAAGAAATTAGCTCAACTATATTTTTTGATAAAATATCATTATTGACTTTTATCCCAGGAAGATTTTCTCCTGTAGAATTCTCTTTAAAAGTATTTTTTGCAAGTCTCTCAGACTTTTCAGCTTCTTTTTTTCCATGTAACATTTCTGTTGCATTATTGGCGAGTAAAATTTTTAGTTCGTTTATATCTTTATCTTTTTCTTTCTCTATTTTATCTAAAGACAGATCAGTAAACATTTTTAAAAACTTTAATACATCTCTATCATCAGTATTTCTCCAAAACTGCCAATAATCATATGGAGATAACATTTCTTTATTTAACCATACTGCCCCTTTTTCTGTTTTACCCATTTTAGTACCTGATGCTAATGTTATTAGCGGAGTAGTTAAGCCAAATGCTTGATTTCCAGATTCCCTTTTAATTAGTTCAACACCGTTTACTATATTTCCCCATTGATCAGATCCACCAATTTGTAAATTACATTTGTTTGATTTATTAAGTTCATAAAAATCATATGCTTGTAAAATCATATAATTAAATTCCATATAACTTAAAGATTGTTCTCTTTCTAATCTTAATTTAACACTATCAAATGTTAACATTTTATTTATTGTAAAATGTTTACCAATGTCTCTTAAAAAATTTATATAATTGAGTTTGCTTAACCATTTATAATTATTCACAAAAATTGGTTTTAATTTTGTATTATTGGTTTTAAGAAAAATTTTAAAAACCTTTTTTATATTATTAATATTATTCTCAATTTGCTTTTCAGAGAGGATTTTTCTAGTTTCCTCTTTACCTGATGGATCTCCTATTCTAGTCGTGCCCCCACCCAAAAGAACAATAGGTCTGTGGCCATACTTTTGTAAAAGTCTAAGACACATAATTTGCAATAAACTTCCAACATGTAAACTTGGAGCTGTACTATCAAATCCAATATAAGCATTTGTGCTTTCTTTATTTAATAGATTTGATAATTCTATTTCATTGGTACATTGATAATAGTACCCTCTTTCTTTAAATTCTTTTAAAAAATTATTCATAGGTCTATAATCTTACAATATACATATTTTAATAAAAAAAAATAAGAATGGAAAAAAACTTATCTGCACTTGGATTTATGAGTGGTACATCTGGTGATGGTGTTGATACTTCCGTAATCAGTTCTAATGGCAAAGATTCTATTAATATCAAATATAATAGATTTGATCCTTATCCTAGAAGCCTTTCAAATAAAATTCATAGAGTAAAAGAAAGCATATCAGAAATGCAAGACTTGCTAAAATATTCCTCTGAAATTGATAAATTAGAGTTAGAAATTACTGATTTTCATATCGATATTGCAATTAAGGCAACCAAAGAGGTTGATTATGACCTTATCGGTTTTCATGGTCACACTATTTATCATAATACAGAGGAAAAAATTTCAAAACAAATTGGACTTGGTACTAATTTATCAAAATTAACAAATAAAGATGTAGTTTATAATTTTAGACAAAACGATATTAAAAATGGAGGTGAGGGTGCACCCTTATCACCTATTTATCATCTAGCACTAATAAAATCATTGTTTAATGAAAATAAAGTTAAAATTCCAATTTCAATATTAAATATTGGTGGAATTGCAAATATTACCAAAATTGAAAAAGATTTTAATATTAGTAGTAGAGATATAGGACCTGGAAATTGTCTTATAGATAAATGGATAAGAAAAAATTCTGACAAATTTTTTGATGAAAATGGAACTTTGGCTGATAAAGGAAAAACAGATAAATTTATTTTTGATCAATATTTAGATAATTACTATTATAGCAAAGTTAATTCTAAAAGATCTCTTGATACAAATGATTTTGATATTTCTTTTGCTAAAGGTCTCTCTTTAGAAAATGGCACAGCCACAATTACAGACTTAACTTCTGAATTATTATCCAAGAAAATAGGTATTAATGATATTTATATTTGTGGCGGTGGTAGAAAAAATAAATATTTAATTAACTCTTTAAAAAAAAAAATTAATAATAAATTACATTTAATCGATGACTTAAATATAGATGGCGACTATATAGAGTCACAAGCATTTGCATTTCTTGCAATTCGATCTTATCTTGGATTACCAATATCATTCCCCTCCACAACTAATTGTAAAAAACCTTCGATTGGAGGAATTATTATAAAAAAATCTTGACTAATAAAGTGCAGTTTCTTTTTTTATATATTTATTTAAAGATTTAATTAAGGATATATCATTTTTTGAAAAAAAATGATTTGCATCTTGAATAGATTCAAATTCAACCTTAATACCTTTTTGTTCACTAAGCCTTTTATTTAAATCATTTATGTGTTCTACTGGAACTAATTCATCTTTTTTCCCATAAATCATTGTACCTGATGTAGGGCATGGCGATAAAAACGAAAAATCATAAACATTAGGTTGGGGCGATACCACAACGAATCTATTTATTTCTGGTCTTCTCATTAGTAATTGCATAGCTATCAAAGATCCAAAAGAAAAACCAGAAATCCAGCATTGTGAGTTATCAAAGTTTTCTCTCTCTAACCAGTCTAGTGCTGCTGCTGCGTCAGCAAGCTCTCCTTGTCCATTATCAAACTCACCGTCACTTTTACCAACTCCTCTAAAATTTACTCTACAAACTGAAAAATCATTCTCAACAAAAGTTTGAAATATATCAACAACAACTTTATTATTCATTGTTCCACCGTACTGAGGATGGGGATGTAAAACTAAAGCAATTGGAGAAGTATTTTTTTTACTTTTAAAATACTTAGCTTCTAATCTTCCCGCGGGACCTGGTATAAATATTTCTAAAATTTTATTATCTACTGATGCCATTGATTATTAATCTCAAAAAAAAATAAGGTTTTTTCTATCAAAATTGAGTGACAAAATGCAAGTTTTTAAAAACTAATTAATCTTGACTAAAATAGTCGGGTATATATAAGTCCCGTAAATTGCGGAAAATATGAAATTATCAAGTAAAGGTAGATATGCTGTAATGGCTCTAGCGGATCTAGCTAAATTTAACTTCAACGAGCCTGTTTCATTAAGAGACATATCTCTAAGACAGGGAATTTCTCTAGTTTATTTAGAACAATTATTTTCAAAGTTAAAAAAAAATCAAATAGTAAAAAGTGTTAGAGGAAATAAAGGTGGATATGTTTTATCAAAGCAAGCCTCAGAAATTAAAATTTCAGAGGTATTTATAGCAGTGGATGAAAAAATAAAAACAGTTGGTTGTGAAAAACACTCTGATAGTGGGTGCAATGGTAAGTCTTCCAAATGCATCACTCATGATTTATGGGATGAGCTAGAAGATTATATAAATAATTTTTTCCAGCAAAAAACATTAAATGATTTAATAAATAAAAGAACTTTAAATGGATAACAGACAAAAAGAAATTGATAATTTAAAAGATTATAAATACGGTTTTACGACTGATATTGAAAATACAAAAGCTCCTAAAGGTTTAAATGAGGATGTTATTAAATTTATCTCTAATATTAAAAAAGAACCACAGTGGATGCTTGATTTTAGATTAAAAGCATATGATAGATTTAAGCAGCTAAAAGAACCAGATTGGCAAAAACCAAAGTATCCAAAAATAGATTATCAAGATCTATATTACTATTCAGCACCTAAAAGCATGAAAGATAAACCAAAAAATTTAGATGATTTAGACCCTAAACTTTTGGAAACTTATAAAAAATTAGGTATTCCACTTCAAGAGCAAAAAAGACTTAATGGTATAGCAGTTGATGCAGTATTTGACTCTGTTTCTGTTGCAACTACATTCAGAGAAGAGCTTACAAAACAAGGAATTATTTTTTGTCCTATTTCAGAAGCTATTCAAAATCATCCCGAGTTAGTAAAAAAATATTTAGGTTCAGTAATCCCGGTAACAGATCATTTTTTTGCGACTCTAAATTCTGCTGTTTTTACTGATGGATCATTTGCTTACATACCTGAAGGTGTACGTTGTCCAATGGAGTTATCAACATATTTCAGAATAAACGCATCTAATACAGGTCAATTCGAAAGAACATTGATTATTGCTGACAAAGGAAGTTATGTAAGCTACTTAGAGGGTTGTACTGCTCCTATGCGAGATGAAAACCAGTTACATGCTGCAAATGTTGAATTAGTTGCATTAGATGATGCAGAAATAAAATATTCTACAGTCCAGAATTGGTATCCTGGTGATAAAGATGGAAAAGGTGGAATTTATAATTTTGTTACAAAACGTGGTTTATGCAAAGGAAAAAACTCAAAAATTTCATGGACGCAAGTTGAAACCGGTTCTGCTATTACCTGGAAATATCCAAGTTGCATTTTAAAAGGTGATAATTCTGTTGGAGAGTTTTACTCTATAGCGATTACTAATAATCACCAAAAAGCAGATACAGGAACTAAAATGATACATTTAGGAAAAAACACTAAAAGTAAAATAATATCAAAAGGTATTAGTGCTGGCTTGTCAGATATGACTTATAGAGGTTTAGTTGATATCTCCTCAAAAGCTGCAAATTCTAATAATTATACTCAATGTGACTCTTTATTGATGGGTAATAAATGTGGAGCTCATACTGTTCCTTATATTAAAAACAAGAATGCAGAGTCAAATATTGCTCACGAAGCAACAACATCAAAGATAAGCGAGGAACAATTGCATTACTGTCAACAAAGAGGCTTGAGTGCTGAAGAAGCAGTCGGATTAATTGTTAATGGATTTTGTAAAGAGGTATTACAACAATTACCTATGGAATTTGCTGTTGAGGCTCAAAAACTAGTTGGTATCAGCCTAGAAGGTAGTGTCGGCTAATGTTAAAAATAAACAAACTAAACGCAAAAATTGATAACAAAGAAATATTAAAGGAGTTTTCTCTTGATATAAATCCTGGAGAGGTTCATGCTATAATGGGCCCTAATGGATCTGGTAAAAGCACACTATCAAATATCTTATCAGGTAAAAAAGGCTATCAAGTTTCGGGTGAAATTCTTTTTGAAGAAAAAGATTTGTTCGAACTCGAAACAGAGGAAAGAGCTCACAAAGGTATTTTTCTTGCCTTTCAATATCCATTAGAAATTCCAGGTGTTAATACAAACATATTTTTAAAGACTTCATTAAATGCAGTACGGAAAGCAAGAGGTGAAAAAGAGCTTGATGCTATAGAATTTTTAAAATTAGTGAAGGAAAAATCTAAAGAACTAAAATTTGATGAAGAGAAATTAAATAGACAATTAAACGTTGGTTTTTCAGGTGGAGAAAAAAAGAAAAATGAAATTTTACAAATGTCTTTATTAGCTCCAAAATTATCAATATTAGATGAAACAGACTCTGGTCTAGATATTGATGCACTAAAAATTGTAGCAGATGGAGTAAATACTTTAAGAGACAATAAAAATTCTTTTTTAATAATTACACATTACCAAAGATTACTAGACTATATTAAACCTGATTTTGTCCATGTTTTAATGGATGGAAAAATTGTTAAATCTGGAGGTGCAGATTTAGCATTAGAGCTAGAACAAAAAGGATATGAAAATTTTCATTAAATGAAAGAGCAATTACAAAAAGATTTTAACAATACTATTGAAGGTTTAAGTTTAACTCAAAAAGATATTGAAATAAAAAAATTTTATTTAGATAATTTTATAAGCAAAGGTTTTCCAAATAGAAAAGAAGAAGATTGGAAATTCTCTGACCTTAAACAAATTATAAATAAAAATATTGGAGAGATAAGTTTTTATACTGATTTTACAACTACCAATAAAGTTGACACTTCTGTATATGTAGATGGTTTAGAACATAACAAAATAGTATTTATAAATGGTAGAATTGAAAAAATTGATTTTGATTATGAAGAAAAAGATCAAATAGAGATAATCGATCAATCAGAAACTATTAATAAATTTAATAATACAAGTTCTTTATCTGACTTAAATAGTGCATTTACAAATAAGTCTTTTAAAATAGCAGTTAAAAAAGATTATCGATTAGTAAAACCACTTATTATTTATCACACAACTAACTCTAAAATTTGGTCTAAAAATATAAATTTAAGACTAAATTTTGAATTATCTGAGAATAGTTGTTTAAGATTAATTGATTTATACAGCGATACTTCAGAAAAAAATTTCTTAAATATTTTTTATAATTTTGATTTAAAAAAAGATTCGATCTTGAAAAATTATAAAGTAGACAAATTTAAAAATAAAAATATCAAGTATTCCTTCAATAATATCGATCAAGATAAAAATAGTATTTCTGAAACATTTATTTTGTCATCAGGATCAAATTTTTTTAAAAATGAAATTAACTGTAACTTAAGTGGAGAATATTCATCAGCTTTTGTAAATGGCATTTTCTCTCTTAATAATAGTATGCATCATGAAATTAGAACTATAATTAATCATTTAACTGAAAATACAAAAAGCTATCAACTAATAAAAAGTGTTTTAGAAGAAAATTCTAAAGCCGTGTATCAAGGAAAAATATACGTTAATTCTAAGGCTCAAAAAACAGATGGATATCAATTAAGTAAAGCAATATTATTAAACAAAGATGCAGAGTTCAATGCTAAACCAGAATTAGAAATTTATGCAGATGATGTGAAATGTTCGCATGGCTCTGCCTCTGGAAATCTCAATGAGAACTCAATATTTTATTTAATGTCAAGAGGATTAAGTTATCAACAATCAAGAGAACTTTTGATAAATGGTTTTCTATTAGATGTAGTTGAAAAAATAACAGATCCTGAGGTGAAAAATTTAATTAAAAATCTGATTGGAATAAAGGAATGAACATAGACGATATTAAAAAAGAATTTCCAATTTTTGATAATAAGATTCATAATAATGATCTTGTTTATCTTGATAGTGCAAATTCCTCACAAAAGCCAAAAATTGTTCTTGATAGAATTTACGATTTTTATTCAAAAGAATTTTCAAATGTTGGACGAAGTGTACATTATCTAGCTGTAGCTGCTACTAATCTATATGAGAATACAAGGGTCTCAGTTCAAAAATATATTAATGCGCAGGATAAAAACGAAATTGTTTTTACTAAAGGTGCCACAGAAGCAATTAATTTAATCGCTAATACTTTTGGACAAAAATACTTAGATGAAGGTGATGAAGTGCTTATAACTGAATTAGAACATCATTCAAATTATGTACCGTGGCATTTTTTAAGAAAATCAAAAAATATTAAAATAGAGTTTGCAGAAATTAATGATGATGGTGAAATAACTTTAGAGGCAATAAAGACTAAAATAACAGATAAAACTAAAATTATATGTATTACTCATCTTTCAAATGTAACTGGAGCAATACTTCCAATTAAAGAAATTGTGAATTTAGCACATTCAAAAGGTATACCAGTATTAGTAGACGGATGTCAGGGAGCACCACATTTAAAACTTGATATGCAGGATTTAGGCTGCGATTTTTATGCAATATCTGGCCATAAAATGTATGGTCCAACAGGCATTGGTGTTCTTTATGCAAAAAAAAAGTGGCTCGAAGATCTTCCTCCATACCAAGGTGGTGGTGGAATGATTAGAGAGGTAAAGAAAAAAGGAATATCTTACGGTGATCTTCCAAATAAATATGAAGCTGGGACAATGGCAACTGCACAAGTAATTGCTTTTAATGAGTCTATAAAATTTATGGAGACAATTGGTATTGAAAATATAGAAAAGCATGAAAAAGAATTATTAGATTATGCTATAGATGTTTTAGGCAAAAATAATTCAATTAATATCGTAGGAAATCCAAAAAATAAAGGAGGTGTAATATCCTTTACTATAGAGGGCATTCATCCGCACGATATTGCAACGATATTAGATGAAGACGGCGTTGCGATAAGAGCAGGACATCATTGTTGCCAGATATTACATGATAAATTAGGTTTACCAGCAACTGCAAGAGCTTCATTCGGAGTATATAATACCAAAGAAGACATTGATCAACTGAATGCATCATTAAATAATTGTAAAAAAATATTTAATCTGAAATGAACTTAAAAGAATTATACCAAGAAATTATCTTAGATCATGGAAAGAATCCTAGAAACTTAAGAAAGACAGACAATTATAACAAAGATGCCAAAGGTCATAATCCTTTATGTGGAGATAATGTGCATGTATTTCTAAAGCTTGATGAAAATAAAAAAGTTGATGATATTTCTTTTGAAGGAAGTGGATGTGCAATATCTATGGCCTCAGCATCAATCATGACAGATTTAGTAAGAGGAAAGGAAGAAGCTGAGGTAAAAGAAATTGTCACAGATTTTTTAGATATGATTAAAGAAAAAGATGATCTTAACTCTAAACTTTTAAATGATGACGAAAAAACAAAATTAATGTGTTTATCTGGTGTTAAGCAATACCCAATGAGGGTCAAATGTGCTACACTCTCTTGGCACACACTTACATCAGCAATTGATAATTCACAAGAAGTAATAAACACTGAAAGTTAAATGATGGAGCTTAAAGAAAAAGTAATTGAAGAAATAAAAAAAATCTATGATCCTGAGATACCTGTAAATATATATGAACTTGGATTAATTTATGATATTAGAATAGATGGAAAAAATATCAGTGTAAAAATGACTTTAACGACTCCAAACTGTCCAGTAGCAGAAAGTTTGCCTAAAGAAGTTAAAGATAGTATTATGCAATTAGAAGAAGTTGAAAAAGTAGATTTAGATTTGGTTTGGGAGCCACCTTGGGATAAATCTATGATGTCAGAGGCAGCAAAATTGGAATTAAATTTATGACTAAACAAGTAATATCATTAAGCGATAATGCGGCAGACCGTATAAAAGAAATTATGTCTTCAGCAGAAAATGATTCAATAGGTGTGAGAGTAGGAGTTAAATCAGGAGGTTGTGCAGGAATGTCTTATATTATGGAATACACAAAGGAAATAAACCCTAATGATGAGGTTATTGAGGATAAAGGCGTAAAAGTTTTCATAGATTCTGCTGCAGTAATGTATCTTTTTGGAACGGAAATGGATTACAAAAAAGAGGAGTTTTCATCTCAATTTGTGTTCAATAATCCAAATGAAACCGAGAGATGTGGTTGTGGGGAGTCTTTTAAAGTTTAGTCAAATTATTGGTAATAGGAAATAAACCAATATTGTCCTCTTTTATTCATAGAATAAATTTTATTTTTTCTACGCTTAGTCCTTCTAATTTCAGGTTTTTTGTAACCAATAATACTTTTTAATGTTGTTATAAACTTAGTCATATATGTTAATAACAAAAATACATAAAATTTAAATTCTAATAAAGGAATACCTGCTATTACTACAGGTATTACCTTTAATATTACAAGCTATTTAGCAGCTATAATACATATCAAATTCTATAGGATGTGGCGTATGTTCAAAATTATGAATCTCTTCATATTTAAGTTCAATATACGCATCTATTTGATCGTCTGTGAATACGTTTCCTTGAGTTAAGAATTTTCTATCTTTATCCAAAGACTCCATTGCTTCTCTTAAAGAACCACAAACTGTTGGAACTTTTTTGACTTGCTTATCTGATAAAGCATAAAGATCTTTATCAAAAGATTTACCTGGATCAATTTTGTTTTTAATCCCATCAATTCCCGCCATAAGCATTGAAGCAAAAGTTAAATATGGATTTCCAGATGCATCAGGAAATCTTATTTCACACCTTGCACCTTTTTTACTCAATGTGATTGGTATTCTACATGATGCCGATCTGTTTCTGGCAGAGTATGCAAGTAAAACAGGAGCTTCAAATCCTGGAATCAGTCTTTTGTAACTATTTGTAGTAGCATTAGCAAATGCATTAATTGCTTTTGCATGTTTTAGAACTCCACCAATATAGTAAAGAGCAGTTTGAGATAAGCCAGCATACTTATTTCCAGAAAAAACTGGAGTTTTGCCTTTCCATATTGATTGGTGAGTGTGCATACCAGAACCATTGTCTCCTTTTACAGGTTTGGGCATAAATGTTGCAGTTTTTCCAAAAGAGTGAGAAACCATTTGAACAACATATTTATAAAGTTGAACATTGTCTGCTTGATTAACCAAAGTTCCAAATAACATTCCAAGTTCATGCTGACTTGGTGCAACTTCATGGTGATGTTTCTCTACAGTTATTCCAACGTCTCTTAGTCCTTTAAGATATTCACCTCTCATATCTTGCGCACTATCTACTGGTGGAACAGGAAAATATCCTCCCTTGACCCCAGGTCTATGACCCATGTTCCCATTATCATAAGATTTTCCGGAATTGTATGGCCCTTCTGAACTATCAATTGAAAAGCTTGTCTCATTCATATCATTTTTAATTCTTACATCATCAAAAACGAAAAACTCTGGTTCTGGTCCAAAATAAGCTGTATCACCAATTCCTGTTTTCTTTAAATAAGCTTCTGCTTTTTTTGCAATGCCTCTTGGATCTCTTTCATAAGGATCTCTTTTGACTGCATCTAAAATGTCACAAAACAAAATCAAGGTATTATGAGAAGTGTAAGGATCTATTACTTTTCTACTTAAATCAGGTTTTAATATCATGTCTGATTCATTAATTGCTTTCCATCCTGCAATTGATGAACCATCAAAAAATACGCCGTCGTTCAACATTCCCTCGTCAACGATCGTTGTATCCATTGTTAAATGTTGAAGTTTACCTCTTGGGTCTGTAAATCTAAGATCAACAAATTCAATATTCTTAGATTTCATTAACTTTAATACGTCCTTAGCGCTCATATTATCTCCTATAATTTTTAATTCTCTTATCAGTTAAAAAAAGATAAATAATGCCTATTAAATAGATATCACTTATGCTTTTTTTACATGTATATTAACCTTAAAAAATTGGAATTTTCAATCAATCTTAAGTTGCAATAATGAGTTTATTAAATAAAGAACCAGTTAAAAGAGCTGAAAAAGCGTTAAAAGAGTTTGATAAGACTTTATCAGTCACAGAATTAGTAAACACAGCAAGAACAGCCTTTGATGCAGCAAAATCTCTAAATTGTGAGGTGGGGGCAATCGTAAAAAGCCTACTTTTCAAAAATGGTGATAATTTTTTTTTATGTTTGGTATCTGGCGACAAAAGATGTTCGTTAAACAAACTTAAGAAGTTCTTTAAAAGTAAAGATTTAAGCATGGCATCTCCTGATGATGTGAAAGAACAAACAGGATATACGATAGGAGGAGTTTCTCCTATAGGGCATATAAATAAGTTACAGATATTAGTTGATAGTTCTTTAAATAGATTTAAAGATTTATATGCAGCTGCTGGACATCCAAACTGTATTTTTAAAATAAATTTTGAGAATCTTATTAAAATAACTAATGGATCAATAGAAGATGTAATTGAATGAAATCTCCAAATGCTACTGATTATTTCATTTTAACTTTTTTGGCTTTACTTTGGGCCTCGGCTTTTTTTAATATTAAAATTGCAACATATTCTTATGGACCTATAACAATATCTTTTTTAAGGATATTTTTTGGTATGATACCATTATTATTACTATGTTATTTTAAAAAAATAAAAATTGAAGCGTTTTCAAAAGATTGGAAATGGTTTGCAGCAATTGGTATTATCAATCTTGTTATACCTTTCTTTCTAATAGCATATGGTGTTCAAAAAGTTCAAAGTAACCTAGCAGCAATTTTGATGTCTACAACACCTATAAGTGCAACTATACTTGCACATTTCTTTGCAGATGGAGAGAGAATTAATTTAATAAAAATATTCGGAATTATATTAGGCTTTTCTGGAATTGTTTATTTATTCTCAGAAAATTTACTAATAAATAATGAAAATTTATTCTCTGCTCTTATGATTCTATTAGGATCTACTTTTTATGTTATTGGAGGAATATTAACGTTAAAAATTAGTAATAAGAAAAATGAAAATGTAACTACATCAATTCTAATTTGGGGTACTATTATTGTTTGTCCAATATCAATAATATTTGAGCAACCATGGAATTTAAATCCATCATTAGAATCCACATTATCTTTGATTTATCTGGGTATTTTTCCAACTGGAATAGCATGGTTATTAAGATTTATGATTTTAAAGAAAAATGGCTTAGTTTTTCAAAGTCAAGTCGCTTACTTAATACCGATTTTTGGAGTAATTTTAGGATATGTTTTCTTAAACGAATTAGTTACACCTAAAATTTTAATTGCTCTATGTGCCGTTGTCTTAGGAATTTACTTTGTAAAAAAAGCAGGAGATAAAAAAATACAAAGTATATAAAAGTTATTTTAATTTATTTTTAATTTTTCAAATTTTTTTGATTTAACAGATTTTTGTGCAGCTTCTGCCAATATTATTGAATTTTTTCCATCTTCAAAAACTGCCCTAGGTTTTATATTTTTTTTACAAAAATTCGCAAGGTCTAATAATTGTAACTTAAAAGCTTCTTCATATCTTTCTATAAAAAAATGCAAGAGAGGTGATTTGTTATTAGTAGAATTTTTTAAAAAGAGATTGGTTTCTGTATCTCTTTTATTATCTGATATCATCATTCCTTTTGTTCCAAAAAGCTCAACTCTTTGGTCATAACCAAAACTACAATGTCTTGAATTAGTTATAATGCATTGCACTCCTTTTCTTGACTTAATCACTGTTGTTGCAAGTTCATAATCTTTTATCTTGTTAAATCTTTGGTCTGATAAATTACTTCCAGTAGCAAATAATGATATAAATTTATCTGAACCCAAGTAATATCTTGCTAAGTCAAAATCATGAATCATCATATCTTTAAAAATACCCCCCGAATCTTTTAAATAAGATAATGAGGGAGGAGCAGGATCTCGACTGGTTATAATAATCTTCTCTAGTTTACCTATTTTATTTTTTAATAAATTCTTTTTAAGTAGATTATGTCCGGGATCGTATCTTCTATTAAAACCTATTTGTACTTTAGGATTAAATTTTTTAATTTTCTTTTGAGTTGAATTAATTTTATTTAGATTTAAATCTAGTGGTTTTTCACAAAAGACTACTTTTTTATATTTTGCACCCATTTCAATAAATTTTAAATGTGTAGAAGTAGAGGATGCTATAAAAATACATTTAATTTCATTATCTTTAAAAGCAATATCTGGATTATCTATTGAAATAGTATTAAATCTTTTTGAAATTTTGTTTGATAAATTTTTATTCAAATCAAAAACATATTTTAAATCAAATTCATTATTTTTTCTTAAATTATCTGCATGCATCTGACCAATTCTACCAAGTCCAAATAGAGCAGTTTTTATTTTATTTTTACCCATCTTTTTTTTCTGTTTGAAACTTTGCATGCATCAATAAATTTTGCAGTTTCAAGTCCCTCATCCTCATTTGGATAAAAATACCTTTTTTTACTATTATTTTTCAAAGAATCTGCAAATTCACTATAAATATTTGCAAATGCATCCAAATATCCTTCAGGATGTCCAAATTTTAATCTAGAAAATTTTTTAGACAATTCAGCATTAAAAAAACCTCTTTCAATAAATTTAACAGCACCATTAGATGGATTAAGTCTTAAATAGTTTGGATCGTTTTGAACCCATTCCAAACTTCCTTTCGTTCCAAATATTCTTATTCGTAATCCATAAACACCACCTCTTGCCATCACACTAGTCCAAAACATTCCTTTAGCTCCATTATTAAAATTAATCATTACTTGAGCATTGTTGTCCATTTTAATTTTATTTGAAATTTGTTTAATATCTGCAAAAACATTTTGACCTTTTAATCCTGATATGTAAGTTGCCATATGATATGCGTGGGAGCCAATTTCATTCAAAACTGCAGAAGTTCCAACAATTTTTTTATCTATTTTCCATTTAAACTTTTTATACGCATTTTTTTGTGAAATTTTTTCTCCATCAGACCAATCTTGAACATATTCTATGTTAACATATTCAACTTTTCCTATTTTACCTCTTTCAACCGATACTTTAGCTTCTCTAACCATAGGATAAGCAGAATAATTATGTGTTAAAGCATACTTAATTTTTTTATTTGATTTTATTTTTTTAAATAATTTCTTAGCTTGAGTAAGATTTCCAGCAAATGGTTTGTCAGAAATTACATGAATATTTTTATCAATAAATTTTTCAGCAATAATTTGGTGACTTGAAGGAGGAGTCATTATTGCGACAACATTTATACCATCTTTTCTTGCAGCTTCTCTTTCAGCCATTTCCCTAAAATTTGAATAGCATCTCTCTTTTAAAATACCTAGGTTTTGACCAAAACTTTTAGATAGTTTTGAATTTCTTGAAAAAACACCAGCAACTATCTCATATTGATTGTCAAATCTTGATGAAATTCTATGAACATGACCAATCCAGGATTTTGGACCACCTCCAACTATGCCAAGTTGAATTTTTTTTCCTTTAATTAATTTCATGATTAAATATATCTTAACAAATAAAAAATTTATGTCAGTAAAATTAGGTATAGCACCGATCGCCTGGAGTAATGACGACATGCCCGAATTAGGTGGAGATACTTCTTTAGAGCAATGTTTGTCAGAAGCAAGTCAGGCTGGGTTTGTTGGAATTGAGTCAGGTGGTAAATTTCCAAAAACATCTAAAGAGCTGTTACCAAAATTAAATAAGTATAACTTAAAACTATGTTCTGGTTGGTATAGCGGAAATCTTAGAATAAATTCTGTTGAACAAGAAAAAAATTTAATTCAAGACCAACTAAAATTATTTAAAGATTGCGAGGCTCCATGTATCGTTTTTGCTGAAGTTTTCGGTTCAATACAGGGTGATCCAACAAAAAAACTATCAAGTAGACCTAAGATGACTGATGAAGAATGGAAAGATTATTGTATAAAAATATCTGAACTTGCAAAATATCTTGAAGATGAAGGTATGCCTTTAGCTTATCACCATCATATGGGTACAGTAATAGAAACAGAAGAAGAAACTACTAGATTACTTGAAAACACAAATGACAGTGTAAAATTAACTTTAGATACTGGCCACATGTTATTTGCACAGGGTAATTCAATTAATATAATCAATAAATTTAAGGAAAGAGTAATCCACATCCACTGTAAAGATATTAGAGAAGAAGTATTAAAAAAAGCCCTTTCTGAGGATTTTAGTTTTAGGAATGCGTTTTTAGAAGGTGCTTTTACCGTACCTGGAGATGGGTGTATCAACTATAAACCTTTGTTTGATATTTTAAAAAAAAATAATTACCAGGGTTGGCTTGTTGTGGAGGCTGAACAAGATCCTAAAAAAGCTAATCCACTTGAATATGCTATTAAGGGTTATAAATATATTACAGATACATTAAAGAAATCAAATCTAGAGATAAATAGTCTATAATTTTACCTTTTTACTATCTTCAAGTTTACCGTCAAAAAAATCAAAGATATTTTGAATAGTTTCTTTTGCCATTCTTGTCATGCATTCCTCTGTAAACGCTGCAGCATGAGGACTAAGGAAAACTTTGTCATTTTTTAACAAAGGGTTATCAGCCTCTGGAGGTTCTACCTCAAATACATCAATACCTGCTCCAAAAATTAAATTCTCATTTAAAGCTCTATCTAAGTCTTTCTCATTTATAACACCACCTCTTGCAGCATTTATGATGATACAATTGTTTTTCATTGTTTTTAGAAGTTCGTAATTGATAATATTTTTAGTTTGATCTGTTAAAGGTATATGGAGTGATACAGCATCCATATCTTTAATAGCCTCAGATAAATCATCTACTTTTTCCCCACCCATTTTGCTAACTGTTTCTGCATTTACAAATGGATCATAAACAAACACATTCATTTCAAATCCCAAACATCTTTTTATTAATGCTTTACCTATTCTTCCAAACCCAGCTATAAGAATATTTTTATGCCAAATTTCTATAGTTTTTGGCAATTTGTTTCTTTCAATAAATTTTCCACTTTTGACTGAATGGTCATACATACTTTTTCTTTTAGAGATGCTTAAAAGCATGAAAAGAACGTGTTCTGCAACAGCAACAGCATTTGCTGTGGCAGTTATTGCTATATCGATATTTCCTTTTTTACAGCTATCTAAATCAATATTATCGTAACCAACTCCATGTCTTGAAATTATTTTAAGGTTTTTTGCATTTTCAATTGCCTCAGCAGGTAGTATCGAAGTTCTTAAAGAAACTGCGTCTGCATCTACGATTTTTTGTTTCACGTTTTCAACACTTAAATCTTCAACAACTTCGTAACTATAGTCACTATTATTTTTTAATAATTCCATACCTTTTTCATGAATAGGTTGGACAATGAGAATTTTTTTCATAACTTTAAAAAAGAAATTATACTAATCTAGCAAGATCTCTTTTGCTATTTTTAAATGTCGGAAGTGGATATTTAAATGCATACTTTCTTGGTATACATTTATTCTTAGCTTTTTCCCACAAAGCAATCCATTGCTTATAATTGTGTATGGTAATATTTTTTTTATATTTACTTCTTACATAAAAATTTGGCAAAGGTTTTCTTCCAGATGGAGTTCCAGCTCTATTGTATCTTAAATCAGCGCTAATTCTAAAATCATTAGACCTATTAGGTAATGAACAATGAATAGAATGTTTGTGCAAAATAATAATATCGCCAACATTAGCTTCCAGAAAAACAGGCTTGTAATTATCAAGTAATTTACTATCTTTTATTTCGACCTGACCTCTATATCCCGATATATGATTTAATAGCCCCAATTTATTAATTTCTTTCACTGTAATCATGCATCCATTTTTTTTTGTAGTTTTAGTAAATGGAATCCAAACAGTTACCATATCAGTTTGCCTTTGTCCTAAAGACGATAAGACTGCTGCATCTTGATGCCAAGGTGTTCTACCAGAGAGGCCATCGTGAACAGAATGTTTAGGTAGTTTATTTTCGGGTTGTTTAATTCTTGTATTTTGAACTGGATTTGACATAATTTCTGGTCCTAGTAATTTTTCGACCACATCCAAGATTTTTTTATGATTTATTAAATTCCACAAAGATTGAGAGGCGAAATAATCACTGTCTTTCTTCACATGATCTCTTGGAAGTCTAGTATTAAAATATTGATCAAGATCATAAATATTTAACTTTGAAATATATGTATACTTTTTTCTAAAGTTATATTTAAAAATTTTTTCTTTCATGTGATTTGGAGCAAATTTATGAACTAAATTATCCATTACATATTCCATGTCATTTAAAATTGGCTTTAAATCTTTATTGAAGTTAAGAACATTTCTAACTCTTAAGAAGCCATCTCTATCTAAAATACTCTTTAATTTAGTCTGAATTTGCATAATTATTAATACTTTAGCAAATAATTCGAATCATGAAAAGATGTAAGCATTCTTTTTTTCGTCGCAACAATATGTGGATGATATTCAAAATTTTTATATTTCCATATCACTGGTTTGTTGAGAGCATAACTTCCATAAATAAAAAATCTTTTTGGACAGTTTTTTTCCTTAAATCTATTTACTCCGTGATAAGAATTAGGAGTAGATTTAAAGAAAATTACACTTCCTTGTTTTGGTGCGAATTCCTTTAATTTATCAAGTTCATTTATTTTAGGAAATCTTCTAAAGCTTTTTCGAAGGTTTTTATTTGCTTTTTTCTTAAATAAAGTAAGAGATCCTCCATTTTTTTTTGGTATATCGGTTAAATAGATCAAAAAATTATATAGCCTATTCACATCATCTCTATGTGGTCTTAATCTATATCCTCCTTTAGATACTGAGAAATCAATATCTAAATTTAAATTTGGATTTTTATAATTTTTACCTAATAGTTTTTTTAGCTCTTTGGAATTTACTTTTCTTTTTAGTGTATATTTTTTTTTATTAAATTTTTTTGGTTTAAACAAACTTTCCCAAGTTTTTGCCTTAAACTCCCTTTTAAATTTTTTATCAATTTTCTTATAAAACGATTGTGTATTGAAAGTAGTAAAAAGTTTTTTTGAGATTTTAGAACTTGAGATATATTTGTTGAAATTTTTTGATCCTTTATTAATCCTGCTTCTGCCACCCATAACCATATCATCAAAACTTTTTGAATTAGTTATTTCTTTAATTAAAGAATTGCAGACTTTTTTACTGATTATTTGTTCTCCAACAATGACTGGGTAGTTTGATTTAATTTTCTTTAGTTTACTAATTTTCAGCATTTAGCTGTACATGCCCTCTTTTACTTTAATCATTTTGTACATAAGGTCATTTAATGGCGTTGCTATTCCATGTTTTTTTCCTATTTTAGATACGGCGCCACTTATGAAATCAATTTCAGTTTTTCTTTTATAAAGTACATCAAAAGCCATTGAAGATTTATTTGTTTGTTTTGAGTCAACAATTTTATTAAACATAAATAAACACTCATCTTCAGAAACATTAACGCCATCTGCTAAAGCAACGTCTCTTGTTTCTAAAATTATTTCTTTTCCTAAACTTCTAGAAATGTCATTAGCATTATTATTTATGTAAAGATCAGTATGATGTAGATCAAAAATAGCTGAAAGTGGACCTATTGCGGTTAAAGCAAAGAGTTTCATCCATTTTCTTTTTTTTACATCCCCAGCAGCAATCATTTCTAAATTATGAGCAGTAAAGGTGTCTGCAATTTCGGTTATTCTATCAGTTATCCCACCATCATATTCTCCAATCCAAGAGGGTAGAGAAGCATGATTCATAATATGACCAGGACCTAAGATATTTGATGCTTGCGTCGTTGTTCCGCCAATTACTTTTTCATCACCAACAATACTTTTAATTATAGCTTCATGTCCTATTCCATTTTGAAAAGACATAAAAACTGTTTTATCGCTAATAATGTTATAAATGCTTTTTAAAGCAGGCTCTAGAGCTGTTGCCTTACACATTACTATCACAGCATCAACTTTTCCAATTGTAGATGGATCTGATGTTGCGGGTACTTTTATAAATCTATCTCCCCCATGACCATCCATTTTTAGACCATTTTTATTTATTTCATTAACATGCTCTTTCCAAACATCAATGAGCGTTACATTTAGACCTTTTTCTGCTAGTAGGCCTCCAAATAGACAACCCATTGCCCCCGCACCAAGAACTGCAACTTTTAAATCTTTATTATTCATTTTTAAAATCAAAATATATTTATGTAAAAAAATTATGCAATATATTATGTAACTAACTTATATATGGAATTAAAAATAGAAAAAGGAATTTTCAAAAAAATTAAGTTAGAAGAAATATCAAACGTATTAGAAAAAGGTTTGTCAAAGAATTATGATAGTGTAAATGCAGAGGTAATTGATTGTCCAAATTTAAGAAATTGGGATTGTCCATCTGAAGGTATGAGTGGCAACCAAAAGATAATCGATGTTGGAGGAGAGCCTTACATGCATGATCCAAAATATCTTGGAACTGAATTTGATTATTCAGAAATCTCTAAGATGATAGGATCAGAAAAATCATATGCACTTGGGGCAGGATCTGGAGCAATGTCTTGCCTTGATGGACACTGTGGAGAATTGGTTATAAATGAAAATTTTATAACAAAAGAAAATAGATCTTTAATTGCTAGGGTAGGAAAAGATAAAGAATGTATAGTAGAGGACTATACCGCAAGCAAACATGGTGGGTTAGGTAATGTTTATTATTCCGATGGAGTTAAAGGAAAAGTTATATATTTAAAAATAAAAAAAAGAATTGGAAAACAAGGTTCATTACCTCAATCAATAAGAACAGCACTTTCAGAAAATCTTAAAATTGGGAATAAAGATCATATTGCTCTTGCTGGTGTATTTAGAGTTTTGAATGGAAAAATAAGATCACACGTACAACCAGATTATAAGGATATAAAACATGAATATTATGATCCAAAATTGATGAAATGTACAAAAGATTTTCTACAATTTTACGAGCCTGTTGGACCAAAATTACAATGCTATACTGTTTTATGGACTGGAGACCCAACGGGGGGAGAATTAAATTTAAGAGAGTCCGGTGAGCATACTCACTTTCACTCATATGAGCACAAGAATGATGCTGGACATTACCATTTTGACGTATCTCCGGATGAAATTGAATATGAAGGATACTTTAATATTGCACAAGAAGTACATAGAGTGAATAATATCTATAAAGAATTAAAAAATATAAAATGAAAAAGATTTATACTTGGGCCGCTCAACCTGCTAACAGAACTCTTACAGTTGATGATCTTAAAAAAGCAAAAGGAAAAAAAAAATTTACTCAAGTCACAGCTAATACAATAGATGAAGCTGAGGCTGCAGATAAAGCTGGATTTGACATGATAATCTGTAATGCTTTTAATGTAAAACAGGTGAGAGAGGGATCAAAGAGTCTATTTTTAACTGCTGCGCTAGTATTAAATAAGTTTGTCACTTCAGAAGATATAATGAGAGGAGCGTTTGAAGCCTTAGAAAATGGAGCTGATGCTGTAATGACACCTAGAAGTATGAAGATCATTGAAATGCTGGCTAATGAGGATGTTCCAGTAATGGGACATCTTGGTTTAGTTCCAAGAAAATCTACATGGATTGGTGGTTTAAGAGCAGTAGGAAAAAATAGCGAAGAGGCACATCAGCTTTTTTTAAAATTTAAAAGATTAGAAGATGCGGGGGCTTTTTCTGCTGAATGTGAAGTTATTCCAGAAAATGTGATGGGAGAAATCTCTAAAAGAACGAATATAGTTACAGTTTCATTAGGTTCAGGAAAAAAAGCAGATGTAATGTATTTGTTTATGGAAGATATATGTGGAGATACTTTAAATCCTCCAAGACATTCAAAAGCTTTCGGAAATTTATTAAAATTAAAAAATGAAATAAAAATTGAGAGAGTTCGAGCTCTCAAGGCGTTCAAAAAAGATTCAATGTCAGGAAAATTTCCAGGAAAAAAACAATCTTCAAATTTAAATAAAAAGGAATTCGAGTCTTTTCTTGATAAACTTGATTAATAAGTTTCAGTTTCTTTTTTGCTTATTGATCCTTTCATTTTTTCAACAATTGCTTTAGCACCTGCGCTCATTGCTCTTCCATCAGATCCAATTGTTACAAAATTAAATCCTTTATCAATCATTTTTTGAGCATACTCAGTTGTTCCATTATGTATTCCTGCAAAAATATTATTTTTTTTGGCATGCTCCAATATTCTTAATATTTCTGAATATGCTTTTGTATCTTCTGGTCTATCAAATCCTGGTTTCTCTCCAATTGCTAAACTTAAGTCAGCTGGACCAATATATATTCCATCTACACCATCTGTAGACATAATTTCATCTAATTTTTCCAATGACTCCTTGGTTTCAATCATAGCTAATTTTAAAATTTCATCGTTTGCATGATCAGCATAATCTGATCCACCATAAATTAATCCCCTTATTGGTCCAAAACTTCTGTATCCTTTAGGTGGATACATACAAGCTTGAACAAATCTTTCTGCCTCTTCTTTGTTACTTACCATTGGACATATAATTCCATAACAACCAGCGTCTAAAATCTTCATTATTTGACCTGGTTCATTCCAATTTACTCTAGCAAGAGGAGTTACACCAGTTGACGAAATTGTTTGAAGCATTGGAAGTGCATTTGTGTAATCAACAAGTCCATGCTGCATATCTACAGTCAGAGAATCCCACCCTTGATGAGCCATCATTTCTGCTGAAACCGTGGTTGGTATTTGTAACCAACCATTTACAACTGGCTTACCATCAGCCATCATCTGTTTGACTTTATTTTTTCTCATTAATAATTGAGACCAAAGTGAGTGTACTTAATGTTCAAATAATCTTTGATAGCCATAGAACCACCTTCTCTTCCATAACCTGTTTGTTTTATTCCTCCAAACGGTACTTCAGCAAAAGCAATTGTCGGATGGTTTACTGCACATGTTCCAGTTTCCATTTTTTCTGAGACTTTGTGCGCTTTCTCTAAAGAATTAGTGTAGATATAGCTTGCTAAACCAAGGTCATTGTCATTTGCTCTTTTTACAACTTCATCTGTGTCTTTAAAAGTAAGCAATGGAACTAAGGGTCCAAATGGCTCTTCTTTAGCAATTGTAAAATTATCTTTAACATTGTCAAAAATTGTTGGTTCGTAAAAATAACCTTTATTAAAACCAGCTGGTCTTTTTCCACCACATAAAACTGTTGCACCTTCATTTTTAGTTTTTTCTACTAATGCCTCTATTTCATTTAATCTTTTTTCTGTTGTTAAAGGTCCTAGAATTGTATCTTCATCCATTCCGTTACCAACTTTAAGCTTAGTGACCTTTTCAACTAAAGTTTTAGCAAATTCATCTTTTTTACTTTCATGAATATAAAATCTTGCAGGTGATATACAAACTTGACCATTATTTCTAAATTTAGCAGTGATTGCCATATCAGTTACTTTATTGATATCTACGTCGTCAAAAACAATAAAAGGTGAATGACCACTTAACTCCATTGTAACTCTTTGAACTTTTTCAGCAGCTTGTTTTAAAATTAGTTTTCCAACTCTTGTTGAACCAGTAATAGAAACTTTTTTCACTATATCAGATGATATTAATTGAGATGAGATTTTAGCTGGATCACCAGATAATAAATTTACTACTCCTGGAGGAACGCCCGCATCATTTATAATATTCATAAGTTCCATTACACTACCTGGAGTAATTACATCAGGCTTACAAATTACTGAACACCCTGCAGCTAAAGCAGTGGAAATTTTTCTTGAAGATAAAACTATTGGAAAATTCCATGGTATTAATCCAGCAACAACTCCAACTGGCTCATATTTTATGTACATTCTTGTATGTTCAAATCTACTTTCAACTATCTGACCATAAATTCTTTTTGTTTCTTCAGAGTTCCATTCAAAAATATCTGCAGCTCCTCCAACTTCTCCTTTTGCTTCTGATAGTGGCTTTCCAACTTCTAATGTTAACCACTTAGCCAAAACATCAGTTCTCTCTCTCATAAGGTCGGCAATTTTTCTTATAATTTTTGATCTTTGCCATGGTGGAGTATTTCTCCAAACTTCTAGACCTTTTTCTGCAGACTTAAGTGCTTTGTTTACATCTTCTTCACCTGCTTTAGATGCCTTACCTAAAACTTCTTCTGTTGCAGGATTTAAAACATCATAAGTTTCATTATTTTGTGATGCTTGCCATTTGCCATCAATGAATTGTCCAAATTTGCTATACATAATTTTTATTTTGTGGTTTATTAGTTGAATATTTGAGGAGAATATAACTAGAAAAATGAAAAAAATAAAGCTTACTTGCGCGCATGCCATAGTTAAACACTTAATTGCACAGAAAATCTATATAGATGATAAGGTTGAACCTTTATTTCCAGGAGCTTTTGGTATTTTTGGACATGGAAATGTAGCATGTATTGGACAAGCTTTAGAGGAAAATAAAGATAAACTTCCAACATTTAGAGGTCATCATGAACAAAATATGGCTTTAACAGGTGTGGCTTTTTCAAGAGCAAAAAGAAGAAAGCAAATTTTTATTGCAACAAGCTCGGTTGGACCAGGATCTACAAATCTAGTTACAGCATCAGCAGTAGCAATGAGTAATAGATTGCCAATTTTATTTTTACCTGGAGATACTTACGCAAATAGAATGCCAGATCCAGTTTTGCAACAGGTTGAACACTTTTCAAATCCAGGAATGACAGCAAACGACTCATTTAAACCAGTCACAAAATATTTTGATAGAATTACAAGACCAGAGCAAATATTACAGTCACTTCCTCAAGCAATTCAAACCATGTTAGATCCAGCAGATTGTGGTCCTGCATGTTTATCTTTATGCCAAGATGTACAAGGAGAAACATTTGAATATCCCGAAGAATTCTTTAAAGAAAGAATTCACAATATTAGAAGACCTAAGCCAGATGATTTTCAAATTAAACAAGCTATTGAAAGAATTAAGAATTCCAAAAACCCGATTATAATTTCAGGTGGAGGAGTATTTTATTCTGATGCAATGGATGAATTAGGAAATTTTGCAGTTAAACATAATATACCAGTAACTCAAACAGTTATGGGATACTCAACAATGAAAAGAGACCACTCTCATTTTGTAGGACCAATAGGAGGACTTGGAGGAAAGGCTGCAAATAATTTAGCTAAAGAAACTGATCTAGCAATCTGCATAGGAACTAAGCTTGCAGATTTTACAACTGGCTCGTGGGCAAATTTTGAAAATCCTGAATTTAAGCTAGTTTCAATCAATATTGCTAGACATGACGCAAATAAACATTTAGCAGAGGCAGTTATTGGAGATGCAAAAGTATCATTAATAGAATTATCAAATGTACTTGGAGACTGGAGATCATCTGATAGTTGGCATAAAAAATCACAAGATGAGCTTAGGTCTTGGAATGAATATATAGATAAAGAGAGTGGGCCAACTAATCAAGAATTACCAAGTTATGCTCACGCTGTTGGAGCAATTTATAGGAATTCAGATCCAACTGATATAGCTGTTACAGCAGCCGGAGGTTTGGTTGGAGAAGTTGTTCAAGTTTGGCGGCCAAAAGAGTTAAATACCCATGAGACAGAGTGGGGATTTAGTTGCATGAGCTATGAAATTTCTGGTGCTCTTGGAATTAAAATGGCAAACCCAGATAAAGATGTTATTGCATTTGTAGGAGATGGTTCATATTTATTAAATAATTCTGACATATATTCTTCAGTATTAACAAATAACAAGTTAATAATTATCGTGTGTGATAATGGTGGGCATGCTGTTATTAACAGACTTCAACTTTTCAAAGGTGGAAAAGAATTTAACTGTTTATTTAATTCATCAAATGTTCAAAATTTAAAAGAAGTTAATTTTGCTCAACATGCTGCAAGTATGGGTGCAAAATCAGAACATGTTTCTAGTATTTCAGAATTAGAAGAGGCATTTAAAAGAGCTAAGCAGTCAGATATCACTTATGTCATTTCAATTAAAACACATAGTTATGAATGGCTTGAGGGATCTGCTTATTGGGAAAGTCCTACGCTTGAAATACCAACATCAAAAGAAAATGAAGAAGCATTAAAACTCCACAAAGAAGGAAAATCAAAACAGAGACAAGGTGTTTAAAAACTTTTTATGAATAAGGTTTTTAAAATTGGTTTAATAGGTTGTGGACATATTGCAGAAACATATTTTAGAGCTGAAAAATATTTTAATAATATTAAAATAATTAAATGCGCTGATATTAATTTGAAAGCTGCAAAACGCTGTGCATTTAACTATGGAATAAAATTTTTAACTGTAAATGAACTACTAAAAGATAAAGAGGTTGAAATTATTCTAAACCTTACAATTCCAAAAGCACATTATTCAATATCTAAAAAAGCTTTAACAAATGGAAAACATGTATACTCTGAAAAGCCATTAGCAATAAATTTAAAAGATGGAAAAGATTTAATAAAATTTTCAAAAAAAAAAAAATTATATTTAGGTAATGCTCCTGATACATTTTTGGGTGGTGGAATTCAAAAATCAAAAGAACTAGTTGAAAAAAACATAATTGGAAAAATAAAATTAGGCAATGCAGTTTTTGCTTTTCCTGGAATTGAATCTTATCATCCTAACCCTGAACCTTGGTTTGCAAAAAATGAGGGTGGTCCTGTTATTGATATGGGACCATATTATATTACTGTTTTAGTAAATCTGTTAGGACCTGCAAAAAAAGTAACTAGTACCATCATTCAAGGTCAAAAATATAGGACTATTGGAATAGGACCAAAAAAAGGAAAAAAATTTAAGGTAGAATGTCCAACTACTTATTTATCTACAATCACTTTTAAAAATAACTCTGTTATAAGATTAACATTATCATTTGATGTAATAGCTCATCAAAGAAATCACATTGAATTATATGGAGAAAAGGGCTCAATGATTGTTCCAGATCCAAATATGTTTGGTGGATCAGTATTAACTTGTAATAAATTAGGGGAAAATTGGAAAGAGTTTAAGACTACAAAAATGCCTTTAGGGCGTATTAATATAAGAACGCAAAGTTCTAGGGCAAATGAAACACCAACTAATGCAAACTATCGAGGAGCTGGATTATCTGAAATGGCATATTCAATTGAGAATAGAAGAAAACATTTATGTAATGGTGAGATATCTTTACATGTATTAGAAATTATAACTTCTATTATGAAAGCAGCTAAATCTGGAACATCTGTGTCAATTAATACTAACTGTGCAAAACCAAAAAAGTTTTTAGAAATAGATGCAAAGAAATTACTTAAATAAATTGACCGTGAAGAAACATATAGTTATTTCCGATCCATTTCCAAGAAGATTAGATTTAATTTTTTCAAAAAAAAAACTTAAGGAATTAAAATCAAAATATAAAATAATATCAGCTCCTAAGTTAAATAAAAAAGATTTTTATGAAAAAAATATTCATAAAGCTACTTTTATAATGGGTCAGCCAGATCTGGATAAAAATCTTTTGTCAAAAGCTTCTAAGTTGAAATGTATTATAAATGTCGAAAGTAATTTTATGGATAATATTGACTATAATTATTGCTTTAAAAAAAAAATTGATGTCATCGCTACATCACCTGTTTTTTCAAAGCCAGTTGCTGAAATAGCCTTAGGTATGACTTTGTCTATATTAAGAAATATACATAATGCTCATTTTGATTTTGTAAAAGGTAAAGAAAAATATGGTTTAAAGAGTAATTTGAATGCTTCCCTTTTGACAAATAAAAAAATTGGTTTACTTGGTTTTGGAGATTTAGCAAAGGCACTTTATCCATTGCTTCTACCATTTACAAAAAATATAAATGTTTATGACCCCTGGGTCCCAAATAAAATAATTAAAAAAGCTGGTTTTAAGTCTATTAATTTAAATAAAATGTTTAGTGATTGTGACATTATTTATGTTTTGGCAACTATTACAACTAAAAACAAAAATTTAATAAACAAAAAATTATTTAATAAAATGAAGTCTAAATCTGTTTTTGTTTTAATGAGTAGAGCAGCAATAGTTAATTTTGAGGACCTTAAAAAAAGAATTAAAAAAGGGGATATCTATGTTGCAACTGATGTATTTCCTGAAGAACCGGTAAAAAAAAATGATCCAATTAGAAAACTTAAAAATGTACTGTTTTCAGCTCATAGAGCTGGAGCTTTAGAACAAGCTTTTTTTGATATGGGCGAAATTGTCCTAAAAGATATGAACTTAATTTTAAAAAAAATGCCTCCAAAATTCTGTAAAAGGGCTCAAAGAAAAACGGTAAATCTGTTAGCCTCAAAACCTGTTGCAATTAACTGATTTTTTTATATTTTCTTCACTTATGTCATCAATTAATCAACTACTTTTAGAAGCAAAAAGCGTAACAAAATACTTTGGAACCATAACAGCTCTTGAGAATGTCAATTTAAAGATACATGCAGGAGAATGTCTTGGTGTTGTGGGTGATAATGGGGCTGGAAAATCAACTTTAATGAAGGTTTTATCAGGGTTATACAAACCAAGTGCAGGCTCATTATTCTTTGATGGTAAAGAGAAGATTTTAGAAAGCCCAAAAGACTCTCAAAATTTAGGTCTAGAAATGGTTTATCAAGACTTGGCATTAGCTGGAAATCTTCCAATAGGTGAAAATATTTTTTTAGGGCGTGAACCAACTAAAAATCTTGGACTACTTAAATTTCTAGATTATAAAAAAATTAAAGAACTTACTGATGCTCATCTTGGTAAATTAAAAATTAACGTTAAAAGTGCTGATCAAAAAGTAGAAGAACTTTCAGGTGGTCAAAGGCAAGCAGTTGCAATTGCAAGATCAACTGCATTTAATGCTAAAGTTGTAATAATGGATGAACCAACTGCTGCACTTGCAATTAAAGAAGTTGGTAAAGTTCTAGACCTCATAAATAGTTTAAAACAAACAGGTGTTGGAGTAATAGTTATCAGTCATAGGATGGATGATATTTTTGCCGTGTGTGATCGTGTGATGGCCTTATTCCAAGGAACAAATTTTGCAGAGTCTGAATTATCTAAAACTTCAAGAGATGAAGTAATAGGATGGATTATGGGTAAAAAATAATTATGGAAAATAAAGATCAAGAAAAAATTTCACTGTATTTAAAAATAATGCCATACCTTGAAAAGTATGGAATATTATTGCTACTGGTAATAATGATTGTAGTAATGCACTTCCTTCAGCCAGATGTTTTCTTATCCTGGAGAAATGTTACCAATGTATTCAAGCAAATTTCCTGGCAATCGATGTTAGCATTAGGTGTGTTTATGGTGATAGTTACAGCAGGTATTGATCTATCGGTTGGATCAATAATGATGTTGTCGTTAATGATCCTTGCAATAGTTGCTAAAGCAGGGGCACCTTGGTACATAGTAGTAATAACGCCTTTGATAGCAGGATTTCTATGTGGTCTATTTAATGGATTAGGAATAACCCTACTGAGGATGCCTCATCCTTTCATAATGACTTTAGGCACATTGTATATCTTTAGAGGCACAGGGAATTTAATTTCAGGTGGAACGCCAATAAGTGGTTTTACAGACGAAGTTAGATATCTTGGACATGGACGAATTGATTTAACTTGGCTTGGCCTTGAAAAGTCTCAATACCTTCCAGTGAGCTTAGTCTTAATAGCAATTGTATACATAATTTTCTGGATATTTATGAATAAAACACGGACTGGAAAATGGATATATGCAATTGGAGGTAACCCTAATGCTGCAAGAGCCTCCGGAATAAACGTAAATAAAATTCTAGTAATAGTTTACTCACTCTGTGGATTTTTATCTGGAATTGGAGCGCTTATTTTAGCTGGACGAACAGACTCGGGGTATCCTAATGCTGGATTACAATCTGAGTTAGATGCAATAGCAGCATGCATCATTGGTGGAGCGAGCTTTTTTGGAGGAAGGGGTACGGTACTTGGAGTATTTGCAGGCGTTATGATCATGGGTATTTTAAGAAATGGTCTTAATCTGATGGATGTAAGTTCATTTTGGCAACAGGTTCTAATAGGATCTATTATAGTATTAGCTGTATATATCGACGTTCTTAGAAGAGATCTTGGTACAAGAAAATAGCACACCTCATAGTTGTAACTGTATATTTGATTGTCTTTTATAAACAGTTGAATTTTTTTTAAAAATTTTATTAAATTAATTTTTAATAATTATTAAAGGGGTAAAATATGAGAGAACTAAACAGAAAAATTGTTGTTTTTATTTCAGCATTTTTTTTATTGATTAGCATGGGGTCAGTATCTTTCGCTGACGGTCATGGTAAAAAAATCTTATTCAGTATTAAAGGACCTGGTTCTGGAAACCCATTCTGGGCTTCTGTAACAAAAGGTGCTGAAGAAGAAGCAAAAAAATTAGGAGTAAAATTAATTTTAATTGCTCCTCCACAAGAAGGTGATGTACAAGCTCAGATTAACCAAGTTGAGGACCAACTTGCAAAAGGTGTTGATGCACTAGCGCTAGCACCTGGAGATCCAAACGCTTTTGCACCAATTGTAGACGATGCGATTAAAAGTGGTGTTCCAGTTGTATTTGTTGATACAAAAGGAATCAATGAAGGTGTAACTTTCATTGGGACAAATAATATGAACGGTGCAGAATTAGCTGCAAAATTTATTTGTGACAAAACACCAAAAGGATCTGATGTTGCAATTCTTACTGGAATTGAGTCTCAATCAACCGCATTACTAAGAAGAGATGGTGCAATTAAAGGATTTAAAAACTGCGGTTTAAACCTTGTTGCTACTCAAACAGCCGAGTGGGATACTGCAAAAGGGAGATCAGTTACTGAGTCAATCATTTTGAAAAATCCTAACATCAAAGCAATTTTTGCTTCTAATGACAATATGGGATTAGGTGCAATGCAAGCGCTAAAAGATGCTGATATGAATGATGTAATCGTTGTTGGTTTTGATGCTACTCCAGATGCTGCTACAAGCATCCTAAAAGGGGAGATGACTGCAACAATAGCTCAGTTCTCATACAACATGGGTGCATATGGAGTTAAATATGCTCTTGAGCTAGCTAACGGTGGAAGCATTGATCCTAATATTGATACTGGTACACAATTAGTAACAACTGAAAACGCTAACGATTTTAAATAATCTTTAGAAAAATCAAAATTAAAAGGGTGGAATTTTATTTCACCCTTTTTTTTTATATAATATAGTGGATAAATGCTTATTAAAATTAATCCAATTTTAAGCCCTGAACTCCTATATCAGTTAAGAGCAATGGGTCATGGCGATAAACTGGTTTTAACAGATGCTAATTTTCCAGCATATTCTCATTCTTTAAATAATAAAGTAATCAGATTAGATGGAGTAGATATTTACGAAGCTACAAAGGCTATTCTTTCTGTTTTTCCATTAGATAGTTTCATAGAGTCAGCTGCAAATAGAATGCAGGTTGATAACAAACCTGATGAATTAACTGATTGTCACAAAGATTTTATTAAAGCTGTAAAAGAAACCTCTGGAGAAAATTGGAGGGTTGGCTCAATTGAAAGACAAGAATTTTATAAAGAGGCAAAAAAATCTCAATTAATTGTATCTACCTCTGAAATGAGACCATATGGGTGTTTTATATTAACGAAGGGAGTAATTAAACCAGATGGTAGTGTTTGGGTTCTTGATAAATAATGAACTCAATATGTGTCTTTGGAGTATTTGTAGCTGATCTTTGTTTTTTTGCTGACAAAATTCCTATCAAAGGTGAAACAGTTTTAGGTAAGAGTCATATAGTTGGTCCGGGCGGAAAAGGGTCAAACCAAGCTATTGCTGCTGCAAGACTTGGTGGAAATGTAAATTTTATAACCAAGATAGGAGATGATCAAAATGCCAAGATGGCTCTTAAGTTGTATAAGGAGACTGGAATTAATACAGCTTCAATAATTCAAGATCCAAATCAGTCAACTGGCGTTGCAGGTATAATGATAAATGAGAAAACAGGAGATAACGCAATCAATATTGTGCCTGGCGCCGCTGGTTCTTTATCAAATAAAGATATTGATAATAATATTGAGTTTTTAAAAAACTCAAAAATTTTTTTAACTCAGTTAGAAACACCTTATGAAGTAACTAGTTATGCACTTAATAAAGCGAAAGAGTCAGGATCTGTTACAATTTTTAATCCAGCACCTGCAGCAAACATTAATGAGATTGATTTTAAATGTATGGATTATTTTACACCTAATGAAAGAGAGGTATGCTTTTATTTAGGAAAAAAAGTTGAAAGTAAAATAGAAATTGAAGAAGCGGCAAAAACTTTTTTGGCAAAAGGAGTACAAAATATAGTTATAACATTAGGCCAAAAGGGTCTTTACTTTGCAAATTCCTCTGAAAGCTATTTTGTTGATGCCTATAATTTAAAAGATGATGTTTTAGATACAACTGGAGCAGGGGATGCATTTAATGGAGCTTTTGCTTATGCTTTATCTAAAAATCAAAACAACAAAGATGCTATAGAATTTGCAAATAAGGTTGCTGGTATTTCAACAACAAGAGCTGGAGCAGCTAATGCAATGCCCAAACTTAAAGAAGTAGAAGACTATTAGTTATTCTATAATTTTAAAATCAGACATATATTTATCAGTGATTGTTAAACCAAGACCTGGTTTTTTATCATCTAGATCAATATGTCCATTTTCAGGAGCAGGATCTCCTTCAAAAATATAGTAAAATAATTCATTACCTATTTCTACATCATGGACTGGAAAAAACTCTGAAATTGGACAATTAAAATTTGACATTGTTAAATGATAATTATGCATTTGACCAGCATGAGGAATAACTGGTACTTGATAAGCTTCTGCCAATGCATTTATTTTATTTGCAATTGTAAATCCACCAACTCTATTATTGTCATATTGAATATAACTGACTGCTTTAATATCCAACAAATGTTTAAACCCAAATAAGTTGAATTCATGTTCTCCACCAGAAATTGGAATTGCATTCATATTATTTAATTCAGCATATCCATGAATATCGTCTGCTATAACTGGTTCCTCCAACCATCTAGGGTTAAATTTTACCAATTTTGGTATCATCCTTTTTGCATAATCCAGGTTCCAACCCATATAACATTCCATCATTAAGTCAGTATCATATCCAATAACTTCTCTAACTGCTTCAGCTAACTCAATATTTTTTTTCATGCCTTCAGGTCCATCTTTTGGCCCCCACCCAAATCTCATTTTAAACATTTTAAAACCTTGCTTAACATAGCTTTCGGCTTCTTTTTGCAAGTCCTTGATTGGTTGGCTGTAAAGTTTAGATGCGTAAACAGGAATTTTTTCTTTTGTTCTACCACCTAATAATTTAAATACAGGTTTATTTGTAATCTTTCCCATTATATCCCAGAGCGCAATATCAATTGCAGAAATAGCTACCATACCCAAACCTCTTCTTCCCCACGCATGCGTTCTTCTGTACATTTTTTCCCAGATATAAGAATAATCAAAAGGATCTTCACCTAGTACTAACGGCGTTAAATAAGTATCGATTGTTTTTTTAACCAACTGAGGTGCGAGTGCCGCGTTTCCAATTCCAACAATTCCGTCATCAGTTTCAACTTCACATATTAACCATTCATGAAATCTAAAAGAGCCCATAGCATCTGACTTTTCAAACAAAAGGTCTGATGCATTTGTGCAAAAATTGTTTTGTGGAGGAACTGTTTTACCATTCCATTGATATACCTTGTTACGAATACTTTTTATTTTGGACATTTAATTGTTTTTATTTTCTGCCATTGTTAATGCAATTTTAAATGAATTCAAAGTAGGTTCTAAATTTGCTTTATTTTTACCTGCAATATCAAATGCTGTACCGTGAGCAGGAGTGGTAATAGGTAAAGGTAAACCCCCTTGAACGGTTACTCCTCGATCAAATCCAAATGCTTTTAAACCTGATTGTAAAGCATCATGATACATACCAACAATACAATCATAATTTCCATCTTTATAAGCAGTAATAAAAGAAGTATCACATGGCAAAGGTCCATCAGCATTAATACCTAGTTTTTTTGCCTCTTCTATTGCGGGTACAATTTCTTCTTTTTCCTCAGTTCCAAATTCAGCATGAGGATTCAGTGCTTGAACTGCTACTCTTGGACTTTTAATACCATTTAATTTCATAGCTTCATTTATAAGTTTAATTGGCTTAATAATTTTTTCCTTTTTTACATGTTCTGGAACTTCTTTTATCGGAATATGTGATGATACCCTTGCTGTCCAAAAATTATCGATAACATTAAATTCACAAAAAAAATTTTTAACCTCTAACTTTTCAGCCATTAAATGTAATTCATCAGAATATTTATTTCCTCCAAGTTTAAGGCTTGTTTTATTAAAAGGTCCAAAGTTTATTGCATGAATTTTATTTTCTTTAGCAAGATCTAAAGCTAAATTTAGCGAAGCTAAGACGCTTTCTCCCGCCTCTTTAGAGCACTCAGATAATTTATAATTATGATTTTTACCATTAGAGATATCTAGAAAAAATTTATCACCCTTCGCAAAATCAATATTATCGAAATCTTCTACAAAATTTAGATTGTGTGATTTGCCTGAAATTTTATTTCCACTTTCTAATATATTTTTTTCACCTATGACAATTAAGTTAGCCTTGTTAGTGATTTCCTCTGATAATAGTTTTGAGACTAATTCAGGACCTATACCAGAAGGGTCCCCTAAAAGAACTGCTATGTTAATTTTATTTTGAGCCATTTTTTACTTTACGCTATGTATCAGATTATGTTTATATATTTAAATATAAATTAACGAAAAAGAGGGAAATAATGAAAAAAAGTTTTAAATTATTTTTAGCTGCCGCATTTTTGGTAACTGAATTTTTTGTTGTTGCACTTCCACTTATGATTACTTCTGCAAAAGCAGATGGTCACCCAATTCAAGCTATTACACACGCTGGTTTTGGTGGTGGTACAGACGTAACTACTAGAATGATGTTGTTAAGAACTAGAAGGTATCTAAAACAAGATATGCAATTAGTTAACAAGAAAGGTGGTGGTGGAGCTGCATCTATGGATTACATGATGACTTTACCAGCAGATGGTCAACATACTTTAACTTGGACTACAGGACATGCTGTTTCTATGGCATTAGGAAAAACAAAAGTTAAATTAAGTGATATGCAACCACTTGCTAGAGGAACTGATGATCCTCAATTATTTGTTGTAAATTGTAAAAATGATATTAAAGATGCTAAAAAATTTATTAGCGCTCAAAAATCTAAATCATTAAAATATGGTACTACTCACGTTGGTGGTATTGATGATGTAAGTGCTATCGCTTTTACAAAAAAAGGAAAATTAACAGACCCAACAATTGTTCCTTATAAAGGTGTTGGTCCTATTAAAACTAATCTTATCAAAGGAGATATTGATGTAGGTGTTTTAAACTTGGGAGAAGCTGTAACAGAAATTGAAGATGGTACATTGTGTGTTTCAGTTGTACTTGCTAGTAACAGAATGGAAAAATTAAGTAATGTTCCTACTGCCACTGAGTTAGGAATTCCAGTTGTGCTTTCAACAGTTAGAGGTTTTGTAACAAGAAAAGGTGTTCCAGGCGATAGAAAAAAACAACTTGAAGATGCAATGATTAAAGCAATGGAACATAAATATTTCCAAAGTTTTTTAACTGATATCGGCCTTGATTCAACTAGTGTTGTTGGAGCTGATGAGTGGGGCAAGCAAATGGAAGTCATGCTTGCAGAGATGACTGCTCAACTTAAAGCTTTGGGTTACATTAATTAGTCATAAGAAAGTACATTTTTTATGAATAATGTACGAAATAAAAAAAGGGCAAACAAAAGTTTGCCCTTTTTTTTTAAAGATGAATTTAAAGTTTTTTTTGTAATTATATTTGTTTCAACAATATTATTAGTAACTACTTTTACATTTGATAAGGTCCCTCCGATTTTAAATAGAGGCATACAACCTGCTACTTTCCCAAAAGGATTGTTAGTATTGATAATGTTTTTAACAACAATTATTTATTATCTGTCATTCAAAAATCCTTGGAAAAAAGAAAAAAAACTTCCAAAACCATTTTTTTTAACAATCTTAAGTTTTATTTTTTTTGTTATTATCTCTAAAACATTAGATTTTTTCTTAGCTATTTCAGTTCTTTCAATATTTGTCTCTTACAATTGGGGTGAAAAAAGAGTTTTTTATTTACTATTAGTTGGAATTATATTTCCACTGGTAGTTTTTATATTTTTCGAAATGATACTGGGTCTTAGATTTCCTCCAGGAATAATTACAAACCTTTATTATTACTAGTATGGATAATCTTTTATTAATGATGGCGCCTTTATTTAGTTCCAAGTTATTAATCGTTTTACTTTTTGGAACTTTATTTGGACTAATTTTAGGTGTTTTACCAGGATTAGGTCCTACAACTGGCGGAGCATTAATTTTACCATTTACTATGACTTTGGACCCTCTTTCAGCAATAGTCCTTTTAACATCAATTTATTGCGCCGGAACATATGGTGGTGCAATCACTGCAGTTTTAATAAATACTCCTGGAACTCCAGCAGCAGCAGCCACTTGTTTAGATGGTTATCCTTTAGCTCAAAAGGGAGAAGCAGGAAGAGCTTTAGGTATGGCAACAGTTTCAAGCACAGTGGGTGGAATATTTAGTGTGATAGTTTTAGTATTTTTTGCACCAGTTTTAGCTAAACTTGCCTATGAATTTGGCCAACCAGAATATTTTGCATTAGCTATTTTTGGTTTAACTATGCTCGCATCAATTGGTGAGGGAAGTCCAATTAAAAATTTAATAGCTGGTGCATTTGGAATTTTAATTTCTACTGTTGGAAAAGATTTTATGACTTCGATTGATAGATTTACTTATGGAATTAATGAACTTTCGGTTGGTATTGGATTTATCCCAGTAGTAGTAGGCTTATTTGCTATAAGCGAAATGTTAACTCAGTCAACACTTCTTGATCAAGTATTCAAAAGAGTTGCATTAAAAGCGGTAAAACTCCCATCTCTAGATGATTATAAGAAAACATGGAAAACAATTTTAAGATCAAGCGGCATAGGTTCTTTCATTGGTGTTTTGCCAGCAGAGGGAGGAACTGTTGCATCTTTAATTGGGTACGCAGAAGCAAAAAGATTTTCTAAAGAACCAGAGGAATTTGGCAAAGGATCAATAGAAGGAATTGCTGGAGCAGAGGCTGCCAATAATGCAGCTACTGGTGGCGCAATGGTTCCAACTTTAGCCCTTGGAATTCCTGGGAGTGCTACTACAGCAGTTATATTAACTGGACTTATAATTCATGGAGTAAGACCAGGTCCAGATCTATTTAGAGAACAGCCTGATTTTTTGTATGGAATTTTTGGAGCAATGTTAATTGCAAACGTTTTATTTTTTATATTTGGTTTTTTTGGTGCAAAATTATTTGCAAGAATAACTCTTGTTCCTAACAAAATTTTATGGCCTATGATATTTGCAGTGTCTGTATGTGGAACTTATTCTTTAAGTCAGTCAATAATTGATGTCTGGATAATGTTATTCTTTGGTGCACTAGGATTTTTTATGAGAAGATTTGGTTTTTCAGTTGTTCCAGTAATTATAGGATTAATTCTAGGAGAATTAGTAGAAGGAACCTTAAGACAATCTTTAGTAATTTTTGATGGAAATTGGCTAATGTTTTTAACAAGACCTATAGCTTTAACCTTTTTTATTTTATCTTTTATTGCATTGGCTTTTCCTTTATTAAGGTCAAAAAAACAAAAAAAATAATATGATTAATTTTGATTTAAAAGATAGAGTTGCAATAGTGACAGGAGGCGCACAAGGTTTTGGACTGGCTATTACGGAAAGATTTATTGCTTCAGGAGCAAGCGTTGTAATTTGGGATATAGATGAAGAGGCAATTAAAATTGCAATAAAAAAAATTAATTCAGATAAGGTTTCATACCAAATTGTAGATGTTGGAAATTATGAGAATATAGGAAAAAATTTAGCTGAGATTGAAAAAACACACAAAAAAATCGATATTTTTATCAATAATGCAGGTGTTGCAGGAAAAAATACTACAGTAGTTGATTATCCACTTGATGAATGGAAAAAAGTTATAGACTTAAATCTAAATGCAGTATTTTATTGTTGTAAAGCCGTAACTCCTTACATGATAAAAAATAATTATGGAAGAATTGTTAATATTGCCTCTATCGCTGGGAAAGAAGGCAATCCTAACGCCAGTGCCTATAGCACTTCTAAAGCTGGAGTTATAGGTTTAACCAAATCGCTTGGAAAAGAATTAGCATTAAAAAATATAGCTGTTAATTGTGTAACCCCTGCTGCTGCAAAAACTAGAATTTTTGATCAAATGACTGAGGAACATATTAATTATATGTTATCTAAAATCCCAAGAAATAAATTTGCCAAAGTAGATGAATTAGCGTCTCTTGTTACGTGGTTATCCAGTGAAGAAAATTCTTTTTCAACAGCTGCAGTATTTGATTTGAGTGGTGGAAGAGCAACTTATTAGTTTATGCAAATAGGAATTGATGTTGGAGCTACAAAAATAGAAAGTGTAATTTTAGATGAAAAAGGTAATGAGAGTAATCGTGAAAGAACAGATTGTCCAAAAGATTATTTCCAAATTGTTAAAACGATTAAAGATATTAACAAAAAATTAGAGAAAGAATTAAATAAAGTGTTACCAATCGGTGTATGTCATCCTGGCATACATTCACCTCAAACTGGATTAGTTAAAAATGCGCCAAACTGTTATTGGCTGGAAAAAAAACCATTTCAAAATGATTTAAGAAAAGAATTGGGTAAAGAGGTATTTTGTGAAAATGATGCAAATTGTTTTGCTTTATCGGAAGCATTAGATGGTGCGGGAAAACATTATAAAATTGTTTATGGAATAATAATTGGTTCAGGTGTTGGTGGTGGTTTGGTAATAGATAAAAAAATAGTGAGCGGACCTAATGGAGTAGCAGGAGAGTGGGGACATAATCAAATTACTCATTTAATTGCAAAAAAAGAAAACTTCGAGTCTACCAATTTAAGAGAGGGTGAGATTGAGAGTTTTATGTCAGGTTTAAGTTTAGCAAAAAAATTCAATAAAAAATTCAAAAAGAATTTAAAGACAAATGAAATTTTTGATTCATATAGAAAGCATGATTTAGATGCTGAAGATTTAATAGATAATTTTAAAGTAAATTTAGCAATGTCCTTAGCGAATATAATTAATATTCTTGATCCAGATTGTTTTGTTTTTGGCGGAGGTGTATCAAATGAAATTGATTTTTTAAGTGAAATCGAAAGTATCGTAAGAAAATTTGTAACTGGCAGAGAGTATGAAGGTGTGTTTCTTAAGCCAAAGTACGGAGATGCTAGTGGCGTCAGAGGTGCAGCAAGATTAGGAAGAAAATCAATCTACTAATATTGCAAATCAATTAATAGTTGTATTTTTTTTTCTTGTAGTCTTTTAATAAATCAATCTATAATTGTTTTTTTTAAGTTAACTTAATTTAACAAAACAAATAAGAGGGAAAATATGAAAAAAATGTTAATAGCTTTAATCGCTTTTGCATTCACTTCTACATCTTCTTTTGCAGGACCAAAAATTGAGGTTTTGCACTGGTGGACATCTGGTGGTGAAGCAGCCGCACTTAAAGTATTAAAAGATGATTTCGCTGCAAACGGTGGTGAATGGTTAGATATGCCTGTAACTGGTGGTGGTGGAGACGCTGCTAACGTTGCACTTAAAGCAAGAATAGTTGCAGGAGATCCTCCTTCAGCTTCTCAAATTAAAGGTCCAACAATCCAAGAATATGATCAAGAGGGAGTAGTAGCTCCATACAACATTGATCCTATAGCTCAATCGGAAGGTTGGGATGGACTTTTAGATCCAATGATTGCAGCAGTTCACAAATGCCAAAACAACAGTGGGCCATACTGTGCTGCACCAGTAAACATTCATAGAATTGATTGGATGTGGGCTAACAAAGCAGTGTTTGATGCTAATGGAATTTCAGTTCCAACAACTTGGGATGAAGTAAATGCAGCAGCAGAGAAACTTCAAGCTGCTGGAATAATTCCTTTCGCACATGGTGGTCAAGCTTGGCAAGATGCAACAGTCTTTGAAGCAGTTGCTATGGGTATTGGTGGAAATAACTATTACAAAAATTGTTATGTAGATCTTAAAGAAACATGCCTTAGAAGTGAGACGACTGTAAAAGTTTTTGATCAAATGAGAAAACTTCAAGGTTTTACTGACGAAGGTAGCCCAGGTAGAGACTGGAACGTTGCTACTGGAATGGTTATTGAGGGAAAAGCCGGTTTCCAAATTATGGGTGACTGGGCAAAAGGTGAATTTACAGCTGCTGGAAAAGTTCCAGGAGTTGATTACTATTGTTCTCCAACACCTTCAAATAATGGTTACTTGTACAATGTAGATAGCTTTATATTCTATAAAACAAGTGATCCTGATAAACAAGAAGGTCAAAAGTTATTAGCTAAATTAATGATGGGTAAAAACTTCCAAAAAGTTTTCAACCTATACAAAGGATCAATTCCAGCACGTTTAGATGTTTCTATGGACGAATTTGATAAATGTGCAAAAACTTCGAATTCTGACATCAAAACTGCAGGTGCAGGCGGTGGATTAGTTCCGAGTTTCGCTCATGGAATGGCTCAAGGTAATACTATGAAGGCTGCTTTACAAGATGTGATTACAGAACACTTTAATTCTGACATGTCCTCTGTTGATGCAGCAAACGCTTTGGCTGATTCAGTTTTAGATAACATGTAAAATACAAAAATTAAGGCCACCTAAAGTTTAGGTGGCCTTTTTTTTTAATCAAAATTAGAAAATATTTATAATGCTCAAGTGGTTAGAAAAAAACCTTCCAAAAATCGTAATGGCTCCAGCTGTTGGATTAATTGGTTGGTTTGTCTATGGTTTTGTACTTTGGACCTTATATATATCTTTTACAAATTCTAAAATCTTGCCCAAGTATGAACTTTGGGGAGTAGGTCAATATGTTAAACTTTGGGGTTCTAGAAAATGGCTTATTGCAGTAGATAATCTTCTTATTTTCACTGCTTTATTCTTAATTTTTTGTGTTGTGATTGGAATTATTCTTGCAATATTTCTAGATCAAAAAATTAGGGCTGAAGGTGTCCTTAGAACAATTTACTTATATCCCATGGCTTTGTCTTTCATAGTCACTGGAACAGCATGGAAATGGATTTTAAACCCAACCCTTGGTATCCAAAAAATGTTTATCGATTGGGGATTTGAAAACTTTACATTCGATTGGTTGGTCAATCGAGAAATGGCCATATACACCATTGTCATTGCAGGTGTCTGGCAATCTGCTGGATTTGTAATGGCGTTATTTCTAGCTGGATTGAGATCAGTCGAAGATGAAATAGTTAAAGCAGCTAAAATAGATGGTGCAAATTTATTTACGGTTTATTGGAAAATTCTACTTCCAATGATGAGACCAGTTTTTTTTACAAGTTTTGTAATTTTGGTTCATATTTCAATTAAAAGTTATGATCTTATAGTTGCGTTAACCCAGGGTGGTCCAGGCATATCTACAACCATGCCTGCATTATATATGACACAAACTGCATTCCACAAAAGTCAAGTTGGTTTGTCAGCAGCAAGTGCGATGATGATGTTTATGGCAGTAGCAGCTGTAATTATACCTTATTTATACTCCGAACTTAGGAGAGAAAATGCAAGATAAAATACACTCTTCATACAAACAGCTTGAACAAAAATCTAAGTATACAAATATGTTCCTTAGATGGTTTTTATATTTTGTTCTAGTAGTTTTTGCATTTTATTTTATTTTTCCATTATATGTGATGGTTGTTACTTCATTAAAAACAATGGAAGAAATCCGTCAAGGTACTCTTCTAACTTGGCCAAGTGGATTAAATTTTGACTCATGGTTAGTTGCATGGGGAGGTAGAGGATATGGTGCAGGTGATACTTTCTTAAAACCATATTTTTGGAATTCAATTAAAATGGTTGTTCCTGCAGTATTTTTTTCTACCTTCATTGGTGCGATGGCTGGATATGTTTTAACAAAATGGAGATTTAAAGGAGACAAATGGGTTTTTCTTTTTTTATTATTTGGATGTTTTATTCCTTATCAAGCAATCTTATTACCAATGGCTAGAACCCTTGGAGTTCTAGGAATATCGAATTCTGTAATTGGACTTGTTTTGGTTCATACAGTTTACGGAATTCCATTTACAACTTTATTTTTTAGAAATTTTTATGTTTCTATTCCTTCCGAATTAGTAAAAGCTGCCAGAATAGATGGAGCAGGATTTTTTAAAATATTTTTTAAAATTTTACTTCCAGTATCAACACCAATTATCGTAGTAACAATAATTTGGCAATTCACACAAATTTGGAACGACTTTTTGTTTGGCTCAACATTTTCATTCGGAGAGGCAGCGCCAATACAAGTTGCTTTAAACAATATGGTTTTATCAAGTACTAGTGTTAAAGAATATAATGTTGATATGGCATCTGCCATTATTGCAGGAATTCCAACACTTATAGTATATGTCTTAGCAGGTAAATATTTTATTAGAGGATTAACTTCAGGAGCAGTAAAAGGTTAAAAATGAAAACATTAAAAATTGAAGAATTATCAAAGAACTTTGGATCAACTGAGGTTTTAAGGAAAATTAATTTAGAGATAGATGAAGGTAATTTCTTAGTTCTTTTAGGTCCTTCTGGATGTGGAAAATCTACACTATTAAATATTATTGCAGGATTAGAGACTATTAATGAGGGAAATGTTCACATAGATGATTACAATGTAAGTAAAGTAGAGCCAAAAGACAGAAATATTGCAATGGTATTTCAATCTTATGCTTTGTACCCATCAATGAATGTGCGTGAAAATATGATCTTTGGTCTTAAACAAGCTAAAGTTTCTAAGGAGAAAATAGAAGAGCAATTAGAAAAAGTATCAAAATTTTTACAAGTAGATGCTTTGTTAGAGAGAAAGCCATCACAATTATCTGGTGGACAAAGACAGCGTGTTGCAATAGGCAGAGCACTAGTTAGAGAACCAAGAATATTTTTATTCGACGAACCTTTATCAAATTTAGATGCAAAGTTAAGAGTTGAGATGAGACGGGAAATTAAAAAACTTCATCAGCAACTTAAAACAACAGTAGTTTATGTAACGCACGATCAAACAGAGGCTATGAGTTTAGGTACAAATATTGCAATTATGAATCATGGCGTAATTCAGCAAAATGATACACCTGAAATTATTTATAATAAACCTAGCAATACTTTTGTGGCAGACTTCATAGGCTCTCCATCAATGAATTTAATAAAAGGTAATCTAAAAGAAAGTTCAAATAAAGTTTCATTCGTCACTCATGGATCAAATATTGAAATACCGATAAATGGATATGATTTCAAAGAAAAATCTAATTTAGATAATAAAGAGGTTTTTTTTGGAATAAGACCAGAACATATATTTTTTAAAAAGTCTAATGAAGAGGATTTTGAGATTAATTTAAAAGCAGATTTAAGTGAATATATTGGACATGAACAGATAATGACTTTTAATTTTGAAAATCAAGAGGTGTTAGCTAAGTTTCCATCAACAGTAAAAATAGATCTATCAAAAAATACAAAATTATTCTTTGATTTAACTCAAATTTCATTGTTTGATGCTAAAACAGAGGAGAGAATTTAAATGAAAGTAAAATATTTTGACTTAAAAAACAAAAAAGTTTTTATTACTGGAGGTGGATCAGGAATTGGAGCTTCAATAGTTGAACATTTTTGTGAACAGGAATGTGATGTTTATTTTGTTGATATCAATAAGAAAGACTCAAATAAATTAATTAAAGATCTTAAAAAAAAAGGTCTTAAAGTACCTCATTTTATTGAATGTAATCTTATTAATATTAAAAAATTACAAACTATCATTCAAAAAATAATTAAATCAAAAGGTCCTATCGATATTTTAATAAATAATGCTGCTAATGATGACAGACACTCCACAGATCAAGTAGATGAAAAATATTGGAATAATAGAATGGATGTGAATTTAAAACATTTTTTCTTTACAATTAAAGCAGTTTTAAAAGGAATGATTAAAAATAAAGGTGGAGCTATTGTAAATTTAAGTTCAGTTTCATGGATGTTGGGTGAGGGTGATAAAGTTGCTTATGAGACAGCAAAGTCTGCTGTTATTGGTCTGACTAGATCTTTTGCAAGAGAATTTGGTAAATATAACATTAGATGCAACTCAGTTACTCCTGGATCAATTGCTACTGAGAGACAAATAAAGCATTGGTTAACTCCAAAGTATAAAAAATTTATTCTTGATAAACAGTGCTTGAAGAGACAGCTTAAACCTGATGATGTGGCAAGTTTAGTTGTTCATCTTTCATCTGATGTATCGTCAGGATGTACGAAACAAAACTTTATTATAGACGCTGGTATCACTTAAAATTTATAAAAGTGTCTAAGAAAATTAAAATATCTGTTGTTGGAATAGGTTTAATGGGACTACAACATATTAAAGCTATTCAAAAATCAAAATTAGCATCTCTTCACTCAATTGTTGAAATAAAAAAAACTGGGATAGATTTATCTAAAAAATTAAATGTACCACTTTATAAAAATATCAAAATTTTATTAGCAAAAGATAAACCCGATGCAGTGATAATTGCAACACCAAATGTTCTACATGAAACTGATACTGTTCGATTATTGAAATCTAAAACTCCTGTATTATTAGAGAAGCCGATTTCAGATAGTATTAAATCTGCAAAAAAAATTATTAATAGTGCACGCTCTAATAAAACTTCATTACTTATAGGATATCATAGACGCCATAATTCAATTGTTAATAATGTTAAAAAAATAATAGAAAATAAAAAACTTGGAAAAATTGTATCTGCGAATATTTTATGCTGGCTTTATAAACATAAAAAATATTTTAATGAAAAATGGAGAGTAAGAGAAGGTGGTGGCCCATTAGGTATTAATTTAGTTCATGATATTGATATGATTTGTTATTTACTTGGTCCTGTTAAGTATGTTCAGGCATTTAAATCAAATAATATTAGGAAATATAAGGTTGAGGATACAGCTTCAGTAAATTTATTTTTTAAATCTGGAACTTTATGTACTTTAAATTTATCTGATACGATAACTTCACCATGGAGCTATGAATTAACAGCTGGAGAAAATCCTGCTTATCCAATAACTGACCAATCTTCATATTTTATTGGAGGAACAAGAGGCTCCGTTCAATTTCCAAATTTAAGGTTATGGTACTATAAAAAAGAAAGAAGTTGGTGGAATAATATTTTTAATAATAAAATTAAAGTTCAAAAAAGCAATGAAACTTTAATTAATCAGATCGATCACTTTTCTAGAGTAGTTTTAAAAAAAGAAAAACCAAAAGTGACTGGTAAGGATGGGTTAAATTCTTTAATAATTTTTGATGCAATAAACAAAAGTTCTCAATCAGGTAAAAAAATAAGAATTAATTAATTTTTTTAACCTTCTTTGTTCCCTCAACTCTAATAAACAAAACTCCAAAAATTATAATTCCAATAAGACCAATTATTTTACTTATATCTGCTGGGACCCCAAAAATTAAAAAGTTGATTATTGTTGACCATAACAATTGTGAATATTGAAAATTAGTGACAAATGATAAATTGGATAATTGAATTGCATAAATAATTATAAAATGACTTACGAAACCAAAAATTCCCATAGCAACTAAACCAATCCAATAAATATTATTTTCTATTGGCACCCAATTAAATGAAATATAAATTGTAAATATCAGGGCTCCAGTAACTGCAGTATAGAAAACTGCTGTAAATGGCTCATTATTTCCAGAAATAAGTTTTGTAAAGAATTGATAAAGTGCCCAGCATACTGGTGGTACAATGGGGAAAATTAATTCCGGCGATAGTATTTTCATACTAGGCCCTAAAGCATAAATAATTGATCCAAAACTTAGCAACATTAAGATGATACCTTTAGGGGATAAAATATCTTTTAAAAAATATGCTGATAAAAGTGACACAATTAGAGGTGCACTAAAAAACACAACATAAATATCGACTAAGTCAAATCTTTGTAACGAGTTAAACATGAAAAATGTTGCGGTTACCATTAAAAATGATCTGATAATTTGAATTTTAAAATTTCTTGATAAATTTAGTTTTGGTTTAAAGATTAAAAAATAAACACAAAGTGCTACAAAGTGAAAAAAAAAACGACCCCAAACGGCTTGTGTAACAGGCATTACATTTCCCAAGTATTTAGCAGTTGAGTCCATGCACACAAATAAAAAAAAACCAGAAGCAGAAAGAAAAATTACTTTAATTAAAGAAGCTTTTTGATTTTCTGGCATGAAATTTTATGAAAATATTTTCAAAAAATTACATTACCACGCCTACTTGCCAAGGATTAAATTCCTCGTCACCGTAGCCATTAATTTCACTTTTTGATTTATTTCCTGAGGCAGTATTTACAACTAGATCAAATATTTTTTTACCAACTTTTTCAACATCTTCTTTACCTTCTGCAATAGTCCCACAATTTATATCCATATCTTCTTCCATTTTTTCATACATAGCGGTATTTGTTGATAATTTTAAACTTGGAACTGGTTTGCATCCAAAACATGAACCTCTTCCGGTTGTAAAGCAAATTACATTTGCGCCTGAAGCTACTTGACCTGTCACAGATACAGGGTCATATCCTGGAGAATCCATAAAGTTAAAACCTTTATTTTTGAGTGGTTCTGCGTATTCAAGAACATCCTCTAGTATTGATTTACCACCTTTTGCAACTGCACCTAATGATTTTTCAAGTATTGTAGTTAAACCACCTCGTTTATTTCCAGGAGCAGGATTGTTATCCATGGTGCTGTTATTAATTGAAGTGTAATTCTTCCACCATTTTAATCTTTTCATTAACTTGTTTGCAGTTTCTTGGCTATTTGCTCTATTAATCAAAAGATGTTCAGCCCCATAAATTTCAGGGGTTTCAGATAATATTGAACTACCACCTTTTTTAACTAATAAATCAGCAGCAACACCTAAAGCTGGATTTGCTGTTATACCAGAGTAGCCATCTGAGCCTCCACATTGAAGAGCTAAAGTTAAATGACTAACAGATTGAGGTAATCTCTTTATCTTATTAGCCTCAGGTAACAGATTTTTTATTTGTGATAAAACTTTTTCTACAATTTTTTTAGTGCCACCCTCATCTTGAATTGTTAGAAAGTGAATTCTATTATGTTTTTTTAAAGAATCGTCAAATAAACTTACTTGTGCACACTCACAACCTAATCCAATTACAAATACATGGGAAAAATTTGGATGGTTCTTAAAACCATCAATTGTTCTTTGAAACATTTGCATTCCTTCGCTCATAGTATTCATTCCACATCCAGTTGAGTGAGTAATCGGGACTATGCCATCAATATTAGGATAATCATTAAGAATGCTAGAATATTTTATTTTTTCAACAATCATCTTGGTAACAGTTGCTGAACAATTAACTGTACTAACAATTCCTATATAATTTCTGGTAGCTACTTGATCGTTGTCTCTTAAAATTCCATTGAAATAGGTATCAACTTTTTCATCAACGATTGTTTTTTTACCTTTTACATTGAATTTCCTATCAAATTCTTTGAATTCTAAATTATGAGAATGAACATGTTCTCCAGCAGTAATATTCTTTGATGCAAATCCAATTATTTGATCATACTTAATTATAGGATCACCTTTGTTTATAGACTTTAAACAAACTTTGTGTCCAAACGGGATAGGATCAATAGTACTTATCTCTTGACCATTAATTTTCGTTTTTTCTGGTATAATAAATTGACTTACACCAACATTATCATTTTTATTGAGTACAATTAGACTATTCATTTTTTAATTTAAGTTTTATATATCAATATAATATATTTTATTATTTTATGAAAAAAAAGAATTTAAGAAGTAAACAATGGTTTGACGATCCAAAAGATCCAGGTATGACAGCCATGTATTTAGAAAGATACCTAAATTATGGACTTACAAGAAAAGAACTTCAGTCTGGAAATCCAATTATTGGAATAGCGCAATCTGGGAGTGATTTATCTCCGTGTAACCGACATTTCTTGGACTTAAGCAAAAGAATTAAAGATGGAATTAGAAGAGCAGGTGGTATTCCGATGGAATTTCCTACTCACCCAATTCAAGAAACTGGAAAAAAACCTACTGCAATGTTGGACAGAAACTTATCATATTTGTCATTGGTTGAGATACTTTACGGATACCCACTTGATGGAGTGATACTTACAACTGGATGTGATAAAACTACCCCAGCAGCGTTAATGGCAGCTGCAACAGTTAATATTCCTGCAATTGTTTTGTCTGGTGGCCCAATGCTTGATGGAAATTATAAAGGTAAGAAAGCTGGTGCAGGAACTATTATTTGGGAAGCTAGAAGATTGCATGCTAAGGGAGAAATTAATTACGAAGAATTTATGGATATGGCAGCAGCATCTTCACCAAGCCCTGGTCATTGTAATACAATGGGAACTGCTTCATCAATGAATTCTGTTGCTGAGGCATTGGGAATGTCTTTACCAGGTTGTGCAGTAATACCAGCTCCTTATAGAGAAAGAGAACAAATTTCTTTTGAGACTGGATCGAGAATTGTAAAAATGGTTCATGAAGATTTAACTCCTTCAAAAATTATGACAAAGAAAGCTTTTGAAAATGCAGTTATAGTTGCAAGTGCTATAGGAGCATCTAGTAATTGCACCACGCATTTAATTGCTATCGCGAAACACATGGGTGTAAAATTTGACTTATCTAATTGGCAAAAACTTGGGCACAAAATACCTTTATTAGCAAACTGCCAACCTGCAGGTGAACATTTAATGGAAGGTTTTTATAGAGCTGGAGGTATACCAGCAATCATGAAAGAATTAATGAAGAATAATAAAATTCACCAAAACCTAATTACTGTAACTGGTAAAACAGTTGCACAAAACTTAAAAAAAAAAATTGATGTAGATAGGGATGTGATTAAAACATTTAAAGATAATTTGACTGATAAGGCTGGGTTTCTAGTTATGAAAGGAAATTTCTTTTCATCAGCAATTATGAAAACCTCAGTGATTAGTAAAGAGTTTAGAGAAAGATATTTGTCGAATCCTAAGCACCCTAATGTTTTTAAAGGTAAAGCAGTAGTTTTTGAGGGTCCTGAGGACTATCACCATAGGATTAATAGTAAGAAGTTAAATATTGATGAAAATTCAATTTTAATAATAAGAGGTTGTGGACCTGTTGGATACCCTGGTTCTGCTGAGGTGGTTAATATGCAACCACCTGATAGACTACTTAAAAAAGGCATTAATGCACTTCCAACTCTTGGAGATGGAAGACAGAGTGGTACCTCTGAAAGCCCATCTATTCTTCATGTATCGCCAGAATCTGCAGTTGGTGGTGATTTAGCTATTGTTAAGACAGGAGATAAAATGACAATAGATCTGAATAAAAGAAGAGTTGATCTTCAAATATCAAAGTCTGAATTTATTAAAAGAAGAAAAAAGAAAAAGATAAAGAAACTTACAAATCAAACACCGTGGCAAGAAATATCTAGATCAAATGTTGGTCAACTTGAAGACGGTGCTTGTATTATGTCAAGAGATCAATATTTAGATATCACTAAAACAAAAGGAGTTCTAAGAAACTCTCATTAGATGAAACCAAAAATTTTAGTTTCTCGAAAAATTTCTGATGGTGCTGAAGAAATATTAAAAAAAGAATTTGATGTAACTCTTAATTTAGAAGACAAACCTTATAACTATGAGGAATTAATAAAACTTGCTAATGAGTATGATGGTTTAATCTCAACAAGTTTTGATAAATTAGACAAAAATTTTTTTGATAATTTAAAAGGAAAATTAAAAATTATTGGTCATGTTGGGGTTGGATATGACAATATCCATACACAATCAGCTAAAGAAAAAAATATCAAGGTTTCAAATACACCAAATGTATTAAATGATGCTGTAGCAGAAATAACAATCCTTTTAATTTTAGCATCGTCAAGAAGAATTGGAGAGGCTTACAATCTAGTAAAGTCAAATACTTGGAAAGATTATAAACCAGACATTACTAAACTAATGGTCGGTAATGAAATAACAGGAAAAACTTTAGGTATAATAGGCATGGGAAGGATTGGGCAAATAGTTGCAGATAGGGCTAGAGCGTTTAAAATGAAAATAGTTTATTACAATAGAAATAAGTTAGCTGATAATTTAGAAAAAGATGCAATTTATTACCCTGATTTAAAATCAATGCTACCAAATTGTGACTATGTAAGTTTGCATACTCCTGCTACCTCAGAAACTAAAAATATAATTAATTCAGAAATTTTAAAACTATTTCCAAAACATTCAGTTTTCATAAATACTTCGAGAGGATCAACAGTAGATGATGATGCTCTGATTGATGCTTTACAAAATAAAAAAATCTATGGAGCTGGATTAGATGTGTTTAATAATGAACCTAATCTTGACAAGAGATATCTAGAATTAGAAAATTGTTTTGTTCTTCCTCATGTAGGTAGTGCGACACATGAAACACGACTAGCTATGAGTATGTTAGCTGTAAATAATATAAAATGTTTTTTCTCTCAAAAACCTCTTTTATCAGAAGTTGTTTAAATGACACAACTTTTAGTTGTAATTACGTAGACTAATTATCTTTAGAAATTTATTTCTGTCTTTTGTTTGAATTTTTTTTCTCTTTATGTTTAAATTTAGAAAAACATAACCGAGAGGGAAAATAATGTTAAAATTAATAACAAAAATAACCGCTGCTATAGCTGTGGTCTCTATTGCTTTATTTAGTTCTGCAAATGCAAAAACTTTAAAAATAGAAACTCACTTTACAGCTAGCTCACCAAATGGTGAAGTTGCAGCTCAATTCGCTAAAAACGTAGAAAAGTTTTCTGGCGGAAGCTTAAAAGTACAAATGTTCTACTCATCATCAGTTACAGGAAAGTCTGCTGAGGTATTTAACTCTGCACAAACTGGAATTATTGACTGTGATATGACAGGTGCTGGATACCAAACTGGTAAAAATGCAGCTTTTCAATTCGCAGGTGACGTTATGGGTGGATATGATAACCCGTATCAACAATATGACTTCTTAAAGTTCCCAGGAGCTCAAGAAGCTGTTGATGCACTATACAACAAATATGGAATGACTTTAATTGGTTGGTGGATACCAGGACATGAGTCTTTAATATCTAGCAAACCAATTCCAGATGTTGCATCTATCAAAGACTTTAAATTTAGATCGCCTCCAGGAATGGAAAGTATGATCTTTACAGCATTAGGTGCTAAGCCGATCGTAATGGATTTTGGTGAAGTTCCAACTGCTTTACAAACTGGTCTAATTGATGGTGCTGACTATTCATCTTTAGCAACTAACTATGCAGGTGGACACTATGAGCAAAATAAATATGCTACATATCCAGGTTTCCACTCTATGCCAGCTGACCACTTAGCTTGTAATACAAAAGTTTGGAACAAGTTAAAGCCTCATGAAAAAGGTGCAATGCTAGCTGCAATTGAGATCTGCGGTAGAACAATCACTAGTTTAGTTGAGAGAAAAAATGCTGAAGCAGTTAAAGCTTTAACTGCTATGGGTGTTACTCTTCATGACTGGTCTAGAGAAGATAGACTTAAGTTCAGAAATGCTGCTTTAGGTGCTTGGGAAGAATGGAAGAAAAAATCTCCTGAAGCTGCTGCTCTTATTGAGATACACAAAGCTTACATGAAAGCTAACGGTATCCTGTAATTATTAGCAACATAAAAAAATATTGAAGGGCCTGAAAGGGCCCTTCTTATAAAACAATTTTTTTGCCAATGAACGATAAAGAGCTTCAAGATAAACAATTAAAAGAGCAAAGTGAAAAAGTTGCAAGCAAAGACGATTTTCCAATATTTTGGATAGATAGAATTTCTCTATTTTTAAGCCATACAATAAAATATTTAATTCCTGTAATAGTACTTGTGATGATGTACGAAATTTTCATGAGATATGTATTATTTAAACCTACCTTATGGGCTAATGAATTATGCTTATGGTTGGCTGGTGTTTGTTATTTAGTAGGAGGGATATATGCAACAAGATTAAGAAGCCATATAAGAATAGTATTATTATATGATTATGTCAGTAGACCGACACAGCGAATTTTTGATCTAATTAGCACTATAGTTATTGTTCTTTTTGCGGGGGCGGTAATTTATGGTGGTATGGAAGATGCTTACAGATCATTTGTAAACTGGGAGAGATTTGCAACTTATTGGGACCCACCGATACCGGCTACTATGAAACCACTTACACTAATATGTGTATTTCTTATTGCACTTCAGTCTATTAACAATTTAATAATTGATTGGAGAAATCCTAAAGAAAGGCAATACGATCCTGCTAAAGATTTAGAATAATATGGAATTTGAAATAGGAACACTCTCGATAATACTGATTGTTGGATTGCTAGCACTTATAGCTATTGGTGTTCCAATGGGTTTCGCCTCAGGTTTTATGGGAGCAGTACTCGTATTTTTATATATAGGTGAGCATGCATTAGGAATTCTACTTTCAAGATATTATTCGCTTGTTGTAACGTATTCTTTCTTATCAGTACCCTTATTCATATTCATGGCCTCCTTACTTGAACGTTCAAATATAGCGAGAGATTTATATGATGCATTAAATGCTTGGTTAAGAAAAACTAGAGGAGGAGTTGGTGTTGTTACTGCAATCATGGCAACAATTATGGCTGCGATGAGTGGAATTATTGGAGGAGAAATAGTTTTATTAGGACTGATTGCGCTACCTCAGATGTTGAGATTGAAATATGACCAAGATATGTCTATTGGTATTATTTGTGCATCAGGTTCCCTAGGTACTATGATACCCCCGTCTATCGTTTTAATTATTTATGGATTGACAACAGAAACCTCAATTACAATGTTATTCCAAGAAGCTATTGTTCCAGGTCTTATGATTTCAGGATTAATTATTACTTATATTCTTATACGAACAAGGGTACAACCGCATCTTGCGCCATTAAGTGATGAACCAGCTTTAACTTTAAAAGAAAAAATGTCTTACCTTCCAGGCCTTCTACCACCAATTGGTATTGTAATAATTGTTTTAGGTTCAATTTATTCTGGAATAACAGGTATCACTGAAGCAGCTGGTATGGGTGTAGTTGCAACATTAATTATAATAGGCGCGAGAAAAGAGCTGACTTGGTTTCTATTTAAAGATGCGCTTGTTCGAACTTTTAAAGCATCAGGTACGATTTTAACTATTACATTTGGAGCTACGGTTTTAGCTGGAGCTTATTCTTTAGCGGGTGGGCCAACTTATGTAGCCGAAACTATTTTAGCTTATGATTTAAAACCAATGTACTTAATCTTTATGATGCAAGTAATGTTTTTGATAATGGGTGCTTTTATGGATTGGGTTGGAATTGTCCTACTGGCTATGCCTGTATTTTTACCAATAGTTCTTGCACTTGGTTTTGATCCTATATGGTTTGGAATTTTATTTTGTGTAAATATGCAAGTCTCATTTTTAAGCCCACCTTTTGGTCCAGCAGCTTTTTATTTAAAATCGGTAGCACCTCCACATATTTCATTGACAGATATTTTCAGAGGATTTGCTCCATTCGTAGTAATTCAACTAATTGTTTTAGCATGTGTAATGTACTTTCCAGAAGCAATGACACAAAATTTCCACGAATTCGTACCTAAAAAATAAATGACAAAAAAAATAGGTTTTATAGGCATAGGCCTGATGGGTCTGCCAATGTCTAAAAATGTAGTAAAAGCTGGATATAATTTAACAGTATTCAATAGATCAAAGAATAAAGCAGAACCACTTAAAGAATTTGGAGCAAAAATTTCAAATACGTTAAAAGATGCTGTGGATGGAAGTGATATTGTTATCACAATGTTAACAGATGATACTGCTGTGGATGTAGTGATGAACAATACTGATTTTTTAGAAAACTTAAAATCAGGTTCAATAGTTATTGATATGAGTTCAGTTAAACCAACTACCGCAACAAAACATGGTAATAATTTAAAATTAAAAAATATAAATTATTTGGATGCACCTGTATCTGGAGGAACAATTGGTGCAGAGGAAGCATCATTGGCTATAATGGTTGGGGGAGAGCAAAATATTTTTGATGATGCATTTGATATTTTAAAAACAATGGGTAATCCAACATTAGTTGGTCCAATTGGAAGTGGACAAGTATCCAAATTAGCAAATCAAATCATTGTTGGTTTAGCAATAGGCGCTGTAGCAGAGGCTGTAACTCTTTGTGAAAAAGCAGGAGCTGATCCAAATAAAATGATTAAAGCTTTGTCAGGTGGTTGGGCAGACAGTAAAGTTTTACAAACGCATGGAAAAAGAATGATCGAGAAAGATTTTACTCCAAAAGGTAAAACATCTGGTCAATTAAAAGATATGAATAATATCTTAGAATGTGCCAGTAATTATAATACTCATTTACCTATTTCAAATTTGGTTAAAGAAATGTATAAATCTCTTGTTGATAATGGACATGGTGAAACAGATCATAGTTCACTTTATAAAGAAATTGAAAGGATAAATAATAAATGAGTGGAAGATTAGAGGGTAAAAAAATTGTAGTTACAGCAGCAGGCCAAGGTATCGGAAAAGCGACAGCAATCGCTTTTCATAATGAAGGGGCCCATGTTATAGCAACAGATTTGAATGAAAAAACTTTAGCTGATTTAAATAAAGAATATCCTAATATTAAAATTAAAACTTTAGACTCTACAGACAACAAAGCAATTTTAGATTTTGTTAAAACACTCGATGAAGTAAATGTTCTATTTAATGCAGTAGGATTTGTTCATCATGGAACAATTTTAGATTGCGAGGAAAAAGATTGGGATTTTTCTTTTGATGTAAACATTAAATCAATGTATTTTATGTGCAGAGCAATTTTACCGTTAATGGTAAAGCAAAATGGTGGAAGTATAATCAATGTTTCATCTATTGCCTCCAGTTTAAAAGGTTTACCAAATAGATTTGTTTATGGCGCTTCAAAAGCTGCAATTATTGGGTTAACTAAGTCTATAGCTTCAGACTTTGTAAAACAAAATATTAGATGTAATTCAATAGCACCAGGAACAGTTTTTTCTCCTTCTTGGCAAGATAGAGTGAACCAGAGTCCTGATCCTGTTCAAGCTAAGAAAGATTTTATAGCAAGACAACCTATGGGAAGACTAGGGACAGCTGAAGAAATTGCCTCTATGGCTATTTATTTAGCTGGCGATGAATCAACATTTACAACAGGGAATACATTTTCTGTTGATGGTGGAATGACAATTTAAATATAAAGGAGAAACAATGAAATTATTAAGAGTAGGTGAAAAAGGAAAAGAAAAACCAGCAATTTTAGACGCTGATGGAAAAATAAGAGACATAAGTTCTCTCATAAACGATTTAAACCCAGAAAATTTAAATTTTGAAACAATGTCAAAAATTCAAAGTGCAGACACATCAAGTCTTCCTGAACTTTCATCTAATCAAAGAGTAGGTTCATGCATTACAAGTCCTGGAAAATTTGTAGCAATAGGACTTAATTATTCAGATCATGCAGCTGAAGTCGGTGCCGATATTCCTAAAGAACCAATAATGTTTATGAAAGCGACTAGCTCAATGTGCGGTCCTAATGATGATGTAGAAATAGTTTCTGGATCAAAAAAACTAGATTGGGAAGTTGAACTTGGAATTGTAATTGGAAAAGAAGCAAAACATATTTCAGAAAGTCAATCACAAGATCATATTTTAGGGTATTGTTTAGTAAACGATGTTAGTGAACGAGAATGGCAAATTGAAAAAATGGGACAATGGGTTAAAGGAAAGTCTCATGACACTTACGGACCTACTGGGCCTTACTTAGTAACTAAAGATGAAATTAAAGATATTAATAATTTAAAGATGGTGTTGGATGTAAATGGTGAAAGAATGCAAACAGGGAATACAAGTACAATGATTTTTAATGTAGATATCATTGTATCTTATGTGAGTAAATTCATGTCATTACAACCGGGGGATATAATTACAACAGGAACGCCTCCAGGAGTTGGAATGGGCAGAAAACCACAAGTATTTCTGAAAGCAGGTGATCAAATGAAACTTTCAATAGAGAACTTAGGAGAACAGAACTCTAAAGTAGTTGCTGTTTAAAATTTGTGAAAATAACCTCAATCAAAAGTCATGTACTTAGATATGAGTTAGACAAAGAACTAGGATACTCACAACAATATTACAAACATAGAACTGCCCACTTAGTCGAAGTAGAGACTGATGATGGCATCACAGGCTGGGGAGAGTGTTTTGGACCTGGAAATATAGCTCTTGCAAATAAATATGTTGTAGAAAAAGTTATTCAACCTTTAATAAAAGGAGATGATCCACTTAATAAAGAGTATATTTGGCACAAAGTATATAATTTATTGAGAGACAGTGGTCAAAAAGGAATGCCAATTCAAGCATTGTCAGGAATTGATATAGCACTATGGGATATATTGGCAAAAAAAGCTAATTTACCTCTTTATCAACTACTAGGAGGTAAAACTAACAATAAAATACCAGTTTATGGTTACGGCATGATGTTACAAAAAAAACCAGTCGAAGAACTTTGTGAATTATTCAAAAACGAGGCTAATCAAATAAAAGAGAAAAACTTTAAAGCAATGAAAATGAAAATAGGTATGGGTCCCAAAAAAGATTTAAAATTAGTTAGTGCTGTAAGAGATGCAATTGGATCTGAATTTAAACTCATGGTAGATGCAAATCATGCCTATAATAAAAATGATGCCTTGTATGTTGGAAGAGGGTTGGATGAAATGAATATTTACTGGTTTGAAGAACCTGTAGCACCAGAAGATTATGATGGTTACAAAGAACTTAAAAAAAAATTAAACACAAATATTGCTGGTGGTGAAGCAGAGTTCACAAAATATGGTTGGAACCAATTAATTAAAAATAATTGCATTGATATAGCCCAACCAGAGGTTTGCGGTTTAGGTGGAATAACAGAATATTTAAAAGTATCAGCATTAGCTCAGTCGAATTTCATCCCAATTGTTAATCATGTATGGGGTTCAGCTTTAAGTGTAGCAGTAAATCTGCATTTACTTACTTCTTTACCAGATATGCCAGGTGGACTATTTCCAACAAAATCAATGTTAGAATTCGATACTACTGAAAAAAATATTTTTATTACAGATCTTGCTAAAGAAAAATTTTCAATTTTAGATCAAGTTAAAAATAAAAATGGCTTTGCATCTTCGTTAGAGAATATAGGTATTGGAATAAATCCAAATAAAGATTTTATAAAAGAATATGAATACAATAATTGAAATAAAAACTTCAAAACCTGAAGTTTTATGGAATACCAAGTGTACATTGGGTGAGGGAACATTGTGGGTGAAAGAACATAACTCGATATATTTTACTGACATAAAAAAAAAAAGAATTCATATTTTTAATACTAAAAATTATAAAAAAAAAGTAATTAAAATTGATAAAGAAATAGGTTTTCTAGCACACATCAAAAACAATATTTTTATATTAGGTCTTCAAAGTGAATTAAGAATTTTAAATTTGAAAACAAAAAAAACCTTAAAATCAATTCATATTGAAAAAGAGATTAAAACCAATCGTATCAATGATGGTAAGACAGACCCATCAGGTAGATTATGGTTCGGTACTATGGACAATCCTGAAAGAAGTTTGAAAAATGGATCATTGTATTGCTTTGATAAAAAATTAAATTTAAAAAAAGTTGATACTAGCTATTTCATAACTAATGGACCAGGATTTATTAATAGTAACAATTTTTACCATACCGATAGTAGGAGAAGAACTATTTACAAAATAAAAGTAAACAAAAATTTAAACATAATAAAAAAAAAAATATTTAAAAAGTTTACAAAGAATCAAGGGGTACCCGATGGAATGACTTTAGACAAAAATAAAAATCTTTGGGTTTGCCATTATCATGGAGCATGTATAACAGTATTTAATAGGTTAGGAAAAATATTACACAAAGTCAAATTACCCGCAAAAAATATAACCAACTGTGCATTTGGAGGCAAGAATAACTCAGAATTATTTGTAACTTCAGCCTTAAAGGGTATGAAAAAAAGTGAAATTAAAAAATTTAAATTCTCAGGAAGTTTATTTAAAATAGAAACAAATACGAAAGGTATAAATCAAAAAAAATTTAATTTTAATCATGTTAAAACGAGATCTTTATTACGAAAGAATTCCCACCAAATCACTTAGGGATGACGTTAGACATTTAGGTAATATCCTTGGTAAAGTAATAAAAAAACAGGAAGGCTCTAACTTTTTTAACTTAGTTGAAAAAATTAGACTTTTGTCAAAGGCAAATGTAGCAAATAAAAGTAGAAAAGAACCATTTAAGAAAATTCTAAGAGAAATTAATAAACTTAGTCCACAGTCTTTATTTAAATTAACAAGAGCATTTAATCATTTCATGAATTTTTATAATTTAGCAGAGTCAATAGATGCATCTAGAACTTTAGATCAATATGAAAATATAAAATCAAATAAAAAATTCCAAAATATATTTATAGAAGAAATTTTTGAAAATTTTTTTAAAAACAAAAAAATTTCAAATAATAAAATTTATAATATTGCAAAAAGTTTAAATATTGGAATAGTTTTAACAGCACATCCTACTGAAGTTAAAAGAAGAACTTTGATTCAAAAATATCATGCATTGACAGAAATTCTCGAACAAAGAATTCTTTTAACTAATTATCCATCTAAATTAAAAATTTTAGATAAGAAATTATATGATGAAATTACAATCATTTGGAACACAGATGAAATTAAAAGATCTAGGCCTACTCCTGCAGAGGAGGCTAGATGGGGATTAGCAATTATTGAGGATAGTTTATGGGATACAATCCCAAAAGTTTACAGAAGATTAAATCAAATTTTTGAACAAAATATGAGCAAGGGACTTCCAAAAAATTTCAATCCAATAGAGTTCGGGTCTTGGATGGGAGGTGACAGGGATGGGAATCCCTTTGTAACTTCAGAGGTGACTAAAAGAGTTATTCTTTTATCAAGGTGGGAAGCTGCTAAACTTTATGAAAAGTCTTTGACTAAATTAATTAGATCTTACTCTATGGAAAAATGCTCAAATAAAATATTAAAAACCACTGGAAAAACCTTTGAACCATATAGAGTTTATTTAAGACCATTAAGAGATAAACTTAGAAGAACCCACAGTGAAATAGAACAATATCTTAATTATGGTAAACGATTAAATGAAAAGATATTACTTTCTGAGAGAGAGGAAATTTTAAAACCTTTAAGAGTTGTTCGTGAGTCTTTAGAGCAGAACCAGAACGAAAATATTGCTAGTGGAGATTTGCTTGATTTAATGAGAAGAGCAAAATGTTTTGGAATTAATCTTGCAAGACTGGATATAAGGCAAGAGTCATCCAGACATTCTCAATTACTGAATGAGTTTATAAAAAAAAAATTTAGTAAAAATTATAGTGCTTGGAGTGAGACAAAAAAAATAAAGTATCTATCAGACAAAATTATAGGCAAAAATTCAATTAACAAATTTATTTTTAAAAATAAGGAAAACAAAGAAGTTTGGTCAACTTTTAAAGTTTTGTCTAGTCAACCAAAAGAGTGTTTAGGAGCATATGTAATATCAATGACATCATCTGCCTCAGATATCTTAGCTGTAATGCTTTTGCAAAAAGAGGCAAATATAAAAAGTAAATTAAGAGTGGTTCCTTTATTTGAGACTTTAGATGATTTGATAAATGGTAAAGAAATTATGGAAAAATTATTTTCATTAAAATGGTACCGAAAATACATAAAGAATAAACAAGAAATTATGATTGGATATTCAGACTCTAGTAAAGATGCAGGTAAATTATCAGCTAGTTGGCATCAGTATAAATTACAAGAAGATATAATAAAATTAGCAAAAAAATATAAAATTAACGTTACATTTTTTCATGGCAGAGGTGGTTCTGCTGGTAGAGGAGGAGGGCCTATACAAGCAACTTTAAGATCACAGCCGCCTTATTCTGTTAATGGAAAAATAAGAATTACAGACCAAGGTGAAGTAATACAACAAAAATATGGATATGAGCCATTAGCAAAATATAACCTGTGTAGTTATATTGGCTCTGTAATGGAAGCAACTTTAAATCCACCTCCAAATCCAAAAAAAGAATGGAGAAATCTTATTCAAAACATGTCAAATATTTCAACTAGTTCTTACAGAAAAAATATAAATCAAACCTCTGACTTCATAAGATATTTTAAAACTGTTACACCACATATGGCTTTGGGTAAGTTATCGATAGGATCGAGACCATCCAAAAGAAAGAATGTAGATAATATTAATAGTTTAAGAGCCATACCATGGGTTTTTGCTTGGACACAAATAAGATTAATGTTGCCTGCTTGGTTGGGAACTGCTGAGGCCTTAAGATATTCATCAATAAAAAAATTTAAAAAAACACTAACTGACATGGAAAAAAACTGGCCATATTTTAATTCTACAATGGACTTATTAGATATGGTCTTATCAAAAGTTGATCCTGAAATTTCAAAAATCTACGAAAAAAATTTGGCTGACCAAAAATTAGTTAGAGTAGGCGATAAACTAAGATTTCAATTTAACGCAGTAAAAAAATTAAATCATGATATTACTCCTAGAGAAATACTTAAACAAAGAAAAGCTTTCCGAGGGCCTGCAATTATAAGAAATATTTACTCAGAAATACTCAATGTTTTACAAGTAACTGTGATGAAAAAACAAAAACAAAAGAAATTAGACAAAAAAAGCAAAAAGTTGCTTGATGATGCGATGATGACATCTATTGCAGGAATTTCTGCAGCGATTAAAAATACAGGTTAATGATCGAAATATTTCTTGCATTTAGCGCAGGTTTGATAAGTTTTTTATCCCCATGCGTATTACCACTTATTCCAGGATACATTTCATATATATCTGGCTCAACTCTTAACGAACTTCTTGAAAAAAAGAGTATAAATTTATTTCCAATAGTTCTTTTTACTGTAGGATTTTCAATTGTTTTTATTAGTTTTGGAGCAACAGCAACATTTTTAGGATCATTAGTCTTAGATAACTCAAACACTCTCAGGATTGTAGCTGGTACAATTATAATAATTTTCTCACTCCAAATAATAGGCTTGATTAATTTAAAGTTTTTAAATTATGAGAAAAGGTTCCAAGCAGATAAAAAATCAGGTGTATTAAGCTCAATTTTAGTTGGTATGGCATTTGGTTTTGGTTGGACACCTTGCATTGGACCTATTCTTGGATCAATATTAGCAATCGCATCTACAGAGGAAAGCATAAATAAAGGAATTTTACTTTTATCATTTTATTCATTAGGTCTTGCGTTACCATTTATTTTGTCAGGATATTTAATTCAGAAATTTATGATTTTTTCTAAAAATTTAAAAACAAAAATGAATATTATAAATAAAACAGGTGGTTCTCTCCTTTTAATTACTGGAGTATTAATGATTACAAATCAACTTCAAGCTTTAGGATATTACCTTCTAGAATATATTCCATTCATGCAAAATCTTGGATAAGTTAAATATTAAATTTTCTTTTAAGATGTCTAATTTTTCCTTCTGTACTATCATAATCAATGTAGCATCCCTGAAGAAATCTATTTCCTTCATTTGAGTCGAAACTAGTTCTTCCGTGAAGTAATCTATAATTATCCATTATTAATAAGTCTCCAGGATATAATTTAAATTCTATTCTATATTTATCTGAATTATAAAATTCTGAAAGTTTGTTCCTTGCTTTATAATATAAATCTAAATCCTCTTTATTTAATATTGGCACATAATCTAATCTAGGACTAAATCTTACTTGCTTAAACTCTTTTTTTTCATCTAACTTAATAAGTTCAGACCAATCTTCTAGTATGACTTCCTTATCAATAAATTTAAATTTTACTTTTATCTTAGTAAGAATTTCATAGTAATCTTTAAATTCATTTTTTAAATCTTCGGTAACAGTGTAACCGTCTACAAGAGTTGACAGTCCACCAGACACTTCATTTTCAATACAATGAAGAAGTTGAATGCATGGCACTGGTATTCTGTAAGGATTATCTGTATGAGGAGCCAAATTATGAGATGTGTACGCTAAATCATTAGGATTAGGTATTGATCTTACATTAAAAAACTCTCCAAAATTTGTTCTTCTAACGCTCCCGATAGAATTAGCAAAATTTATGATGAAATTATCTTGAGTTGGAACATTTTTAATAATCACAAATCCATATTGATAAAAAGAAACAAGCAAATCGTACATTTCCTTAGATTCACTAATATCATCTTTGTAAATGAAGTTTTTTAAATTCTTTAAGTTAGAAACCCATTTAACTTTTTCTATGGAGTTCATAACCATTTTTTGATTGGAATACTCATCAATAATATTGCTTACTTTTAGATATGATTTGACACCATCATTGAAATTAATTTCTAATTCATTATTTTCTAATTTTACTGTCTCTATTAAAATATTGGTCTGCAAATTGCTGGGATCAAATAATCTTTGTTGTGTGATTTCATCTAAAAATTCTTTATTTTCAACCCTTTCTCTAAGCCAGAAAGGGTGAATTTCTTGTCTAATATTACCATCGTTAAAAAATATTCTGTTTTTTTCAACTTCTATATTCATAAGGTAATTTATAAAAATAATTTAAATTTATCTTTAATCAAGATAAATAAAATAGTAATTCCTTTTAATGAAAAAAAAAAGTATTCCAAATAATAATGAATTTCCTAGATTTTTAAACCAGTTAGCCAAAGATCTTTCCAAGTTTTATTTCAACAAGTTAAGTAAAAAATTTAAAGTCCAAAATAAAATCAAGGGCAAAGGATATGATCCTGTTACTACAGCGGATAGAGCATTTGAGAAATTCATTAGGTTTAAAATAAATAAAAAGTTTCCAGATCATGAAATTATTGGAGAAGAATATGGATATAAAAAATCAAAAAGCGACTTTTCATGGGTTATTGATCCAATCGATGGAACTCGATCTTTCGTTATTGGAAGTCCAACATGGAGTAATTTAATTTCATTAAATTATAAAGGCAATCCAATATTTGGCTTGGCTAATTTTCCAATACTAAAAAAATATTATTACAACCAATCTGATAAAGTTGCATATATAGTTGAAAATAACAAAAGAAAAAAAATTATTGCAAATAAAAATGTTAAATATAAAGATTTGAAATTAGCAGCAGGGTTACATGGAGCAATTTCTTTAAATAAACAAAAAAAAATTAAAAAATTTTTAAATTTAATGCAATTTCCTTGTTCTGATGCTTTGTCTTACGCACAGGTTTGTGAAGGTAAGCTTGATGTTGTATTTCAATGCAGTAATAAAATTTGGGATATTCATCCTTTAATACCAATTATAAAAGCATCAGGTGGAACTGTTTCAACAATTGATAATAGAGATGCAAAATATGCCGGCAATATTCTTGCATCATCAAATAAAAGTATTCATATCAAAATTCAGAGTTTGCTAAAACCAATAGCTTAATAATGGAAATTATTGTTCTTCAACATATTAAAATTGAAGATCCTGGTTATATAAAAGATTTGATGATAAAAGATGGAGTAAATTTAACGACTATTCAATTAGATGAAGAAGAAAAAATACCTAATGATCTAAATAAATTTGATGCAATGTTTTGTATGGGAGGCCCAATGGATACGTGGATGGAACAAAAATACCCATGGTTAGTTGAAGAAAAAAAAAAAATAAGAGAATTTGTTGTTAATTTAGAAAAACCTTACTTAGGCTTTTGTCTTGGTTGTCAATTACTAGGAGAAGTAATAGGGGGAAGTGTAGTTAGAACAAAAAACCCTGAAATAGGAATGATGAATATAAATTTCTCACAAGGAAAAGAAAACGATACTCTTTTTTCACAATTTCCAGAAAAGCTAACCTCATTACAATGGCATTCTTATGAGGTTCAAAGTTTAGAAAATAATAAGGATGTTACACATATTGCATCATCGGAGGAAACAAAATACCAAATATTTAGGTACAAAAATCATGCTTATGGTATCCAATTTCATATTGAAATTAAGGATACTACTGTAAATGATTGGGGGTGTGTGCCAGAATATAAAATGGCTTTGGAAAAGCAATTAGGACAAGGTGCTCTGGAGAAATTTGATAAAGAGGCCAGAGAAAATATGACAAATATGAATAATTACTCAAAAATTTTATATACAAAGTTTAAAAATGATATCATTCATAACAATTAAGTTACCTATTTTACCCTTGTAGTTAACCAATTAATCAGGTTTAATTTTATTTGTAATAATTAGGAGGAAAAATGAAATTTAAAAATTTTGTTAAAATTTTCTTTGCAATTTTTTTTGTTTTTGTAGCAACACATTCATACGCGAAAACAATAAAATGGTCTATGCAAGGTGATAGTTTAACTTTGGATCCTCATGCACAAAATGAAGGTCCAACAACACAAGTTTCAAGACAAGTCTATGAAGCACTTGTAACAAGAGGTCTAGATATGAGTATTGAACCTCAGCTTGCTACAGATTGGAAAACAACAGATCCAAATAATTGGGTTTTTAATTTAAGAAAAGATGTAAAATTTTCTGATGGTACAGATATGACAGCAAAAGACGTTGTATTTAGTATTTTGAGAGCAAAACAACCTACATCAGATTTTAAAGAATACATAAGTACAATTTCTGATGTTAAAGAAATTGATAACTATACTGTCCAAGTGACTACAAGTAAACCAAATCCAATTCTTTTAAACCAATTATCAAACATATTTATAATGTCTAAAAAATGGTCTATTGATTTTGGAGCAACAGTTTCACAAAACTGGGATGGTGGAGAAGAAACATTCTCAGCAACTAATGCAATGGGAACTGGACCATTCAAAATTACTCTAAGAGAGCCAAATACTAAGACAGTATTTGAGAGAAATAGTAATTGGTGGGGTTCAATGAAAGATAATAGTGTTAGTGAGATACACCTATTACCAATTAAAAACTCAGCTACAAGAGTTGCAGCATTACTATCTGGTGAGGTTGATTTAGTAACTGACGCTCCAGTTCAAGACTTAGCTAGAATTGGAAATTCTGCAGATCATGATGTAGTGAGTACTGCTCAAATGCGTACAATCTTTTTAGGTATGGACCAAGCAGTAGATAAATTAAGATCTGGAAATACTGGTGATAATCCATTTAAGAAAAAAGAAGTAAGACAAGCCCTTTATCAAGCAATAGATATAGAGGCAATAAAGAAAAAAGTAATGAGAGGTCTTAGCGAGCCTGCGGGTATCATAACTTTTCCTGGTGTAAATGGATACACAAAAGATCTTGATAAAAGATTGCCTTATGATGTTGACGCTGCGAAAAAATTGTTAGCTGACGCAGGATATCCAAAAGGTTTTGATGTTGAACTAAGATGCCCTAACGATAGATATGTAAATGATGAAGCAATTTGTACTGCAGTAGTTGGAATGTTAGGCAAAATCGGCGTAAATGTTAATCTATTCGCTCAGACCAAAAGTAAGCATTTTAAGGAATTAAAAGAAGATAAAGGTGATTTCTATATGCTAGGATGGGGAGTTCCAACACTAGATAGTCATTATGTTTTCCATTATCTGTATGAGTCAGGTGCTAGCTGGAATAAAGTAAACTTTAGCAACAGCGAAGTTGATGCTGCTATAAGAGTTATGGAAGGTGAAGTTGACTTAGACAAAAGAAATGCAGCTATTGCAAATGCTTGGAAAATTGTAAAAGATGATATTTCATATCTTCCTTTACATCACCAAGTAATTTCTTGGGCAACTAAAAATAATGTAGATGTTCCAATAAGACCGAATAATGAACCATTATTCCGTTTTGCAAGTTTTAAATAAATAACTTTTTTATAAGCCCTTTGTTAAACAAAGGGCTTATAAGTATAAAAATTTCTTAAATTGATAAAGTATTTTTTCAAACGTCTGATTCAGTCAGTAATAGTGATGCTTGTCGTGTCATTTGTTTCGTTTTCTTTATTTAACTTTGTGGGCGATCCAATTAACAACATGGTAGGTGAAGAAACTTCAGACGAAGAAAGAGCTGAATTAAGGGAAACCCTTGGATTAACAGATCCAATACATATTCAATTTTCAAGGTTTGTAGTAAACGCATCCAAAGGTGAGTTTGGAATTTCATACCAACTTAGGAGACCAGTTTCTGAATTAATTATTGAAAGACTGCCAGCAACTATAGAGCTAGTATTAATTTCTGCGTTAATTGCGTTAGTTTCAGGCACTTTATTGGGAGTTTATACAGGTATTAATAGAAAAGGCTTTTTGAGTGACTTTATACTAGCGGTATCTCTTTTAGGTGTATCACTTCCAACATTTGTGATTGGAATATTATTTATTTACCTTTTTGCAGTCATATTAGGTGTTCTCCCATCCTTTGGAAGAGGAGAGGTTATTGACATAGGCTTTTGGACTACTGGACTTTTAACTGTTTCAGGGTTGAAAGCAATTATACTTCCATCTGTAACACTCAGCCTTTTTCAAATGACTTATATAATTAGGCTAGTAAGAGCTGAGATGATGGAAATCTTACAAACGGATTATATAAAATTTGCTAGAGCAAGAGGAATAAGTGAAAAAAGTATAAATTATAAACATGCATTAAAAAATGGATTAATCCCTGTAATTACTATTGCTGGAATAAATATTGGAACTTTAGTCGCTTTCTCAATAATTACCGAAACAGTATTTCAATGGCCCGGCATGGGTTTTCTTTTTATTCAAGCAGTTCAATTTGTAGATATTCCAATCATGTCAGCTTATTTGGTTTTTATAGCTTTTGTTTTTGTGATGATAAATTTTATAGTAGATATTTTGTATTATTTTATTGATCCAAGAATAAGAGTTAAAGGAGATGTTACTAGTGGATAATAGAGCATTAAATTCTTGGGAAAAATTTAAAGATAGTGATATTTATTTCAGTTTTATAAAATCTCCAACTGCAATCGTATCTTCTATAATATTATTAATAATTTTCTTTTGCTCTTTTTTTGTTGAATTTGTGACACCACATAATCCATTTGACCCAGCATCCCTCTCATTAATGGAAGCATTTACACCCCCATCATGGACAGAGGATGGTATGGCAAAATTTATCTTAGGTACAGATGGACAAGGAAGAGATATGCTTTCCACAATACTTTATGGTTCACGAATTTCATTAATAGTTGGATTTTCAGCAATTATTTTTAGTTTAATTTTAGGTGTCTCCCTAGGTTTAACAGCAGGTTACTTTGGTGGAAAATATGAAATGATAGTGATGAGATTAACAGATGTTCAGCTAACAGTTCCAAGTATATTAATGGCTCTATTAGTTGATGGTATTGCGAGAGGTATAATTTCTAGAGAAATGCATGATGAGATGGCAATATATGTTTTAATTTTTGCTATAGGAATTTCAGAGTGGCCTCAATTTGCAAGAGTTTCTCGTGCAGCAACTTTGGTAGAAAAAAATAAAGATTATGTTTCAGCTTCATCAATTATTGGCGTTTCAAATTTACTTATTATGTTTAAGCATATACTGCCAAATATAATGAGACCTGTTTTGGTAATAGGCACAATTGGTCTAGCTCTTGCTATAATTGCAGAGTCAACATTAAGTTTTTTAGGAGTGGGCGTTCCTCCTACAACACCTTCATTAGGTACTTTAATTAGATTAGGAAATGATTTTTTATTTTCAGGTGAATGGTGGATAACATTCTTTCCAGCAATATTCTTAGTTATTCTTGCTTTCTCAATTAATTTATTAGGAGATTGGATGAGAGATACGCTTAACCCGAGGTTAAAAAAATGACTTTTCTAAAAATAAGTAATTTGAGTGTCGATTATAAAATGAGAAAAGAAACTGTAAATGCTGCAAAAAATATAAATATAGACATAAAAAAGGGGGAAATTGTTGGATTAGTCGGTGAGTCTGGTTCTGGAAAAAGTACTGTCGCTAATGCCATCGTAAATTTAATTGATGAACCAGGTAAAGTTTCAAGTGGATCAATATTGATGGGAGAAACAAATATCAGCGAAAATCCAGAGACTATTGTTCAGTATAGAGGAAAAAAAATTGGATTAATATTTCAAGACCCTCAAACCTCTTTGAATCCGATTTTAACAATCGGTGAACAGCTTATAGAAACAATACAAACTCATTTAAACTTAAGTTCAGAAGATGCAAAAAATAAAGCAATTAATCTATTAAAAGAGGTAGGGATCAAAGATGCTGAAAAAAGGTTTTATAATTACCCTCACCAATTTTCTGGTGGGATGAGACAAAGAGTAGTGATTTCTCTTGCTTTATGTTGTGAGCCAGAATTATTAATTGCAGATGAACCAACAACAGCACTTGACGTTTCTATTCAGTCTCAAATTCTTGAATTAATTAAAAGATTAACAAAAGAGAGAAACTTAGCTGTAATACTTATTACTCATGATATGGGAGTTATTGCCGAAACTACAGATAGAGTAGCTGTAATGAAAAATGGAGACTTAGTTGAGATAGGTTTAACCAAACAGATATTGGTTGAACCTAAGGAAAAATACACAAAAAGTTTAGTTAGCTCCGTACCACCGACTAATAAAAAAATATCTAGATTTACAATAATTGAAAAAGAGAATGTGAATAAAAATAATAACATTAAAATATTAAACAGATGGTCCAAAAAGATAATTGTTGACCAAAATTTAATAGAAATAAAAAACTTGAGTAAATCTTTTGATGATAGTTTTTTTACAGAGAATACAAAGAATTCTGTAATGGCTGTAGATGATGTCTCGCTAAATATAAAAGAAGGACAATCCTTTGGTTTAGTTGGTGAGAGTGGGAGTGGCAAAACTACAATAGCAAAAATGGTTGTTAATTTGTTTAAACCTAGTTCTGGAGATATTTATTTTGACAGTGTTAATATTACCAAAATTAATAAAAACAAAGACCTACTTAAATTTAGAAAACAAATTCAAATGATCTTTCAGGATCCATTTTCCTCTCTAAATGGAAGACTAAAAGTAAAGGAAATTATTGCAGAACCTATTAGACTTCATAATCCGGATATAAAATCTGGGGATTTAGATAGCTATATTCATGATTTGTTAGAATCGGTTGAATTAACTCAACAGTCTGCAATTAGATATCCGCATGAATTTTCAGGGGGACAAAGGCAAAGAATATCAATAGCAAGGGCACTAGCAACCCAACCAAGACTTCTTGTTTGTGATGAACCTACATCAGCATTAGACGTGAGCATTCAAGCACAAATATTAAACTTATTAAAAGATCTTCAAGAACAGTTAAATCTCACTATTTTATTTATAAGCCATGATTTACCGGTTGTTAGACAAATGTGTGAAAAGATAGCTGTACTTAAAGACGGAAAATTATGTGAAGTATCCGAAACAGAAGAGCTGTTTAAAAATCCTAAACATAATTATACTAAGGAACTACTAAAATTAATGCCAAAAATTGAATCAATATATAACTAAAAGGAGAAAACTATGACAATATTTAAAAAAATTTCTGAAAATGAGGCTACTGGTAAAGTAAAAGAAATTTTTGATGAAATAAAAGAAGCCCGACAAATAACTAAAATTCCAAATTTTTGGAAAACTATGGCTAATAGTCCAGAAACATTAGAAAGAACCTGGAGATCATTACAACAAGTAATGGCAAAAGGTGAATTAGATCCTGCTGTAAAGGAGCTTATTTATGTTGCAGTCTCAATTACTAACAATTGTGAATATTGTATTAAATCTCATTCGTTAGCTGCCAGAAAAAAAGGTGCTACAGACGGAATGATAAACGAAATGATCGCAATTGTCGGGATGGCAAATGAAACGAATCGTTTAGTTGAAGGTTATCAAGTAGAAGTAGACGACTTTTTGAAATAAAATGAATTTTGATTTTGTTTACAAGATATGTACAAAGTCTGAGTGGAGTGAAGCAAAACAAAATAATATTTTTAAAGGCACTGCATTAGATTTGAAAGATGGTTATATCCATTTTTCAGATAAAGATCAGGTCAGAAAAACATTAAATAAGTTTTATCTTAATCAAACTAACTTAATGATTCTTAAAGTGGATGCTCTAAAATTAAAAAACCTAGTTTGGGAGCAATCAACTGATGGTAACATGTTTCCACATTTATACTCAGATCTAGATTTAGATTTTGTAGTTAAACAATATAATATTGATTTAAAAGATGATGGTAAGCATGATCTGCCAGACGAACTTTAAAATTTAATTTGATTTTCCAACTAAATTAACAATTAAAACACCAGATATAATTAATATGAGACCTATAATTGTAAAAAAGTCAGGAATTTGATTAAATTTGTAAATTCCCACAACTGAAGTAGCTATTATACATAAGCCTGCAAATGAAGCGTAAGTTACGCCAACAGGAATAGTTTTCATAACTAAAGACAGCGTATACATGCAAGCAACTATTGTTATTGCAGTAAAAACACTTGGTAAAAAAATTGTAAAACCATTTGCTGCTTTTGCAAAACCATTTGATGCTGTACCAAGTGCAACTGCAATAATTAAAATTATATAAGCAGTTAAATTACTCATAATTAAAGAATAATATATCTTTAATTAATATCTACAAACTTTTCTAATTTATTTAATTATTATAGGACCGACCATTCCACTTTCGTAGTGACCAGGAATATTACATGCCATTTCTAAAGAAATATCTTTTGAAAACTTCCATATAATTTCTCCTGTTTTATTTGGCTCTAGCATTACACTATTTGCGTGTTTGTGGCCTAATGAATGATCTTTTTTTGACATTTCTTTCATTTTTTTATGATCAATTCGGTCGCCTAAAAGAATATCGTGTTCAATTAATCTTGCCATTTCGGGTTGGTGATCAATATGCATCTTTTTAGTGCCAATATTATATTCATGCACTAGTTCACCTAAATTTTTAACAATTATTTTTACTGTTTCACCTTTTTTAACTTGAATTGAACTTGGCTCATAATAATTGTCATACATCTTTACTTCGATTACTCTTGTAACATCATTTGGATCACCCTTAGACCCAATCATCTTCATTGAAGCTGCATTAGAATTAAAGGCGATAAAAATAAATAAAAGTATAAGTTTTTTCATTATTTAGGCATAGGTGTTGCGCCAGTCTCTAAACTCATGATTTTTCCATTATCATATTTGTAGACTGCCATTACTGCTTCAGTATTTCCATCATCAAATGTTACAAATGCGTGGTGTACACCAACTTCGTCATTTTCATATACAACTCTTGTATCTCTTTGATTAATATCACCGCTCATCGCCCATTTGATCACTTCAGATTTACCTAAAGTATTTCCTGATTTATGCATTGTAAATTTGAAATCGTCATGCAAAAGTTCATTCATAGCTGCTTCATCTTTATTTTTTAATGCAGCACTATATTTTTCTAATATTGACATTTTATCTCCTTTATACTCCTTCAATTATCATTCCATTAGTATCTGCGTTATCTAATCGAATTTGTTTTATTGGTTTATATTCTTCAGAATTATACCATTCCTTTGCTTTCTCGTAACTTGGAAATTTTATCACAACTGTCCTTGGATGCTGCCATGACCCTTCAATAGTCTCGCTGTTACCACCTCTTATAAGATACTCCCCACCAAATTTTTCTGCAGTGGGTTTAACTTTGTCTATGTATTCCTTATAATTTTCAGGATTGTTTACATTAAGGTTAAATATCGCATAACCACTCATAATTATTCTCCTGGTTTAATAACAGACTTTGTGGCATCTGCAGCATTTTGAAAAGCTTTATTGTAGTCAATAACTTCATGTACCATCAAATCATCCATAAGACCTGAATTTTTAAATGCAATCTTCAAGGAAAGTGCTTGTTCATAATCTCCCTCGACACATGAGATAACATCAAATCTACCTCTTACCCATTCATAGCTGATCAATTTTAAACCAGCCGCCTCTGTAACTTTCTTAGTCGATGCATATCTATCTGCAGTTGGATCATTTTGCATTCTTTTCATTAATTCTGCACTTATTTTTCCAATCAAATAAAATTTTGACATATTACATTTCAATCTTTGTTAAATCCCAAGCAGTCATTTTCTCAACACACTCATCAAAAATTGGCTTTCCAAGTGGATGCGTACCAGATACTAACTCTTTCATTTTTTCTTCGTTGTGAACAAATACCTTGAACATAACACCGCTTTTGTCAGGTATAACTGCACCTACAGTTTTTTCAGGATAAGCTGCAGACTTTCTTACACTCATACCTTCATCCGACTGCATCCATCCCATAAATTTTTCAAACTTGCCTTCTTTTAATTCTGCAAGTACTAACATTTCTTTTTCCATTCTTTCCTCCTTTTTTTATTTATTATTGTAAATCAATCTAATGATTATTCAATTATTTCATTAAAGAATATTCACCTTTAAAATAAATTGATGAGGCAAATTTATTTTCTTGGGCTGAGTTAATTGGTGTGTATCCTGTTGAGCCACTACATTCTATTCCTTTATATTTTCCTGTTCCCCCTAAACATTTAAATGTACCATTCATTGAGTCTCCAAGTGGAATTTCGTAGTATGTAAAAATAGTTTCCCCATCCAGTTGATTTATTTTACAGTGTCCCATTTCAAATCCCTTTCCTGGGATTGTGCCTGCGCCAAGACAATATTGTGATGCATTATCCATGAATGTTGTACCCTCGACTGCCATTAATCCTCCAACTCCATCGTAAGTAAAAGTTAAAAAGTTACCCTCGTTATCAGTAAGAAATTTGTTATCTCCAACAATAAAACCTTTAAGATCAATTTTTCCTTTATGACCGTCTGCAAAACTTGATGTTGTAAATATTATAAACATCATAATTAAATATATTTTTTTCACCATTACCTTTCTATTATTATTTTTAGTCTGAACATACACTCATTACTGTTGTCTCTCTTTTGTGACCAGATTGTTCAATTACTTTAGCATTCTCTGGATTCTGCATAAATTTTTGCATAGTGTCTGCTGCTGGTGTTTCCATCACAATATGTACTTTATTTGGATTTTCTATTTCATTACCTACGTAAATAGTTTTAATACCTGCTGCTTCTCTTGGGCCGGCATGTTCATCAAACATTTTTTTCCAGTGAGCCCAGTCTTTCACTTCAAAGTTACCAACCATTTTTACCATTTTATTCCCCCCAAACCCCAGCAAACTCATATGCTATAACTGGTTCGTTGCCAATTACCCAAGCGTCATGTCCTGGTGTTACAGAGTAAGAGTCTCCTGCTTTATATGTAACCTCTGTTCCATCATCGTGTTTAGCACATACAGAACCTTTTGTGATAATTCCAATATGGTTTGCCTGACAACTGTCAGTTCCAATATGTGGCTTAACATCTGTAGACCATTTCCATCCTGGTTTTAAATGCAATCTTACTACTCTTTGACCACCTACTTTAACTGCTTCAATTTTAGCATTATTAAATTTATCAACTACTTCGTCTGCTTTATCAAAAGTTTTAACTTCTATACTAGCCACATTAACTCCTTTGTTAGTCCATAGTTATTTTGGTATTTTTGTTGCCCCAGTTTCTACTTCAATGATTTTACCATCTTTAAATTTCCAACAGCACATAAGAGCTTCAGTATTTCCATCTTGATAAGTAACATATGAATGATCAAAACCAATTTCATCATTTTCGAAAAGGATCCTATATTTTGCAGGACTCATCATTCCTTTACTTACAGCTTCAACCATACCTGCCTTTCCCATGTGTACATATTCTCCTTTAAGATGGGAAAACATTTTATAGTCATCGTGCACCAGCTCACCCGCTGCTGCACCATCTTTTTCCATTATTGCTTTATTGAGTTTTTCCAATATTGACATATTATTCCTTACTTCTTCATTGCATTGAACATGCTTAGTGTATCGTCAAAAGCAATAAACATTGTCAGTTTACCATCATCGCCTACTTCAAAGTAATGACCAAAAATAGTATCCATGCCATCTGCCTTAGCAGTTACCTTAACAAAAACTTTGTTTCCCTCGCTAATCATCATATCTGGTGTTACTGAAAAATTACTCCAAAGTTGTGGCACTTGCATCAAGGCTTTCATATATGCTTCTTTTCCTTTATGAGTTCCTGACATTGGATGTTTATCTCCAGGATAAATGAAAGTGATATCATCATGTACAGTATCCATAAATGCCTCCATTTCTCCTTTACCAAAAAGTTCATATCCTTTTTTAACTACTTCTTTTGCGTCCATAAAATCTCCTTTAATTTATTTATATTAAATTTTATTATAAGATAGAAATGTAATGAATTTATTACAGTACTGGTATGCGTGATTATATCCAGTGAGGATAGGGAAGACCTTTTTCCTGTAAAAAAGATTTATTAAACATCTTGGAGTTGTATTTATCAGATTTATCACAAAGTATTGTTACAATCGTTTTACCTGGACCTAAAAGTTTACCTAACCTTATTGCTCCAGCAATGTTTACTCCACAACTAGTTCCTAAACTTAAACCTTCTTTTTCAATTAAATCGAATAGAACGGGTAATGACTCATGATCACTTATTGAAAATGCTCCATCAATATTTGCTTTTGCAAAGTTTGCTGTAATTCTACTTGATCCAATACCTTCAGTTATTGAGCCACCTTCACTCTTTAATTCACCATTTTCAATGTAATTATAAAGAGATGAGCCAGTTGGATCCGATAAATATATTTTAATATCTTTATTCTTTTCTTTTAAAAAACTACTTACCCCAGCAATTGTACCGCCAGTACCAGATGAACATACAAATCCATCAATTTTGCCGTCAGTTTGTTCCCATATTTCTGGTCCAGTTGTTTCATAATGACCTTTAGAATTAGCAGTATTATCAAATTGGTTAGCCCAAACTACACCGTGATTGTTACTACTTTTTAATTCATCAGCTAATCTTCCTGCATATTTAACAAAGTTATTTTCATCTTTATAAGGTTTTGGTGGAACCAACCTTAAATCAGCACCAATATTTCTTAATAAATCTTTTTTTTCTTGTGTTTGATTGTCATTCATTACAATTATAGTTTTATAACCAATAGAATTTCCTAATAGACACAAACCAATTCCAGTATTACCAGCTGTCCCTTCAACAATTGTTCCGCCTTTTGAAATTAATTTTTTTTCTTCAGCATCCCTTATTAATGCGAGAGCTGCTCTATCTTTTACAGAGCCACCTGGATTAAGGTACTCTGCTTTTCCATAAATATTACAACCAGTAATTTCTGATGCAGCTTTTAACTTAAATAAAGGAGTGTTTCCTATTGCTTCCACAAAATTATTTTGTAAAGTTTTCATACATCAAGTTTTGTATCACCTCCTGGTGCAACACCATAGGGTTTAAATTCTTCTGATGCAGTCCCAACATTTTTTGCAGGAATTCCAACCATTACTGCATTTTCTGGAACATCTTTTGTAACAACAGCGTTAGCTCCAATTTTTGCATTTTTACCAACTACAACTGGCCCAAGTATTTGTGCACCAGATCCTACAACAACATTTTCTTTTAGAGTTGGGTGTCTCTTAACATTTCTTTGATCATCTGAATTTATACTTGGAGCAATTCCACCCAATGTTGCCATATGATAGATAGTTACATTATCTCCAATATCAGAAGTTTCTCCAATAACCACACCCATACCGTGATCTATAAAAAGATTTTTTCCAATTTTAGCATTTGGATGGATTTCTATACCTGTTAAAAATCTTGAGAGCTGAGAAATTACTCTTGCAATTAAATGAAATTTTGCAACTGAAAAAAAATTTGCAATTCTATGAAAAAATACAGCTTTAACACCAGGATAAGTTAGTATTAAACCTAACTTTGATCTCGCAGCAGGATCTCTTTTAATTATCGACTCTAAAAAATCATTCATGTTTATTTAAGATTAGTTATTTAAATTTAACTACTTGTTACAACAGCAGTTTTCTGATGATGGTTTGCAATCACAGTTTTTACAAACGCATCTGTCACAAGAACAGTTTTTACATTTACAATGTGTATTATTGCATGCCATGATAGTTATATAATTGTATATTTTTTAAAAACAATACTAATAATACCACTGATTTTAGAGTTCTTTAAGCGTTAATCCCTTTAGATTTGCTGGGACTGCGATATCCATCATTTTTGGATTGGCAAGATTAAGATTATCCATTATCTCAGCATATTCTTCTTTTGAGCTTACCTGAAGTCGAGGATTGTTTATTTTTTCATCACCAATTGTTGAATTTTTTTTTCCATTGTAATCATGAGCAGGATAAACAAGTGTTTCTTCTGGTAATTTTAATAATTTTCCAAATAATGACTCATAAGCATCATAAGCACTTCCATTTTGAAAATCAGTTCTACCTGTTCCATTTATTAAAAGAGTATCACCTGTGAAAACTCTGTCATTCATAACATAGCTATAGGAACAATCAGTATGTCCTGGAGTATAAATAGCTTTAAGTTCAATATTTTCAATATTTACATTTTCTTCATCTTTTAATTTTACATCAATAACTTCAGATTTTGAATTTTCTCCCATTATACGAACACAGTTCGTTCTCTGATTTAACTCATTAAGACCTGTAACATGATCAGCATGTATGTGAGTATCAATAACTTTAACTAATTTGAGATCTAAATTTTTTAATACTTCAATGTATTCATCGGTGTGTTCTATAACTGGATCTATGATAAGTGCTTCTCTGCCTTTTCCACTTGAAATAATGTAAGTATAAGTTGAGGATTTTTGATCAAACAATTGGTTAAATATCATATTAAAAGACTATTAAAATTTGCATACCAAATCAATCTTGATTATAATTATTCTAAATAATAATTAAGGAGAGACTAAATGTTAAAAATAAACAGTATGTGTCCAGATTTTCAATGCAAAACCACTGAGGGAGATATTTCTTTTCATGAATGGCTTGGAGATAGTTGGGGCGTATTATTTTCTCACCCTAAAGATTTTACACCAGTTTGTACTACAGAATTAGGTTCATTAGGACAAATGAAAGCTGAATTTGATGCAAGAAATGTAAAAGTAATCGGATTAAGTGTTGATGGGGTTGAGGATCATAAAAAATGGTTAGAGGATATAAAAGATGTATCTGGAACAATGCCAGGTTATCCAATTATTGCAGATGAAGATTTGAAAGTTGCAAAACTTTTCAACATGCTTGAAGCTGATGCCGGAACTACTTCAATGGGACGAACTGCAGTAGATAACGAAACTGTAAGAACTATTTTTGTTGTAAGACCAGATAAAAGAATTGGTCTTTATTTAACATACCCGATGGCTACTGGTAGAAATTTCCACGAAATCTTAAGAGCTATAGACTCTATGCAACTCACTGCAAAACATAAAGTTGCTACACCAGCTAACTGGAAAAAAGGTGAAGACGTTGTCATTCTTCCTGCTGTAAAGGATGATGAAGCTAAAAAAATATATCCAGATGGATGGGAAACAGTAAAACCATACTTAAGAAAAGTACCAGACCCATCAAAATAATAAGGGTTTTAAAGTTATCAATTATCTCAGTTTTAGTTTAGACTGAAACTGAGGTTTTTGATTTATATTTTTTCATTGAAATATTTGCTAGCAAAAGATTTGGATCAATAAACGTTTTTGATTGCTTTATTTTTTTAAAAGATTTGTATGCAAATATTGCAATAGGTAATTCAGTACATCCAAGAATTATTTTTTTACATTTAATTTTCATTAAATAATTTACCGCTGGTCTTATTGCTTTTTCTGCTTCTTTGATTTTTCCCATTTTGACGAGCTTTATAGATTTGTTTACTGAATTTTTTTGCAACTCATTATTAGGACTTACTAAATTAAAATTTTTATCAAAATATTTGTTATAAACTTTAGTACTTAATGTAGCTTCAGTAGATAAAATACCAATCTTAGCATTTTTTTTACAATTTCTTACTGTATCTAAGTATACTTCTTTTGGCATACTAAGTATCGGGACCTTAACTTTTTTTCTCAAATCATCGTACCAATAGTGTGCAGTATTACATGGCATTACTATAAACTTACAATTATTTTTTTGTAACATTTTACATCCTTCAACAAGTGAATTTAACACGTTGTAATATTTTTTTAAATTTTCTGGCCTTTTTGGAATATTAGACTTGTTATATAAAACAAACATTGGATATTGTTGATCAAGTTTACCAGCATTTATCTTTGCAAGTTTGTTGCAAAAATCTAATCCGGCCTGTGTCCCCATTCCTCCTAGAATACCAATCATAGATCTATTTTGAATTTTGTTTTAAAAACCACAATATACAACTATATTTTAAAAACAATTATGCAAGATATTTATATTGATGATATTGGCTCAGGTTATCCACTAGTTCTGGTGCATGGTTATCTAGGTTCTTCAGAAATGTGGAAGTTTCAAAAAGACCATTTGAGTAAATCTTTTAGAATTATTGCTCCAGCTTTACCAGGTTTTGGTGAAAGCTTTAATGCACAATCTTTAAATAGTATTAGCTTAATGGCTAAATTTATTATCCAACAAATTGATTTAAAAAATATAGATAAGTTTAATTTAATGGGTCACTCGATGGGTGGAATGATAGTACAAGAAATTACAAAATTGTCTGGTGATAGAATTAATAAATTAATTTGTTTTGCTACAGGGCCTATTGGTGACATTCCCGGAAGATTTGAACCTATAGATACATCGATAAAAAAGCTCGGTGAGGAAGGAATTAAGGAACAAGTAAAAAGAATACCACCGAAGTGGTTCGTTGATGGAGATCAAGCTAAAAATTATTATTTATGTGAAAATGCAGTTGAAAATATATCTGAAGAAACAGCTCGTAACGCCTTAGTAGCAATGAGAGATTGGAATGGATTAGAAAATTTAAAAAAAATAAAAAACAAAACGTTGATAATTTGGGGGGATAAAGACAAATCTTATAATTTTGATCAAATTTCAATACTTAAAGATAATATTCCTGATAGTGAATTAAAAATATTTAGAAACTGCTGTCACAATGTACATCTGGAACAACCGCAGAAATTTAATCAAATTGTTGAGAATTTCCTTATTTAAATTGACAATTTCATTCTTTTGCATACCAGTATTTACATTTTAGCTTATTAGAAATGTTGACTCTAAATTTAAAACAAAGTTAGATTTTATTTGTATAAATAACTTAAATGGGGAAAACATGAATATAATTAAAAAAATCCTTGTGGCTGGAGTAATTACATTATTTGTACCAGCTTCAAGTTTTGCTGAAAAAGTAAAAATTGGTGATCCTGGTTGGACAGGAGCGACTGCAATAGCAAATTTACTTGCTGCTGTTGTTATCGATAAAATGGGCGGTGAGGCTGAGTTAGTCCCAGGAAACAATACTGCGATCTATGGAGCAATTGATAGAAGTAAAGGTGAAATTGAAGTTCACCCAGACATTTGGCTACCAAACCAAGAAGCTTATACAAAAGATTTAGTCCCAAAAGGAACATTACAATTAAGCAAAAACCCTTACGAGGGAAATCAAGGCTATTGTGTTTCACAACAATTTGCAAAAAAAATGAATATTACTGCAATAGAAGACTTGGGAAGACCAGAAGTTGTTAAAGCAATGGATAGTGACGGAAATGGAAAAGGTGAGTTTTGGATTGGTGCAGACGGATGGGCTTCTGCAAATGTAAATCAAGTAAAACTTAGAGATTATAAACTCTACGATGCTGGTATAGAGCCAATAAGAGCCGCTGAGGCGGTTAAAAATGCTAGAGTTCTAGACTCTATTAAAAAGGGTGAGGGCTATGCATTTTATTGTTACAAACCTCATGCTATTTGGGGAATGGCTGACGTTGTTATGTTGGAGGAACCAAAATATGATCCAGCTAAATATAAAATGATACAACCAAAAGCAGATGCAGATTGGTATCAAAAGTCATATGTTGCTTCAAAGGATGCTTTGAAAAAAATTCAAATCGGATGGGGAACTTCTTTAGAAAGTAAATCACCAGCTATTGTTGAATTTTTCAAAAATTTTCAGATTACAGCAGATGATGTTTCTTGGATGGCATTCGAGGTTTCAGTTCAAAAAAGAGACCCAGGTGAAGTCGCAAGAGATTGGATGTCTAAAAATAAATCAACGGTAGATGGTTGGTTAGGTCTGTAATTTAGATAAACTAAATTTTATATACCTGGCGACTTATAGTTGCCAGGTATCATTTTCAATAATTTTAAGCTAAAATCCTTTTATGGAAGCTGCCATACAAATCCAAAATGTTTGGAAAATATTTGGAAATACATCAAATGATGCATTGGATGCAATCCAAAATAAGAAAATTTCAAAACAAGAGGCCTTAGAAAAATATAATTCTGTAATTGGTGTTTCTGACGTTTCGTTTGATGTCAATAAAGGTGAAATTTTCTGTGTTATGGGTTTATCTGGAAGTGGTAAATCAACACTTGTAAGGCATATTAATAGATTACTAGAACCAACATCTGGAAAAATTTTAATAAATAATCAGGATGTAATGCAGTTTGATAAAGAAAATTTACAAGATCTTAGAAATAAAAAAATTGGTATGGTTTTTCAAAATTTTGCATTGATGCCCCACAGATCTGTTTTAGATAATATTGCAATGCCGTTAGAAATAAGAGGAGTAAGCAAAAACGATAGGTTAGATGCAGCAAATAACATTTTAAATATTGTTGAATTACAAGGGTGGGGCAATAAATACGCGCATGAATTATCTGGAGGAATGCAACAAAGAGTAGGATTAGCAAGAGCACTTGCTGCTGACCCTGAATTTTTACTAATGGATGAGCCTTTTAGTGCACTTGATCCACTTATAAGGCGTCAACTTCAAACTGAGTTTATTAAACTTTCAAAACAGATGAAAAAAACTACTGTATTTATTACTCATGATTTAGATGAAGCTGTAAGAGTTGGACATAGAATAGCAATAATGCGAGATGGAAGAGTGGTTCAAATTGGAACCCCTGAAGAAATTGTTGTAAATCCATCTGACGAATATGTTGCAGACTTTGTAAAAGGAATTTCAAGATTAAAAGTTGTTCAGGCTAAAACCATTATGCAACCTATAGAGCAATATAAAAAAAACTTTGGCGAAAATTTAACTAATAATGAAAAAGTAAATGAAAACGATATATTAAGCAAACTTATTGAAACTTCTGTTTCAAAAGATAAACCAGTTGTAGTTTTAAACGACCATAATACTGAAGTTGGAATAATTACTCAATCAGACCTATTAAAAGCAGTTGTTGAAGGAAATGATAATGAGTAAGGAAATTAAAAATTTACCAAGATCTGAACTAATTAAAAATTTTGTAATTTCAAATCCAGATTACTATATCAAAGAGTTTAAAAAAATTGGTAGCAAACCATCATACTCTTACTCTTTTAACCTATTTGCAGCACTGTTTGGACCAGTATGGTTTGGAATGAGAAATGTATGGAATTATGCCTTAGCATTTCTAATTGTGGAAACATTTGCTGTTGTTCAAATTGTTAGAGGATTATTTGGCAACATCACTAAAGATGCGGTTGAAAAGATTGATAAAATTCAATCAACTATCGATTTTAGATACAAACAATTAGAGGCTGCAAAAGAAAACAACCCAGATAAAGTCGAAGTCTACGAGAGGGCAATTAAATCACTTGAAGGCGCAATGAAGGAATATGTAGTTGATGTACAGCAAATTGAGGCTTCAGCAATATGGATTACTATTTCAGGAATTTTATTATTGATTTTTGTAAAATTTGTTCAAGGAATATTAGCGAATACAGTTTTAGAAAAAAGATACTCCGAATGGTTGTCAAATAAAACGATTAGTCCTGGAATGAAAACAAAAAATTATTTATTAAGCGTTGGTTTTACTATAATTATAATGTTTTTTTCAGTAATACATTATAGTTTCCCAGGTTTCTTCTCAATAATGAATGATTTTCCTACTCACCCAGAAATAAGACTTACATCTATTAAATGGGTAGAAACAATTTTTGATTATGCTGTTATAAAAGGAGATGCAGTATTTACTGCAATTACAATTGGAATTAGATCTGTTCTTGATTTTTTAGAACTTTTATTTGTAAAAACACCTTGGATTGTGATTATAACTACCATTGTAGTTTTAACTGCTTTGTCAGCAGGAATTAGGACTGCGATATACTCTGCAGGATTTTTAGCTTACATGGGTTTTTTGGGATTTTGGGTTAAAGCAATGACAACACTTGCTTTATTAGGAACAGCAGCAATTTTAAGCATTGTTATTGGAATACCTTTAGGAATTTATTGTGCAAGACGTCAAAGATTTTATTCAATGATAAGACCAATAATGGACTTTATGCAAACAATGCCTGCATTTGTGTTTATGATTCCTGTCATTGCATTTTTTGGAACAGGGAAGGTTGCAGCAGTAATTATTACAATGATTTTTGGCGGAACACCAGTTGTAAGACTTACAGTATTAGGATTAAGAGGAGTTCCTGAAACTATTAGAGAAGCAGCAATAGCTTATGGAGCATCTAAATGGTATCTTCTTAGAAAAGTAGATTTACCACTTGCAACTCCATCAATACTTGCTGGTGTAAATCAAACTGTGATGTTAAGTTTAGCAATGGTTGTTGTAGCTTCACTTATCGGTGCAAAAGGATTAGGACAAGACGTACTTGAGGCGCTTCAATATGCAAATGTTGGACAAGGAATTTTAGCCGGTGTTGCAATATTATTTGTTGCATTAATATTGGACAGAGTAGTTCAAGGTAAGAAAAGAGTATAATACCTTAATGAACAAAAATGTATGGTTGCTATTTGCTAGCAACGCATGTGCATTTTCAGTTGCACCTGTAACAGTTTTTTTAAGTGGAATAATTGGATCTAGTATAACTCCGATTAAATCTTTGTCGACTTTACCAATGTCTTTATCAATTGTTGGTACTGCTTTATTTATAATAGCAGCCTCAAAAATAATGAGTATTACCGGCAGAAAAAAAGGTTTTATATTATCATCAATTACAACTTCAATATTTGCACTATTAGCAGCTTACTCTGTAATGAAACAAAACTTTATTTTATATTCATTTTCTTGTTTTTCGCTTGGATTTGGTATGGCATTTGCTCACCAGTATCGTTTTGCGGCCGCTGAGAGTGTTAACAAAAAACAAGCCCCAAAAGCCATATCTTTATTACTTTTTGCTGGAATTTTGTCAGCCTTACTTGGTCCTAACTTGGCAAATCTAGGAAAAAATATAATTTCAGAGAGCTTATATGTAGGATCTTATCTATGTCTATCATTATTAACTCTTTCATCAATTATTTTTTTAATTTTTTATAAAGAAAATAAATTTATTGATAAAAAAAAAATATCAAGAGGAAGATCTATTTCAAAGCTAATATCTCAACCAAGATTTTTACAAGCATTGGTATCTTCATCTTTTGCATATGCAGTAATGTCTTTTTTAATGACAGCTACTCCAATAAGTATGCATATACAAGACAGGATGTCTTTAAATAGTACTAGTTTTGTAATTCAATTTCATATCATCAGCATGTTTTTGCCAGCATTAATCACAGGAAATTTAATTAAAAAGTATGGACACAGTAAGATTATGTACACTGGAGTATTATTTTTTTTCATAACAATTCTTCTTAGTTATCAAAGTCAGACTTTTATAAATTATCTTTTAGCTTTAGTTTTTTTAGGACTTGGATGGAATTTTTTATTCATATCAGGAACTAGCTTGCTTGTTTTAAATTATAGAGATGAGGAAAGATTCAAAGCACAAGGTTTTAACGACTTTATAGTTTTTTCAGTCCAAGCTACAGCAAGTTTAACAGCTGGCGTAGTACTAAGTTATACGAGCTGGAAAACAATGAACATACTGTGCATACCCTTTTTAATTATAATAATTTTTACAATCCTGAGAGCTGATAAATCACATAAAAAAATTTAAGTTAAAGACGTGTCAACTTGTTGCACCAATTAGACATTGTTTATCTAATTTTAGAGAATATATGCACCTTATGATAAAAAATAATAAACTTATAATTTCATTTATAATTTTAATCAGTACATTTTTTACGAATATAGCATTAGGTGCGGATGTTACAGTGGAAATGTTGAATAGGCTTGATAAAGAGTCAAATGTTTTTGAGCCTAAAATTGTTAGAGTAAACACTGGAGATACAGTTCTTTGGAAAGCAAATGATAAAGGACATAACGTTGAATTCATAAAAAAGGGTGTGCCAGAAGGAGTAGGCAAATTCAAATCAAAATATAACAAGGATGTTGAATACAAATTCGATGTCCCGGGGATATATGCTTACTGGTGTACACCACACAAAAATATGGGAATGATTGGTTTTGTGGTGGTTGGAGATGATAAATCTAACCTAGATGCTATTAAAAAACTTAGATTTTCGTCAAAATCTAAGAAAATTGCACCAGGTTTAATAGACCAACTATAAATCAAAAAATATTTTTGGATTAAGTCTTCTGACTTTTATAAGTGAATCTTTGTACTTCCCGGTAAGATGAAAGTCTCCCGGGAAGGCAATACATCTTATTTTTGCTTTTCTTGCATAGCTTAGACTTATTTCTGTATCTTCGACAGCTACACATTTACTTGATTTAAGATTTAATTTTTTCAGGCAATGTTTATAAATGTCTGATTTATCCTTAAAGGTTTTAATAATTTTATCATGACCAATGTAATCAAAATCGTTTTTTTTGATATGGTATTTTAAAGATTTAAACACTCCATCAACGTTATTTTTAGTTGTAGAAGTAACAAACCCAATTTTTATTTTATTTTTTTTACAGAATTTAATAATTTTTTTTACTCCAGCACGTGGTTTTAAATTATTCTTTTTTAAATATTGATTAAATATAAATGTTTTTAAGTTTCTTATTTGTTTTGCATTCACTAAAGTTTTTTTTGATACACCATATTTTTTAACTCTAATTTCACCGCCTGGTTTTTGTAACATTGATTGATACATTTTTTTCGTCCAATACCAATCAAGACCATTTTTTTTAAAAGCTTTGTTAAATGATTGTCTTTGAATATTTGAAGTTTCAACAATTGTACCGATTGAACCGAATAAAACTGCTTTAATCGTCATTAGCCTTTGACGGCACCAGTTGTTAATCCACTTATCACTTGTCTTTGGAAAAACATAACTAACATAAATAGAGGAGCAGTGGCGGAAACTACTGCAGATACTGCCCACATCAAATTACCTTCATGTTGATTTGTTCCAAGATAACTTTGAATTTTGGGTACCATTGTATGATTTTCCTGGTTTAGAAGTAGCGCTGTTACAGTAAAATCATTATATGCTAACATTAGACTAAACAAACCAGCAGTAATAACCCCAGGCCACATCACAGGCATAATTATATATCTAAATGCTTGAAAGTATGAACAACCATCTATTAATGCACTTTCATCTAATTCTTTTGGCACTGTTTTAAAGAAAGAATAGAGCAACCACAAAGTAAAAGGTTGATTAATTGCAACTAAAACTACAATTGTAGTCGGTAAAATTCCCCAAATCTGCAATTCAAAAAAGGGAAAAAGGTAACCTGATACCAATGTTATGTGTGGCATCGCTCTAAAAATTAATGCTGCAATTAGAATCCAAAATGCATATCTCTCTGTTGATCTAGATAAAGCATAAGCGCCTAATGTTCCTAAGAAAAGTGATATTGTAACTACAAAGACTGTTACTATTATTGTATTTCTTGAAGCTTTCCAAAACTCACCCTCAGTCCAAGCCTGAGAGTATGCATTTGATGTAAATTGTCCCCCAGTTTCTATTAGAGTATTAAATGCAGAAATTGCGTACCACCAATCTGCTCTTGAAAAAAAATCTGCTCTTACCTTAAAAGATCCCCAAAAAGTCCAAATAAATGGGAAGCATGCGATTAACAACCAAATGATTATAAAGGTTGTATTAAATGTTTTTAACGCATTTGATCTTTTGTCTAATCCATATTCCATTATCTAGCAGTCCTAAATTCTTTCCATGTTCTGATTAATACTGGTGCCAGCAAAATAGCAATTCCAATTATAGTCATCATTGAAGTTGCTGCTGCTGATCCAAATAAAATTACTTCCTCATTAACTAAATTATCGTAAATTAACCAAGATAAAGACTGTGCACTTCCTTCAGCACTAAAACCAATTATTGGTTCAAAGACTCTAAAATTATCCATTAGTGATATTAAAGCTACAAAAGTAACAACTGGATAAATATGTGGTAGAACAATGTGTCTAATTCTTTGGTATCTTGATGCTCCATCAATAATTGCTGCTTCAACTGGTTCTTGAGGCACTGTTTGTAAAGCTGCATAAAAAACCACAAAGGCAAAAGGAGAATGATGCCAAATTCCATAAATTATTATTGTTATCCAAGTAAGTGTTCTAGATGATTTCAATGATAGGTATGGATCTTCCATCATTAATTGTAAATTTGCACCAATAATACCCTCTGCATCAATCATCCAGAATAGAACAAGTGATCCAACTAATGGAGTAACTATCATTGGTAATATAGTACCAAATATTAGTGGGCCTCTTATCTTTCTGGATATTGCATTTAAACTTAATGCTATTATGAAACCTAACAACAAAACATTTGGAGTTACAAACAAACAGTAAGTTAAAGTAAACAAAAGTGCTTTGTAAAAAGGTAAATTTGTAACTTGGTCAATGAAATCTCCAAACGTGTCAGTCTCATTCCAAAATTCTGATATTTGCTCAATTGCTAAATGATTTCTATCAACATATGTTCCAATTCCATTAAATTTTCCCAATGGTCTCTCATCTCTTAGTACGGATGTTGCTTCTTGGTCAACAACAATTGAAACAGTACAGCCAAAAGGATCACATTTTTTTACTTCTTTTACTACTTGATCATGTTGAGCATAAAAAGACTGAATACCAGTAGATATTATTGGTAGGCCAATAAATAAAATCATTGCCAAACCAGTTGGCAAAAAAAACCAGAAAAAAGTTTTATTTGGCATTTACGGTTAAGTGGGGATAAAATCCCCACTTAAATTTTTATTTTTATAGAAAGCCTTGTTCTTTAGCTTTACTTATATAAGCAGCCTCGACATCTTTAAGTGCTTGTTCTGCAGACTCTTTACCTTGCAAGAATTCAACTATCTCACTTCCTAATGCACCATGCATTAAACCCATTTGAGGTAACATTGGATAAGGTTTTGCACCCATTTTTACAGCTTCAATTACACCGATAGATTTTGGTCCTGGCACAAAGCCTTCAACCAACCATACAGCTTGGTCGGCTGCATCTGCAACCATTTTCTTGTTTGAAGCAGCATGAGCTAAAGCTATAAAAGATGCTTCTGCATCACTGTCGGATCTATTTTTTGCTAAAGTAAATCCGTCCCACCATAATGTTGCAGCTGGAATATTTCCTCCACCAACAGTTGCTGGTCCAGTTAATTTAGTAGCTGCAGTAATTTTTGCATCTCCTTCATCATCTAATAAAGTTCCTGATCTTGATGCCCATAACGTCATAAGCGCAACTTTTCCAGATTCCCATTCAACTTTAATAGCTTCACTGTCATGAGTAAGATAATCAGGATTACTTAAACTAGCTAATTTTTTTAGCATGTTTAATGTAGCTACACCTTTTGCATTATTTATATTTGGCTCAGCAGTACCAGCTTTAAAAAATTCACCACCATGACCAATGAACATATTTACAAATTCCTCAGCTAAATTCCATCCAGCTTTGTACGCAGCTGCATAAGGATGTTGCATTTTACCAGATGCTCTAATTTTTTCAGATGCAGCAACAACCTCTTCGTAAGTTTTAGGCACAGGTATACCTAATTCTTTTAGAACATCCTCCCTATAATATAGATGTTGAGTGTTGGCCATAAAAGCAACAGCCATTACTTTTCCATCTATAGTAATTAATTGTGAGTCTTGAATTCCTTTTCCGTATTTTTTAACTAGATCATCCATAGGTCTAATTAAATCCTGGTTCATCAAAGGCACGATAGAACTATTAGCTGCAATTCTTGCTGAAAACTCAGAAGGGTTTGCAGTTAAAGCAGGCACAGCTATTTTGTTGTGCTCAGATGAATGAGTAACCTTAAAATCTGCACTTCCTTTACATCCTTTAGCTGTTTCAACAAAAGTTCTTAATGCTGGAAAATCATTTGCTAAAATATTTATTGAACCACTTGGTTTACTGCAATGCCCGTCAGCATATGCGGTTGTTCCAAAAAGTATGAACAATAAAGTTAAAAGTATTTTTTTCATATTATCTCTCTTTTTTGGTTGTTTATAATTATTCTAAACAAAAACTATATCTTCATGGATTATTTAATAAAAGTGATTTTTAAATCACTTTTGACGCAAGTCCTGATCCGACCACAAGTGACTCTAGTTTTTTATAAACTATGTTTTCATCAACATTTCCAAAACCAGCAAAAGTGCTAAATCCACAATCTGTTCCAGCCATTAATTGATCAGGGTCTACCACTCTGCAAAAGGCTAAAATTCTATGTTTTACAACATCTGGATGTTCAATAAAATTGCTAGTGGACTCTATCACGCCAGGGATAATCATCTTATCTTTTGGTAGTTTTATGTTCTCAAATACCTCCCATTCATGAGCATGCCTAGGGTTAGCAGACTCTATCAAATATTTGCTTACATTGGCCTTAAAAGCTATATCGATAATTTTATTCAACCCAATATCGTGAGTATGAGGTCCTTCATAATTTCCCCAACAAATATGCATTCTTACTTTAGATGGATCAATATTTTCTAATGATTTATTTAAAACCTCAACATGTTTATTTGCTCTCTTTAAAAAATTCTGTTCTGAAATATTTTTGTAAATCATATGCCTAGATAGAGCAAGATCGGGACAATCAACCTGAAGAGACAATCCACTATCAATTATTTTTTCATATTCAAATTTCATAATATCTGAGAGCTTTTCTAAATATTCATCATCATTTTTATAAAATTTATTTGGCAGAAAATTACAAATTACCCCTGGTGATGGAGAGTTCATAAATCCCTCACTGTGAGAACTTTTTTTTAATGCTTCTTTAAAATTAATAATATCTTTATTAATTGAGACATTATCTTTTGTTTTTAGTTCACTTGTGCAACAAGGTCTTTGATAAGTTGGGGTTCCACCTGATAGAATAAGTTTTTTTTTAAAAGATGGAAAATCATCTAAATCTTTTGGAGCTCTTCTTTCACTTTCACCTGAAAAACCATCAACTCTATCTTTAATGTATGTAGCATAACTTATTTTTGACATTTCTCCGTCACTTACAATATCTATTCCGGTGTTAATTTGTTTTTTTACAACTTCTAAAACATTATCTCTTACAACCTCATCAAATTTTTTTATGCTTATTGTTTCCTTATTATCTTTTAAAGCTAAAAGGCTTGAGAGTTCATTTGATCTAGGTAAACTCCCGACATGTGTGGTTCTTATTTTAACCATGATTTAGTAAAATCTGTTTCCAAATAGCAATTTCATCAAACAATACCCATTCTCTAATAATCGAGTTAGAATTAAATTCTGCATGATTAATTCCCATTATAAAGACTTTTTTATTTGAGGCTTTACCATAATCCTTACTATCATTAATGTGTATACCTTCTAAAAACCATCTAATTGATATTTTTGTGTTTTGCCCTTTTTCCTCTAAAAAACCTACGTGTTCCACACTAAACTTTATATTGGAAAATATTTTTTTTAGAGAGTTCCATTTTTCCTTAATGTCCTCTCTTCCATGGCCAATTTTATTACCAGGCCAGAAAATATTGGCTGCTCTATTATATCCCTCGTATTTATAGTTATTATTAAATATATTCTTAAGTATCTCTGAATATTTTTCTGCTTTTGATCCATTTTCATATTTCTCAGCTTCATAATTCGAATGCTTATCAGTTTCAAAGTTAAATAACTTGGATGCACTTGAAAGTCCCCCTTCACTTTCAATAATTATCTTTGCAAATTCTTTAGGTGAGTATCCAATCTGTCTAACCATTGCACCTTGATCTCTGACAATCCACTCGTCATAAACTTGATTATTTTTACATGCACAATCAGCAATTACTCTATAATAAATATCTTTTCCACTTGGTTTCCCATAAAAACCTTCACCCAGATGACTACCTTTGCTTAATATTCTATGAGAGGAGTGATATCCGATTTCATCATTTCCGTTCCAAATAACATCTTCACCTAACAATTGTCTGTTTGGAAATTCCTTCAAAGTTGCATAAGTTGCATCGATGACTGGTTTATTTCCATAAGTAACCCCAAATGGTGATCTTACGGGTATATCTTTTGTATAAAATTCACTTATGGACTCAACATCTTTACCTTCCCATATCTGCTCAGTAATTCTTAAAATAAAATCTGGGAAATCTTTATATTTCTTATCAAAGCCTTTCATTATACTTTTGACACACAATTGAGAATAGAATCTTGTTTTCCGTTTGTCTGAATACTGACATGTGATCCAACCGGAACTGAAAATGTATCTTTATAATTTATTTCATAAGAGGAAATTTCTGTTTCAATTTTCCATTTTCCTTGTTGTGAGAAAAAAATTGTAGGCTGATCAAATTTTAAATTATCTACTATTCCTTTTTTAGATCTAAAAGTGGTTAAATTAAATCCTGCATCTTGTTGTATTATTGGTGTAATTGATTTGTTTTGAAATTTTTCACCTAAAATATGTGCAATTTTAACATTGTTTCCAATATTATTTTCATTCTTAATTCTTTTGCTGACCTTGCATATATTTTTTTGTAATTGTTCCAGGTTATAATTGTTAAATTTTATAATTTCTTCGTTTGATATTGGGTCGAGCAACTTTCTACCACTTGGAATTTGCTCACTATTTAAATCAATTAAAGAATTGTCATCTAGGAGTGCCATACCAGTTTGTTTTGCTCTTTCGAGAACTTCAGGCATCCATGTTACAATTCCAGGATCATTGCCTCCAAGAACAACAAAAATAAAACCTTCTTCATCTCCTACATTTTCAAATGCTCTAAACATATTTGTTGGCATAGATATTATATCTCCTGCACTTAATATTGTTTCATCCTTACCTTTCGAACCCCAATAAAATCTCCATTTACCTGAATAAATTATAAATACTTCAGCAGTTAAATGGCTATGAAGACCAGAACCATTTAAGGGTTTTGCAGAAACAGCACCCAGGTTAAATCCATGAGGTTCTGATATTTTAATAGATTGATTTGCATCCTCTGCAACACCTGGTCCCAATATTGAGTAATTTTTTCGCTCTTTGTGCCCTTCTAATTTACCTTCAACAAATGGCAAAGTACTTGGAGTTAAATCTTGAAATTTAGCAAGTCTAATATTCATATTTTTTTAATTATAATATTGTGATACACGAATATTTCCAATAAATAAATATATATGCAAATAGAGCAATTTGATACAGGGCTTAAAACCAAAACAAATGTAAAAGATATAATTCTTTCACCAGAACAAAATTTACAAAACAAAAAATTAATTAGAAATTATTTAAATCAAATTATCAGTTTAGGTATAAAAGAAATTGATAAAAGTTTAGAAGAGGCTTTCGTTAGCGACGTAAAAGCGAATTGTTTTTATCCATTAAATGAATTCACAGGATTAAAAAATTTAAAGGAGAAACTTTGGATACCTCTGCTAGAGGCTTTTCCAGATTTAGAGAGAAGAGAGCATATTGTCTTGGGAGGCGCCTTTAGAGATAAAATATTAATAGGAGCATACTCTGTG